>NZ_CP053660.1:1882002-2509336 GCF_013177455.1 Nocardioides marmotae
CGGCACCGACCCGCTGCTCCCGGGCGTCCCCGGGCCGGACCAGCCCGGCGAGCCGGGCGAGCCGGGCGAGCCGGGTCTCCCGGGGCTGCCGGGACTGCCAGACCTGCCCGGGCTCCCGGATCTGCCGGGGTTGCCCGGCCTCCCGGGCCTGCCGGCGCTGCCCGGTCTGTCGGGGCTCTCCGGGCTGCTCGACGCCGCCGCGGACGCCACCGACCTGCCCTGGCTGCTCGGCCTGCGACCCCAGGGGGAGGAGCGATGACCTGGCTGCGGGCGCATCGCCCGGTGCTCAGCGTGGTCGGCCTGGTCGCGGCGTTCGCGGTCTGCGTGACGTACCTGGTCACGGTCGTCCTCGACGTGCCGCTCACCGGGCGCGCCGACCAGGTGAGCGTGCAGCTGCCGCGCACCGGCGGGCTGTTCGAGGGCTCGCCGGCGACGTACCGCGGGGTGCGCGTCGGCACCGTCACCGACGTCGAGCTCGACCCGGAGGCGGGCGTCGTCGCGACGATCGCGCTGCGGCCCGGCGTCGAGGTGCCGCGGGCGACCCGCGCGGCGGTGCGCAGCCTCTCGCCGGTCGGCGAGCAGTTCCTCGACTTCCAGCCGGACGAGGACGGCGGCCCGTTCCTGCGCGACGGCGACGTGGTGCGGGCGAGCGCCGCCGACGTACCGGTCTCCATGGCGGCGGCCGCCGCCGGCCTCGACAACCTCCTGGACCGGGTCGACGGCCGTGACGTCCGCGTGCTGCTGCGCGAGATCGCCGCCGCGACCCAGGGCACCGGCGGCGACCTGGAGACGCTCCTGGTCTCCCTCGACGAGGTCAGCACCGCCCTCGACGACGCCTGGCCGCAGACCGACCGGCTGCTGCGCAACGGCGAGCGGGTCGGCGAGCTGCTCTCCGCGCACCGCGCCGACCTCGCGGGCTTCTCGGAGTCGGCCCGGCGGTTCGCGTCGTGGCTGGAGGGCTTCGACCCCGAGTTCCGCCGCATCCTGCGCCGCGCGCCCGACGACCTCGACACCATGGGCGTGCTCGCGGACGACCTGGCCGTCGACCTGCCGCCCGCGCTGGTCGAGCTCGTCGGCCTCACCGACCTCCTCGCCGATCGCGACCCGCACGTCCGGCAGCTGACCCGGATGCTGGGCTACGGCACGAGCCGCTTCGCCTCGGCGTTCAACAACGGCTGGCTCGACATCGACCTGCTGCTCCAGGGCCAGGAGCAGTGCAGCTACGGCACCCCGCACCGCCACCCCAGCTCCACCGACCGGAAGCCGCTGAACCGGGACGGGCGGTGCGCGATGGACGACGCCGTCTGGCGCGGCGCCGAGCACGCCCCGCCCCCGCTGGACCGCTGAGCCCGCGGCGGTCGGCGCCTACACTCCGCTGCGTGCCGATCCGCCAGGAGCTCCTCGACCTGCTCGCCCGGCGGGCGCTGACCGAGGACGCCGCGCGTCCCGACGCGGTCGCCCGGCTCCACGCCCGCGGCGGCCGGACCGCGCGGGAGAACGTCGCCGCGCTGGTCGACCCCGGCAGCTTCGTGGAGTACGGCCGCTTCGTCACCGCCGCCCAGGAGGGCCGCCGCGACCTCGACGACCTCCTGGACCGCACCGTCGCGGACGGCATCGTCGGCGGGCTGGCCACTCTCGGCGGTCGGCAGTGCGCCGTGCTGTCCTACGACTACCTGGTCATGGCCGGCACCCAGGGCATGCGCGGGCACCGCAAGACCGACCGGTTGCTGGACGTGGTCGAGCGGCTCGCCCTGCCGACGGTGTTCTTCGCCGCCGGCGGTGGCGGCCGGCCCGGGGACTCCGACATCCCGCTGGTCTCCGCGCTCGACGTGACCACGTTCGCGGCGTGGGCGCGGCTCTCGGGCCGGGTGCCGCGGATCGCCGTGGTGGACGACAACTGCTTCGCCGGCAACGCCGTGGTGGCCGGGTGCGCCGACCTCGTTGTGGCCACCCGGCGGGCCTCGCTCGGGATGGGCGGCCCGGCGATGATCGCCGGCGGCGGGCTCGGCGACGTGGCCGCCGAGGACATCGGTCCGATCGAGGTGATGACCGCCAACGGCGTCGTCGACGTCCTCGCCGAGGACGAGGAGGTCGTGGACGTCGCCGGGCGGCTGCTCGGCTACTTCCTCGGCCCGGTCGAGGAGTGGACCGCCCCCGACCAGACCCCGTTGCGCGACGCGGTCCCCGACGGCGAGCGCACGGCGTACGACGTCGAGCCGGTCGTGGAGACCCTCTGCGACGTCGACAGCGTGACGGTGCTGCGGCCGGCCTTCGCGCCGGAGCTGCTCACCGCCCTGGGCCGCATCGAGGGTCGCACCGTCGGCGTGCTGGCCAACGACACCCGGCACATGGCCGGCGCGATCACCGCCGACGCCGGCGACAAGGCCGCGCGGTTCCTCCAGCTGTGCGACGCCCACGGGTTCCCCGTCGTCTCGCTCGTCGACACCCCCGGGATGATGGTCGGCCCCGACGCCGAGCGGACCGGCCTGGTGCGGCACACCTCCCGCCTGCTCGTCGCCGGCGCGACCCTCCGCGTGCCGCTCGTCGGCGTCGTGCTGCGCCGCGCCTACGGGCTCGGCGCGCAGGCGATGCTCGGCGGCAGCACCCACGAGCCGCTGCTCACCCTGGCCTGGCCCGGCGCCCACCTCGGCGCGATGGGTCTGGAGGGTGCCGTCCGGCTCGCCATGCGCCGCGAGCTCGAGGCGATCGAGGACGACGCCGAGCGCGAGCGGACCGTCCAGGAGCTCACCGCCTTCGCCCGGGAGCGCTCCTCCGCGCTCAACGTCGCCCGCCACTTCGAGATCGACGACGTCGTCGACCCCGCCGAGACCCGCCACCTGATCGCCCGCGTCATCGACGCCGCCGCCCGCGACGGCCGGCTCACCGGCTCCGGCCGCACCGTCGACACCTGGTAGCCGGCGCGCGGCGCCCGGGACTCCGGCGGCTCGGGCGACTCCGCGACTCGGGCGGCGGTTCATCAAGGTATGCAGGTCAACCCGCACTTCCCTGGCGGAGCTCACCCGGGGGAGTGGCGGTTCGGCTGCATACCTTGATGAAACGACCCCGCCCCGGCGGAGCCCAGGAGACCCCGGAGGAGACCGACCCCCTCAGCGCCGCGGACGGTCCGGCTGGACGCGCAGGACGCCGAGGGTGGTGGCGAGCATCCGGTAGTGGCCGACCAGCATCAGCACCTCGATGCAGGTCGGCTCGTCGAGCTCGGCGCGCAGGTCGGCCCAGGTGGCGTCGGAGAGGTCGTCGGTGGCGTGGAGCTCGTCGGTGACCCGCAGCAGCAGCCGCTCGCGCGGCGCCCACCCGGGCGCGTCCGGGCCGTCGGCGACCCGGTCGAGCTCGGCGTCGGTGAGCCCGGCCCGGCGGCCGAGGCCGCGGTGCTGGGTCGCCTCGTACTCGCTGCCGGTCAGGTGCGCGACTCGCAGGATCACCAGCTCGGTCTGGCGGCGGGGGAGCCGCCCGCCCGGCATCATCCGGCCCGCGAAGTGCAGCCACCCGCGGAAGAGCCGCCGGTTGCGGCCCAGGGTCAGGAAGACCGCGGGCGGCTCGGTGCCCGAGACCCTTCCGGCCACGTGGGCGAAGGCCCAGGTGGCCACGCCGACGTCGCGCCGGGCGCCGGGGGTGATCCGTGCGCTCACGCGGCGCTCTCCGGCAGGCTCTCGGGGCGGCGGGCCTGCTCGACGGCGGGCAGCGCCTTGTTCGCGCCCCAGCTCATCACCCGCATCAGGGCGACGTAGGCCGGCGGCAGGTAGCGCTGGAGGAGGTGGGCGAGCTGGATGTCGCGCGAGGTGTAGACCCAGTAGCGCCGGCGGCGTACGCCCTCGAGGATCGCCTCGGCCGCCTGCTCGGGCGAGACCGCCCCGTGGCGGAAGCGCGCCTGGAGCCTGCGGAAGGTCGGGCTGGCCTTGTCGACGCCGGAGATGTGGATCGTCTCGGTCAGCGGCGTGTCGACGGCGCCGGGACAGACCAGGCTGACCGCGATCCCGTGCCGGCGCAGGTCGAAGCGGAGGACCTCGGAGACGCCGCGGATGCCGAACTTGCTCGCGCTGTACGCCGCGTGCCACGGCATCCCGATGATGCCGGCCGCGGAGGAGACGTTGACCAGGCTGCCGCCCCGGCCGCCGTCGATCATCGCCGGCACGAGCTCCTCGATGACGTGGATCGGGCCCATCAGGTTCACCTCGACCAGGCGCCGCCAGTCCTCGTGCTCCAGGGAGCGGACGGTGCCCCAGCGGGAGATCCCGGCGATGTTCATGACGACGTCCATGGCGCCGTGCTCGGCGGTCAGCCGCCGCGCCATCGCCTGGACCGCCGCGTGGTCGGAGACGTCGACGGCCTCGACGTGGCCGACCCGGCCGCCGGCCGCGCGGATGGCGGCGGCGGCCTCCTCGAGGCGCTCGGCCCCGAGGTCGGTGAGGTGGACGACGGCGCCTCGCCGGGCGGCGAGCTCGGCCGTGGCCCGGCCGATGCCGCTGGCGGCGCCGGTGATGAGGACGTGCTGGTCGGTGAGGGTGCGGGCGCGGGAGCGGCGGCGTGGGAGCAGACGAGGGAGCATGCGCGGAGCCTTCCATCTCAGGAGGCCGCACGGCCAGTGTCGCGACGAGGCTCGGACGTGGTAGCCAAGGCCCCGTGACCCCCACCCTCCTCGAGCCCCTCCGCACCGCCGACCGGGCCACCGCCGACCGCTTCTTCGCCGACGCTCCGGCCGAGGCCCTCGTCGCCGCCGTCACGGCCTCCGACGACGACCTGCTGCTGGAGCTGATCGGGCGCGAGGAGGTCCGGGCCGCCGCGGTGCCCGGCATCCTCCGCCGCCTCGAGGAGTACGCCGACGCCGACCGCCTGGCCGGGGTGTCCGGCACGGTCCGGTTCGACCTGCGGCGCGGCAGTCGCCTGCTGGAGAGCCACGCGATCCGGCTGGACCGGGGCGCGGTCGACCTGGTGGCCGACCGGGATGCCGCGGAGGCCGCCGACGTCGTGCTGACGACCAGCCTGCTGCGCTTCGTGCGGCTGGTCTCCGGCGAGCGCAACGCCGGCCTGGAGTACCTCGGCGGCGGCCTCGACGTGGAGGGGGATGCCCTGCTGGCGCTGGCCGTGGGCGGGATCTTCCGCGTGCCGGGCCACGCGGAGGCGGCCGTCGACCCCACGGCGCTCGACCCCGACGAGGTCGCCCGGGCGGTGGGCGAGGCGAGCACCGACCACCTGCGCCGGGTGATGGCCGGTGGCTTCCGCCCGGTCGTGCTGGAGGAGGTCTTCCGCCGGCTCCCGTCGTTCGTCGACGAGCGTCGCGCCGCGAACCTGGACCTGGTCGTCGGCTTCCGGCTGGGCGGCGGGCCGGGGGAGCCGGACCGCTACGTCGTGACGCTCCGTGACGGGGCCGCGGCCGTGACCGACGAGGACGAGGGCCGCCGGGACGCGACGATCGTCTGCGACGCCCACGACTTCCTCCGGCTCGCCACCGGCCACCTCGGCGCGGTCGCCGGGGTCATGCGGGGCCGGCTCGGCGTGAAGGGCGACAAGGCCAAGGCGCTCCAGTTCGCCTCGGTCATCCGGTTCCCGACGGGCTAGACCACCGGGCTGGACCAGTGGGCCCGGAGCGGCCGGCTCAGAGCAGCGGGGCTCGCTGGGTGTGTCCCTGTCGGCGGGCCCCGGCTACCCGAGTCCTGCGCGATACTCCCGCCATGCCAGTGGAGCGCAGGAGGCGTGGTCTACGACCCGCCGAAAGCGCGCGGAGTACGTCGGGGGGCCTGGCACTGCTGTGTGCCCTGGTCGCTCTCGGCGTGCAGGGCTGTGCTGGTGGTGGGTGCTCCGATGTCGGTGGATTCGACGGCGTAGGTGTGGAGATCCCGCGCGTGCTGTTCGTGTCGACGGGGAGCGTGGCCGTCGAGGTCTGCGACGCCAACGAATGCGCTACTGCGACCCAGCGTCTCGGTCCCGTGCCCGAAGGAGCAGTAGGCCGAGGCGCGAACATCACGTTCGATGATCTCGGTCGCTGGTTCGAGCCGGGGCCAGTAGCCGTGACGGTCGAGCTGTCCGACGCAGACGGGACGGTGATCGCGACCGCCGAGCGAGACGTCCACCTCACGAGGTCGTATCCGAACGGCGAATCCTGCGACGGTGACGGCTACGTCGTCGGCACGGTCGCTCTGACCGCCAGCGACCGACTCTGAGACAGTCGCATGGGCGGGAGCGGCCGAGGCGGCCGTGGGCGACCTCGACGCGCCACGCGTGCCGGGTGGGCCGCACGGTGACGTCGCGCTCGACCCGCGCGACAGGGACACGCCCGGTCGGAGCAGCGGGGCTCAGAGCAGGGGACGCAACGGCCGCAGCAGGGACTCGGTGAAGCGCCGGTGCAGGTCGCGCGCCTCCCACTCCCCGCTGGTGAGCTCGATGGAGTTGGACTCGTCGACGAGGTGGATCTCCTCGAGGGTGCGCGCGAGCTCGCCGTCGATGAACTCGACGTTGATCTCGTAGTTGCCCTGGAGGCTGAGCCGGTCGATGTTGGCGGTGCCGACCGTCGACCAGGTGCCGTCGACGGTGGCGGTCTTGGCGTGCACCATCGCGTCCTTGAACCGGAAGATCCGCACGCCCGCGTCGAGCAGCTGGGAGAAGTACCCGCGCGAGATCCAGTCCGCGACGATGTGGTTGGACTTCAGCGGCACGAGGAGCCGGACGTCGACCCCGCGCTTGGCAGCGGCTCGCAGCGAGTCGACGAGCTGCTGGTCGGGCAGGAAGTAGGCCTGGGTGATCCAGATGTTGCGGCTCGCCCGGTCGAAGGCCTCGAGGTACATCCCGCGGATGGGGAACATCCACAGCCGAGGCACGTTGCGCTGGAACCGGATCATCGGCTCCCACGTCGAGGCGGTCTCCAGCAGCAGCGGCCGCTCGCTGTGCCCGATCCGGCGGCGCCGGTGCAGGTTCCAGAAGTCGGCGAACGCGCGCTTGAGGTCCCAGACGCCCGGTCCGGTGATCCGCACGTGGGTGTCGCGCCACTCGGTCTCGTAGGCCGAGCCGATGTTGTAGCCGCCGACGAACCCGACCGCGTCGTCGACGACGAGCACCTTGCGGTGGTCGCGCCCGTAGCGGCCGAGGTCGAAGAAGCGCCACCCGGCGCCGTACACGGGGTAGCGCAGCACCTTCAGCGACGGCGGGAACCGCTTGAACCGCGGGGAGACGACGAGGTTCGCGAAGCCGTCGTAGATGCAGTAGACGTCCACGCCGCGCGCGGCGGCGGCGATCAGCGCCTGCTTGAACCGCTCGCCGACCGCGTCGCCCTTCCAGATGTAGGTCTCGAAGAGCACCTGCCGCTTGGCGCCGTCGATCGCGGCGATCATGTCCTCGTAGAGGTGCTGGCCATAGGTGTACGTCGTCACCTCGCCCCGTCCGATGGCCACGGTGCGCGGCTCGGTGAACGGGAAGGGCCGGGGCTTCTTCCCGCGGCGGCGGTAGGAGTCGACCAGCGACATCCCGACGGCCAGCGCGAGCTGCACGCCGACGACGGTCAGCAGGGTGCGGCGCAGGACCCGGAACGTCCGCTCGAGGACGAGCTGGCGGCGGGCGGTCACGGGGCACAATCTAGGGCACGCCCGGAGATCGCTGTCGCGGGGAGCGGAGCCGGGCCGGCGCTGTCGGCGGCCCCGCGTAGGCTCGAAGCCATGCGTCCAGTGACCGATCTCGAGCGCCGCGTCGCCCCGTTCCAGGTGGTCTCGGACTACCAGCCCTCGGGTGACCAGCCGGCGGCGATCAAGGAGATCACGAAGCGGATCAAGGACGGTGTCGAGGACGTCGTGCTGCTCGGTGCCACCGGCACCGGCAAGACCGCGACGGTCGCCTGGGTCGCGGAGCAGGTGCAGCGCCCGATGCTGGTCATGCAGCCCAACAAGACCCTGGCCGCGCAGTTCGCCAACGAGCTGCGCCAGCTCTTCCCCGACAACGCGGTCGAGTACTTCGTCTCCTACTACGACTACTACCAGCCCGAGGCCTACGTCCCGCAGACCGACACCTACATCGAGAAGGACTCCTCGATCAACGAGGAGGTCGAGCGGCTGCGCCACTCCGCGACCAACAGCCTGCTCACCCGCCGCGACGTGATCGTGGTCAGCACGGTCTCCTGCATCTACGGCCTGGGCACGCCGCAGGAGTACGTCGACCGGATGCTGCGCCTCAAGGTCGGCGAGGAGCACGATCGTGACTCGATCCTGCGCCGGCTGGTGGAGATCCAGTACACCCGCAACGACATGTCCTTCACCCGCGGCACCTTCCGCGTCCGCGGCGACACCCTGGAGATCTTCCCGGTCTATGAGGAGCACGCGGTCCGCATCGAGTTCTTCGGCGACGAGATCGAGCGGCTGATGACGCTGCACGCGGTCACCGGCGAGGTGCTCACCGAGGACCAGGAGCTCTACGTCTTCCCCGCGACCCACTACGTCGCCGGCCCCGAGCGGATGGAGCGGGCGATCAAGGGGATCGAGCTGGAGCTGGAGGACCAGCTGGCCAAGTTCGAGCGGGAGGGCAAGCTGCTGGAGGCCCAGCGGCTGCGGATGCGCACGACGTACGACATCGAGATGATGCGCCAGGTCGGCTCCTGCTCGGGGATCGAGAACTACTCGATGCACATCGACGGCCGCCAGCGCGGCTCGGCGCCCAACTGCCTCATCGACTACTTCCCCGAGGACTTCCTGCTCGTCGTGGACGAGTCGCACGTCGCCGTGCCGCAGATCGGCGGCATGTACGAGGGCGACATGTCCCGCAAGCGCAACCTGGTCGACCACGGCTTCCGGCTGCCCAGCGCGATGGACAACCGGCCGCTGCGCTTCGAGGAGTTCCTCGACCGGATCGGCCAGACGATCTACCTCTCCGCGACGCCGGGCGACTACGAGCTGGACAAGGTCGGCGGCGACGTCGTCGAGCAGATCATCCGCCCGACCGGCCTGGTCGACCCCGAGGTCGTGGTCAAGCCGACCAAGGGCCAGATCGACGACCTGATCCACGAGATCCGGCTGCGGGTGGACAAGAACGAGCGGGTCCTGGTCACCACGCTGACCAAGAAGATGTCCGAGGACCTCACCGACTACCTCCTCGACGCCGGCATCCGCACCCGCTACCTCCACTCCGAGGTCGACACGCTCAAGCGGATCGAGCTGCTGCGCGACCTGCGGCTGGGGGAGTACGACGTGCTCGTCGGCATCAACCTGCTGCGCGAGGGCCTCGACCTCCCGGAGGTCTCGCTGGTCGCGATCCTCGACGCCGACAAGGAGGGCTTCCTCCGCTCGGACAAGTCGCTGATCCAGACGATCGGCCGCGCGGCCCGCAACGTGTCGGGCCAGGTGCACATGTACGCCGACAGGATCACCCCGTCGATGGAGAACGCCATCGACGAGACCAACCGCCGTCGCGCCAAGCAGGTCGCCTACAACGAGGCGCACGGGATCAACCCGACCCCGCTGCGCAAGAAGATCGCCGACATCACCGAGATGCTCGCCCGCGAGGACGAGAGCACCCAGGCGCTGCTGGAGACCTGGGCCGGCACCGAGGCCAAGGGCCGCGCGGGCGGCGCCAAGGTCAAGCAGCCGGTCCCGACGCTCGGCAAGGACGCCGCGGGCAAGCACGCCAAGGACCTCGCCGGCATGCCGAGCTCCGACCTCGCCCAGCTCATCCAGGACCTCACCGACCAGATGCGGACCGCCGCCGCGGAGCTGCAGTTCGAGCTCGCCGCCCGTCTGCGTGATGAGATCTCCGAGCTCAAGAAGGAGCTCCGGCAGATGATGGAAGCCACGAAGTGACCGAACGGGAAGGGGCTGCCGACGTGGCAGGGGAGACCAGCTGAGCGGCCGTGCCCCGGAGGTGCCGCTGCGCATCTCCGTCCTGGTCTGGGGCGTCGGCCTGCTGGTCTACCTCCTCGCGGTCTTCCACCGCAGCTCGCTGGCGGTGGCCGGCCTGCTCGCCTCGGAGCGCTTCGACATCTCCGCCTCGCAGCTGGCGGCGTTCACGATGCTCCAGCTGCTCGTCTACACCGGCATGCAGGTGCCGGTGGGCCTGCTCGTGGACCGGTGGGGCCCGCGCAGCGTGCTCGCGGCCGGCCTGACGGTCATGACCCTGGGCCAGGTCGCCTTCGCCCTGGCCACCTCCTACCCGGTGGCGCTCGGCGCCCGCGCCCTGGTGGGGGTGGGCGACGCGCTGATCTTCATCTGCGTGCTGCGGCTGGTCTCCAGCTGGTTCCCGCCGCGGCGGATCGCGCTGTTCAGCCAGCTCACCGGCACCGTGGGGCAGCTCGGCTCGGTGGTCGCCGCGGTGCCGATGACCTGGGCGCTGCGCGACCTGGGGTGGACCGGCGCCTACCTGGTCGCGGCTGGGGTCGGCCCGGTGCTCATGATCGCCCTGCTGCTGGTCCTGCGGGACACCCCGACGGTGCGGAACCTGCGCGGGGAGCCGATGGGGCTGGCCGCGGTGCGCCGCAGCCTGGCTGCGTCGTGGGCCGAGCCGGGCACCCGCCTGGGGTTCTGGATGCACTTCACGACGCCGTTCAGCAGCAACACGCTCGGCCTGCTGTGGGGCTACCCGTTCTTCGTCCGCGGCGAGGGGCTCTCCTCGGGCGAGGCGGGCTTCCTGCTGACGGTCGTGGTGGCGGCCGCGATGGTGGCCGGGCCCGGGCTGGGCTGGCTCGCCGGCGTCCATCCCTGGCACCGCTCGACCATCGTCCTCACGGTGACCGGCGCGCTCGCCGCAGCCTGGGCGGTGGTCCTGCTGTGGCCGGGCGCGGCGCCGTTCGGCGTGCTGGTCGGCCTCGCCGTGGTCGTCGGCGTCGGCGGCCCGGCCTGCCTGATCGGCTTCGACGTGGGGCGCACCTCGAACCCGCCCGAGCGGCTCGCCAGCTCCATCGGCCTGATCAACCAGGGCGGTTTCCTCTCCACCCTGGTGCTGGTGGTGGCGATCGGTCTGGTCCTGGACTGGCGCACGCCGGCGGGGTCGGGCTTCACCCCCGAGGCGTTCCGCTGGGCGATGTCCGTGCAGTTCGTGCTGTGGGCGCTCGGCGCCTCCCAGGTCTGGCGGCTGCGCCGGCTGGCTCGACGGACCACGACGCGCGAGGCGTACACCGCCTCCCTGCGGCTGCCGGTCGGTCCGCCGCCGTGAGGAATCCTGTGGCTCGCCCGGGCCGGACGTGATCTGCTGCGGGGGCGGTGGCGGGTGGGTGATGGGACACCGCGGACGGCCAGCGAGGAGGCATCCCGGTGAGCGAGCAGTTCTACGCGGATGCCCAGCTGTACGACCGGTTGTTCCCCGGAGGTGAGGAGGCCCTCGCCTTCTACCGTGCCGAGGCTGACCGGCAGGGCGGGAGCGTCCTCGAGCTCGGGTGCGGGACCGGGCACAAGCTGATCCCGATCGCGTCCGACGGTCATCCGTGCACGGGCCTGGAGCTCTCGCCGGCGATGCTTGCCGAGGCTCGGCGCAAGGCGGACGAGCGCGGAGTGGCGGTCGAGTGGCTGCAGGGCGACATGCGCCGGCTCGAGCTGGGCCGGACGTTCGACCTCGTCCTCATCGCCGCCAACTCACTGCTCCACCTCCATGAGGCCGACGACCTGGTGGCGTGCTTCCGGACGGTGCGCCGGCACCTCGCGCCGGGGGCGCGGCTCGTCCTCGACGTGTTCAACCCCAGCGTGCACCTGCTCGCCCAGGCCGACGGCGTACGACGCAGGCGCGACGCGTTGTCGTTCATGGATCCCGATCGGGGCGTCGTGCACGTCGATGTGGAGGAGAGGTACGACGCGGCCGCACAGGTCACGCGCGGGACGTGGTTCTTCTCCGCCGACGGCGAGGCCGACTTCGTCGTCGCGCCGCTCGAGATGAGGAGCATCTTTCCCCAGGAGCTGCCGCTGCTGCTCGCGCTCGGCGGTCTCCGCGCCGTCGAACGCTTCGGCGACTGGTCCCGCGGCCCCCTCACCGCCGCAGCCGCCATCCAGGTCTACGTCTGCACGCCGGATGGACCGGGATCCGCCGGGCCGTGAGCCGAGCTGGCGCCGGGACCTACGTGACATAGGCTGGTGCCTATGACCATTAGGAAGGGCCTGACCGCCGAGCGGGTGGTGACGGCCGCCGCCGAGCTCGCCGACGAGGTCGGCCTCGAGCAGGTCGGCCTCTCGACCCTCGCGCGCCGCCTCGACGTCAAGCCGGCCAGCCTCTACAGCCACGTCGCCGGCGCCGAGGACCTGCGCACGCGGGTCACCCTGCTCGCCCTGGCCGACCTCGCCGACCGCGCGGCGGACGCGCTGGCCGGGCACTCCGGCCCGGACGCCCTCCGCGCCCTCGCCGACGTCCACCGGGAGTACGCCGCCACCCACCCCGGTCGGTACGACGCCGCCCGGGGGCGCCTGGACGCCGCATCGGCCGCGGCCAGCGCCGGCCCGCGCCTGGCGTCGCTGCTCCGGGCGGCCCTGGCGGGCTACCGGCTCGGCGAGCCGGAGGAGACCCACGCGGTCCGCCTCGTGGGCAGCGTCGTCCACGGCTTCGTCAGCCTCGAGCGCGCGGGCGGCTTCGACCACAGCGCGCCGGCCGCCCAGGAGAGCTGGGAGCGGATCGTGGACAGCCTCGACGCCACCCTGGCCGGCTGGGGCGCCTCGTGAGAGCCGTCGACGAGCGCGCGCTGCGCTCCTGCTTCGTCAACGCCAGCCGCGGGGAGGCCACCCGGCTGCGCCTGCCGGGCGACCTGGCCGAGCGCCGGTGGGACGACCTGGACTTCCTCGGCTGGGTCGACGACCGCTCGCCGCTGCACGCCTACCTCGTGGTGGCCGACGAGGAGGACCGGCTCCTCGGCGTGCAGCTGCGCCGGGCGCCGAGCGGCGTCGGGCCGCGGCGGGCCCGGATGTGCTCGCTGTGCCTGACGACCCACCCCGGCCAGGGCGCCGCGCTGCTGGTCGCCCCGCGCGCGGGCCGCTCGGGCCGGGCCGGCAACACCGTCGGCATCGACGCGTGCGCCGACCTCGCGTGCTCGGCGTACGCCCGGGGCCTGCGACCGCTCCCGGCGCTCATGCGGGTGCCCGAGACGCTCACCGTGGAGGAGCGCGCGGCGCGGCTGCGGCGCAACCTGCTGGCCTTCGTCGACCGGGTGCGGGCCCCGGGCTGAGGTCCTAGGGTCGAGCCGTGGACGTCGAGCGGATGCAGGCCCACTGCCTGGCCAAGCCGGGTGCGTGGCCCGACGACCCGTGGGGCCACGAGCACCCGGTCATCAAGGTCGGCCCCGAGGGCCGGGCCAAGATCTTCGCCTTCCTGCGCGCCGACGGCGTCGGGATCAAGGCCGGCAGTCGCGAGGTCGCCGACGAGTGGCTCGACCGGCACCCGGGCCGGGCGCACGTGATGGCCTACATCGGCCGGTCCGGCTGGAACGACCTGTCCTACGACATCCCCGACGACGAGCTGCTCGAGGCCGTCGACGAGTCCTACCGGCTCGTGGTCGAGACCCTGCCGCGCAAGCACCGCCCGGAGGGCTGGGACGCGGGGTGAGGGCCGGGCGAGGGGTCTGGGAAGGGCTCAGTCGCGCCGGGGCTGGCGCGCCACGATGAGCCCGACGAGACGGGAGACCACGAGCGCGACGTAGAGGACGCCGACGACCATCTCGACCATGACCAGCGACCGGGCGTGCGGCTCGACCGGCACCACGTCGGAGAGCCCCACGCTGGTGAGCACCGAGAAGGACAGGTAGAGCAGCTCGAACCAGCTGCGGTCGTCGGCGGAGTCGGTGCCGATGAAGCCGCCGCCGAGGATGACCTGCGCCGCGGCGTACAGGTAGGCGAACCCCCAGGCGACGACGGTGAACGCCGCACCGGTGGCGTAGAGCTCGTCGGTGGTGACCCGGTCGTCGTGGAAGAGGTAGCGGATCATCGCGTAGGAGACGTAGAAGTAGAACGGCGCGTGCAGGAGCGCCGAGACCAGCACGATCCAGTCGGTGTCGGGGGAGAGCGCCTCGAGCACGGTGAAGACCACCGCGGGGCCGCCGATCAGCGCCGCGGACCAGCTCAGCGCCGGCGTGCGGCGCACCGCCCAGAGCGCGATGGTGACCACGGCGATCTGCACCACGCCGATGAACGCGCGGCCCACCGCCGAGCCCTCCAGGAACGGGTAGCCGAGCACGGCGACGAGCTGCACGAGGAGCAGGACCGCCGAGGGGTGCCGGCCGAGCACGCCGTGGACCCGCTGGTCGCGCGAGGGGTCGCGCGAGGGGTCGGGCGAGGGGTCGCGGCGGTGGACCGCGCGCCGGCTCACGGCCGGCGCCGGCCGCGCAGCGCCTTGGCCTGACGGCGCTGCAGCCGCTCGAGCTCGGTGGCGATCAGCTCCTGGCGGGTGACCAGGGTGCGGACCAGGTGGAAGCCGGTCACGGCCATCACGATGAGCGGCCAGGGGAAGTCCGGTGAGAACACACCGCCCCCGAAGGACGTGGCGACCCAGACGGCCCAGCAGATGAGGGTCGGGCCGATGAAGGCCAGGATCGCCGAGCGGCGGTGCGACTCCCACTCGCGCACGGCCATCCGCCGCAGGTCGTCGGGCCCGGCCGTGGCCAGGGCCGCCGACGCGCGCACGGGGGCCGGGGTGGTCGGCACCAGGTCGTCGAGGAGCGGGCGCAGCTCGCCGAAGGTGCGGGCCGCGGCGAGCCGGGTGGCCCGCTCGTCGTGCTCCTCGCGGGTCAGCCGCCCGTCGGCGTACGCCTCGCCGAGCACGCGCAGCACGACCTCGCGGTCGGCGTCGCCGGCACGCAGGCCGGCGTTGGCCTTGGCGCGGGGGTCGTGGGTGAAGGACGCCCAGGTCGAGGCGGGGTCCGGGGAGCTGGGCACGTCCGCATCCTAGGCGCGCCTCGGGCGTCACGCAGGTGGGGCGAGCCCCGACGTGGCCGTTCGGTGGACGACCGTTGCCCGAAACGAGAACAGGTTCTACGGTGGGCCCGCCGTCAACGACTGGGGAGGTGTGGCGGATGGGGTTTTCTGCTGTCTCCGTGATCCGGGGGCCGGGTGAATTGACGGCGATGGTCGTCGACGTCACCAAGCGCCTCTTCACCACCCGCTTCCAGGTGCGCGAGTTCATCGAGCAGGCCTGGTTCATCACCAGCGTGACCCTGATGCCGACGATCCTGGTCTCCGTGCCGTTCGGCGCGGTCATCTCCCTGCAGGTCGGCAACCTCACCGGCCAGCTCGGCGCCCAGTCCTTCGCCGGCGCCTCCGCGGTGCTCGCGGTGGTCCGCGAGGCCGCGCCCATCGCGGCCGCGCTGATCATCGCCGGCGCCGCGGGGTCGGCGATCTGCTCGGACATGGGCGCCCGCAAGATCCGCGAGGAGATCGACGCGATGGAGGTGCTGGGCGTCGACCCGCTCGCCCGGCTCGTGGTGCCCCGCGTGATGGCGACCGTCTTCGTCGCGCTGATGATCAACGGCCTGGTGATCTCGGCCGGGATCGGCGGCGGCTACTTCTTCACCGTCATCATCCAGGACGGCTCGGCGGGGGCGTTCCTGTCCTCCTTCACCGCGCTCGCGAGCCTGCCCGACCTCTACATCGCGATGGTCAAGGCGGCCGTCTTCGGATACCTCGCCGCGATCGTGGGCGCCTACAAGGGCCTCAACGCCGGTGGCGGGCCCAGCGGCGTGGGCCGCGCGGTCAACGAGTCGGTGATCGTCGCCTTCATGCTGCTGTTCTTCCTCAACGCGGTGATCACGGCCATCTACTTCCAAGTCGTCCCCCAGCACGGGCTCTGACATGGCTGCCATCACCGACCTCGGGACCTCCCTGCTCAAGGAGCGCCGCGCGCGCCTGGAGGAGTACGGCGACCAGCTGCTGTTCTACGTCAAGGCGCTCGCCTGGACCCCCCGCGCGATCCGCCGCTACCCGCGCGAGATCGCCAACACCCTCGCCGAGGTCTCCTTCGGCGTCGGCGGCCTCTCGGTCATCGCCGGCACCGTCGGCGTCATCGCGTTCCTGGCGTTCTTCGCCGGCACCGAGGTCGGCATCCAGGGCTACGCCTCGCTCAGCCAGCTCGGCGTCGCGAAGTTCACCGCGTTCATCTCGGCCTACTTCAACACCCGCGAGGTGGCCCCGCTGATCTCCGCGATCGCGCTGGCCGCGACCGTCGGCTGCGGCTACACCGCGCGGCTGGGCGCCATGCGGATCAGCGAGGAGATCGACGCCCTGGAGGTGATGGGCATCCCGTCGCTGCCGTTCCTGGTCACGACCCGGATGGTCGCGGCGTTCATCGCCGTCATCCCGCTCTACGTGGTGGCGCTCAGTGCGTCGTACCTCTCGCCGCGCCTGATCACCACGATGATCTACGGCCAGTCCGCCGGCACCTACGACCACTACTTCCTGCAGTTCCTGCCACCCATCGACATGCTGTGGTCGTTCTTCAAGCTGATCTTCCTGGCGGTCGCGATCATCCTGATTCACTGCTACTACGGCTACACCGCCTCGGGCGGCCCGGCCGGGGTCGGCATGGCCGTGGGCAAGGCGATCCGGACCAGCATCGTGACCACCGTCGTCGCCGACTTCTTCCTCAGCTTCGCCATCTGGGGCTCCACCACCACCGTGCGGATCACGGGGTAGCGCGGCGTGCTGGTCAACGTCCACCACGACACCCCCGCCGAGCACCGCAGGCTGCTCGTCGCCGGGGTCGTCTTCGTGACCGCCATCGCGCTGCTCCTGTGGCTCTCGGTGGCGATCTACAACAAGGAGTTCGAGCGCTCCACCCGGATGCGGCTGGAGGCCGACCGGGCCGGCCTGCAGCTGGCCGTCAACGGCGACGTGCGCTTCCACGGCGTGCTGGTCGGCCGGGTGGACACCATCGGCCAGGACGGCGAGCAGGCGGTGATCGACCTGGCGCTCCAGCCGGACGCGGCCCGCGACATCCCGCGCAACGTGCGGGTGGAGATCCTGCCGACGACGCTGTTCGGCCAGAAGTACGTCTCGCTGGTGGAGCCCGACGAGCCCTCGTCCGAGCCGGTCGCCGACGGCGACGTGGTGCCCCAGGACCGGGTCGAGACC
Organism: Nocardioides marmotae; assembly: GCF_013177455.1. Lineage (NCBI taxonomy): Bacteria > Bacillati > Actinomycetota > Actinomycetes > Propionibacteriales > Nocardioidaceae > Nocardioides > Nocardioides marmotae. The sequence goes on from NZ_CP053660.1 coordinate 1,899,018, forward strand.
AACGTCGAGCTCAACCGGATCCTCGCGAACCTCTTCCCGCTGCTGCGCTCGGTGCGGCCCGCGGAGCTCAACAGCACCCTCTACGCGCTCGCCTCGGCACTCGCCGGCCGCGGCGAGGAGGTCGGCGCGCTGCTGGAGCGGCTCGACGGGTTCACCGGGCGCCTCGCCGACCGGCTGCCGAACCTCGAGCGCGACCTCGAGCTGATCGCGGACGTCTCGGCGACCTACGAGCGGGCGACGCCCGACGTGCTGCGGCTGCTGCGCAACGCCACCGTCTCGGCCCGCACGCTGGTCGACCAGGAGGCGCAGCTGTCCTCCTTCATCGGGGACGTCACCGGCATGGCCGAGACCACGACGCGGGTGCTGGCCGAGAACGAGGACGGCATCATCCGCCTCGGCGAGCTGTCCCGGCCGCTGCTGCGGCTGCTCGACACCTACGCCCCGCAGTACCCCTGCCTGCTGAAGGGGTTGGACATCTACACCGCCAAGCTCTCGGAGATCTTCAAGAACGACCGGGTCAACCAGGTGCTCGAGCTCGGCTCGGTGCAGAAGCCGGCGTACGACGCCGGCGACCGCCCGCAGTACGGCGAGGTCGGCCACGGCCCGTGGTGCGCGGGGCTGCCGAGCCCGACCGGCCCCAACAGCACGCCGCTGGCCGACGGCAGCGACCAGGACGAGATCGTCGGCTCGACCCTGCCGTTCCGGAGCATCGACCCCTCGACGTACCGCAACCCCACCAAGGGGTACGCCGGCACCGTCCCCGAGCAGCGCCTGGTCAACGTGCTGCTGGCCTCCGAGGCGGGGCTGTCCTACCGCGACCTCGGCTCGCTCTCGGCGCTGCTCTACGGCCCCCAGCTGCGGGGGACGGTGGTGGAGCGGTGAGCCGGAACTCCACGACCATCGTCGCCGGCGTCAAGCTCGGCATCTTCACCCTCACCTCGGTCCTGGTGACCGGGCTGCTCGCGGTGATCATGGGCAACATCGGCTTCGGCGACAAGCGCACCGTGACCGCGGAGTTCACCAGCGCGAGCATGCTCCAGGAGGGCGACGACGTCCGGATCGCCGGCATCCCGGTCGGCGAGGTGACGTCGATCGAGCTGCACGAGCGCAGCCGGGCGATGGTCCGCTTCACCGTCGCCGCCGACGTCCCGCTGACCACCACCAGCCGCGCCGAGATCCGCTACCTCAACGTCGTCGGCGACCGCTACCTCGCCCTCGAGGAGGGGCCCCCGGGCGGGAAGCGGCTCGGCGACGACGCGCGGATGCCGGTCAGCCGCACCGAGCCCGCGCTGGACCTCACGGCGCTCTACAACGGCTTCCAGCCGCTGTTCTCCGCACTGGAGCCCGCGGCGGTCAACGAGCTCTCGCAGAACATCATCGACGTGCTCCAGGGGGAGTCCGGCACCGTCCAGGGCCTGCTCGCCCGCACCGCCTCGCTCACCACCACCCTCGCCGACCGCGACGAGCTGATCGGCGAGGTGATCACCAACCTCGACCGGCTGCTCGGCACCGTCGACCGCCGCCGCACCCAGCTCTCCGAGCTGGTGCTCGGGCTGGAGGAGTGGATGGGCAACCTCGCCGAGGACCGCGAGGTCATCGGCACCTCGGTGCAGAACCTCTCCGAGCTCACCGACACCGTCGCCGACCTGCTCACCCGCGCCCGCCCGCTGCTCGCCGAGGACGTCCGCGAGCTGCGGGTCCTGGTGAAGACGCTGGCGAAGAAGGAGAACCTCGAGGTGCTGACCGGCCTGCTCGAGCGCCTGCCCGAGGCGATGACCGACCAGACCCGGATCGGCACCTACGGGTCCTGGTACAACTACTACCTCTGCGACTTCGAGGGCAGCATCAAGCTCCCCAAGATCCTCGGCATCGACCTCGGCTGGCTCGAGGACGCGCTCAACGACCTGTCGTTCCACAGCACCGCTCCGAGGTGCCAGTGATGGGCGGTCGCTGATGGGCGCGCGCGGCAGGAGCGACCGCCAGGTCCTGCGCTTCGGCGTGGTGGCCCTCGTGGTGCTGCTCGTGGTGATGGCGGCGTCGTTCAACCTCCAGAAGTTCCCCGGGTTCCGCGGCACCGGCTACCACGCCGAGCTGACCGACGCGAGCGGGCTGCGGCCGGGGCAGATGGTGCAGATCGCCGGCAAGCGGGTCGGGCGGGTCAACGCCATGACGGTCGAGGACGGCCTGGTGGTCGTCGACTTCGAGCTCGACTCCGGCACCGAGCTGGGCCCGGACAGCCGCGCCTCGGTCGAGGTGCTCAACCTGCTGGGGGAGAAGTACCTCGAGGTGATCCCCAGCGACGAGGGTCAGCTCGACGAGGGCGGGACGATCCCGGTCGAGAACACCCGGGCGGCCTACGACATCGTCGACGTGCTCGGCGACCTGACCACGACGACCGAGTCGATCGACGACCAGCAGCTCAGTGAGGCGCTGGACGTCATCTCCGAGACCCTCGACGGCGCCGCCCCGGAGATCCAGCAGAGCTTCACCGGCCTCTCCCGGCTCTCGCGCACCATCGCGACCCGCGACGAGGACCTGGCGGGGCTCCTGGACCGCGCGGAGTCGGTCACCGGCCTGCTCGCCGACCGCCGCGGCGACCTGGTGGAGCTGATGGCGAGCAGCAGCCAGGTCTTCGACGAGCTCGACCGGCGCGAGGAGGCCATCCACCGGCTGCTGGTCAACGCCCGGACGCTCGCGGTGCAGCTCAAGGGGCTCGCCCAGGACAACGAGGACGAGATCGGCCCCGCGCTGCGCGACCTGCGGACCGTGACCACCATGCTCCGCGACCGGCGCGGGCAGCTGCGCGAGACCGCCAAGGCGGTCGGCCCCTACGCCGACATCCTCGGCCACATCGTCGGGACCGGTCCGTGGTTCGACGCCTACCTCGTCAACCTGCTCGGCCTCGCCGGCGAGTTCGTCCCCGGACGGAGGAGCTGACCCGTGCCCCGACTGACCCTCCGCGCCGCCGGCGCCCTGGTCGCCGCGCTGCTGCTGGTCGGCACCGTGCTCGTGCTCGTCGGCGGCGACGGCGGTGGCCAGAAGAAGGTGACCGCCCACTTCGCCCGCGCCGTCAGCATCTATCCCGGCACCGAGGTCCGGATCCTCGGCGTGCCCGTCGGCGAGGTGACCGCGGTGGTCCCCGAGGGGACGTCCGTGCGCGTCGACATGGTGTACGACGCCTCCTACGACGTGCCCGCGGACGCCCGGGCCGTCATCGTCACCCCGACGCTGGTGGCCGACCGGTTCGTCCAGCTCACCCCGGTGCACACCGAGGGCCCGGTGCTGGCCGACGGCGCCGACATCCCGCTCGCGGAGACCGCGAGTCCGGTCGAGCTGGACCGCATCTACGAGAGCCTCTCGACCCTCGCCAACGCGCTCGGACCCAACGGCGCCAACAGGAACGGCTCGCTGGACACGCTGCTCGCCTCCGGCGCGGAGGCGCTCGACGGGCAGGGCCGCACCGCCAACCAGCTGATCCGCGACCTCTCCGCCGCCGCGACCACCTTCGGCGACAACAGCGGCGACCTCTTCGGCACCGTCCGGCAGCTCGACGCCTTCACCCGCACGCTGGCCCGCAACGACGGGCTGGTCGATGAGTTCATGGGCGACCTCGCCCGGGCCACGAACCAGCTCTCCGGGGAGCGCCAGGAGCTCGGCCAGGCGCTCGAGGCGCTCGCCGGGGCGGTCGGCACCGTCGAGGCCTTCGTCAAGGACAACCGCAAGGCGCTGGTCGGCGAGGTCGAGGACCTCACCGACGTGCTCGACGTGCTCGTCGCCGAGCAGGAGTCGTTGACCATGGCGATCGAGAAGGGCCCGCTCGGCCTCGGCAACCTCGCGCTCGGCTTCGACACCAAGACCGGCTCGCAGAACGCCCGGATCCAGGTCGGCCCGAACGTCGAGGACCTCGACGGGTTCCTCTGCGCGATCGTCACCAACGCCGGCGTCCCGGCCGCGCGCACCGTCTGCCGGCTGCTGGAGTCGCTGCTCGAGCCGCTCGGGCTGGGCCTGCCCACCGGGCCGGCGCGCGCCGCCGCCCCCGACACCCGGGTGCCCGGCGAGGCCGTCCCGGCCCAGGACCTGCGCGAGCTGCTCGGAGGTGGTCCCCGATGACCCGTCCCCGCCCCCGATCCCGCCCGCGTCAGCGGAGGGCCCTGGTCGGCCTGGCCTCGCTCGCGGCGGCGGTCCCGCTGCTGGCCGCGTGCGACTTCGACGGCGCCTACGACCTGCCGCTGCCCGGCAGCCCGGTCAGCGGCGAGGAGACCTTCACGGTGACCGCGGAGTTCCACGACGTGCTCAACGTCGTGCCCCGCTCGCCGGTGATGGTGAGCGACGTCGTGGTCGGCGAGGTGGACGAGGTCGACCGCGACGGGTGGAACGCCGTCGTACGGCTCAAGATCCGCAGCGACATCGAGCTGCCCGACAACGCCGTCGCGGAGATCCGGCAGACCAGCCTGCTGGGGGAGAAGTACGTCGCGCTCGAGGAGCCCACCGGGCGGGCCCGCGGCCGGCTCGAGGACGGCGACCGGCTCGAGCTCGCCGACACCGGCCGCAACCCGGAGGTCGAGGAGGTGCTCGGCGCCCTGTCGTTCCTGCTCAGCGGCGGCGGCGTCGGCCAGATCAAGCAGATCAGCGACGAGGTCAACGACATGCTCTCCGGCCGCACCGACGACGTCCGCTCGCTCTTCGGCCAGCTCGAGGAGCTCGTCGGCGGACTGGACGAGCAGAAGGACGACATCGTCTCGGCGATGGAGTCGCTCAACCGGCTCGCCGCCACCCTCAACCGCGAGTCCCGCACGATCACCGACGCGATCGAGGCGACCGGGCCGGCGCTGGAGGTGCTCAACCAGCAGCACGAACAGCTGGTCGCGATGCTGGGCCAGCTCGACGAGCTCGGGGAGGTCGGCACCCGGGTCATCAACGGCACCAAGGAGAACCTGCTGGCCGACCTCGACCACCTGCGCCCGATCCTGAAGCGGCTCAACGAGACCGGCGACTCCCTGCCGCGCGGTCTGTCGCTGCTGATCAGCTTCCCGTTCCCCGAGCAGGCCAGCGAGATCGTCAAGGGCGACTACGCCAACGCCAAGTTCGCCCTCGATGTCTCGCTGGAGGGGCTGACCCAGCTCATCGAGCAGCCCGGCGACGGGCCGAGCATCCCGCTGCCCGACATCCCCGGGCTCCCGGACCTGCCCGACATCCCGCTGCCCGACATCCCGGGCCTGCCGACGCTGCCCGGCCTCGGCCGGACCGCCACGGACGGCTACACCCACGACGCCTCGGTCGGCACCGGCGGCGGGCTGCTGGCAGGGGGACTGGGCTGATGGGGGACAAGGGATGACGCGCGGGGTCAAGGTCCGCCTGGCGCTCTTCGTCGCGCTGGCCGCCGTCGGCATCGTCTACATCACCGGCACCTACCTCGGCCTGGTCGACCGGGTGCTCGGCCGCGGGTTGACCATCTCCGCGACGCTGCCGGACTCCGGCGGCCTGTTCGTGGGCAGCGAGGTGACCTACCGCGGCGTCAAGATCGGCAAGGTCGCCTCGATGGAGGTCACCCGCGAGGGTCTCGAGGCCGAGCTCGCCCTCGAGGAGGGCACCAGGATCCCGCTGGACGCCCGGGTCGAGGTCCACAACCTCTCCGCGGTCGGCGAGCAGTACCTCGACATCGTCCCCGAGGACGGCCGGGGCCCGTACGCCGAGGACGGGGACGTCCTCGTCGGCGACGACGCGAGCCTGCCGATCGGTGAGGACGAGCTCCTGGTCGACCTCGACGCCCTGGTCGCCTCGGTCGACAAGGGCAACCTCTCCACCGTCATCGAGGAGCTCGGCCTGGCCTTCCAAGACACCGCCGGCCCGCTCGAGGAGATGGTCGACAGCGGCTCGCGCTTCGTCGAGGCGGCCCTGGCCAACGAGGAGGCGACCTTCCGCCTGCTCGACAACGGCCGGACCGTCCTGCAGACCCAGCAGCGCCACCGCGAGGACATCCGCACCTTCGCCCGCTCGCTGGCCGACCTGACCGGCACCCTGCGCGGCAAGGACCCCGAGCTGCGCACCGTCCTCGAGGGCGGCGCCAGCGCCGTGCGCGAGGTCGAGCGGCTGATGGCCGGCCTGGAGCCCACGATGCCGGTCTTCATCGGCAACCTGGTCACCCTCAACCAGATCGTCACCACCCGGCTGCCCGCCGTCGAGCAACTGCTCGTGACGTTCCCCAAGATCGTCGCCAACGGCTTCACCGGCACGCCCGGGGACGGCTACGGCCACATCAACCTCCAGCTCGCGCAGAATCCCGGGCCGTGCCGCGAGGGCTTCATGCCCAGCGACCAGTGGCGGCCCGCGAGCGACCTCGCCGACAACGAGACCTACCCGGCGACCTGCCGCTCCGGGGCGCCGTACAACCAGCGCGGCCCGAAGTACGCGCCGCGCTTCGGCGGCAGCACCAGCCGGGTCGCGCCGGGGGCTACCCTCGCCGACGAGCCGGCCGTGACGGTCGGCAGCCGGGGCGGCCTGCAGGAGGTCTTCGGGGACGACGCGTGGCGCTGGATGCTCATCGGACCCCAGGAAGGGATGTGAGGGCCACCGTGCGCTCGAGATGGACCCTGTTCACAGCCGTGCTGGCCGTGCTCGCCGTGGGGCTGGCGGCCGCGATCGCGGTCACCGCCCTGCGCTCCGAGGACGGCCGGGACGCGCTCGACCGGGCGGTCACGGGCAGCGCCGGCCGGGGCGACGCGGAGCTGACCGCCGCCCACCGCGAGGTCGCCGAGGCCGCGCGCGACCTGACGCTGGCCTTCCTCGAGGTCGACCACGCGGACATGGAGCCGCTGACCGAGGACGTGCTGGCCCTCGCGACCGGCGAGTTCGCCGACCAGTACGCCGCGAACGTCGAGCAGCTCATCGAGGCCGCGAAGCGCAACAAGTCCGTCAGCACCGGCGAGGTGGTCGCCCTCGGCGTCGGGGATCTCGACGCCGACTCCGCGCTGGTCTACGTCGCCGCCGACAGCGAGGTCCAGAACGTCACCACCGACGGCACCAGCCAGCCCCGCTACTACCGCCTCCAGATCGACATGGTCCGCGAGGACGGCCAGTGGCTGGCCTCCAACGTGCAGTTCGTGGGATGAGAGAGCCGACCGTGACCCAGCCCGACACCCAGCCCGACGCCCACCCCGACACCAAGACCTGCGCGTACTGCGCGGAGACCATCAAGGCCGCCGCCATCCGCTGCCGCTACTGCGGCTCCGACCTCGATCCCGAGCCGCCGGTCGAGCAGGCGGTCGCGGAGCCGCCGGTCGAGGCCGCGCGCGCCGAGGACGTGGCGGCGCCACCGGCGATCGCCACCAGCTCGACCCCCGGCCCCCGCCGCTGGCCCGCCGGCGTGCTGGCCGTCGTGGTGGTCGCGCTCGCGGTGGTCTTCGTGCGGATGCTGACCGTGGACGAGCCCGAGGGCGACGTACCGGCCGGCACCACCCCGCTGGCCGGGGGCGTGGTGTTCGCCTCGGAGGGCGCGAAGTCGGCCGGCCTCAGCGCGGCGTCCGAGGCGGCGGAGAAGGTGCTGTCGTACTCCGCGGCCACCCTCGATGAGGACATGGCGGCCGCGCTGCCGCTGCTCGCGCCGAAGATGCAGACCGAGTACCGCGAGACCCTCGAGGCGATCCGCGAGGACACCGTGCGCAACGAGGCGAAGGTCGAGGCGAGCGTCGTGGCGGCCTCGGCGATCTCGGCCAGCGAGCACGACGTCAAGGCGCTGCTGTTCGTCAACCAGTCCACGACCGGCAAGAACGCCGAGCAGCCGCGGGCCGACCTCAATCGGGTCGTGGTGACCCTGCACCGCGACGCGGGGGACTGGGTCGTGACGGACCTCGACGCGCTCTGATAGAACTGTCCCCGACCGAACTGGAACACGTTCTAGTAGACCCCCTCGGGCGGGAGGAGCAGGATCGCCGCCGTGACCGCCACCACGCCGACCGACGCCCCCGACCCGACCCCCGACCCGACCCCCGCCCCGACCGCCGCCGCGACCGCTGACCGACCGCTGGTCGAGGTCGACCTGGTCGTGGTCGGCGCCGGCCCGACCGGGCTGTTCGCCACCTACTACGCCGGCTTCCGCGGCCACCGGGTCGCCGTGGTCGACTCGCTGCCGGAGCTCGGCGGCCAGGTGACGGCGATGTACCCCGAGAAGATGATCCTCGACGTCGCCGGGTTCCCTGCGGTCAAGGGCCGCGACCTGGTGGCCGGTCTCGTCGAGCAGGCCGCGACCGCGGACCCGACGTACCTGCTGGCCCGCACCGCGACCACCCTGGAGCACCACGACGACGGGGTCGTCGTCCACCTCGACGACGGCACCCGGGTCAGCGCCGGGGCGGTGCTGGTGACCGCCGGCATCGGCAAGTTCAGCCCGCGGGCGCTGCCGGCCGGCGAGGGCTGGCTGGGGCGGGGGCTGGAGTTCTTCGTGCCGAGCTTCGCGCCGTACGCCGGCAAGGACGTCGTCATCGTGGGCGGCGGCGACAGCGCCTTCGACTGGGCCCTGCACCTCGAGCCGGTCGCCGGCTCGGTGCGGCTGGTGCACCGCCGCGACGCCTTCCGCGCCCACGAGCGGACCGTCCAGCAGGTCCGGGACTCCTCGGTCGAGATCCTCACCCGCGCCGAGGTCACCGCGCTCCACGGCGCCGGGGCGCTGGAGTCGGTCGAGATCACCGTCGACGGTGAGCCCACGACGTACCCCGCCCAGGCGGTGGTCGCGGCGCTCGGCTTCCTCGCCGACCTCGGCCCGCTCCAGGAGTGGGGGATCGAGGTGCGCAAGCGGCACGTCGTCGTCGACTCCGCGATGCGCACCAACCTGCCGCGCGTCTTCGCGGCGGGCGACATCACCGAGTACCCCGGCAAGGTCCGGCTGATCGCCGTCGGCTTCGGCGAGGCCGCGACCGCCGTCAACAACGCGACGGTGGCGATCGACCCGACCGCCCACGTCTTCCCCGGCCACTCCAGTGAAGGGAACCAGTCATGAGCACGATCAAGGTCGACTTCGACCTCTGCGAGTCCAACGCGCTGTGCGAGGCGATGGCACCGGAGGTCTTCGAGCTCGACGACGACGACTACCTCCTGGTCAAGGCCGACGAGACCACGCCCGAGACCGAGGGCGACGTCCGACGAGCCGTGGCGGCCTGCCCGCGCGCGGCGATCTCCCTGGAGGGCTGACCCGATGACCAGCAGCGAGGACCTCTCCCTCGACGGCCGCGTCGCCGTCGTCACCGGCGCCGGCGCCGGGCTCGGCCGGGCCGAGGCGCTCGCCCTCGCGGCCGCCGGGGCGAAGGTCGTGCTCAACGACCTGCCCGGCGCCGCGGACGAGGCGGTCGAGGAGATCCGTGCCCGCGGCGGCGAGGCGACCGTCGTCGAGGGCGACGTCGCGGAGCGCTCGACCGCCGACGCGATGGTCGCCGCCGCCGTGGACGGCTTCGGCTCGCTCGACATCGTCGTCAACAACGCCGGCATGACGCGCGACCGGATGCTGTTCAACATGTCCGACGAGGAGTGGGACGCGGTCATCCGGGTCCACCTGCGCGGCCACTTCCTGCTCTCGCGCAACGCCGCGGCGTACTGGCGGGGCAGGTCGAAGGAGATCGACGGCCCCGTCTACGGGCGGGTCGTCAACACCGCCAGCGAGGCCTTCCTCGGCGGCTCGCCGGGCCAGCCGAACTACGCCGCCGCCAAGGCCGGCATCGCCGCGCTCACGCTCTCGACCGCCCGCGGCCTGGGCAGGATCGGCGTCCGCGCCAACGCGATCTGCCCGCGTGCCCGCACCGCGATGACCGCCGGCGTCTTCGGCGAGGACACCTCCGGGCAGGAGGTCGACCCCTACTCGCCCGACCACGTCGCGCCGCTCGTGGCCTACCTCGCCTCGCCGGCGGCGGAGGCGATCACCGGCCAGGTCTTCGTCGTGTACGGCGGGATGGTGGCGCTCGTCGCCGCGCCGGTCGTCGAGCAGCGCTTCGACGCCTCCGGGTCGGTCTGGGACCTCGAGGACCTCGCCAAGCAGGTCGGCGGCTACTTCGACGGCCGCGACCCCGCGGTCGGGTTCGCCGCCGACTCGATCATGCAGCTGACGGTCTGAGGAGGCTGGTCATGGGACGTCTCGCCGGGAAGGTCGCCATCGTCACCGGTGCCGCGATGGGCCAGGGGGCCGCGATCAGCCGCGCCTTCGTCGCCGAGGGCGCCGCGGTGGTCCTCGCCGACATCGCCAAGGACGCCGGGCAGGAGCTCGCCGACCAGCTGGCGGGCCAGGTGGCGGGGGAGTCCGGCGGTCGCGCGCACTTCGCGCACCACGACGTCGGCGACGCCGCCTCGTGGGCCTCGGTCGTCGAGGACGCGAACGCGCGCTTCGGGCCGGTCTCGGTGCTGGCCAACAATGCCGGGCTGCTGCGCTTCGGCGAGATCGCCACGATGCCCCAGGACGAGGTCGAGCTGCTCTTCCGGGTCAACCAGCTCGGCTGCTTCCTCGGCATGCAGGCCGTCACCGCGACCATGCGCGCGAACGGCGGCGGTTCGATCATCAACGCCTCCTCGGTCGAGGGCCTGGCCGGCATGGCGGGCTGTGCGGCGTACGCCGCCACGAAGTGGGCGATCCGTGGCATGACCAAGTGCGCCGCGATGGAGCTCGGCCCCCACGGCATCCGGGTCAACTCGGTGCACCCCGGGATGATCGACACCCCCATGACGCGCGTGCACGGCGGCGACGCCGCGATGGAGTACGGCGCCTCGAAGGTGCCGCTGCGCCGGGTCGGGACGCCTGCGGACATCGCCCCGCTGTACGTCTACCTCGCCTCCGAGGAGTCGGCGTACGTCAACGGCGCCGAGATCGCCATCGACGGCGGTGTGACGTCCACCCACGCGTTCGGTGGCTGAGCACTAGGTTCTGGGCATGGCAAACCAGCGCTCCCAAGTAGTGATGTCCCCCGACGAGGTGGACACCTTCCTCACCCAGCAACGCAGCTCGACCGTCGCCACGATGGGCCCGAACGGCCAGGTCCACCTCGTGGCCATGTGGTACGCCTGGCTCGACGGTCACGTCTGGCTGGAGACCAAGGCCAAGTCGCAGAAGGTCGTCAACCTCCGCCGGGACCCGCGGATGAGCTTCCTCGTCGAGACCGGCCACACCTACGACCAGCTGCGCGGGGTCTCCCTCGAGGGCAACGGCGTCGTGGTCGACGACGAGAAGACCGTCTGGGACGTCTGCGTCAACGTCTTCGAGCGCTACAACGCGCCGTACACCGAGGAGCTCCGCCCGTTCGTGGAGCTGATGGCCAAGAACCGCGTCGTCGTCCGCCTCGACGTCGACCGGGTCCGCAGCTGGGACCACCGCAAGCTCGGCCTGGACCCCCTCGAGCTCGGTGGCTCCACCGCCGCGTTCCTGGACTGACCCGCCGGCCTGATCGTCCTGGAACGGGAAGTTTCATCGGCCGGCCGCTGAAGCTCCCGGTTGGCCGCTGAAACTTCATCGGCCCGGCGACAGCTTCAGCGGCCGGCCGACAAAGCTGCCGGTTGGCCGCTGAAGCTTCATCGGCCCGGCGACAGTTCTATCGGCCGGCCGATAAAACGTCGTCAGTCGCGCAGGATCAGGTGGACGGCCCGCTCGATCTGGGCGCCGGTCTCGGCGGCGGTCATCCGGCCGGTGACCCAGCCGACGAGGGCGGAGAGCCACACGTCGCCGATCACACGGGCGATCGCGATGTCGTCGTCGGTGGGCTCGGGCTGCTCGGGGTGCATGGCCCGGGTGAGCATCGAGGTGAGCAGCATGCCGACCTGGTGGATCTCGGCCTGGACCGAGGCGTCGGCGAACATGAACGCGCGGGTCAGCGCCTCGGTCAGGTGCGGGCTGCTCTGCAGGCCGCGCGTGGTGCCCTTGAGGACGTTGATGACCCGCTCGGAGGCGGTGTCGCCGGGGACCTCGACGTCGCGGCGGGCGGCCTCGGTGCGCTCGAACTCCCGGCCGAGCGCGCTGACGAGCAGGTGGATCTTGGAGGGGAAGTAGCGGTACAGCGTGCCGAGGGCGACCTCGGCCTGGTCCGCGACGGCGCGCATCTGCACCGCGTCGAAGCCGCCCTTGGTGGCGAGGTCGATCGTGGCGTCGAGGATCCGCTTGCGGCGGTCGCGCTGCGCGGCGGATCCGAGATCCTCCACGTTGAGGGAGTTGATGGTGCTCATCGGCGCTGTCCTCGGGTGCTCGTGACGGTCATGACGCCCATTGTCCTGCCTAGACCGGCGTGATGCGGAACCGGAACCCGACCGCCGGTATGTGGCACTAGGCTACCGGTACGTAGTCCATGATAGGAACACGTTCCAGTTCGTCCGGCCCGGCGTGTCAAGCATCCGGCGTGTGTCCGGATGTCGGCAACGGCAACGTCGAGAAAGGTCGTGACGCGTGCGGATCGCGATGCTGTCCTACCGCAGCGCCCCCCACACCGGTGGGCAGGGCATCTACCTGCGGCACCTGACCCGCGAGCTGGCCAACCTCGGCCACGACGTGGAGGTGTTCTCCGGGCAGCCCTACCCCGAGCTCGACCACCCCGACGTACGGCTGACCAAGGTCCCCAGCCTGGACCTCTACCGCCAGCCCGACCCGTTCCGGGTGCCCAAGCTGCACGAGTTCCGCGACCGCATCGACGTCGAGGAGTTCCTCACAATGTGCGCGGCCGGCTTCCCGGAGCCGAAGACCTTCAGCTCCCGCGTCGCGCGGGTCCTGCGGGACCGCGTCGAGGACTTCGACATCGTGCACGACAACCAGGTGCTCGGCTACGGCATGCTCGACATCGAGAAGATGGGGCTGCCGCTCATCACCACGCTGCACCACCCGATCACCTTCGACCGGCGCATCGACATCGCGCAGACCCGCAACCCGTGGCGGAAGTTCACGCTGTGGCGCTGGTACGGCTTCCTGCGGATGCAGGCCAAGGTCGCCCGCGCCGCCCGCAAGATCCTCACCCCGTCCGAGGCCTCCAAGCGCGACATCGCCAAGGACTTCGGCGTCGACCCGGCCCGGATGCAGGTGATCCTGCTCGGCGTCGAGGACGGCTTCAAGCCGCCGACCAAGCCGCGGGTCCCGGGCCGGATCCTCGCCATGGCCAGCGCCGACGCCCCGATGAAGGGCATCGCCACGCTGCTGGAGGCCTTCGCCAAGCTGCGCACCGAGCGCGACGTGGAGCTGGTGCTCATCACCAAGCCCCGCCCGGGCGGCACGACCGAGAAGCTGATCGACAAGTACGCCATCGGCGACAGCGTCCGGTTCGTCAGCGGCGTCAGCGACGCCGAGCTGGTCGACCTGATGGGCTCGGCCGAGGTCGCCTGCGTGCCCTCGCTCTACGAGGGCTTCTCGCTGCCGACCGCCGAGCTGATGGCCTGTGCCACGCCGCTGGTGGTCTCGCGGGCGGGCGCCATCCCCGAGGTGACCGGCCCCGACGGCGAGGCGGCCGACCTGGTCACCCCCGGCGACGTCGGCGAGCTGACCCACGCGCTCGGCGCGCTGCTGGACGACCCCGAGCGTCGCGCCCGGATGGGTGCCGCGGGTCGCCGCCGGGTCGAGGAGATGTTCAGCTGGCGTGCCGTGGCGGTCAAGGTCGCCGCGGCGTACGAGGAAGTGATCGAGGACTACCGCCGCGAACGCGCCGCGGGTCCGTCGGACGAGAGGAACCACCGTGCTCACCGTTGACTTCGACCGCCTCGGGCTGCGCCCGGGGGACCGCGTGCTCGACATGGGCTGCGGCGCCGGGCGGCACGCCTTCGAGATGTACCGCCGCGGCGGTGACGTGATCGCGTTCGACATGGACGCCGACGAGCTGGCCAACGTGCGCGACCTCTTCGTCGCGATGAAGGAGGCCGGCGAGGTGCCCGAGGGTGCCGAGGCCGACGTCAAGGAGGGCGACGCGCTCCAGCTGCCCTTCGCCGACGGCGAGTTCGACCGGATCGTCGCCGCGGAGGTCCTCGAGCACATCTGGGCCGACGTCGACGCGATCAAGGAGATGGTCCGCGTGCTGCGGCCCGGCGGCACCCTGGCGATCTCGGTGCCCCGCTGGCTGCCGGAGGTCGTCAATTGGAAGCTCTCCTCGGACTACCACAACGCCGAGGGCGGCCACATCCGCATCTACACCGACCACGAGCTCATCGACAAGGTCACCAAGGCCGGCCGCCCCAACGACGGCACCCCCGGCGACGCGATGGTCTTCCTGGGCAAGGACTACGCCCACGGCCTGCACACGCCGTACTGGTGGATCAAGTGCGCGGTCGGCGTCACCAACGACGAGCACCCGCTCGCGAAGGCGTACCACAAGCTGCTGGTCTGGGAGATCATGAAGCAGCCCACCGCGCTCAAGGTGGCCGGCAAGGTCCTCGACCCGCTCATCGGCAAGAGCATGGTGCTCTACTTCCAGAAGCCCGCCGCGGGTGCCGATGTCTGAGCTGCTCCCGTACGTCGAGGGCGTGCTCAGCGCCTCCCAGGTCGCCGAGACCGCCGCCTCGATCGCGGCGATGCAGGAGGCCTCCGGTGCGGTCCCGTGGACGACGGGTGAGCACGTCGACATCTGGAACCACGTCGAGGCCGCGATGGCGATGCTCGTCGGCGGCCAGGTCGAGGCCGCCGAGCGCGCCTACGCCTGGGTGCCGACGATGCAGCGCGCCGACGGCTCGTGGCCGATGAAGATCGTGGCCGGCGAGGTCGACGACGAGCGCGGCGAGGTCAACATGTCGGCGTACTTCGCCGTCGGCCTCTGGCACCACTGGCTGGTCCGCCGCGACCTGGCTTTCGTCGAGCGGTTCTGGCCGAGCGTGCGCGCCGGCCTGGACTGGGTGGTCGGCCAGCAGCTGCCCTTCGGCGGGATCCGGTGGACCCCGACCGAGGAGGGCGCGCTGCTCGCCGGCTCCTCGAGCATCTACCAGTCGCTGCGGGCCGGCGTCGCGCTCGCCGACCTGCTCGACGACCCGCAGCCGGAGTGGGAGCTGGCCGGCGGCCGGCTCGGCCACGCCGTGCGCGAGCACCGCGACCTGTTCCTGGACAAGGCGACGTACTCGATGGACTGGTACTACCCGGTCCTCGGCGGCGCGGTCCGCGGCGACGCGGCCTTCGCGCTGCTCGAGACGCGGTGGGACGACTTCGTCGTGCCCGGCCTCGGCATCCGCTGCGTCGACACCAACCCGTGGGTGACCGGCGCGGAGACCTGTGAGCTGGTGATGGCCCTCGACGCGATCGGCGACCACCGCCGCGCGATGGGCCTGCTGGCCGACATGCAGCACCTGCGCGCCGAGGACGGCAAGTACTGGACCGGCTGGGTCTTCGGCGACGACGTCAACTGGCCCCACGAGTGGACGACGTACACCGCCGCCGCCGTGGTCCTCGCCGTCGACGCGCTCGGCGAGGTCGCCGGCCACGCGAGCGCCGGGTCGGGGATCATGCGCGGGACCTCGCTGGCCCCGCACTTCTCCGAGCTGGCGCTGGAATGCGGCTGCGCCTCAGCCGACGAGCTCGCCCGGAGCGCCGGCCGTCCGTCGTAGGACCCGCATGGAGCCCAGCGCCTCGACCTCCTCGAAGGCGCCGGACGCCAGCGCCCGCAGGAAGACGTGGTACGGCGCCTGGCCACCGTCGGCCGGGTGCTGGAACACGTCGTGGATGACCAGCAGGCCGCCGACCTCGAGCCAGCGGGCCCAGCCGGCGTAGTCGTTCTGCGCGTGCTCCTCGGCGTGCCCGCCGTCGATGAACAGCATCGACAGCGGGGTGCGCCAGTGCGCGCTGACCGTGGTGCTGCGGCCGATGACGGCGACGACCTGGTCCTCCAGGCCGGCCAGCCGCAGGGTGCGGCGGAAGGTCGGCAGGGTGTCCATCACGCCGAGCTCGGGGTCGACGAGGCTGGCGTCGTGGTGCTCCCACCCGGCCTGGTTCTCCTCCGAGCCGCGGTGGTGGTCGACGGTGAAGACGACCGCCTGCGGGCCGCCGACCTCGCGCGCCGCGGCGCCGAGGTAGATCGCCGACTTGCCGCAGTAGGTCCCCACCTCCAGCGCCGGCCCGTGGGCGAGGCGCTCGAGCGCCACCCGGTGCAGCAGCATGCCCTCGTCCTCGGGCATGAAGCCCTTGGCGGCGAGGGCGTGGCCGAGCCAGTCGGTGGGCCCGTCGGTGGGCTGGGCGGTCGCGTGGTCGGCCGTGTTCGTCACGGCGCCAGACTAGTAGGGTTGGAACACGTTCTAGTTCTGCACCCGGCCGTCGGCGGCCGCACCGCCTGGAAGGACACCCATGTCGATCGGGATCTCCGACGAGCACGTCGAGCTGGCCGACAGCCTGCGCAAGTGGGCGGCGAGCCTGGACGGGCCGGCGCTCGTCCGGGCCGCCGAGGGCGAGGCGGCCGAGCCGTTCGCCGCGACCTGGCAGGCCGTGACGGAGATGGGCGTCGCGACGATCGGGCTGCCCGAGGCGGCCGGCGGCGGGGGCGGCTCGGAGCTCGACCAGGCGGTCGCGCTCGAGGCCTGCGCCCGGGAGCTGGTGCCCGGCCCGCTGCTGGGCCCGGTGGTCGCGCAGGCGCTGCTCGGGGAGACCGAGGTCGCCGCGGCGATCGGCGGGGGAGCCGTCGTCGCGATCGGCCTCTCCGACCTGGTCTGGGACGTCCCCTCGGCCACGCACGTGCTGGCCGAGGTCGCGGACGGGTGGCGGGTGCTGCCCGTCGAGGCGGTCACCGTCACCCCCGGCACGGGCCTGGACCTCAGCCGCCGCTACGGCGCCGTCACCGTCGAGGACCCCGCGGCCGGCGTCGCGGTGCCGGGGCTTTCCCGCGAGCTGCTGCACCGCACGGCCGTCACGTACGCCGCGGCGGAGGCCGCCGGGCTGGCCCGCTGGTGCCTGGACACCGCGGTGGAGTACGCCAAGGTGCGCGAGCAGTTCGGCCAGAAGATCGGCGCCTTCCAGGCGGTCAAGCACCTGTGCGCGCAGATGCTCGAGACCGTCGAGGCGATCACCGGGGCCGCCTGGGACGTCGCGTCCGCCGCGCGGCCCGGGACGGCGGGGGCCGACGACGACCAGTGGGCCTTCGCCGCCGACGTCGCCGCGGTGACCTGCTTCGACGGCGCGGTCGAGGTCGCGAAGAGCTGCATCCAGGTGCTCGGCGGGATCGGGTTCACCTTCGAGCACGACGCCCACCTCTACCTGCGTCGCGCGGTCGCGCTGCGCAGCCTGCTCGGCAGCACCGACGAGGCCGCCCGCCGGCTCACCGCCCGCGCGGTCGGCGGCACCCGGCGCCGGCTCGAGGTCGACCTGGAGGGGCGGGACGAGGCGGTCCGGGCCGACGTCCGCGCGCGGGTCGAGGCGATCGCGGCCCGCCCCGAGGACGAGCGGCGGGCCGCCCTGGTGGACGCCGGCTACCTCATGCCGCACTGGCCGGCGCCGTACGGCATCGGCGCGGACGCGGTGACCCAGCTCGTCATCGACACCGAGCTCGCGCGGGCCGGCGTCACCCGGCCCGACATCGTCATCGCCGGCTGGGCGCTGCCCACCATCCTCGAGCACGGCACCGACGCCCAGCGCGAGCGGTTCGTCGCGCCGTCGCTGCGCGGCGAGCTGGTCTGGTGCCAGCTGTTCTCCGAGCCCGGCTCCGGCTCCGACCTCGCCTCCCTGCGCACGCGGGCGGAGAAGGTCGAGGGCGGCTGGCGGCTCACCGGGCAGAAGGTCTGGACCTCGGTCGCCGACCGCGCCGACTGGGGGATCTGCTTGGCGCGCACCGACCCCGACGCGCCCCAGCACCGGGGCATCTCCTACTTCCTCGTCGACATGCGCTCCGCGGGCATCGACGTGCGGCCCCTGCGCGAGATCACCGGCGAGGCGCTGTTCAACGAGGTCTTCCTCGACGAGGTGTTCGTGCCCGACGACATGCTGGTCGCCGAGCCCGGCGACGGCTGGCGGCTGGCCCGGACCACGCTGGCCAACGAGCGGGTCGCCATGGCCGGCAGCCGGCTCGCCAAGAGCACCGAGCGCGCCGTCGAGCTCGCCGCTGTCGGCCTCACCGCCGCCCAGGAGGTGCGGGTGGGTCAGGCGGTCGCACTCTCGACGGTCTGCTCGCTGCTCGGCGTCCGCTCGACGCTGCGCTCGCTCGCCGGCCAGGGTCCCGGCCCCGAGTCGAGCGTGGCCAAGCTGCTGGGCGTCCGCAACCGCCAGGACGCCTCGGAGCTGGTCGTCTCGCTGCACGGCGACCGGGCGCTGACCGACGCCGAGGACGTCCGCGCCGACGTCTGGGAGATGCTCAACACCCGGTGCCTCTCGATCGCCGGAGGCACCACCCAGGTGCTGCGGAACGTCGCCGGCGAACGCATCCTCGGACTGCCGCGATAGCGCAGGTCAGGCCACCTTTTCGGCCGATTCTGCGCGGGTCGTGCGGACCCGTACGATCCTCCGGTGCACGACGCCGCCATCCTCGCCTACTTCGCCGACGACACCACCCGCACCTACCAGCTGGTGCAGTGGCTGCCGGTGCTCGAGCTGCTCCAGGAGCAGCACCCGGTGGCCGTCGTCGCGCGGGACCCGGCGGCGGCCGAGCTGCTCGCCGCGCACACGTCCCTGCCCGTCGAGCTGGCGGTGTCGTTCCCCGAGCTGACCGAGCTGTACGCCGCGGTCGACCCGAAGGTCGTCCTGTACTGCAACAACTCCATGCTCAACTTCCAGTCGCTGCTCCACGGCCGGGCGCTGCACGTGCACATCAACCACGGCGAGAGCGACAAGCAGAGCATGGCCAGCAACAACGCCAAGGCCTACGACCGGGTCTTCGTCGCCGGCGAGGCCGCCGTCCAGCGGCACGTCGCAGGGCTGCTGGAGCTCGACACCTCGCGCCTCGTGCGCACCGGCCGGCCCCAGCTGGACCTCCGCCTCGAGCCGCTGCTCGAGCCCACCGACCGGCGCACCGTGCTCTACGCGCCGACCTGGGAGGGCGACGCCGAGTACAACGACTACACCTCGGTCGACACCATCGGCCCCGACGTCGTCCGCGCGATCCTCGCCGTGCCCGACGTGCGCCTGGTCTACAAGCCGCATCCCAAGGTCGTCACCAGCACCACCCCGGGCGTGCGCGACGGGCACCGCGCGATCCTCGCGCTGCTCGACGAGGCGGTACGCCGCGAGCCGGACGCCGGCCACGTCGCGATCCTCCTCGGCGACATCCTCGCGGTGATGCCCGACTGCGACGCGATGGTCACCGACGTCTCCTCGGTCGGGCTGGACTGGCTCTACCTGCGCACCGAGCGGCCGATCTTCATCACCGACCGCCACCACGACGCCGAGCGGCTGCGCCAGGAGGTCCCGGTCAGCCGCTGCGCCGACGTCCTCGACGACGTCGACGTGTCCGCGCTGACCGAGCTGCTCACCGCCCGGCTCGCGCACGACGAGCACCACCTGGCGCGGGTGGCGATGCGGCACCACTACTTCGACGACCTCGCCGTCGGCGACAGCACGGTCCGCTTCCTCGACGCCGTCGCCGAGCTCGTCGCCCGCCGCGACGCGCTCCTCGGTGAGTCCGCCCCCGGCGCCGCCATCACCGCCTGAGCGTCCGCACCGCTGGTCGAGCGGGAGGGCCGCCAGGCCCGACGTGTCGAGGCCCGGTGAGGTGTGCAGGGCCTGGGGTCGTGGGACTCTCGCGGGGTTTCGACACGCTCGCTTGCGCTCGCTGCTCAACCAGCGGGGGTCGCGGGCGTACTGCTGGTCGAGCAGGAGGGCCGCCGGGCCCGACGTGTCGAGGCCCGGTGAGGTCGGCAGGGCCTGGGGTCGTGGGTCTCTCGCGGGGTTTCGACACGCTCGCTGGCGCTCGCTGCTCAACCAGCGGGGGTGGGGCGGGAGGGCCGCCGGGCCTGACGTGTCGAGGCCCGGTGAGGTGTGCGGGGCCTGGGGTGGTGGGTCTCTCGCGGGGTTTCGACACGCTCGCTGGCGCTCGCTGCTCAACCGGCCGCGGGTGGCTGGGGCGTCAGCCGGCGACGCGGCCGCGCTCGCGGCGGTACTGGTTCCAGTGCCAGTGCAGGTAGCGGTCGATGGCGCGGACGACGTGGGAGCTGCGGATCGAGGGGAAGATGTCGAAGGCGTGCTGGGCGCCGGGCAGCTCGGCGTACACCACCGAACGCTTCGAGATCCGCCGCAGCTTCTCGACGAAGGCCCGCGCCTGGGCGACCGGGACGAGCGTGTCGTAGGCGCCGTGCAGGACGAAGAAGTCGGGCGCCTCGGGGGTGATCCGCAGGATCGGCGAGGCGTCCTCGAAGGCCTGCGGGTCCGCCGCGAAGGTCGTCTTGAGCACGCGCGGGGCGAGGAAGAGGTCGCGCAGCTGCTCGGCGGCCCGGGTGCCGGTCGAGCCGGCGAAGTCGTACACGCCGTAGTGCGGCACCGCGACCTGCACGGAGGTGTCGGCGTCCTCGAAGCCGGGCTGGTACGCCGCGTCGCCGGGCGTGAGGGCGGCGAGCGCGACGAGGTGGCCGCCCGCCGAGCCGCCGGTGATCGCGATGTAGTCGGGGTCGCCGCCGTGCTCGGCGATGTTGGCCTTGACCCAGGCGATCGCCTTCTTCACGTCGATGACGTGGGCGGGCCACTCCGCGCGCGGGGAGAGCCGGTAGTTGATCGCCACGCACACCCAGCCCTTGCCGGCCAGGTGCTGCATGAGCGGGATGCCCTGCTGGTCCTTGTTGCCGATCGTCCAGCCGCCGCCGTGCACCTGGATCAGCACCGGTGCGCCGCCGTCGGGCACGCCGTCGGCGGGGGAGTAGACGTCGAGGAGACCGCGCTTCCCGATCGCGGGGTCGTAGGCGATGTTCTTCTCGACCCGGACGCGGGCGTCGCGCATGCGGAAGGGGTTGACCAGGCGCCGCCACGGCACCGCCAGGTCGGCGGGCGTCGGCTCGGCGTCGAGCTGCTCGACGTAGTCGGCGCCGAGCGCCTCGACCAGGCTGTCCTCCGCCTGGTGCTGGACCTTGCGGGCCTGCCAGACGAGGTAGGACAGGCCCGCCGTGCTCGCGGCCGCCAGCGCCAGCCCGCGGACGTCGCGCCGCGGGCCGCGGGCGTGCGCGGCGGCGTCGGCGACGGTGAGCGCCAGCGCGTGCGGGGCGAGCTCCCCGACCAGCCAGCCGGCCATGAACGCGGGGATGCCGGGGCGGAAGCCGGGCAGGGGCCGGATCGCGTTCGCGGTGAGCGCGGCGGTCACGATCTGACGGCGCAGGAACGACATGCCGACGAGAGTAGTCCGCAATTGAGGTGCGTCACGCGGACGACCGCGTGACGTGTCGCGCCGCGGCGCGTTGCACACTGAGAACACGTTCTATCCGAGGGGGACCTGCGATGTTCGACCGGCTGTCGGGGCTCGATGCGAGCTTCCTCTACCTGGAGACGCCGTCGCAGCTGATGCACGTCTGCGGCTTCATCCTGCTCGACCCGTCCACGATGCCCGAGGAGTACTCCTTCGCCCGGCTCCAGGCGACGATCGACGAGCGGGTCCGCGACACCCCCGCCTTCACCCGCAAGCTGCGCCGCGTGCCGCTGGGCCTGGACCACCCGATCTGGGTGCGCGACAAGCAGTTCGACATCGAGCGCCACGTGCACCGCCTCGCGCTGCCCCGCCCGGGCGGCCTCGCCGAGCTCACCGAGCTGGCCGGGCACCTCGCCGGCCTGCCGCTGGACCGCTCGCGGCCGCTGTGGGAGATGTGGGTGATCGAGGGGTACGACGCCGGGCTGGGCCACGACCTGGTCGCGGTGTTCATGAAGATGCACCACGCCACCGTCGACGGCGTCTCCGGCGCGAACCTGGTCTCGCACCTGTGCAGCCTCGAGCCGGAGGCCCCGCCGCTGGGCACGGCCGACGACCAGCGCTACGGCCGCGACGCCGACCACCTCGAGCTGCTCGGCCGGGCGGTCCTCTCCAACGTCACCAAGCCGCTGCACGCCGCGCGCCTGCTCACCCCGTCGGTGCGGTCGGTGGCCAGCACGATCGGGCGGGCCCGGGCCGGCACCGCCATGGCCGCCCCGCTGACCGCGCCCCGCACCTCCTTCAACGGCACCATCACCAGCCACCGGACGATCGCGCTGGTCGACATGGAGCTGGAGCAGGTGCGCGAGGTCAAGGCCGCGACCGGCACCACCGTGAACGACGTGGTGCTCACCGTGGCCGGCGGCGCGCTGCGCTCCTACCTCGCCGACCGCGGCGAGCTGCCGGAGGACTCGCTGCTGGCGACCGTGCCGGTCTCGGTCCACGGCACCTCCCAGCGCTCCGCCGGGGTCAACAAGGTCTCCGCGCTCTTCGCCAAGCTCGGCACCGACGAGGAGGACCCGCTGGTCCGGCTCGAGGAGATGGCGACCCGCAACAAGCACGCCAAGGAGCACCACAACGCGATCAGCGCCGACGCGCTGCAGGACTGGGCGGAGTTCGCGGCGCCGCGGACCTTCGGCCTGGCGATGCGGACCTACGCCGGGCTGCGCCTGGCCGAGCGCCACCCCGTGGTGCACAACCTGGTGATCTCCAACGTGCCCGGCCCGCCGGTGCCGCTCTACTTCTGCGGGGCCGAGGTGCTCGGGCTCTACCCGCTGGGCCCGGTCTTCCACGGCGCGGGCCTGAACATCACGGTGATGTCGAACCACGGCCACCTGCACGTCGGGGTCATCGCGTGCCGCGAGTCGGTGCCGCACCCCGAGGACCTGGTGCAGCGCTTCCCCGTCGAGCTGGACGCGCTGCGCGCCGCGGTCGCCCGGTCGGGCACCAGCTCGGTCGGCTGACCCGGCTGACCCGGCTGACCCGGCGGCGCCTGGCGCGGCGTGCCATCGTGGCCGCCATGAGCGAGCAAGCAGCAGATGCCCCCGTCGTCGTGGTGACCGGCGCGAACGGCTTCGTCGGGGCCGCCACCTGCGCGGCCCTGGTCGAGCGCGGCGCGCGGGTCCGCGGCGTCGTACGTCGGGCCGGGACGGCGCCGTCCGGCGTCGAGGAGCGGGTCGGAGAGTTCTCCGACCCCGGGTTCGCCGCGTCGGTGGTCGACGGCGCGAGCGCGGTCGTCACGACCGTGCACCCGATGGCCGCGGACCGCGAGACCCAGCACCGCGTCGGGGTCGAGGGCACCACGACGATCGCCCGGGCCGCCCGCGACGCCGGGGTACGCCGCCTGGTGCACGTCTCGACGGCCGCCGTCTACGACCGCTCGCCCGGGGCGGACGACGTGGACGAGTCCTCCGCGCTGGTCGGTGAGGACGCGGGCGACTACGGCGTCACCAAGCGCGACACCGACGCCTCGCTGGCCGCCGTCGAGGCGATCACGCGGGTGCTCGTCCGGCCGCCGGCGATCCTCGGGCCGGGGGCGACCTCGGTGTGGAACACCCTGCGCCCCGGCGCCATCCGCGAGAACCCGGCCGCGCGGCGTACCGCCCCGGACCGGTCGTTCGCGTGGGTCCACGTCACCGACCTCGCGACGTTCCTCGCCGACGTGGCGACCGGCGCCGTGCCCGACGCCGAGGACCCGGCCCGCGGCCCGGTCGCGGGGGAGTGCACGCCGGTCAACCTCGCCGCCGAGCCGGCCCGGGCCCGCGACTACTTCGGGACCGTCGCGGAGGCCGTCGGCGTCGAGCCGGAGTGGGTCGAGGAGCCGGTGTGGACCGGCCGGATCGTGGCCGACCGCGCCCGCGGCTGGGGCTGGTCGCCTGCGGTCACCCTCGACGCCGCGCTCACCGAGCTCGCCGAGGGACTGCGGTGACCGCCGGGGAGGCGACCGACACCCGCTCGATGCGCGAGCGGATGGAGGCCGGCGAGCTGTACGTCGCCGACGACCCCGAGATCGGCGAGGCGAGCGCCGTGGCGCTGGACCTGATGGCGGCGTACAACGCCACCTCGGTGCGGCAGGCGCCGCTGCGCCGCCTGCTCCTCGAGCAGCTCCTGGGCTCGATCGGGGAGGGCACCGAGCTGCGGCCGCCGATCCACGTCGACTACGGCTCGAACATCACGATCGGGGCCCGCTGCTTCGCCAACTTCGGCCTGGTGGCGCTCGACGTCGCCGCGATCACCATCGGCGACGACGTGCAGATCGGGCCGAACGTCCAGCTGCTCACCCCCACCCACCCGCTCGAGCCCGGGCCGCGGCGGGACAAGTGGGAGGCGGCCTCGCCGATCACCATCGGCGACAACGTCTGGCTGGGCGGCGGGGCGATCGTGCTGCCGGGGGTCACGATCGGCGAGAACACCGTCGTCGGCGCCGGCGCGGTCGTCACCAAGGACCTGCCCGCCAACGTGGTCGCCGTCGGCAATCCCGCCCGCGTGGTCAAGGAGCTCACCGACGGCTGACCCGGGCGGCTGACCCTGGCGGTTGACTCTCTGGCGGTTGACCCTGGCGGCGGCGCCGACGCGGGTCAGCCGAGCCAGTCGGCGTAGAAGATGCCGAGGCCGGCCACGACGCAGAGCCCGGCGATGATCCAGAACCGGATGACGACGGTGACCTCGTCCCAGCCGAGGTGCTCGAAGTGGTGGTGGATGGGCGCGATCCGGAAGATCCGGCGCCCGGTGCCGGTGACGCGCCGGGTGAGCTTGAACCAGCTCATCTGCAGCAGCACCGAGAGCGTCTCGAGCACGAACAGCCCGGCGATGACGGCCATCAGCAGCTCGGTCCGGGACATGATCGCCAGCCCGGCCAGGGCGCCGCCGAGGGCGAGCGAGCCGACGTCGCCCATGATGATCTGCGCCGGCTTGGCGTTCCACCACAGGAAGCCGATGCACGCCGCGGCGATCGCCGCCGAGGCGACCGCGAGGTCCAGCGGGTCGCGCACCTCATAGCACGACGCCCCCACGTCGGGGGAGCCGCAACGGTGGTTGTTCTGCCAGAAGTTCACGACGGCGTACGCCCCGAAGACCATCGCCGCCGTCCCCGCGAGCAGCCCGTCGGCGCCGTCGGCGAGGTTCGCGCCGTTGGAGGAGGCGGTCACGATGAACCAGATCAGCAGCAGGGCCACGACCAGGGGCAGCTTGATCCCCCAGTCGTGGGTGGTGGAGAGGTACTGCGAGGCCGGCCGCACGCCACGCTCGTCGGCGAAGAGCTGGGTGGCCAGGAGCCCGAAGACCAGCGCGACCAACGTCTGGCCGGCCATCTTGGCGCGGCTGCTGAGGCCCTGGTTGTGCTGGGTGTAGACCTTGATGAAGTCGTCGAGGAAGCCGACCGCCCCACAGCCGAGGAGCAGCAGGAGCAGCAACCAGCCGCTGGCGGTGGGGCGTGACCCAGTCACCAGCGTCGCGAGGAGGTACGCCGCCACCGCGCTGGCGATGATGACCAGCCCGCCCATGGTCGGCGTCCCGCGCTTGACGTGGTGGGTCGTGGGGCCGTCGTCCCGGATCGGCTGGCCGAAGCCGTGCCGGATGAACCACCCGATTGCCACCCGCGTGCCCAGGAGCGAGAGGACCACCGCCAGCCCGCTGCCCAGCAGGATCGCCCGCATGCCGTGCCTTCCGTCGCGTCGTGACCGGCGCTCCGTGCGGCGGGCCGCGGACATCCTGGCGCAGCGGGCGCCCGTCGTGGCGGAGCGACACGACGGGGCCGGCACCCGCAAGCCGGCCCCGACGGCCGGCCCGGCTGGTCAGTCCGGCTGGTCAGTCCGCGGCGGGGGCGGTGAGCGGGCTGGTCACCGGCGCCTGGAGCAGGCCGCCGACCGCGTCGCAGAGGAAGGCGCCGGCCTCGGCCCACCGGGCCGGCTCGCCGGAGGCCTGGGCGCGTTCCTCGATCTCGGCGCACGCGCTGATGACCAGGTGCAGGGTCAGCCGGCCGCGGGCCTCGACCGTGCGGGGGTCGAGGTGGCTGAGCCGCTGCGCCACGGAGGCGACGATGCGGGTCGAGGTCGGGTGCCGGCCGGCGCCGGAGCGCATCAGGTCCGCGGTCGCCGGGTCGGTCATCACCTGCTGCAGGAAGCGCGCGCGCCACGACGGCGTGGGCTGGGCGGCGAAGACGTCGGTGAGCGGGATGACCAGCGCGCGGACGTCGCCGAGCAGCGAGTCGGACCGCTCGAACATCCGCTCCTGGGCGGGCTCCACCTCGGCGTGGTGCCGCTCGACCAGCGCCTCGAGCAGGCCGACCCGCCCGCCGAAGTAGTAGTGCACCGCCGAGTGGTTGCTGTTGCCGGCGGCCTCGGCGACCTGCCGGTCGGAGACGGTCGCGATACCGCGCTCGGCGAAGAGTCGTTCGGCGGCGTCCAGGAGCGGCAGCCGGACATCCGGACGCGGCATGACTCCCTCTCGTCGGCGGGTGGAGCAGCCGCCAGCCTATCGTTTCAGCGTTTTAAGTCATGCGGCGTACTATCGCCCCGACGCCTCGTCCGGGGCGACGACGACGAGCACAGCCGCGGCGGCCGCCCGCGCGCGAGGGGACCAGCACTTGTCCACGAACCACCCCGACGACGCGACCGGGAACCCCGCCGCGAGCGCCGAGAAGTACCCGCCGCCCCCGCCGGAGACCCCGGTGGAGCGCAAGGGACGCATGATCGCGCTGTTCGTCATGCCGTTCCTCATCGTCACGATGATGTACGCGACGTACATGGGCACCATGCACGACCCGCAGCCCCGTGACCTCCCGGTCGCCGTGGTCGGCGCGGGTGCCGCGGCCGATCGGTTCGCCGAGGAGCTCGAGGCCGGGTCCGACGGTGCCCTCGAGGTACGCCGCGTGGCCGACGTGGCCGAGGCCGAGGACCTGGTCCGCGACCAGGAGGTCGCCGGTGCGATCGCGGTCCCCGCCGAGGGCCAGACGGCGACGGTCTACCGCGCCATGGCCTCGGGTGCCTCCCAGGCGACGCTGGTCGACCGCACCCTCGGTGCGGCGGCGATCGCGGAGTCCTGGCAGGTGGAGACCGTCGACGTCGTGCCGCTGCCCGAGGGCGACGGGTCGGGGACGATGGCGCTGTTCGCCGCGATGGGCATGATGCTCGCCGGCTACGTGCCGCTGAGCGGCATGCTGCTCGGCACGCCGAACCTGCTGCGCGTGCGCCGCTTCCTGCCGATCGCGGTCGGCTGGGGCGCGCTGACCAGCTCGCTGGTCTGGCTGGTCCTCGGTCCGCTCGTCGGCGCCGTCGACGGGCACTACCCGCTGTTCCTGGGCGTCGGGACGCTGGCCGTCACCGCGGTCGCCTCGGCCCAGCTGCTGTTCACCAAGGTGCTCGGCCCGTTCGCGGTGCTCCTCGGCATGCTGCTGTGGGTCGTCTTCGGTGTGCCCTCCTCCAACCTCGCCCTCTCCGTCCACGCCATGCCCGGCTTCCTCCAGTGGCTCCACGGGGTGCTGCCGCTGCCCGCGGCCGGCGAGGCGATCCGTTCGGCGGTCTACTTCGACGGCGCCGGCTTCTGGGGCCACGTGCTCACCCTCGCCCTCTGGCTGGTCGTGGGCCTGGGCCTGGCCGTGCTCAAGGAGCGCCGCTCGGGTGACCTGATCGTCGGTGGGCCGCTCTACACCGAGCCCGACGCGCCCCTGCCGGCGCTGTCGGGCGGGCCGGTCGCGCCGTACCGGCGCCGGCTGGTCGCGGTCGCGCTGTTCCCGCTGAGCATCGTGGTCACCGTCGTGACCCTGATGAGCCTCTCGATGCACCAGCCCGACATCCGCGACATGCCGGTCGCGGTGGTCGGCCCGGCCGACGCCGCGGGCCAGGTCGTCGACCAGCTCGAGCCTGCGCTCGGTGACTACCTGGACCTCCAGGTGGTCGGCTCCCAGGAGGAGGCGACCGACCTCATCCGCAGCCAGGACGTCGTGGCGGCGTACGTCCTCCCGGGCGGCGCGGGCGAGAGCCCGACGCTCGTCACTGCCGGCGGTGCCGGGGCCAGCCAGCAGTCCGCGGTCACCCAGATGTTCGCGGCGGTCGCCGCCGAGGGCGGGGGCGAGCTCGCGACCGAGGACATCGCCCCGCTGACCGAGGACGACACCGGCGGCAGCAACAGCATGTACGTCGGGATGGGCTGGATCATGGCCGGCTTCCTGTTCTTCGCCGTCATGCGCGGCGGGGCGCCCGACCTGACCCGCACGCGCCAGCTGCTGCCGCTGGTCGCCGGGTGGTCCGTCGGGATCTCGGTGTGGCTGTGGTTCCTCTACGACGTGCTCATCGGCGCGGTCAACGGGCACGCGCTGGAGCTGATCGGGTACGGCACCCTGACCGTCTTCGCGGTCGCCTGGGCGAGCGCCACCCTGATCCGGGTCGGCGGCCTGGGCGCCCTGGTCCCGGTGATGATCGTGGTCATGCTGGCCGGCGTGCCCGCCTCCGGCGGCGGCCTGTCGATCTACATGGTCCCGGAGTTCTTCCGCCCGCTGGCCGACATCCTGCCGCTCCCGGCCGCGGTCGACCTGGCGCGCTCGCTCGTCTACCTCGACGGCACCGGCGTCGGCGGCGACCTCCTGGTCATCGCGATCTGGGGCATCGTCGGCCTCGCGCTGAACTTCCTGGTCGTCGACCGCTGGCTGAACCGGCCGGGTGCGGCTCCGCACGCGCCGATGGGCCCGCGCTACCGGCCCGAGCGGCCGGCGAAGTCCGCCGACACCGACACCGACACCGACGGTGGCGCCGACGGCCAGGCGTTGGCCGGCGCGAGCCGGGCGGGCTGATCGCCGTACCGCTCACCCTCGGATGACCACCACCGCCCGGCCCGTCCGGCCGCCCGCACCGCGGGTGGCCGGACGGGCCGCGGCGGAGCTCGCCCTGGTCTCGGTGCTGTTCGGGATCTACACGCTCGGTCGGGCGCTGGTGGACGACGGGGAGCTGGTCGCGTTCCGCAACGCCCGGTGGGTGCGCGAGGTCCAGGACCTGCTCGGCCTGCCGTCGGAGGCCGCGCTCCAGGCTGCGGTCCACGCGCTGGCCCACGGCGAGGCCCTGCTCCGCGTCGCCAACGTCTACTACACGGGCGTGCACTTCCCGCTCATGGTCGTCTTCCTGGTCTGGGGCTTCCTGTGGCGGCCGGTGGCGGAGTACCGCTGGGCCCGCAACCTGGTGGTCCTGCAGACCGGCGCCGCGCTCGTCGTGCACGTGGCCTTCCCGCTCGCGCCGCCGCGGATGTTCCCCGAGTGGGGGTTCGTGGACACCATGACGCGCTACGGCCCCTCGCCGTACGACGGCGCGGGCGGCGCCCTGGCCAACCAGCTTGCCGCCATGCCGAGCCTCCACGTCGGCTGGGCCGTGCTGATCGCCTACGTCGTCGTGCGCACCGGGCCGCGCCCGCTCGGCGTGCTGGCGGTCGGCCACGCGGTCCTCACCACCGCGATCGTCGTCGTCACCGCCAACCACTGGTGGCTCGACGCGCTCGCCGGCGTGCTGCTGCTCGTGGCCGCGGCTGCCGTCCTGCGTCGGTCCGGTCCCGGCGGGACCGGCTCCGGCGGGTCCGGCCCGGTCGGGGCGGGCGTGGAGCGATGACCGCGGAGGACCACCACCCGCTCCGGGACATGCGGCAGGCCGTGCTCGAGGCCTGGCACGAGGGTGTGCTCGCCGCCCGCGCGGGGGTGCCGCTCGCCGCGTGCCCGCACCTCCCGGCCGCCGCCGCCCACGACCGCCTGGTCGCGCTGTGGTGGCTGCGCGGCCACCATGCGTCGAGCCGGCGAGGGGGACCCGCCGGCGGCCGCCCGCCGGGGTGACCCATCCGTTCGGCGCCCGGCACCGAAGGACCTGCGTGCGCCGCCGAGCGGCCGCGGGGGCTCGGCCCGGCGGAGCGCGCGTGCGCGGCTCGGGCCCCATGTTCGCCCGAGCCGCGCCGCCCGGCCTCGCCCTGCGGGGTCGTGTGCTTGACGTCGCGGTCCCGCGCGTCCTGAGGCACACGACCCGCGACGAGGGCGCCCGGGCGGGACGACGCACCGGCTCCGGGCACACGAAAGGCGAGGGGTGAACCCCTCGCCATGTCCAAGGTATAGCGCGTCGGGGGGCTTGCGGCAAGACCCCCGGGCGGACCCAGAATCGCCCGCCGTGATGAGGAGCAGAGGGGTCTTCGACCTCGACGACCGGCTGGCGGCGAAGGCCGACCCGGCGCTGGTGGCGGCCGACGATGAGCACTTCGCGGCGATCGCGCGGACGATCGAGCAGAGCCTGGCCGACCTGGCCGACCGGCTCGACGTCGTACGTCGGGAGGGTGGCCGGCACGGGCAGGCGGCGCTCGACCGGGACCAGGAGGTGCACCGGCTGACCGCCCGGATCAGGACGCTGCGCCGGTTCGGGCTCGACCTGTGCCTGGGGCGGATGGTGCCGGCGGAGGGCGAGCCGGTCTACGTGGGCCGCCTCGGCCTGACCGACCGGACGGGCCGCCGGCTGCTGGTGGACTGGCGCTCGCCGGCGGCCGAGCCGTTCTTCGGCGCGACCCACGCGGACCCGCGGGGGCTCCTCAGCCGGCGGCGGTACCGGTGGACGCTCGGCCGGATCAGCGACTACTGGGACGAGGTGTTCACCGCCGACGGGCTCGCGGGGCACGCCGCCCTGGACGACCAGTCGGCGTTCCTCGCCAGCCTCGGCGGCAGCCGGAGCGAGCGGATGCGCGACGTGCTGGCCACCATCCAGGCCGACCAGGACGCGATCATCCGCGCCGGCTCCCGCGGCGTGCTGGTCGTCGACGGCGGCCCCGGCACCGGCAAGACGGTCGTCGCGCTGCACCGCGCGGCGTACCTGCTCCACGCCGACCCGCGGCTCGGCCGCCGGCGCGGGGGAGTGCTCGTCGTCGGCCCGCACCAGCCCTACCTCTCCTACGTCGCCGACGTGCTCCCCAGCCTCGGGGAGGACGGCGTGGCGACCTGCACGCTGCGCGACCTGGTCCCCGAGGGCGCCACCGCCGTCCCGGAGCCCGACCCCGAGGTCGCCCGGCTCAAGGCCGACGCCGCCCTGGTGGCCGCGATCGAGCCGGCGGTCGCGCTCTACGAGGAGCCGCCGACCGAGGGCCTGGCCGTGCAGACCCCGTGGTCCGAGGTGTGGCTCAGCGCCGCGGAGTGGGCCGAGGCGTTCGGGTCGGCCGACCCCGGCACGCCGCACAACGAGGCCCGCGACCAGGTCTGGGAGGAGCTGCTGGCGATGCTGGTGGACAAGCACGACCTCGACGAGGACGACCCCGACCCGACGCCGGAGCAGGTACGCCGCGCCCTGGCGCGCGACCCCGAGCTGCGCGAGGCCTTCGACCGGGCCTGGCCGCTGATCGAGGCCGAGGACCTGGTCGGCGACCTCTGGACCGTGCCGGCCTACCTCCGGCACTGCGCGCCCTCGCTGACCCCCGCGGAGGTCCGTCTGCTCCGGCGCGAGGACCCGCGGGCCTGGACGGTCGCGGACCTGCCGCTCCTCGACGCCGCCCGCCACCGCCTCGGCGACCCTGCCGCCTCCCGGCGCCGACGCCGGCAGGAGGCCGCGACCGCCGCCCAGCGGGCCCGGATGGCCGACGTGGTCGACCACCTGGTGGCGATCGACGACTCCGACATGCGGGTGATGTCGATGCTCCGCGGCGCGGATCTCCAGGAGTCCCTGGCCGACCCCGACCCCGAGCCCGACCTCGACCCTGTCCCCGGTGGGTCGCAGGCGGACCGCCTGGCCGGGCCGTTCGCCCACGTCGTCGTCGACGAGGCCCAGGAGCTCGACGACGCCCAGTGGCAGATGCTCCTGCGCCGCTGCCCCGCGCGCAGCCTCACCGTCGTCGGCGACCGGGCCCAGGCCCGGCACGGGTTCGCCGAGCCGTGGCCCGAGCGGCTCGCCCGCGTCGGGCTCGAGCACGTGCAGGTCGCCTCGCTGAGGATCAACTACCGCACCCCGGCGGAGGTGATGGCGGCCGCGGAGCCGGTCATCCGCGCCGTGCTGCCGGACGCCAACGTCCCGATCTCGGTGCGCACCGGCGGCCGCCCGGTGCGGCACGCGCGGGTCGCCGACCTCCCGGCGGTCCTGGCGGGCTGGCTCGCCGCGCACGCCGAGGGGACCGCCTGCGTCGTCACCGCCGACGGCGAGCGGCCCGGCGTACCCGACGTGCTCGACAGCCCCCGCGTCCGCCACCTCACCCCGACCCTGGCCAAGGGCCTGGAGTTCGACCTCGTGGTGCTGGTCGAGCCGGACCGGTTCGGGGCGGGGGAGGGCGGGCTCGCCGCCGCCGTGGACCGGTACGTCGCCATGACCCGCGCGACCCGGGAGCTGGTGGTCCTGGGCGGGCCGTGAGGTCGCGGGCATCCCCTCCGCCCGGCCGGGTACTGCCCCCACCGAGGGACGCCACCGCCGACCCCCGTCCCCGGAGGTGCACGATGTCCGCTCGCGATCCGCAGGAGACCGCGACCGTCGCCGCGGCGGCCGGGGTGAAGAAGGTCCGCCGGTCCTGGGACCGGGTCCTGGTGAGCTCCTTCCTCGCCGGCGCCTACATCGCCTTCGGCGGGATGGTCGCGATCAGCGTGTCCTCCGGCCTGGACCCGGCCACGTGGGGCACGCTCCCGACGCTGTTCACCGGGGCCGCCTTCACCCTCGGCCTGATCCTCGTCGTCATCGCCGGCTCGGACCTGGCCACCGGCAACATGATGCTCGTGCCGCTGGGCGCGCTGGAGGGCCGGCTCTCGTTGGGCGACGTGGCCCGCAACCTGACCCTGGTCCTGGTCGGCAACCTGCTCGGCGCGCTGTTCGTCGCGTTCTTCCTGGCCGTGCAGAGCGGCGTGATCGGCAGCTCCTCGGCCGACCCGGGCAGCGCGGCGGCGATGACCTTCGACCGGTTGGCCGGCATCGCCCACGGCAAGGCGAGCGACCACTCGGTGTGGGAGACGTTCCTGCGGGCGGTCGGCTGCAACTGGCTGGTCTGCCTGGCGGTCTGGATGTCGATGGCGGCCAGTTCGGTGGGCAGCAAGATCCTGGCGATCTTCTTCCCGATCATGGCGTTCGTGGCGATGGGCTTCGACCACGTCGTCGCCAACATGTTCTTCCTGCCCGCCGCCATGTTCGCCGGGGTGCCCGACCTCGGCTGGGGCGACGTGCTGCTCAACTGGCTGATCGCCGGGGTCGGCAACCTGGTCGGCGCGGTCGTCTTCGTCTCGACGTCCTACTGGTACCTCTTCCTCCGCGACGACGACCCGGGCGAGCGCGACGCCCCGCAGGCCAGCTCGCAGGACGGCGCTCAGGACGGCGCGCAGGCGACGGCGGCACCGAAGCGCCCCTGACCGCTCACCGGGGGCGCCGGCCGACCTTGTTAACGTCAGGCCCGTCGCCCGTCCAGACCACCCCGCTCCGCCCCGAAAGGTCCGCGTGCCCTCTCCGCAGCGTCCGTCCCCGTCGGCACCGACCTCTCGGGGCCAGCGACCGCCGGACGCGAGCCGGCGCGGCTTCCGCGACGACATCCAGGGCGTGCGCGCCCTCGCGGTGCTCGCGATCATGCTGTACCACGCGGGGCTGAGCCCCTACCCGGGCGGCTTCGTCACCCTCGACGTCTTCTTCGTGGTCTCGGGCTTCCTCATCACCCACCTCCTGCTCAAGGAGGTCGACCGCGACGGCTCGGTCTCGCTGGTGAGGTTCTACGCCCGCCGCGCCCGCCGCATCCTGCCCGCCGCGACCGTCGTCACCGTCGCCACGCTGGTGGCCTCCGCGCTGTGGCTCGGCGTCGTCGAGGCCAAGGACGCCGCGACCGACGCGCTGTGGACGGCGTTCTTCGCGGCCAACATCCGCTTCGCCAGCGAGCAGACCGACTACTTCGCCCAGGACACCGCCGCCTCGCCGTTCCAGCACTACTGGTCGCTGGCGGTCGAGGAGCAGTTCTACCTCGTGCTGCCGCTGCTGGTCGTCCTCGCCGCGTGGTGGGCGACCCGCGGCCGCCGGGGCGGCTCGGTCCGCTCGCGGGCCGCGGTCGTGCTGGGCACGATGACGGTGGCCAGCTTCGCCTGGTCGGTGCACGCCTCGGAGGTGAGCCCGGAGACGGCGTACTTCTCCACCTTCACCCGCACCTGGGAGTTCGGCGTCGGCGCGCTGCTCGCGATCATCGCGCCGTGGCTGGTGCGCCCGCTCGGCGCGCGCGACCGCAGCCTGCTCGCCGCGACCGGCCTGGCCGCGGTGGTCGTCGCCTGCTTCACCGTCACCGAGGAGACCGCGTTCCCCGGGTACGTCGCGCTGCTGCCGGTCCTCGGCACGGGCGCGATCATGCTCGCCGGCGCCGAGTGGTCCGGCCGCCCGCCGCTCGTGCAGCGCATGCTCGGCATCCGCCCGCTTCGGTGGGTCGGCGACGCGTCGTACTCCCTCTACCTGTGGCACTGGCCGGTCTTCCTCATCGCCACCCAGTACCTCGGGCGCGACCTGAGCCTGCGCGGGACGGCCTTCGCGGTGCTGGTCACCTTCGCGCTGTCCTGGGCCTCCTACCGCTTCGTCGAGACGCCGTTCCGCACGCTGTCGTGGTCGACGCGGCGCACGCTCCAGCTCTACCCGGCCTCGCTGGGCGTCGTGGTGGCGGCCAGCCTCGTGGCCGGCTTCGTCGTCGAGCGCTCCCTGGTCCAGGACGACGCCCCGCCGATCACCGTCGCCTCCCAGGACGGCGGCCCGTCCGGCGAGCGGTTCTCCGAGGACCCCACGGTCGCGCTGGTGCAGGCCAGCGCGCGGGCGGCGCGCGAGGGCGACCCCGTGCCCTCCGAGCTCGAGCCGGGCCTGCTCGACCTCAAGGGCGACAAGGCCGACCTGGGGGAGTGCGAGTACGGCGCCGCGCCGTGGCGGCTGTGCGCCCGCGGCGACACCGACGCCGAGCGGACGCTGGTGCTGCTCGGCAACTCCCACGGCCGGCACTGGGTGCCTGCCTTCGAGCGGATCGCCGAGCACGCCGGCTGGCGGACCTACTACCTGGTGAAGTCCGCCTGCACCCCCGCCCGCGTCGAGTCGCTGCACCCGAAGCTGGACGAGCCGTTCGACGAGTGCACCTCCTTCAACCGCTGGGCGCAGAAGCGCGTCGAGAAGCTCCAGCCCGACCTGGTCGTCATCGCCGGCTCCGCGCCGCGCGGCATCGTCGTGGACGAGGAGGTCGTCAAGGACCGCGACCGGATCCTGCCCGCGATGGAGCGCGGCTTCGCCGACCTGGTCGCCGACGTCCAGCCCCACGCGGAGCGCGTCGCCGTCCTGGGCGACGCGCCCAAGCGCGAGCGCGAGCCGGCCGACTGCCTGGGCCGTCGCGGCGCCACGCTCGAGGACTGCCTCGACCGGCCGTCCGAGGCCGCGCGCCGGGTGACGCTCGCCGCCCGCGACGCCGCTCGTGGGGCCGGCGCGGACTTCGTCGACACGCAGCGGTGGTTCTGCGCCGGCGGGGTCTGCCCCGCGGTCGTCGGCGCGACGATCACCATGCGCGACCTCGGGCACGTCACGACCGCGTACTCCGAGCAGCTCGCCGAGCCGATCGGCCGGGCGCTCGGCATCTGGCGACCGACGGGCGCCTGAGCGGGTCGCCGGCGGCGTACCCTCGCCGGATGCACCGGATCTTCACGACGAGCGTGGCGTCGGTCTACCCGCTGTACGTCGCCAAGCTCGAGCGCAAGGGCCGGACCCGAGCCGAGCTCGACGAGGTGATCACCTGGCTGACCGGCTTCGACCGGGAACAGCTGGCCCACCACCTCGAGGCCGGGACGACGTTCGAGGACTTCTTCGCGGCCGCCCGGCTGAACCCGCTCGCCGCGCAGATCACGGGCTCGGTCTGCGGGGTGAAGGTGCAGGAGGTCGAGGACCCGCTCATGCGGCGGATCCGCTACCTCGACAAGCTCGTCGACGAGCTCGCCCGCGGCAAGGCGCTCGACCGGGTGCTGCGGACCTGACGGTCCCGGCGGTCTGCGCTGGGCTCAGCGGCCGAGCAGCCGGCTGAGCCAGCCGCCGCTGCTGCTGCGCTCGGCCTTGGGGTGGCCCGGGCACCACTGGCCGGCGGGGACGGAGGCCTTGACCTGGGCGACGTGCTGGCCGCAGCCGGCCCAGGTGGTCTTGCGGCAGGTACGGCAGGTGGTGGGTCGGCACATGGGGTTCTCCTTCGTGGGGCCCGGTGGGGGCCCGGTGTGGGGCTGGTGGTGCGTGGGTCAGGTGAGCGCGAGGACCGCGCGGGTCGCGGTGTAGAGCGCGACGAGCAGGACGAGGACGGTGAAGCCGGTCTGGAGCCGCCTGGTCCCGATCCGGCCGGCGAGGCGGGCCCCGAGGACGGCGGTGGCGGCCGAGGCGCCGGTCAGTGCGAGCACGGCGGTCCAGTCGGGGGCGGGCCCGGAGCCCGCGCGGACGGCCAGCGCGGTGGCGCTGGTGATGGTGATGACGACCAGCGAGGTGCCGGCCGCCTTGTCCATCGGCAGCGCGAGCGCGAGGAGCAGCGCGGGGACGACGAGGAAGCCGCCGCCGACCCCGAGGAACCCGGTCAGCGCTCCCACGACGGTGGCGGTCACCAGCACCTTGAGCGCCCGGGGGCACGCGCAGGCGAAGGTCGGTCGGAAGGTGATGATCGGGTCGTCGAGCTGCGGGGCCGGGGCGTCGGGCTCCGCCGGCCCCGTGCCGCGCCGGTGGCGGAGCTGCCGGGTGGCCATCAGGCCGCCGACGAGCAGCATCAGGGCGGCGAACGCGGCGAGCAGCACGTCCTCGTCGACGTGGGCGGCGGCCTTGGCGCCGGCGACCGCGCCGCCGGTGGCGACGAGGCCGAACACGACACCGCGCGCGACCAACGCGCGGCCGGCGCGGTGGGCGGTGACCGCCGCGACCAGCGAGGTGACCCCGACGACCACGAGCGAGCCGGTGGTCGCCTGGGCCGGGGACTGGTCCAACAGGTAGACCAGGACCGGCACCGCCAGGATCGAGCCGCCGCCACCGAGCGCCCCGAGGGACAGCCCGATCAGCGCACCGGCCAGGAGCGCGAGGACCAGCGTCATCTCAGCCGGCGTCCCGGGGTCCGTCCGGTGCGACGAGCCGGAGCCCGGCCGGCGCGGCGTGGTCGAGGGAGTCGTCGACCGCGACCGGCATCCGGCCACCGGCGGCGGCGATGAACGAGGCGGCGACCGCGGCGCGGTAGCCGCCCGCGCAGTGCACCCACACCTCGCCGGTCGGGACCTCCGCGACGCGGCGGGGGAGCTCGTGCAGGGGGATGTTCAGCGCGCCGTCCAGGGCGCCCGCGGCGTGCTCGTCGGCGCGCCGGACGTCGAGGACGACCACCTCGCGGTGGTGGCGCACCTGCGCGAGGTCGGCGAAGGTCGCGGTCGGGAAGCTCCCGAGCGTGCCGTCCTCGGTCCACTGCTCGGGGCCGCCGGTCGCCTGGGCGGCGGGCCGGTCGATCCCGATCCGGACCAGCTCGCGCTGGGCGGTGGCGACGTCCCCGGGGGTCTCGCCGAGCAGCGTGAGGGGCGTGCCCCACTCGATGAGCCAGCCCAGGTACGTCGAGAACGGGCCGTCGAGGCCGAAGTTGAGCGTGCCGGGGGCGTGCCCGGCGGCGAACGCGGTGCGGGTGCGCAGGTCCACGACCCACTCGCCGGCCTCGATGCGTCGGCGCAGCTCGGCGGCGTCGGCCTCGCGGACCGGGGACAGGTCGGGCGCGGCGGGGCCGGCGGCGTTGGCCGGGCCCATGTGGGCGTAGTAGGCCGGCCAGGCGACCAGGCCCGCGAGCAGCTCGCGGACGTAGGTCTCCTCGTCCTGGGTGAGGACGGGGTTCGACCGCTTCTCCCGGCCGATGGTGGAGCTGGTGGCGTCGGACTGGGTGGCCGAGCAGAACGAGCCGAAGCCGTGGGTCGGGAAGACCGCGGCGTCGTCGGGGAGCTCGCTGGCCAGCCGGTGCGCCGAGGCGTGCTGGTGGCGCACCAGGGCGTCGGTGTGCTGGTCGCCGAGCAGGTCGGGGCGGCCGGTGGCGCCGTACAGCAGGGAGCCGCCGGTGAAGACGGCGTACGGCTGCTCGGCTCCGTCCACGACGGTGGACAGCGCGTAGGAGAGATGGGTGAAGGTGTGGCCGGGGGTGGCGATCGCCCGCACCCGCATCCGCGGGCCGACCTCGACCACGTCGTTGTCGCCGATCGGGGTGCGGTCGAAGGAGACCTCGTCCGCGCCGTTGACCAGGTACGCCGCACCGGTCGCCTCGGCCAGGGCCAGGCCGCCGGTGACGTAGTCGTTGTGGAGGTGGGTCTCGAGGACGTGGGTCAGGCGCACACCGTCGTCCTCCAGGACCTGCAGGACGCGGTCGATGTCGCGCTGCGGGTCGACCACGAAGGCGACCTCGCCGTCGTGGACGAGGTAGCTGCGGTCGCCCAGCGACGGGGTCTCGATGGTGCGGACCGTCAGGGGAGCAGTGCCCGCGGCGGCGGTCTGGTGCTGGTCCATGGGGTGGGTCATCTCCTCCTCACTTCTCGGTCGGCCGGCCGGACCGGACCCAGGCGGCGGTGCCGCCGGCGACGTTGACGGCGTCGAAGCCGGCCGCGACCAGGACGTCGGTCATGGCGCTGCTGCGGTTGCCCGAGGCGCACACGACGTGGACCGGACGGCTGGGGTCGAGCTCGTCCAGACGCGCCGTCAGCCGGGTCATCGGGATGTTGATCGCGCCGGGGAGGTGGCCCTCGCGGTACTCGTCGGGCTCGCGGACGTCGATGACGACGGCGCCCTCCTCGAGGGCCGCTGCTGCCTGGTCGATGTCGATCTCGCGCATGATGGGGGTGTCCTTCCGACGTTCCGGTTCTAACCCCCTGGGGGGTTATCGGATCGAACCTAACAGAACCCCCTGGGGGGTTGTACAGTTAGCGACTCGGACGGGGCACGACCTCCCGTCGACGCCTCACCGCGGCTCACGCCGCCCTGGAAGGAGCACGCCGATGGACCTCGAGCCCACCGACATCAAGCCGATCATCACGCGGATGAAGCGCGCCAACGGGCACCTGGCCAGCGTCATCAAGATGATGGAGGAGGGCTCGGACTGCGAGTCGGTCCTCACCCAGCTCGCCGCGGTCAACAAGGCGCTGTCCCGGGCCGGGTACGCCATCGTCGCCACCGGCCTGCAGCAGTGCCTGACCGACACCGACGACGGCCTCGACGGCGTCGACGTCAAGAAGATGGAGAAGCTCTTCCTCGCCCTCGCCTGAGTCCGCGGTCGCCCGTGGCAGGGCCGGCCGCCCTGCGTGTCCTGGCCGGCCGTGCGGGGGGAGTCCTTCTGCTGACACGATCGGCCGCGTGACCGACTCCGTGCTCGTCGTCGTCTCCGGCCTGGCGGCGAGCGGGAAGACGACGGTCGGGTGTCTGCTCAGCGCCGGCCTCTCCCTGCCGCTGATCGACAAGGACGACATCCGAGGCGCTCTTCGACACCCTGGGCTGCGCGGACCGGGAGCAGCGGCACCGGCTGAGCCGCGCCAGCGACGAGGTGCTCCTGCGCCTCGCCGAGACGTCCGGCCGGGCCGTGCTGGTGAACTGGTGGGACCACGAGACCGCCCCCGCCCGGCTGGCCTCGGCCGCCGACCGGGTGGTCGAGGTGTTCTGCGACTGTCCGGTCGAGGAGGCCGCGGCCCGGTTCGCGGCCCGGCGACGACACCCGGGCCACCTCGACCGGCTCCGGACGCCCGAGGAGCACGCAGCGGGCATCCGGCGGCTCCGAGAGTCCTACCGCGGGCCGCTGCGGATCGACGGCGCGCCGCTCGTCACCGTCGACACGAGCGGGCCGGTCGACGCCGACGCGCTGCTCGACGCCGTCCGCGCCCACCTCGCCGCCCGGGACGTCATGCGGAGGGAGCCGTAAATGGCTCCGTCCGTATGACGTCCCGCCGCCAGGCGGATTCGGCGATCCTCGTCAGCAAGGTCACCGGGAACCCCCGGGCGGCCGCGGACAGGTACAGGTCATGAGCGATGAACCCGAGGCGTCGGATCCCGGCGCACGGCTGGTGCGCGGCGCCCTCCGGGCGGGGGACCAGGACGCGTTCGCGGAGCTGTTCCGCGGCCACGCCGACGCCGTCTTCACCCTGGCCCACCGGCTGACCGGCAGCTGGGCTGCAGCGGAGGACGTCACCTCCGAGACCTTCCTCGCCGCGTGGCGAGGGCGGGCGCGGATCGCCGACGACGACCGGCCGCTGCGGCCCTGGCTGCTGGGCATCGCCGCCCACCAGGCGATGAACGTACGACGCGGTGCGCGGCGTCGGCTCGGGTTCCTCGCCCGCCGCCCGGGCCCGGGCGTGGTCGAGGACTTCGCCGACGAGGCCGTCAGCCGGCTCGACGACGCCGCCACCCTCGCCCGGGCCGCCGAGGCCGTGCGGCTGCTGCCCGCCCACGAGGCGACGGTGCTGGGCCT
This sequence comes from Nocardioides marmotae, assembly GCF_013177455.1. Lineage (NCBI taxonomy): Bacteria > Bacillati > Actinomycetota > Actinomycetes > Propionibacteriales > Nocardioidaceae > Nocardioides > Nocardioides marmotae. The sequence goes on from NZ_CP053660.1 coordinate 1,939,187, forward strand.
CTGCGTCTGGTCGGGGCTCAGCTACGCCGAGGCGGCCGACGCCCTCGGCGTACCGGTCGGCACCGTGCGCTCCCGGCTCTCCCGCGCCCGAGCCCGGCTGCGCGAGCTGAGCGAGCCACCCGGCGCCACCTCCGACCCCGACCACCTGCGAGCCATTCGAGGAGCCCGGCGATGAACCACCACGACACCGACCTGCGCGAGCTCCGCGACCAGCTCCCGCCGCCGCGGCCGATCACGCTCTCCGAGGCGCACCGACGCTCGCTCGAGCACCGGACACGGACCGCGATCCTCCGCTCGGACCGCCGCCGCGCCGCGGTCGGCACGGTCGCCCCGCTGGCCCTCGTCGCCGCGTGCGCGGCCACGGTCGTGGCGCTGCTGGCCACCGCCCTGCCCGGAGGTACGTCGCCGTCGACCGAGCCCGACCCGCGCCCGGTCGCGGCGGCTCCGGCCGCGGCCTCCCGGCTGCTGAGCATCGCCGAGACGGCCAGCCGGCGCGCCGCGCCGGTGGTCGGGCAGGACCAGTTCATCTACGTGCGCAGCGCCGTCCTCGCCAACGAGGGCCGCTTCGGCGAGGCACCGGTGCTGGGGGAGGTGCACGAGCGCGAGGTGTGGTTCGGCCAGGACCCCGGCGTTCGCGGGGGCGACGCGAACCTCATCCGCGAGCTCGGCCAGGACTGGCCGATCGTCACCTACGGCCCCGACCCCGCGGGCGCCCGCCGGCCGACGTACGCCTGGCTCGCCGCGCTGCCCACCGACCCCGACCGGCTGCTCGACGAGCTCGAACCGCTGGCGGTGCCGGTCGACGGGCAGGAGCCGGAGCAGGCCGTCTTCGACCTGATGACCGGCCTGGTCCGCGAGACGTTCCTGCCGCCGGACCTCGCGGGTGCGCTGATGCGCGCCGCCCGGCTGATCCCCGGAGTGGTCCTCGAGCCTGGCGCGCAGGACGCGATCGGCCGGCGCGGGGTCGGCATCAGCCGCACCGACGAGCGGTTCCGCACCCGGACGGTGTGGGTCCTCGACCCGGCCACCGGCCGGCTGCTCGGCACGCGCGACCACATGATCGGCCCCGACGGGAAGGCGGTGCTCTACGGCGCCACGGCCGTCCTCGAGCGCGCGGTCGTGGACCGGGCCGGCCAGCGGCCGTCCGGCGCTGGACGCGCCTGACGTGCTCGGCGGACCGGACCGATGAGGATCGGCCCCGGGCCGGGTCGGTCCCGCTGACCCGCCCCCGCACCCACCCAGGAGCCAGCCGTGCGCACCCTCGTCATCACCGCCTTCATGTCCCTCGACGGCGTCATGGAGGCGCCCGGCGGGGAGCCCGGCCACCGCAGCACCGGGTGGACCGTCCGGGACATCGAGCACGACCCGGCGGTCTACGAGCTCAAGGGCCGCGAGCAGGACGAGGCCGGCGCGATGCTGCTGGGCCGGCGCAGCTACGAGGCGTTCGCGCCGGTCTGGCCGACGATGACCGAGGACTTCGCGGGCTACAACGCGATGCCGCGGTACGTCGTCTCCACCACCCTCGCCGAGGACGACCCGCGCTGGCCGGCGAGGATCCTGCGCTCGCTGGACGACGTGGCCGCTCTCAAGGAGACCGAGGGCGGGCCGCTCATCGTCCACGGCAGCGCCACTCTCGGCCACGGTCTGGCCGAGGCCGGCCTCGTCGACCGCTACCACCTGCTGGTCTTCCCGGTGCTCCTCGGCGCCGGCAAGCGGCTCTTCAGCGAGGCCGACCGGGACAAGACGATGCTCGACGTGCGCGAGAGCGAGACCTACGGCAACGGGATCACCAAGATCGTCGCCGACGTTCGCCGCTGAAATGCCACCGCCGCCCGGCGCGGGGGCACCGGGCGGCGGAGCATGACAGGCAGGGGGTCAGCGCATCCGGATGGTGCTCGACTTGCCCTTGCCGCCGACCTTCTTGACGGTCACCTTGAACACGTCGGCGCCCTTGGTGTCGGCGCGGCGCTTGTCGACGTCGATGTCGCCGTCGGAGTCGGCGCGGTGGACCTTGTTGTGGAAGACCTTGCCGTCGTGGCGCAGCACGATCCGCCACTTGCTGCCCGGCTTGGCGTCGTCCACGTCGACGTCGACGTCGAAGCGGCCGTCCTCCTTCTCGACGTGGAAGTCGACGTCCGCGCCCGCGACGCGGAAGCTGCGCTCCTTCTCCGGGCCGTCGGCGTGCGCGGGCGCGGCGACGAGGGAGAGCGGGGCGGCGAGCAGGGAAGTCGCGCCGAGGACGGCGGCGGCGGTGCGGACGTTCGTCATGGGATGGCTCCGTTCGGTGGGGGATTGCCGGGTGTCTCCGACCCCTCCATGGTGGGGGGCGCCCCATGGAACCGACATCGCGTGGCGCTGAGGTGGCGCGCAGGTGGCGCTGAGGTGGCGCGCAGGTGGCGAAGAGGTACGGATGAGGTTTCGCGCCTCATGTCCGCGGAGGTCGGACCGTCCGCCGGCGCAACCACGTCGTCGTACCGGGGGCGAGTCCGCGCAGCTTGGGCGTCTCGTGGAGAGGGACGACGACGAGCGCGGCATCGTCGGGCAGGGACCACTTCAGCGCGTGGTAGACCGCGGACAGGTGCTCGGTGCTCTCGATGAGCAGCAGGCCGGGGCCGGCGCGCGGCGTACTGGACCCGCGGACGTCATGCGGACGGAGCAAGCGGGTGCTCGGCCCGTATGACGTCCGGATGCCGTCCCGCGGCAGGGGCGGTCACCGTCACCGGGAGAAGTCCCGCCGACGGGCGTCGACGGTGGCGGCCGCCTCGAGGAACCGCGGCACGAACACCTCGGCCTGGAGCACGCAGCCGGCGTGGCCGGTCGGGACGTCGTGGACGGTGGCGCCGGGGATCCGCCGGGCGAGCGCGAGCTGGCGCCCGGCGGGAATGACCCGGTCGCCGAGCGTGACCACGACCGCGGTGGGGACGTCGATGCGGCCCAGCCAGGGCTGAGAGTGGTGGGCGCCGAGCGCGCTGAGCGCCTGGCCGACCGCCCAGGGGCTGGTGCTGCGCAGCTCGCGCAGCGCCCAGTCGTGCATGTCGCTCGGTCGCAGCCCGGTCGCGGTGCGGGCGGCGCGGACGGCCGTGCGCGAGCGCGAGATCCCACGGGCGGCGAGCATCGTGGCGCCCATCCCGGCGAAGAACCCCTGCTCGACGGGGTTGTTGCGGAACCGGTCGCTCGTCGAGGCCAGCACCAGCCCCGCCACGCGATCGGGGTGCTGGCGCCAGACCCGCTGGGCGACCACGCCGCCCATCGAGTAGCCGCCGACCAGCACCCTGTCCAGACCCAGCACGTCGCAGAGCGCGGCCACGTCGTCGGCGCAGTCGCGCAGGGAGAAGTCCTCGCTGCGGATGCCCTGGCCGTGCCAGCGCTGGTCCAGCGTGATGACCCGGAACCGGCGGGCGAGCGCCTCGATCGCGGGGTACCACGTGAGCAGGCCGGTGCAGCCCAGGGCGTGCAGCAGCACCAGCGGCGTCGCCCGCGCCGACGGGCCGGGCGTGTCGGTGACGTACGTCGTCCCACGCCCGGGCAGCTCGACGAGCCGTCCCTCGGGGATCCGGGCCCACGGCAGGTACACGCGGCGGAGCGCACTGCGCGGCGAGGGCAGGGCCACAGGGATCGCCTCCTCACGACTCGGTCGACCTGTGCTAGAACACGTTACAGTTTCGGGCGGGGAACCGAGGACGAGGAGACGGGCGTGGACACGGACGGCTACACCGAGGCGGACGCGGAGCGGGCGGAGTCGCTCGACGCGGTCCGCTCGGTCATCACCGAGGCGCTCGAGCGCGGCGGCGGCGACTGGCGGACTGACTGGGCGGCGCTTGCGGCCGACGGCCTGACCGCGCTGCCGGTGCCGGCCGAGCACGGGGGAGAGGGGCTCGGCCTGGCCGAGGTCGCGGTCCTGCTCCGCGAGACCGGCGCCCGCGCACGCCACCTGCCGGTGTGGGAGACGCTGTGCTGCGGCGCGCTCGTCCTGGCCGCGCACGGCACCGAGGAGCAACGGCAGGCGCTCCTGCCCGGCGTCGCCGCCGGCGACCTGCTGCTCACCCCCGCGATCCGCGAGGTCGGGGCGGGGCTCACCTCCGGGCTCACCTCCGCTCCGCCCGCCACGCGGTACGACGGCGGCACGGTGTCCGGCCGCAAGGTCGGCGTGACGTACGCCGACGCGGCCGCCCGCCTGCTCGTCACCGCGACCGGGTCCGACGGCGAGCCGGTGCTCGTGCTCGTCGACCCCCAGGGCCCGGGCGTCGAGCTGCACGAGTCGCCCTCCTCGGCCCGGATCACCGAGCACACCGTCGTGCTCGACGGCGCGCCAGCAGAGCCGGTCGGTGGGCCGGGTGGCGGCGCGGACGCTGCGCGGTCGCTGCGCGAGCACGCCGTGGCCGGCCTGGCGCTCACCGCCGCGGGCCTCGTGGCCGGCGCGCGCGACCTGACCGCGGCGTACGTCAAGAGCCGCACGCAGTTCGGCCGCTCGCTCGCTCAGTTCCAGGCGGTCGCGATGCAGGTCGCCGACGTCTACATCACCTCGCGGCTGGCCGACCTCGCCGCGGCCAACGCCGCCTGGCGCGTCGAGCAGCGCCTGGACGTGACCGACGACCTCGCCGTCGCGGCGTACTGGACCTGCGCGGAGGCGCCGCGCGCGATGCGCACCTGCCACCACCTGCACGGCGGGATGGGCGTCGACGAGACCTACCCGATGCACCACTACTTCTCGTGGGTCACCGACATCGTCCGCCTCCTCGACGCCCGCCCTGAGGACGTCCACGTCGAGGACCCCACGACCAAGAACCTCGAGCTCAGCGCCGACCAGCGCGCGCTCAAGGCCGAGCTGCGGACCTACTTCACCGGCCTCGCCGACCAGGACGCGCACGTCGACATGGGCCGCGACCGGCACGGCCCGACCTACCAGCGGGTGGTGCGGCAGATGGGCACCGACGGCTGGATGGGCGTCGGCTGGCCGCAGGAGTACGGCGGCCACGGGCTCGGCGAGATCGAGCAGACGATCTTCGCCAACGAGGCCCAGCGCGCCGACGTGCACCTGCCGGCCGTGACGCTGCAGACCGTCGGGCCGACCCTGATCCGCTACGGCACCGAGAAGCAGAAGGACCTGTTCCTCAAGCGGATCCTCGCCGGCGACGTGCACTTCGCGATCGGCTACTCCGAGCCCGACGCCGGCACCGACCTCGCCTCGCTGCGCACCACCGCCCGCCGCGACGGCGACCACTACGTCGTCAACGGGCAGAAGCTGTGGACCACCGGCGGCCACCAGGCCGACTACGTGTGGCTCGCGGTGCGCACCGACCCCGACGCGCCCAAGCACAAGGGGATCTCGATCCTCATCGTCGACACCACCGACCCGGGCTACTCCTTCACCCCGATCATCACCGCCGACGGCAGCCACCACGTCAACGCGACGTACTACAACGACGTGCGGGTGCCGGTCGACATGCTGGTCGGCGAGGAGAACCAGGGCTGGAAGCTGATCACCACCCAGCTCAACCACGAGCGGGTCATGCTCGGCCCGGCCGGCCGGATCGAGGGGCTGCGCGACCGGGTCCTGGACTGGGCGACCAAGGCCGGCGTCGCCGACCACCCCGACGTCGTGGAGGTGATGGGGCGCGTGACCGCGGTCCTCCGGGTCAACGAGCTGCTCAACTGGGAGGTCGCGCGCGCCGCGGCCACCGGCGAGATCTCCGTCGGCGACGCCTCCTCCTCGAAGGTCTTCGCCGCCGACCAGGTCCAGCACCTCGCCGACGACCTGACCCGCATCGTGCACCGCTACGGCGACCCGGCGGAGGCCGAGACCCGGCACCTGGTGGAGTACCTCGACGCCCAGGCCAAGCGGAACCTCGTCCTCACCTTCGGTGGTGGGGTCCAGGAGGTGCAGCGCGAGCTGATCGCGATGTTCGGCCTCGGGCTGCCGAGGGTGCCGCGATGAATCACCCCACGAGCGTGATCGACCCCGCCGCGCACGAGCGGATCATGGCCGAGGCCGAGCGGATCAAGGCGCTCGGCGAGGCCGCCGAGCGCGAGGCCCGCGACCCGGTCAACCAGCCCACGATCAACAACTGGCTCGAGGCGATGGGCAACGACAACCCGCGGTGGCGGGCCGGCGAGGCGCCGCCGTCGATGGCGCAGGTGTGGACGATGTACGGCCTCGGCGGCCGCCCGCCGGCCGACGACCCGCTGCACGGGATGATGAAGGTGCTCACCGACGAGGGCTGCACCGCGGTGCTGGGGACCAACTGTGAGCAGGAGTACCGCCGTACCCTCCGGGTCGGCGAGCAGGTCCGCGTCACCACCGCCCTGGACTCCGTCGTCGGCCCGAAGCGCACCGGCATGGGGGAGGGCTACTTCGTCACCTCCCGCAACACCTGGTACGTCGCCCACCCCGACGGGCAGAGCGAGGTCGTGGCCACGATGCTCTTCCGCGTCCTGAAGTTCGTCCCGAAGGGGGCGGCCTCGTGAGCGCGGCGACCCCCGGGATCATCCGGCCGATGGTCGGCCGCGACAGCGCGTTCTTCTGGGAGGGCACGGCCGCGGGGGAGCTGCGGATCCAGTGCTGCCCCGCCTGCGGGGCGCTGCGCTTCCCGCCGGGCCCGTCCTGCCCGCGCTGCCACGCCTTCGACCAGTCCCACGTCGTCGCGGCCGGCACCGGCACCGTCTTCTCCTACGTCGTGCACCGGCATCCGCCCGTGCCCGGCAAGGAGCTGCCGATCGTCCTCGCGCTCATCGACCTCGACGAGGGCGTCCGCATGGTCGGCGAGGTCGTCGACGCGGTGCCCGACGGTGGCGGCCCCGAGGACATCGAGATCGGCATGCGGCTGCGTGTCGACTTCCGCCGCGTCGACGACGAGCTGACCCTCCCGATCTGGCGGAAGGCCTGAGATGACAACGACGACCACGACCCTGACCGCGGGGGACACCCTCCCGGCCTGGGAGCTGCCGATCACGCCCACCCTCGTGGTGAGCACGGCGATCTCGACCCGCGACTTCCAGGACGTCCACCACGACCGCGACATCGCCCAGGCGGCCGGGTCCAAGGACATCTTCGTCAACATCCTGACCTCCACCGCGCTGGTGGAGCGCTACGTCACCGACTGGGCCCACGCGCTCACCGGCGGCTGGGACGCCGAGGTGCGCGGCATCGCCATCCGGCTCGGCGCCCCGGCCTACCCCTACGACACGCTCACCTTCTCCGGCACGGTCGAGTCGGTCGAGGACGGCGTCGCCACGCTGCGGGTCACCGGGTCGGTCCCGCTCGGCGACCACGTCACCGGCACCGTGAAGGTGGCCCTGTGAGCGCCGGCCTCTCGCGCCGGGCCGCGATCGTCGGCATCGGCGCCACCGAGTTCTCCAAGGAGTCCGGCCGCTCGGAGCTCCAGCTCTCGGTCGAGGCGGTCCTCGCCGCGCTCGCCGACTGCGGGCTCACCCCCGCGGACGTCGACGGCCTGACCACGTTCACCATGGACACCTCCTCGGAGATCGCGGTCGCCCGCGAGCTCGGCGTGCCCGAGCTTCGGTTCTTCTCGCGGATCAACTACGGCGGCGGTGCGGCCTGCGCGACCGTCCAGCAGGCCGCGATGGCGGTCGCGACCGGCGTCGCGGACGTCGTGGTCTGCTACCGCGGGTTCAACGAGCGCTCGGGCAGCCGCTTCGGCCAGGTCTCGGTGGCCGCGGCCACCCAGGTCAACACGAACGGCCTCGACAACGCCTGGACCTACCCGATGGGCCTCGGCACGCCCGCGGCGACGGTGGCGATGCAGGCGCGGCGCTACATGCACGAGTACGGCGCCACCTCGGCCGACTTCGGCCGGGTCGCCGTCGCGGACCGCCGGCACGCCGCGACCAACCCGGACGCGTTCTTCTACCAGCGGCCGATCACGCTGGAGGACCACCAGGCCTCGCGGATGATCGCCGACCCGCTGCACCTGCTCGACTGCTGCCAGGAGTCCGACGGGGCGGTGGCGCTCGTCGTCGTCTCGGCCGAGCGGGCCCGGGATCTGCCCCAGAAGCCGGCATACGTCGCCGCGGCGGCGCAGGGGAGCGGCCAGGACCAGTTCGTGATGACGTCCTACTACCGCGAGGACATCGGCATCCCCGAGATGGGCGTCGTCGGGCGGGAGCTGTGGCGCCAGTCCGGCCTGCGGCCCGACGACATGCCGGTGGCGATCCTCTACGACCACTTCACGCCGTACGTCCTCATGCAGCTGGAGGAGCTCGGCTTCTGCGGCCGCGGCGAGGCGCCGGGGTTCGTGGCCGACGGGGCGATCGAGCTCGGCGGACGGCTGCCGGTCAACACTCACGGCGGCCAGCTCGGCGAGGCCTACATCCACGGGATGAACGGCATCGCCGAGGGGGTGCGCCAGGTGCGTGGCACGTCGGTCAACCAGGTCGCCGGCGCCGAGCACGCCCTGGTCACCGCAGGCACCGGCGTGCCGACCAGTGGGCTCGTGCTCTCGGCCTGACCCGCGACCGCCGGACGTACCGAAGTCCTCCCAGCGGGCCGAGGTCCCGCCTGGCGGGGGGCTCTGGATCAACTTCGGTACGTCCGTGGGCACGCCGCGATCGACGTGTCGCGGACGCTGGCCGCGGTGGGCCGGGGTCGCATGCGGCTAGGGCCGGAGCGCGTCGCTGAGCGCGGCCAGGGTGTCCTCGACGAGGCGGTAGAACGCCCAGCGCCCCCGCTGCTCGCGGACGACCAGGCCGGCGTCGACCAGCTGCTTCATGTGGTGGGAGACGGTCGGCTGGGAGAGCCCGACGGGCTCGGTGAGGTCGCAGATGCAGGCCTCGCGCTCGGGGTGGGCGGCGATGAGCGACAGCAGGCGGACCCGGGTGGGGTCGCCGAGCGCCTTGAACATCCGCGCGAGCCGCTGCGCGTCCTCGGCCTCCAGGGCGCCGCCGGTGACGGTCGAGCAGCACGCGGTGCCGGGCGCGACGGCGGTCGGAGCGCTGGGGGAGGCCATGGCGGCAGTCTGCCAGACGGATTGACATCCGTCGATGTATCGACGAGGCTCGATGCATGAGCACGCCGAGCACGCCCCCGACCGACGACCAGCTGCGCGAGGAGGTCCGCAGCCGGTACGCCGAGGCCGCCGTCGCGGTGACCCGCGGCGCGACCAACACCGACCTCAACGACGCCCTCCAGGTCGTCGACGACACCGGCGCCGCGGCGTCGTGCTGCGGCGGCGGCGAGGTGACCGTGGGGGAGGCCTTCGGCGCGGGGCTGTACGCCGCCGAGGACCGCGACGGGCTGCCGGCCGACGCCGTCGCGGCCAGCCTCGGCTGCGGGAACCCGCTCGCGGTCGCGGACCTCCGCCCCGGCGAGCGGGTCCTCGACCTCGGGTCCGGTGGTGGCATCGACGTGCTGCTCTCGGCACGCCGCGTCGGGGAGACCGGTTTCGCCTACGGGGTGGACATGACCGAGGAGATGCTCGACCTCGCCCGCGCGAACGCCGCCCGGGCCGGCGCCACGAACGTGGAGTTCCTGCGCGGCACCATCGAGGACGTCCCGCTCCCGGACGCCTCGGTCGACGTGGTGATCTCCAACTGCGTCATCAACCTCTCCGCGGACAAGCCGCGCGTGATGGCCGAGATGCACCGCGTGCTGGTGCCGGGCGGCCGGATCGGGATCTCCGACGTCGTGGCCGAGGACCACCTCACCGTCGCGGACCGGGCCGAGCGCGGCTCGTACGTCGGGTGCATCGCCGGCGCGCTCTCGCACTCGGAGTACCTGGACGGCCTGGCCGGCGCCGGTTTCGTCGACGCCACCGTCGAGCTCACCCACGAGGCCGTCCCCGGCATGCACGGGGCGATCGTCCGCGCGACGAAGCCCGGAGCATGACCAGCTCCCTCACGCCCGACGCCCCCGTCGCGCAGCGACTGCCGCGCCTGGACCGGTACCTCCCGGTGTGGATCGGCCTGGCGATGGCCGCCGGCCTGCTGGCGGGCCGCTGGGTGCCCGGCATCGCCGAGGCCCTCGACGCCGTCACCGTCGGGTCGGTCTCGCTCCCGATCGCGCTCGGCCTGCTCGTGATGATGTACCCGGTGCTGGCGAAGGTGCGCTACGACGAGGTCGGCACGGTCGCCCGCGACACCCGGATGATGGTGCTCTCGCTGGTGCTCAACTGGTTGGTCGGCCCGGCGCTGATGTTCGCGCTGGCCTGGATCTTCCTGCCCGACCTGCCCGAGTACCGCACCGGGCTGATCATCGTCGGCCTCGCCCGCTGCATCGCCATGGTGATCATCTGGAACGACCTGGCCTGCGGCGACCGGGAGGCCGCCGCGGTGCTCGTGGCCGTCAACTCGGTCTTCCAGGTGCTCGCCTTCGCGCTGCTCGGCTGGTTCTATCTCGATCTGCTCCCGGGCTGGCTCGGGCTCTCCTCGACCGGCCTCGAGGTCTCGCCGTGGGTGGTCGCCGGCAGCGTGGTCGTCTTCCTCGGCGTCCCGCTGGTCGCGGGCTACCTCACCCGCCGGCTGGGGGAGCGGCGCCGGGGCCGCGACTGGTACGAGCAGCGGTTCCTGCCACGGATCGGGCCCTGGGCGTTGTACGGCCTGCTCTTCACCATCGTGGTCCTCTTCGCCCTCCAAGGCGAGACGATCACCAGCCGGCCGCTCGACGTCGCCCGGATCGCCCTCCCGCTGGTCGTCTACTTCGCGCTGATGTGGGCCGGGTCGCTGCTGGTGGCCCGCCGCGCCGGACTCGGGTACGCCCGCGCCACGACCGTCGCCTTCACCGCCGCCGGCAACAACTTCGAGCTCGCCATCGCCGTCGCGATCGCGGTCTTCGGCGTCACCAGCGGCCAGGCGCTCGCCGGCGTCGTCGGGCCGCTGATCGAGGTGCCGGTCCTTGTCGGCCTCGTCTACGTCAGCCTCTGGGCGCGACGCTTCTTCCCCGACTCCCCACCTGGAGCACCGTCATGACCGAGCCCACCACCGGCCGCGTTCCGCAGGTCGTCTTCGCGTGCGTCCGCAACGGCGGCCGCTCGGTCGCCGCGCGGGTGCTCGCCGAGCACTACGCCGGCGGGAGGGTCCTCGCGCTCTCCGCCGGCACCCGGCCCGGGGAGCAGATCCACCCCGAGGTCGCCGACGCCCTCGAGCGGCTCGGGATCGACACGTCCCGCGAGCGGCCGCAGCACCTCACGACCGAGATGGTGGCGGCCAGCGACCTCGCGATCACGCTCGGCTGCGGGGAGGAGTGCCCCTACGTCCCCGGCGTCACCTACCGCGACTGGCCGGTCGACGACCCTGGCGGGCAGGACCCGGCCACCGTCCGCCGCATCGTCGCCGACCTCGACGCGCGGGTCCGCGACCTGCTCGCCGAGCTCGTGCCCGACCTCGAGCTGCCGCCGTCGGTCCTCGACGGAGCATGACCCGCGCGGGCGGGGTCTCAGTGGGTCAGCTTCAGCCCGATGACGCAGCCGACGAGCCCGGCGAGCAGCAGGACGCGGGCCAGGTTGACCGGCTCGGCGCCGGTGGCCATGCCGTGCACGACGGTGAGGGCGGCGCCGATCCCGACCCACACGGCGTACGCCGTGCCGACCGGGAGGGTGCGCATGGCGTAGGCGAGGCCGGCCATGCTCGCGGTCAGCGCGACGGCGAAGACCACCGTCGGGGTGACCCGGGAGAAGCCGTCCGAGCGGCCGAGCGCGACCGCCCACACCGCCTCGAGAGCACCGGAGAGGATCAGCACCAACCACGCCACGACGACTCCTCGCGGCCGTCTTGTCGCTGTCCGGGTACGGCTCCCTCGTCCGGTGGACCGTTCGTGGTCCGGGACCCAGGCTAGCAACGCGGCGCGGGTCTCCCGGGCGGCGGCGGGTACCGTCGGCCCATGAGCGCCGTACCCCGCCACGTGTCCGTCGAGTGGCTCCACGAGCACCTCGCCGACCCCACGGTCCGCGTCCTCGACGCGACCGTGCACTTGTCCTTCGACGAGGACGGCGCGCACGTCGCGTCGGGCCGGGAGTCCTACGAGCGGGGCCACGTGCCGGGCGCGGCGTTCGTCGACCAGCTCACCTCGCTCAGCGACCCGGGCGGCGAGGCGCCGTTCGCCGCGGTCGACACCGACCGCTTCGCCGCGGTCGTGGGTGCGGCCGGCGTCGGGGACGAGCACCACGTCGTCGTCTACGACTCGGTCAACGGCATCTGGGCGACCCGCCTGTGGTGGCAGTTCGGCCTCGAGGGCAACGACCGGGTCTCGGTGCTCGACGGCGGGCTCGACGCGTGGCGGGCAGCCGGCTACGAGACCACCACCGGCACCGAGACCTACCCGCCCACGACCTTCACCGCGCGCCGCCGCCCCGAGCGGATCACCTCCACCGCGGACGTCGAGGCGGCCGTCGCCGACCCGGACGTGCTGCTGGTCAACGCCCTGGGCCGCGAGGAGTTCGAGCGCGGGCGGATCCCCGGCAGCGTCAACGTGCCGTTCGGTGAGCTGGTCGGCCCCGACGGGCGGATGCGCCCCGTGGAGGAGCTGCGCGAGCTCTTCGAGTCCGTCGGCGCGCTCGACGCCGGCAAGCGGCCGGTGACGTACTGCGGCGGCGGGATCGCCGCGACGGCCGCCGCGCTCGCGCTCATGGAGCTCGGCCGCGACGACGTGGCGGTCTACGACGGGTCGATGAACGCCTGGACCGCCGACCCGAACCGGCCGCTCGAGCGCTGAGGGCCCCGGGGCGTGTCCGACCACCCCGCGCTCATGCACACCGTCGTGGACGCGCTGGAGTGCCGGCCGCTGGCGGAGTTCTACCGCGAGCTGCTCGGCCTGAGGTACCGCCCCGGCGACGAGCCGCCGACCGACGGCTCGCCCGACGACGCCGACTGGCTGGTGCTCCTCGACGACGCCGGCCGGCGGGTGCTCGCGGTGCAGGACGTGCCCTCGATCAAGCGGCCCGACTGGCCCGAGCACTCGGTGCCGGCGCAGCTGCACCTCGACTTCGCGGTGCCCGACGTGGCCGCGCTCGAGCGGCACCGGCGTCGCGCCGAGGAGCTCGGCGCGACGCTGCTGCTGGACCGCACGTACGACGCCGAGGAGCCGCTCTACGTGCTCGCCGACCCCACCGGCCACCCGTTCTGCCTGCTGGTGTCGGCTCTGGGATGACCCGGGTGTGACCCGGGCGTGACCCGGGCGTGACCCGGGGCCTGACCTGGCTCAGCCGCCGGCGGCGGCGCGGACCAGCGCGGTGACCCGCTCCTCGACGTGGTCGTCCCAGCTGGTCAGGGCGTAGGAGACCGGCCACATCACCCCCTCGTCGAGGGTCGCGTTGTCCTGGAAGCCGAGCGTGGCGTAGCGGGCCTTGAACTTCCCCGCGTCCTGGAAGAACACCACCGCCTTCCCGGACTCGTCGGCGTACGCCGGCATGCCGTACCACGTCTTCGGCGCCAGCTGCGGCGCCGTCGTCGTGACCACCACATGGACCCGCTCGGCCAGGGCGCGGTCATCCGGGGTCATCTGCGCGATCCGGTCCAGCACGGCCTTGAGCCCGTCGGCCTTCTTCGCGCCCTTGCGGCCCTCCGCGCGCAGCTCGGCGGCGCGCTCCTTCATCGCGGCCCGCTCCTCGGGGCTGAACCCGTCGTCCTTCTCCGCGGCCATGGTCGGCTCCTCTCCTCACGGCCCGGCCGGTTGCCGGGTCCTTCGACGGTAGGCCTCCCCGCTCGGCCGCACCGGGTATGACGACCCGCCGGCCGCGGAACCGGCCTCCCCATGACCGACTTGATCGTCCTCGGCCTGGTGCTCGTCGCGCTCGCCCTCGGCTACGTGCTCGCCAGCACCCGCGCCACCACCAAGGAGTCCGAACGCCTGCACGACGGGGTTGCGGGGGAGCACCTCGACACCAAGCTCGACCCCCACCCCGGGGCGCCACGGGAGGACTGACCCGCCCCGTCTCCTCGACACCTCCTTCGCGCAGGCGGCGCTGCCGTCGAGAGATGACCTCGCGCACCGCCTACCGTCTCGGGCTCGGTTCCGCGCTGGGCGCCGCCGTCCTGCTCGTCCTCGCCGCCAGTTCCATCGGCCGGCCGATGAAGCTTCCTACCCTCGCAACCGCTCGGCGAAGAACGCCAGCACGGCGTCGGCGGCGTCCTGGTGGCGGTGGAGGGTGAGGGTGGAGTGCTTCGAGCCGGGCAGGTCGACGCGGAGGAACGCGTCGCCGAGCTCGCGGGTGAGCGTGTCGAAGCGGCGGCCGACCATCCGGTCGCCGCGGTAGCGCAGCCCGAGCACCTGGCAGCCGGCGGCCGCCCGGGACCGTACGACGTCGAGGTCGGCGGGGGAGAGCTGGAGGTCGGCGGCCCGCCGTCGGCCGAGCGGGAACGGCGTCGAGGGCTGCGCCAGGACCGGCGCGGCGACCGCGTCGTCGACCATCATCGCCAGTGCGAAGCCGCCGGTGAAGCACATGCCGAGCGCCCCGACGCCGGGCCCGCCGACATCCGCGTGGAGCGCGCGGGCCAGCGACCGCAGCCAGCCCGCGACGGGCGTCGTCTCGCCGGCGGCGAGCATCGACATCTCCCGGCTGATGCAGATCTGCGCCATCGCGCGCGCCACCGAGGCCGGGCCGACGGGCGCCTCGGCCCGGCCGAACAGCTCGGGCATCACCACGGTGTGGCCCGCGACGACCAGCTCGTCGGCGTACCGGATCACCTCCGGGGAGATGCCCGGGATCTCGTGGATCAGCACGACGCCGGGCCCCTCGCCCTTGCGGTACGTCGGGTGGCCGGTGCCGGCGGCGTCGACGTGCTCGCCGCGGGTCCAGGTGTCGAGGAGCGCCATGGTCGCGAGTATGGGTACCGGCCGGCCCGTGACGGAACGGCGTGTCCAGCTGGTGATGCCCCACCAGCTCTTCCTGGACCACCTCGACGCGCCGCCGGGCACGACGTACGTGCTCGTCGAGCACGACCTGCTCTTCCGCCAGTACCGCTTCCACACCCAGAAGCTCGTCCTCCACCGCGCCTCGATGCGCCGCTTCGCCGGCCGGTTGCGCGCGGCCGGCCGCGACGTCGAGGTGGTCGAGACCTCGGCCGGCCACACCCGGCGCGCGAAGCCGTGGCTGGTGTGAGGAATGCTGGCCTGATGCCGCTGCACGCGCTCGAGCTGGTGCCCGACGAGGCCGGTCAGGAGGCGGTCCGCCACGACTGGGAGAAGCTCCGCGAGGCCGGGCTGCCCTCGCAGCTGGACCACCGGGGCCCCACCAACGCGCCGCACCTGACGGTGGTCTCCGCGGCCGAGCTGCCCGACGCCGCGATCGACGTGGCCTCGGCGCGGCTGGGCTCGCTGCTGCCGTTCCGCGCCCGGTCGGCCGGACTGCTGCTGCTCGGCGGGGAGCGGCTGACCGTCGCCCGCGCGGTCGACATCGACGACGACGTCGTACGACGCGTGCTCGCCGTGCGGGTCCAGGTGCCCGACCGCGCCCACCTCGGCTGGTTGCCGCACGTGACCCTCGCCCGGCGCCTGCCGCGCGAGGACGCCCAGCGGGCGGTCGACGCCCTCGGTCACGAGGACGTGGTGCTCACCTTCACCCGGCTGCGTCGGTGGGACCCCGACACCGGGCGGGTCACGACCGTCGCCGGCTGGTGAGCCGTCGGCGGGGGCGGTGACTCAACTACCCCGAAATCGCCGAACGGCGACTCCCGATGCGTGATCGGGAGCCGCCGTCGGACGGAGTGCGGTGGGGCTCAGACAGCCCGGACGTTCTCGGCCTGCGGGCCCTTGGGGCCGGCGACGACGTCGAACTCGACGCGCTGGTCGTCCTTGAGGGACTTGTAGCCGTTGCCCTGGATGTTGCTGTGGTGGACGAACACGTCAGCGCCGCCGCCCTCCTGGGCGATGAAGCCGAAACCCTTGTCGTCGCTGAACCACTTAACAGTGCCGTTAGTCATGATGCTGATCCTTCGTGTCGGTAGCAGCGGGCGACCTGTTGCCCGCTGCGGGGCTGAAGCAAAGCGAGGCGCCTGATGCCGACGTACGAAACGAAGAAGACCAAGGACAAGCGATGAGCTCGGCGACCGCAAGGCCGCCAGGTTGGGGAAAAACCCCCTTCAACTGACGTAACCGTAGCACCGCTGGGCGCCAGGCCCCACATCCGCGACGTGGTCGACGGTGGCGCGCACCGACGTTTCATCGGCCGGCCGACGAAACTGCCGGTGGGCCGATGAAACTTCATCGGCCAAGCGCGAGCTCTATCGGCCGGCCGATGAAACTGCCGGTGGGCCGCTGAAACTTCATCGGCCAAGCGCGAGCTCTATCGGCCGGCCGACGAAACTCCCGGTGGGCCGCTGAAACTTCATCGGCCAGGCGCCAGCTTCAGCGGCCGGCCGATGAAACATCCAGAAGCCACCCCGTGCCGATCCGCAGCCCGGCATCTATGGTTCCCGCGTGACCGAGACCCCGCTCACGTCCCTGCCCGCGGAGCTGCGCGAGCCGCTCACCGACGAGGAGCAGCGCGTCCTGGGCGCGCTGCTGGAGAAGCAGGTGACGGTCCCCGCGTCGTACCCGATGACGCTCAGCGGCCTGCGCACCGCCTGCAACCAGACCAGCAGCCGCGAGCCGGTCACGGCGTACGAGGAGCAGGCGGTCGAGCAGGTCGGCCGGCGGCTCAAGGACCGCGGCCTGGTGCGGATCGTCTGGTCCGACACCGGCCGGCGGACGTTGAAGTACCACCAGGTGCTCGACGACGTGCTCGGCCTCGCCGACGACGAGCGCGCGCTGCTGACCGTCCTGCTGCTGCGCGGCCCCCAAGCGCCGGGGGAGATGCGCACCCGCTCGGAGCGGCTGCACGCCTTCGCCGACCGGCAGGCCGCCGAGGACACCCTGCGGCGGATGGCCGGGCGCGGGCTGGTCGAGGAGCTGCCCCGGCGCCGCGGCGACCGCGACGCACGCTGGCGCCACCTGCTCGGCGGGACCGAGGAGCCGGTGGCCGAGGCCGCGGCCGACGGCCCGGTCGTGCTGCCCGCGGACCGCGACGACCGGGTGCGGGCGGCCTACGGCACGATCGCGGCCGACTACGCCGACCGATTCGCGGACGAGCTGGGCGACCTGCCGTTCGAGCGGTGGCTGCTCGACCGCGTCGCCGCGGACGCGGTCGCCGCCGGCCGGCCGGTGGTCGAGGTGGGCTGCGGGCCGGGCCACGTGACGGCGTACCTCGCCGCGGCCGGGGCGGACGCCACCGGCCTCGACCTCAGCCCCGAGATGGTGGAGCAGGCGCGGGCCCGCTTCCCCGACGCGACGTACGACGTCGGCGACCTGCGGCGCCTGGTGCGGCCGCCGGCCGCGGACGGCTGGGCCGCGGTGCTGGGGTGGTACTCGCTCATCCACCTCGCGCCCGCGGAGCTGCCGGACGCGGTGGCCGCGCTGGCTCGTCCGCTCGCCCCCGGCGGCCGGCTCGTCCTCGCGCTCCACAGCGGCGGCCCGCAGCGGGTGCGGCACGTCGAGGAGTGGCTCGGCCACCCGGTCGACCTCGACGTGGTGATGCACGACGTCGCCGAGGTCCGCGCCGCCGTGGAGGCGGCCGGGCTCGGCGACGTCGAGTGGTACCGGCGCGGCCCGGTCGCCTCGCGGGGCGAGACGACCGAGCGGCTCTACGTGCTGGCGACCCGGCCGGGGGCCTAGGCCGCGACCTCCGCCCGCTCGACGACCGGCTCCTCGCCGAGCGCGTCACCGCGGGGAGCGTCGTACGCCGCCTGGTCGAGCAGGCCCTCGCGCTTGGCCACGATCGTCGGCACGAGCGCCTGGCCGGCGACGTTGGTCGCGGTCCGGATCATGTCGAGGATGGGGTCGATCGCGAGCAGCAGCGCCACGCCCTCGACGGGCAGGCCGAGCGTGGACAGCGTCAGGGTCAGCATGACCACCGCGCCGGTCAGCCCGGCGGTCGCGGCCGAGCCGATCACCGAGACGAACGCGATGAGCAGGTAGTCCTGGATGCCCAGGGGGATCCCGAAGATCTGCGCCACGGTGATCGCGGCCAGCGCCGGGTAGATGGCCGCGCAGCCGTCCATCTTGGTGGTCGCGCCGAAGGGGACCGCGAAGGAGGCGTACTCCTCCGGGACGCCGAGGTTCCGCGTCGTCACGCGCTGGGTGAGCGGCATGGTGCCCACCGACGAGCGCGAGACGAACGCGAGCTGGATGGCCGGCCAGGCCCCGGTGAAGAACTTGACCGGCGAGAGCCCGTTGAGCCGCAGGATGACCGGGTAGACGACCAGCATCACGATCAGGCAGCCGACGTAGACGTCGATGGTGAACGTGGCCAGCGGGCCGACCAGGTCCCAGCCGTAGGTCGCGACCGCGGTGCCGATCAGGCCGAGCGTGCCGAGCGGCGCGAGCTTGATGATCCACCACAGGACCTGCTGGATGACCGCGAGCGCGGAGCGCATGAAGCCCAGGAACGGCTCGGCGGCCTCGCCGGCCTTGAGCGCGGCCGCGCCGACCACGAGGGCGACGACGACCAGCTGCAGCACGTTGAACGACACCCCGCCGTCGCCCGCGGAGAGGCCGAGGAAGTTCGCGGGGACCAGGCCGGTGAGGAAGTCCAGCCACGAGCCGGTGCCGCCGTCGTACGACGCGCCCTCCGGCACGACGTCGGCCGCCTTGCCGGGGTCGGTCAGGATGCCGAGCCCCAGGCCGACGCCCACGGCGACCAGCGAGGTCACCATGAACCACAGCAGGGTCTGCGTGGCCAGACGGGCGGCGTTGGTGACCTGGCGCAGGTTGGCGATGCTGACGATGATCGCGGTGAGCACCAGCGGCGGGACGGCGGCCTTGAGCAGGCCGACGAAGACGTCGCCGATGGTGGCGAGCGTCGTCGTCAGCCACTCGGTCCCGGTGGTGCGGGCGAGGAGGCCCAGCAGCACACCGAGGACCAGACCGGCGACGATCTGGGCCCAGAACGGGACCCTGCGCACGACGCGCAGGGCCGAGGGGTTCGACATGGCAGGACCTTTCGGAAGGGACTCCTGCCCAACACGGCCCTGCCCGGGGCCATGCCCCCGCCTCGCGTGAGCCGGCTCACGCCTCGGCCCGCCTGATCAGGCCAGGTCGAGCACCACGTCGCCGAGCACCGGGGAGCCGTCGCGGTCGCCGCCGGCGATCTCGGCCGAGGCCAGGACCCGCCCGTCCTCGCACCACCCGCGGGTGCGGATGGTCTCGCCGGGGAACACGACACCGGCGAACTTCGCTGCGAACCCGGCGACCTTCGCCGCGTCCCCGTCGAGCAGCGCGTCGGTCAGCGTGCGCAGCACGATCCCGTAGGAGCACAGCCCGTGCAGGATCGGCGCCGGGAAGCCGGCGGCCGCGGCGAAGGCCGGGTCGGCGTGGAGCGGGTTCCGGTCGCCGCAGAGCCGGTAGAGCAGCGCCTGCTGCGGGGTGACGTCGTACGACGCCTCGGTGTCGGGCGCGCGGTCGGGCAGGGCCACCGGGGTCGAGGACCCGCGCTCACCGCCGAAGCCGCCCTCGCCGCGCACGAAGATCGAGGACCGCACCCGCCACAGCTCGCGGCCCTCCGGGGAGGTCGCGACGCCCTCCTGCCAGATGACCGCGGCCTTGCCCTTGTCCCAGACGTCGGTGAGCGTGGTGGCGATGGTGGCCGTGCCGCTGGTGGGCAGCGGTCCGCCGGTCACGGTGATCGCCTGCGAGCCATGGACGACCTGGGCCAGGTCGATCTCGCAGCCCGGCAGGTCCAGCGGCGGCGGGTCGGTGGCGTGGAAGGTCGGCGCGACCACGCCGAAGGACGGCAGCACCTGGAGGCTCGGGCCGTCGAGGGTGTAGCGCAGTGCGGCGGGGGAGAGGTTGTCGCCGGCGCGCGAACCTGCGCCGATGCCGAGGTGGTAGAGCAGGACGTCGCTCTCGGCCCAGCTGAACTCGCGGGAGCCGAGGTCGGCGCCGATCGCCACGGACGGGTCGATGGGCATCAGGCGGTCTCCTCCTGGCTGGTGGTTGCGGGGGTGGCTGCGGGCCGGGCGGCGGCCGCGGCGAGGTCCTCGGCGGCGAGGTAGCCGAAGACGAGCGCCGGGCCGATCGTGCCACCGGGACCGGGGTAGGTGTGGCCCATCACGGCGGAGGAGACGTTGCCGGCGGCGTACAGGCCCTCGAGCACCGAGCCGTCCTCGCGCAGCACCCGGGCCCGCTCGTCGGTGACCAGGCCGCCCTTGGTGCCGAGGTCGCCGGGGACGATCTGGACGGCGTAGAAGGGGCCCTCGTCGATGGTGTGCAGCGAGGGGTTCGGCTTGACCGTGGGGTCGGAGTAGTACTTGTCGTAGGCCGACTCGCCGCGGTGGAAGTCGGCGTCGACGCCGGTCCGCGCGAAGCCGTTGAACCGCTCGACGGTCCGCTCCAGGGTCGCGGCGGGGACGCCGATCTCGGCGGCGAGGCCGGCGAGGGTGTCGGCCTTCTTGACCACGCCCTCCTTGTACCACCGGCCGGGGAAGGGCTGGCGCGGCATGAGGCCGGCGAAGACGTAGCGGTTGCGGTAGCGCTGGTCGAGGACCATCCACGACGGCACGTGCCCGACGCCGGTCTGCTCGCCGCGGTAGATCTCGTGGACGGCCTCGACGTAGGGGAGCGCCTCGTTCATGTACCGCTCGCCGGCCTGGTTGACGATGATCGACCCGGGCAGGTTGCGCTCGGCCAGGCAGAACCACGGGCGCCCCGGCAGCGGGATCGTCGGGCCCCACCAACCGTCGTCCATCAGGTCGGTGCTCGCCCCGGCGCCCATGCCGGCGACGAGCCCGGCGCCGGTGTTGTTCTGCGAGCCGGTCGTCCACTCCACCGAGGTCGGCCGGGGCAGGTACTTCTCGCGCAGCTCGGCGTTGCGCTCGAAGCCGCCGCTGCCGAGGACCACGCCGCGGCGGGCGCGGACGACCTGCTCGACGCCGTCGCGCAGCACGCGCACGCCGGTGACCCGGCCGTCCTGGACGACGAGGTCGCGCAGCTCGGTCTCGTAGTGCAGCGGCACGCGGGCGTCGGCCAGGCCCTGGCGCAGCCCGATCGCGATCGCGTTGCCCATGGCGTACATCCGTCGCCGCAGCAGGCCCGCGAGGATCCGCTTGAGGGTCACCTTGACCATCGTCAGCGGCCCGCGCAGCGTGCGCATGCCGAGGCTGATCTTCCGGAAGTCGGCCTGGGTGACGATCATGTTGGCCGGCGCCTTGGTGTACGGCGGGTGCAGCCGCTCGAGCTCGGCGCCCAGGAAGCTGGCGTCCAGCGGGACCGGCTCGACGGTCCGGCCCTTCGGCCGCCCTCCGGGCTGCTCGGGGTGGTAGTCGG
Organism: Nocardioides marmotae; assembly: GCF_013177455.1. Classification (NCBI taxonomy): domain Bacteria; kingdom Bacillati; phylum Actinomycetota; class Actinomycetes; order Propionibacteriales; family Nocardioidaceae; genus Nocardioides; species Nocardioides marmotae. The sequence goes on from NZ_CP053660.1 coordinate 1,960,431, forward strand.
CGTAGTCGGGGACCCAGGTGAACCGCACCGGCGTGCGGGCCTTGAGGAAGTCCATGACCTCCGCGCCGCGGTCGACGTAGGTGTCGCGGCGGACCTTGGGGACGACGTCGCCGACGATCGAGTCGAGGTAGAGCTTGGAGTTCTCCAGCGGATCGTCCTGGCCGGCGGCCTTGAGCGCGTAGTTGCCCGGGATCCAGACGCCGCCGCCGCTGCGGGCCGTGGACCCGCCGAAGTAGGCGCTCTTCTCCAGCAGGATCGTGTCGAGGCCGCGATCGGCGGCGGCGAGCGCGGCGCTCATGCCGGCCGCGCCGGCGCCCACGACGACGACGTCCACCTCGCTCGGCAGGTCGGTCGGTGATCCGGTGGAGGTGGCGTGCGGTGACCCCGTCATGGCGCAAAACTGTAACAGGTTCTAGCATGGCGTCCTGTCGTCCGACCCCCCCTCTGAGAGGTCCAGACATGACCAAGCTGACCGCGGCCATCGTCGGGCCGGGCAACATCGGCACCGACCTGATGTACAAGCTGCTGCGCTCCGCCGCGAACGGCGGGAGCGTCGAGCCGCGCTGGATGATCGGCGTCGACCCGACCTCCGAGGGGCTCCGGCTCGCCGCCGAGCAGGGTCTCGAGGCCTCCCACGAGGGCGTGGACTGGCTGCTCAAGCAGGACGAGCTGCCCGACCTGATCTTCGAGGCCACCTCGGCCTACGTGCACCGCGAGTACGCCCCGCGCTACGAGGAGGCCGGCATCCGCGCGGTCGACCTGACGCCCGCCTCGGTCGGGCCGGCCGTCATCCCGCCGGTCAACGGCCAGGAGCACCTCGGCGCGATGAACGTCAACATGATCACCTGCGGCGGCCAGGCCACCATCCCGATGGTCGCCGCGGTCTCGCGGGTCGCGACGGTGCCGTACGCCGAGATCGTCGCCTCGGTCTCCAGCGTCTCCGCCGGCCCGGGCACCCGGGCCAACATCGACGAGTTCACCCGCACCACCGCGGCGGGCGTCGAGAAGATCGGCGGCGCCGAGCGCGGCAAGGCGATCATCATTCTCAACCCGGCCGAGCCGCCGATGATCATGCGCGACACGATCTTCTGCGCCGTCCCGCCCGACGCCGACCGCGACGCGATCGTGCAGTCGGTCATCGCGATGGAGAAGGCGGTCCAGGAGTACGTCCCGGGCTACCGCCTGCTCCAGGAGCCCCAGATCGACGAGCCGTCGGCCGCGACCCAGGGCCAGGTGAAGGTCTCGATCTTCGTCGAGGTCGAGGGCGCCGGCGACTACCTCCCGCCGTACTCCGGCAACCTCGACATCATGACCGCCGCCGCGACCCAGGTCGGCGACAACATCGCCCGCTCGATCCTCGCCGGGAAGGCCTGAGATGACCTCGACGAACCGCGACACCCTGGCCCGCACCTGGAAGGACGCCCACGGCGGCGACCTCGACCTGCGGCTGACCGACACCTGCCTGCGCGACGGGTCGCACCACAAGCGCCACCAGTTCACCGCCCAGGAGGTCCACGACATCGTCGAGGCCCTGGACACCTCCGGCATCCCGGTGATCGAGGTGACCCATGGCGACGGGCTGGGCGGCTCCTCGTTCAACTACGGCTTCTCCCGCACCCCCGAGCAGGAGCTGATCCGGATCGCGGCGGAGACCGCGCGGACCGCCCGGATCGCCTTCCTCATGCTCCCCGGCGTCGGCACCAAGGACGACATCCGCGCGGCCCAGGACAACGGCGGCCAGATCTGCCGGATCGCCACCCACTGCACCGAGGCCGACACCTCGATCCAGCACTTCGGGCTCGCTCGCGAGCTCGGCCTGGAGACCGTCGGGTTCCTCATGATGAGCCACACCCAGCCGCCCGAGGTGCTGGCCAAGCAGGCGCGGATCATGGTCGACGCCGGCTGCCAGTGCGTCTACGTCGTCGACTCCGCCGGCGCCCTGGTCATGGAGCAGACCGCCGACCGGGTCTCCGCCGTCGTCGCCGAGATCGGCTCGCAGGCCGACGTCGGCTTCCACGGCCACGAGAACCTCGGCCTCGGCGTCGCCAACACCGTCATCGCCGCCCGCGCGGGCGCCACCCAGATCGACGGCTCGGTCCGCCGCTTCGGCGCCGGCGCCGGCAACACCCCGCTCGAGGCGTTCATCGGCGTCTGCGACAAGCTCGGCTGGCGCACCGGCGTGGACTTCCTCCAGATCGTCGACGCCTCCGAGGACGTCATCAAGCCGGCCATGCCCGAGGAGTGCCAGCTCGACCGGATGACCCTGATGATGGGGTACGCCGGGGTCTACTCCTCCTTCCTCAAGCACGCCGGCAACGCCGCTGAGCGCTACGGCGTCCCCGGCGCGAAGATCCTGCTCGAGGCCGGCCGCCGCAAGCTGATCGGCGGCCAGGAGGACCAGCTCATCGACATCGCGCTGATGCTCAAGGCCGAGCAGGACAAGGCCGCCGCGAACGCCTGACCGATCCGCCGATCCGCCGGTGAGCAGGTCGCCGGGCGGTTCATCAAGGTATGTCGCTGAACCGTCACTTCCCTGGGTGAGTTCACCCGGGGGAGTGACGGTTCGCCTGCATACCTTGATGAACCAACACCCTCAGCCGGCCCGAGACGACCGGCCCGGCGAGAAACCGGTCGACGGCACGGCCGCAGCGGGGTACAGATGCGCCATGGCATCCCGCGCATCCAACTTCTGCATCGACGCCCACGACCCGTACGCCCAGGCGATGTGGTGGGCCGACGTCCTCGAGGACTTCACCCTGCCCACCGGCGAGTGGGCCAACGAGCCCGGCGAGGAGGAGTGCGGGCTCGACGGCCCGGACGACCGGTTCCTCCTCTTCCTCAAGGTCCCGGAGCCGAAGACGGTGAAGAACCGCATGCACCTGTGCCTGCGCCCCACCGATCGCAGCCGCGACGAGGAGGTCGAGCGGGTGCTCGGCCTCGGCGCCACGCTGGTCGACGACCGGCGCGACGGCGAGAAGGGGTGGGCGGTGCTGGCCGACCCCGAGGGCAACGAGTTCTGCGTGCTCCGGCGGTACGAGCCGAGCTCCTGAGCGGTCGGACGCGCCGATACCGAGAACGTGTTCTGGTCCAAAACAAGAACGTGTTCTAGTATCGGTCGCGTCCCACCACGACAGGAGCTCCCGATGTCCCAGGCTGTTCTCGACGGCGTCCGCGACCTGCTTCCCACGTTCCGCGAGCGGGCCGACGAGGCCGAGCGCCTGCGCGTCGTGCCGGAGGCGAGCATCAAGGAGCTGGAGGAGGTCGGGTTCTTCCGGCTGCTGCAACCGCGACGCTTCGACGGCTTCGAGGCCGACCCCGTGACCTTCTACACCGCGGTCCGCGACATCGCCTCGGCGTGCGGCTCGACCGGCTGGGTCTCCAGCGTCGTGGGCGTGCACCCCTGGCAGGTCGCACTCTTCGACGACGAGGCCCAGCAGACGGTCTGGGGCCAGGACACCAGCACCCGGCTCAGCTCCTCCTACGCCCCGACCGGCAAGGCCACCGTCACCGACGGCGGCTACCTGCTCTCGGGCAAGTGGAGCTTCTCCTCCGGCTGCGACCACTGCAGCTGGGTGCTGCTCGGCGGCCTGGTGTACAACGCCGAGGGCCAGGTCGTGGACTTCAAGACCTTCATGGTCCCGCGGGAGAAGTACCAGATCATCGACGTCTGGCACATGGTCGGCCTGCGCGGCACCGGCTCCAACGACATCCTCGTCGAGGACGTGTTCATCCCCGAGGCGTTCACGCTCTCGATGAGCCAGACCGGCCAGTGCAAGGGCCCGGGCCAGGAGCAGAACACCGCCGACCTCTACAAGCTGCCCTTCCACTCGATCTTCACCGGTACCATCACCACGCCGATCATCGGCATGGCGCGCGGTGCGTACGCCGAGCACGTCGAGATGCAGCAGAAGCGCACCCGCGCGGCCTACCTCGGTGAGAAGGCCTCGCTCGACCCGTTCGCGGCGGTCCGCATCGCCAAGGCGAGCAGCGAGATCGACGCCGCCTGGGCGCTGCTGGTGGCCAACATCCGCGAGGAGATGGACCACGTCGCCAAGGGCGAGAAGATCCCGCTCGGCCTGCGGCTGCGGGTGCGCCGCGACCAGGTGCTCGGCAGCCAGCGCGCCATCGACGCGATCGACGCGCTCTTCGAGGCCTCCGGCGGCCGGGCGCTGGCCGAGGGCACCTACCTCCAGCGCGCCTGGCGCGACGCCCACGCCGGTCGGGTGCACGCCGCGAACGACCCCGAGCGCGCGCTGCAGATGTTCGGCGCCCACGAGTTCGGCCACAAGGTCGACCCGGGGATGTACTGAGATGGCCGAGATCGAGGGCAGGTTCGCCCAGGACAGCGTCCGCCGCTCGGCCAAGGCCGGCGACCTCACGCTGAACTACTACGAGGCCGCGCCCGAGGTCTCGTCGGGCTCGACCGGCGGGTCGACCCAGGTCGGCGGCGGGCTGCCGCTGGTCATGCTGCACGGCGGCGGCCCCGGCGCCTCGGCGTGGTCGAACTTCGGCCCGGCCCTGCCGCACTTCGCCCAGCACTTCCGCACCCTGCTGGTCGACCAGCCGGGCTTCGGGGGCTCCGACAAGCCGCCGGTGGTCGGCAACTACTACCGCTTCGCCGCCGACCACGTCGTCCGGCTCCTCGACGAGCTCGGCATCGAGCGCGTGCACCTGCTCGGCAACAGCCTCGGCGGCGGTACGGCGATGCGCCTCGCGCTCACCCACCCCGACCGGGTCGGGCGCCTGGTGCTCATGGGGCCCGGCGGGCTCTCGCTCAACCTCTTCCACGCCGACCCCACCGAGGGCGTCCAGCGGCTGATGGACTTCGGCGCCGAGCCGACCCGGGAGAAGCTCCGGGCGTTCATCTCCACCATGGTCGTCGACCAGTCGCTGGTCACCGACGAGCTGGTCGAGCAGCGCTTCGCCGACGCGACCGCGCCCGGCGCGCAGGACGCGATGCGCTCGATGGGGATGTCCTTCTGGAACCCCGAGACCGCCGAGGACGGCATGCTCTGGCGCGAGGCCCACCGGCTGCGCAAGCACACCCTGCTCACCTGGGGCCGCGAGGACCGGGTCAACCCGCTCGACGGCGCGATGGTGGCGCTCAAGCTGATCCCGAAGGCGCAGCTCCACGTGTTCCCGAACTGCGGGCACTGGGCACAGATCGAGGCGGCCGAGGAGTTCGCCGAGGTCACCACCGCCTTCCTCGCCCGCCACGTGGAACGCTCCCGGAAGGCCACCTGATGACCATCGACATCAAGTCCATGGGGTACGTCCGCGTGTCCTCGACCGACCCCGAGCAGTGGAAGGTCTTCGCCGGCAAGGTCCTCGGCCTGGCCGAGGGCCGCGGGCCGAACCCCGCCCACCAGTACTGGCGCATCGACCAGGTCTCCGCCCGGCTCGTCGTCGTCCCCGCCGAGCGCGACGAGCTCGAGGCGACCGGCTGGGAGCTCGCCGACCACCGGGCCCTCCAGGAGGCGCGCGAGCACCTGGCGAAGGCCGGCGTCGTCTTCGAGGAGGCGACCAAGGAAGAGCTCGACGAGCGCCGGGTCCAGGAGATGATCCGCTTCACCGACCCGTGGGAGAACGTCTTCGAGCTCTTCCACGGCATCACCTACGAGGCCCGCCCCCTCGTCACGCCGTACGCCGCCACCTTCGTCACCGGCGACCAGGGCATGGGCCACATCGTGATCCCGGTGCTCGACGACGTCGAGGCGCTGCGGTTCTACACCGACGTCCTCGGCTTCCGGCTCCGCGACTCGATGAGCATGCCCGGCGAGTTCGTCGGCAAGGAGCCGGGCTCGAAGGTCTGGCTGCGCTTCCTCGGCGTCAACCCGCGCCACCACTCGCTGGCGTTCCTGCCGATGCCGAACCCCGCGAAGTGCGTCCACATCATGCTCGAGGTCGACCAGCTCGACCACGTGGGCCGCGCGCTGGAGCGGGTCCGCAAGCACCAGGCGCCCCTCTCGGCGACGCTCGGGCGGCACATGAACGACGAGATGGTCTCCTTCTACGTCCGCTCGCCGGGCGGCTTCGACGTGGAGTTCGGCACCGACGGCCTGCAGGTCGAGGACCAGAAGTGGGTGGCCCGCGAGTCGACCGCGGTGTCGTACTGGGGCCACGACTTCGGCGGCGGCCAGCGGTGACTAGCGTGGGGTCCATGTCCGCCCACCCGGGGGGCGCTCCGGACGTTCCGGAGGGCATGAACCCCGATGCCGCCGAGACCTGGCCGAGCCCCGAGCTGATCGCGTCCTGGTTGGGCAGCGAGGCCTACGAGCTCGAGCCGCTCGGCCCGGGCGAGGGCGCCCCGGTCCCCACCGACGACCCGGCCCGGCAGGCCCAGGCGCGCCACTTCCGCGACGTGCTCGGCCGCTTCGCCTCCGGGGTCACCGTGGTGACCGCGATGAGCGGCGGCGAGCCGGTCGGGATGACCTGCCAGTCCTTCTCCAGCGTCTCTCTCGACCCGCCGCTGGTGCTGTTCGTGCCGGCGAAGACCTCCCGGGCGTGGCCGCTCATCCAGCGGTCCGGCCGGTTCTGCGTGAACTTCCTCGCCGACGGCCAGGCCGAGCTGTCCAACCAGATGGCCAGCCGGGGGAGCGAGAAGTTCGCCGGCGTCGCCTGGCACCCCTCCGAGGCGACCGGCTCGCCGGTCCTCGAGGGCACGCTCGCCCACGTCGACTGCTCGGTGCACGCCGTCCACGAGGCCGGCGACCACTGGATCGTCATCGGGCAGGTGCTGCACCTGGCCACCGCCGAGGAGGACCCGGCCGCCGACGCTGCCGCCGATCCCGCGGACCCGTCGAGCCACGCCGACCCCCTGGTGTTCTACCGGGGCAGCTACCGCACCACCCGGTGACCGGCCCGCGGCCGCCCGCCACCCACCCGCTCTGGCGACCCTTCGAGCTCGCCGACCTCGACCAGGTCGCCGCGGTGCGGATCGTCAGGGAGTCGTCCCCGCCGGTGGTGGTGGTCGATCCCGACCCGGCCTGGCCGGCGGCGTACGACGCGGTGGCGCGGCGGCTGCGCGAGGCGCTGGGGGAGCGGGCGCTCGCCGTGGAGCACGTCGGGTCGACCGCGGTGCCCGGCCTGCCGGCCAAGCCGGTCATCGACGTGGACCTCGTCGTGGCCGACCCCGCCGACGAGCCGGCCTGGCTGCCCGACCTCGAGGCGGCGGGGTTCGCGCTGCGGGTGCGCGAGCCGGACCATGAGGAGCACCGGATGCTTCGCGGCTCCGACCCGCTGCGCGGCCTGGCCAGCAACGTCCACGTCTTCGGTCCCGGGGCCCGCGAACCGCGCCGGCACGTGCTGTTCCGCGACCACCTGCGCTCCCACGAGCCGGACCGCCGGGCCTACGGCGAGCACAAGCGGCGGATCGCCGACGAGCACGGCTTCACCGACGCGATGGACTACAACAACCACAAGGCCTGGCTGGTCTACGACATCTACGAGCGCGCGTTCGCCGCGGACCCCGCCCACCCGCACGACCCGCACCCGCGCTGACCGCCGGCGGCTCGGTGCGGCTCAGTGGTGCTCAGTGCGGGTCGAGCCGCCCGGTGAGCCGGGCGTGCCGCGCGGCGCTGGCGTCGTCCAGCCCGACGATCTCGACCGTCGTGCCGCGGCGGGCGTACTTGGTGGTGATCGCGTCGAGGGCGGCGACCGTCGAGGCGTCCCAGACGTGCGAGGCCGAGAGGTCGATGACCACGCGGCCGGGGTCGTTTGCGTAGTCGAACTGCGTGTAGAGGTCGTTGCTCGAGGCGAAGAACAGCTCGCCGGTCACGCGGTAGACCGCGGTCCTTGCGCCGTGCTCGTCCTCGACCAGGGTGCGCTCGACCGCGGTGAGGTGGGCGACCCGGCGGGCGAAGAGCACCATCGCCACCAGCACGCCGACGCCCACGCCGATCGCGAGGTTGTGGGTGAAGACGGTGACGACCACGGTCGCGACCATGACGACCGTCTCCGACCGCGGCATCCGGCGCAGCGTGGCCGGGTGGACGGAGTGCCAGTCGAAGGTGCCGACCGCGACCATCACCATCACCGCGACCAGGGCGGCCATCGGGATCAGCGCGACCACGTCGCCGAAGCCGACCACGAGGACGAGCAGCAGGACACCGGCGAGGAAGGTCGAGATCCGGGTGCGGGCTCCGGAGACCTTCACGTTGATCATCGTCTGGCCGATCATCGCGCAGCCGCCCATGCCGCCGAAGCAGCCGGTGACGATGTTCGCGACGCCCTGACCCCACGTCTCCCGCGTCTTGTCCGAGCGGGTGTCGGTGATGTCGTCGACGAGCTTGGCCGTCAGCAGGGACTCCAGGATGCCGACCACGGCCATGGCGAGGGCGTACGGCGCGATGACCTGGAGCGTGTCGAGGGTGAACGGCACGTCCGGCACGAACCACGCCGGCAGGCTGTCGGGCAGGTCGCCCTCGTCGCCGACGTCCGGCACGTCCAGCCCGGCGACCAGGACGAAGGCGGTGAGCGCGACGATGGCGACCAGCGGCGCAGGGACCACGCGGTTGATCCGGGGGAAGCCCACGATCACGGCGATCCCGACGGCGATCATCGGGTAGACCGCCCACGGCACGTCGACGAGGTGGTCGATCTGGGCCTCGAAGATCAGGATCGCCAGCGCGTTGACGAAGCCGACCATCACCGAGCGCGGCACGAAGCGCATCAGCCGGGCGACGCCCGCGAGCGCGAGCACCACCTGGATCGCGCCGCCGAGCAGCACGGTCGCGATGAGGTAGTCGTACCCGTGGTCGCGCATGACCGGGGCGACGACCAGGGCGATCGCCCCGGTCGCGGCCGAGATCATCGCCGGCCGTCCGCCGAGGAACGAGATCGTCACCGCCATGGTGAACGACGCGAAGAGCCCGACGCGCGGGTCGACCCCGGCGATGATCGAGAACGAGATCGCCTCGGGGATGAGCGCCAGCGCGACCACCAGGCCGGCCAGCACCTCGGTGCGCAGCGCCCGCGGCGACCGGAGCGCGGCGCGGACGGTGTGCACGGCGTGATCGGCGCTGTCGGTGCCGGTGGGGGACGGCGCGGCGGGAGAGGATCCGGACACGAGGGGGCAGGCTACTCTTCCGTTACGGAAGGGTTCGCATCCTTGGCGAGAGGGGCCGACCACGTGACCGACCAGGCAGGCCATGTCGACCACGGAGGCCGGACCGACGCCGCCGACCGGGCCGCCCCGATGCACATCGGCGAGGTCGCGGCGCGCACGGAGCTCTCGTTGCGCAGCCTGCGCCACTGGGAGGAGGTCGGCCTGCTGCGGCCGTCCGGGCGCAGCGACGGCGGTTTCCGGCTCTACACCGAGGAGGACGTGGAGAAGATCCTCGTCATCCGCCGGATGAAACCGCTGGGGTTCACCCTCGAGCAGATGCGCGCGGTCATGGAGGACATCGAGGTGCTCCGCGACACCGCAGCGCGGGCGGAGGAGCGGACGGGCGCCCGGCAGCGGCTCGAGCAGGTGCGGGAGGACGGCGTCGAGCGCCGGGCCCGGCTCGTGCGCCACCTCGCGATGGCCGACGAGCTCATCGACCTGCTGGGGCGCGAGGCCTCGGCGGAGGACGCGTAGCGGAACGCGGACCGGCCGGCGCACGCCGCTTCGTCGTCGGTCCGGGCGTGGGTCAGAGGCGGGGGTCGCGGCCGGCGAAGGCGGCCAGCCGGTCGTGGACCGGCGCGTCGTCGAGCAGGTCCACCGCGGGGGCGAAGGCGGTGCCGCGGCTGGCCGCGGGCAGCTGGGCGGTGAGGAACGCCAGCGCGCGCTCGGCCGCCTCGGGGACCAAGGGCTCCTCCCAGTCGATCGCGTGGGCGAGGTCCCAGGTGTGCAGGACGATCTCGGTGGTCTGCCAGTCCACGCGTCCCGGGTCGGCGGCCGCGCCGACGCGGTGCCAGTGGTGGATGAGGTCGTCCGCGCGGGCCCGGAAGTCGGCGGCGCCGGCCGTCGGCGTCGTCGGCGGCGCCGGCGCGGCCCAGTCGACCGCGCCGCCCTCGATCCCGCGGAGGAACTTCGCGGGCGCCTCGACGAGGTGGGCCATCAGCTGCGCGACGTCCCACTCCGCGCACGGGGTCCGCAGGTGCAGCTGGTCGGGGTGCACGGCGGCGATGGCGTCCCCGGACTGGTCGAGCGCGCGGGAGAGGACGACGACGGACTCGTAGGTGTCACTCACGGGTGGGGTCCTCCGCAGGGTCGCCGGGGGTGGCCGGGTCGGGCAGGTCCCCCCGAGTCTCGGCAGCCCCGCGAGGGCTCACCAGGGGCGAACGGCTCGGTCCGGCGGCCTGCCCGCTCAGCCGTCCGCGAGCCGCAGGTCGGCCTCGAGGCCGAGGAACGCGGCGTACCGCTCGGCGGCGTCGTGGAGGGCAGCGACCTCCCGCGTGGCGAGCGGCCGGTAGGGCGCGACGTCGAAGCGGGCGCGCGCCCCGAGCGTGCGCCGCATGCTGCCGACGAGCTGGGCGTCGACGACCGCCATCCCGATCGCGGTCTCCCGGCCGGCCGGGGCGAGGCCGGCTGCGTCGAGGAGCATCCGGGAGTCCTGGTAGCCGCGGTAGGTCTCGTCGAGGATCTGCAGCAGGTGCCCGGCGGGATCCGGGCCGCCGGCGGGCGGGCCGTCGCCGGCGGCGTGCCAGAACGTGCGGCCGTCGTGCTCGAAGGAGGCCAGGTCGTCCGCGGCCCCGGCCAGGCCGCGGCGCACGTCGCCGAGGGTGAGCGTGGCCCAGTACGCCAGGTCCCGCTCGGTCGCCGGCCCGTGGCCGGCGAGGTAGCGCCGGGCCAGCCGGGCGAGGGCCTCGTCCCGGTCCGGTTGGGGCGTGGGCGGGACGCGGGCGTCGTACGTCGCGTAGGTGTGCGTGCCCTCAGCGGTCGGCCGGCCGCTGCACACGAGCCGCTCCAGCTCGGCGTACCCCAGGAGCAGCATCAGCTCGTGCCCGGTGGCCGTGGTGCCGCGGGCCGCGAGCTCCGCGGCGAGCTCCTCGCGGGTCAGGTCGGGACGCGCGGCCAGCGCGTCGAGCACGGCACCCCACGCGCGGTCGACGTCCGCGGCGCTCCAGCCGCCGGCGGTGAGCTGCCGCTCGAAGGTGGGCCGGACCCGCGGTGCGGTCAGGTCGATCAGCCAGGTGAGGTCGGCCGCGGCCACGAGGTGCCAGGTCGGCCGCAGGACGTGGGTGCGCACGACCTCGCCGCTGGCGAGCAGCCCGGCCAGGTCGGCGGCGTCGCGGCGGGTCGTCCGGGTGGCCACCGCCCAGGCGGACTGGCCGGGGTTCTCGGCCTGCACGGCCAGCAGGTGGCTGACCACGTCGGCGGCCGAGCCGGCGTACGGCGCCGAGAGCCGCTGGCAGGCCAAGCGCCACCGGCCGATGTCGTGGGGGCTCATCGCCGGATTCTCACCGAGCCTCGGCGAGCCGACAACCGCCACTGGACGCCGTCGACAGGCCCCGGCCGAGCCGGGAGGCGAACCCTAGATGCGGGTGCGGATCGGGTTGGCGAGCATGCCGATCGGGAAGTCGTCCTGCTCCTGGGCCGCACCGGAGGCCGTGGCCGCGTCGGCTACGGCAGTCGGCTGGTCGATCTGGGTGAGGTCGGAGTCGATGGTCATGGGCATAATCTAGACCTCGTCCTCCCAGGTCAGGGACTCGGCAGACGCTCGCGGGCCGGGTCCGGTGCGGTGGGTTTCCTCACAGCTGCTGCACGTGCCCGGCGGGGCTCAGCGAGCGGCGGGGTCGCCGAGGGGCACGGCCGCCCGGTGGGCCCGCGCGGTCCCGAACAGCTGGCCCAGGGAGTGCGCCCGCTTGAGCACGAGGTGGGCGTCGTGCTCCCAGGTGATCGCGATCCCGCCGTGCAGCTGGACGGTCTCGGCGGCGATCGCGGCCAGCGCCTCGGAGCAGTACGCCTTGGCCACGTGCGCGAGGCGCTCGCCGTCCGCGGCCCCGCTCGAGACGGCGTACGCCGCCGCCCAGGACGCCGAGCGGGACATCTCCAGCCGGACCAGCATGTCGGCCATCCGGTGCTTGAGCGCCTGGAAGGAGCCGATCGGCCGGCCGAACTGGACCCGCTCCTGGGTGTAGCGGACCGTCATCTCCAGGGCGCGGGCCGCCGTGCCGGTCTGCAGGGCGGCCACGCCGACGGCGCCGACCAGGGCGGCCCGGGTGGCCGCGGGCGGGCCCTCGCCGATCCGGGTCGCCGAGGCGACCTCGACCTCGACCCGCGCCAGCCGGAGGGTCTGGTCCATCGACGCGGTCCACGCCCGCGTCGTGACGTCGGGGTCCAGCGCCCACAGGCCGTCGTCGGTCGCGGCGACCAGCACGGTCGCGAGGTCCCCGTCGAGCACGTCGGCGACCACGGGGCCGGCCCCGCCGGTGGCGTCGACGAACGCAGCCACCTCGCCGGCGGCCAGCCGGGGGAGCAGCGCGCCCCGGGCCTCCTCGGTGGCGCCGGCGAGCAGTGCCTCGGAGGTGACCAGCGAGGACAGCAGCGGCGAGGGGACCAGCGCGCGGCCGACCTCCTCGAGGGCGACCAGCGCCTCGAAGAGGGTGAACCCGGCGCCGCCGTGCTCCTCGGGGATGCCCAGCGCCGGCACGCCGACCTGCTCGACCAGCAGCTGCCACAGCTCCTCGTCGTAGGTCTCCACCCGCGGGTCGGCCCGCTTGGCCAGCGCGGCGCGGACGATCGCGGCGAGCTCCTGCTGCTCCTCGGAGAGCGCGAAGTCCATCAGCGTGCCCCGGCCTCGACCGCCCGGGCTGGCCCGGCCGGCTCGACCAGCGAGGCGAGCAGGCGGCCGCGGTGGAAGTCCGGCGTGCCCCAGGCGGTCACCAGCGCCCGGATCCGGGTCAGCCACAGGCTCAGGTCGAACTCCTGGGTGTAGCCGATCGCGCCGTGCACCTGCAGGCCCGTGCGGGAGGCGAGGTACGCCGCGTCGCCGCACGCGACCTTCGCCGCCGAGACGTCGACCTCGCCGAGCGCGGCGCCGTGGACCAGCGGGCGGGCGAAGTCCAGGGCGATCCGCACGTCGGCCAGGGCGTGCTTGATCGCCTGGTAGGACCCGATCTGCCGGCCGAACTGCTTGCGCTGCTTGACGTAGGTGACCGCGTCGTCCAGCACCCGCTCGCCCGCCCCGAGCAGCTCCGCGGCGGTGGCGAGCACGGCCAGGTCGAACGCCTCGCGGGCTGGGCCGTCGAGGTCGACCGGCCCGTCGCCGGCCCCGCCGGCCGCCCCGGCGACCCGGAAGAGCCGCCGCGTGGGGTCGACGGAGATCAGCTGCTCGCCGACCTCGGTGATGAGCGCGCTGCCGACGTACACCTCGTCGGCGACGTCGGCGTCCAGCGCGTGCGGCACGTGCGGGGGCAGCGCCACCGTCGCGACGCCCTCGACGGCGCGCCCCAGCGCGACGGGGAGGTACGCCGCGGACTCGATCCACGGCCCGGGGACCGCGTGCCGGCCCAGCGCCTCGAAGGCGATCGCGACCTCGACCGGAGTGGCCTCGGTGGCCAGCGAGAGCACGCCGAGGTCGGCCAGCCGCTTCCACAGGTCCAGCCCGGGGGCGTGGTCGCCCTCGGCCCAGGCGCGGGCGGCTCGGACCGGGTCGCTGCCGGCGAGCAGGGACTGCAGCGCGGCCGCGAAGTCGCGCTGGTCCTCGTCGAGAACGAACCTCACGGACGGACCTCCCGCGGCAGGCCGAGGATCCGCTCGGCGACGATGTTGCGCTGGATCTCGTTGGTGCCGGCGTAGATCGGCCCGGACAGCGAGAAGGTGTAGCCGTCGAGCCACGGCGAGGCGACCTCGGCCTCGGGGCCGAGCAGGTCCAGGGCGGTCTCGTGGAGGGCGATGTCGAGCTCGGACCAGAAGACCTTGTTGACCGAGCCGGCCGCGCCCATGTCGCCGCCGGCGGCGAGCCGGGTGACGGTGCCCCAGGTGTAGAGCCGGTAGGCCTGCGCCTTGATCCACGCGTCGACGACGCGGTCGGCGGCGGCCGCGGGCGGGTGCGGGGTGCGCCGGTGCAGGTCGACCAGCCGGTCGGCGGCGGCGCAGAACCGGCCGGGGGAGCGCAGCGAGAGCCCGCGCTCGTTGCCGGCTGTCGACATGGCGACCCGCCACCCGTCGCCGGGCGCGCCGAGCACGTCGGCGTCGGGGACGAAGACGTCCTCGAAGAAGACCTCCGCGAAGCCGGCCTCGCCGTCGAGCTGGGCGATCGGGCGCACGGTGATGCCGGGGGCGTCGAGGGGGAAGAGGAAGTAGGTCAGCCCCGCGTGCCGCTGCGCCTCGGGGTCGGAGCGGAACAGCCCGAAGCCCCAGTGGGCGAACGCCGCCCGCGAGGACCAGGTCTTCTGCCCGTTGAGCACCCACCCGCCGCGCTCGTCGTCGCGGCGCGCGGTCGAGCGCAGCGAGGCCAGGTCGGAGCCGGCCTCGGGCTCGGACCAGCACTGCGCCCAGATCTGCTCGCCGGTCGCCATCGAGGGCAGGAAGCGGTCCTGCTGCTCGGGGGTGCCGTGGTCGAAGATGATCGGCGCCAGCAGGAAGATCCCGTTCTGGGAGACCCGGCCCGGCGCGCCGGCGCGGTAGTACTCCTCCTCGAAGACCACCCACTCCACCAGCGAGGCGTCGCGCCCGTGGTAGGCCTCCGGCCAGGACACGACCGACCAGCGGGCCTCGGCCAGCCGCGCCTCCCACGCCTGGTGCGCCGCCCACCCGGCCTCGGTGTCCATCGACGGCAGCGGCTCGGCCGGCACGTTCGCGGCCAGCCAGGCGCGGGCCTCGGCCTGGAAGGCCCGCTCGGACTCGGACAGGGTCAGGTCCATTCACTCGCTCCTGGGCTGGTCTCGCAGGTCGGTCTTGAGCACCTTGCCGGACAGGTTCCGCGGGAGGGCGTCGAGGAACGCCACGCGCCGCGGGACCTTGAAGTTCGCCAGCCGCTCCTTGCAGTACGCCGTGACGTCCTCGGCGGTGAGCGCCTCGCCCGCGGGGCCGGCCGCGCGGACGACGTACGCCGCGCCCACCTCGCCCATCCGCTCGTCGGGGACCCCGACGACCGCGACGTCGGCGACACCCTCGAGCCGGGCGAGCGCCTGCTCGACCTCGGCGGGGTAGACGTTGAAGCCGCCGGAGATGTACATGTCCTTGAGCCGGTCGGTGATCCGCAGGTTGCCGGCCGCGTCGAGCGTGCCGACGTCGCCGGTGTGCAGCCAGCCGTCCGCGTCGACCGCGGCGGACGTGGCGGCCGGGTCGTCGAGGTAGCCGAGCATGACGAAGTCACCGCGCAGCAGCAGCTCGCCGGCCTCGCCGGGGGCGGCGTCGATGCGGGTCTCCATGCCGGGGACCGCGCGGCCGCAGGTGGTGGCCACCAGCTCGGCGGGGTCGCCCGCGCGCGCCATCGTCGCGACGACCGCCTCGGTCATCCCGAAGGCGGTGACGACCTGGTCGATGCCCAGCCCCGCGGGCGCCGGCTGCCGCATCCGCTCGATGAGCACGACCGGGACAACCGCGGCGCCGGTGACCGCGAGCCGCAGCGAGGAGAGGTCGCGCCGCTCGCGGCCCGGGGCGCCCAGCAGCGACTGGTAGATCGTCGGGGCGCCCGGGAGCACCGTGATCCGCTCCCGCTCGACGAGGTCCATGGTCGCCTCGAGGTCAAAGGTCGCCAGCGGGTAGAGCGTGGCGCCGGTGACCAGGCCGGTCACGATGCCGACCTTGTAGCCGAAGGAGTGGAAGAACGGGTTGACCACCAGGTAGCGGTCCTGGCCGGTCACGCCGCCGAGCTCGGCCCACGTGCGGGCCACGCCGACCGTCTGCCGGTGCGCGGACATCGCGCCCTTGCTGCGCCCGGTGGTGCCGGAGGTGAACAGGATGTCGGCGACGTCGTCGGGGGAGACCGACTCCGCGATCGCGTCGACCTCCGCGGTGGTCACCGCGCCGGTGTCGAGGCCCGCGAGCTCGGCCAGGTCGACCATCGCCGCGACGGACGGGTGCTCGCCGGTCGCGCGCAGGTCGGCGAGCTGGGTGCGTCCCAGGAACCCGTCGGCGAGGACCACCAGCCGCGCGGCGGTGCGGTCGACGACGTCGGCCACCTCGTGGGCGGTGTAGCGGGAGTTGACCGGCACGAGCACGCCGCCGGCGTACGACGTCGCGAGGCCGGCGACGACCCAGTCGATGCTGTTGGGCGCCCACAGGCACACCCGGTCGCCGGGGCGCAGCCCGGCGGCGACGTACCCCCGGGCGGCGCGGCGGACCCGGCGCAGCAGCTCGAGGAACGAGACGCTCTCGCCGTCCTGGACGTACGCCGGGTGGTCGCCGAAGCGGTCCGCCGCCGCGCCGAGCGCGGCCGGGATCGTCTGCTCCACGTCACCTCCACCGGGGTCAATCTGCCCAACCAAGCAATTGCTTGGTACTGTAGCACTCGTGGACCTGAGCTACTCGGCCGAGGACGAGGCCTTCCGTGCCGAGGTGCGCGCATTCCTCGAGGAGGCGCTGCGCGGTGACTTCGCCGAGCTCCGGGGGCTCGGTGGGCCCGGCCGCGACCACGAGGCGGTCGAGGAGCGGCTGGCCTGGAACCGGCACCTCGCCGAGCACGGCTGGACCTGCGTGGGCTGGCCGACCGAGCACGGTGGCCGCGGGCTGAGCCTGAGCCAGCAGGTGATCTTCCACGAGGAGTACGCCCGCGCCGATGCTCCCGCGCGGCTCAACCACCTCGGCGAGGAGCTGCTCGGGCCCACGCTGATCGCCTTCGGCACCCCCGAGCAGCAGCAGCGCTTCCTGCCCCGGATCCGGGCGGTCGAGGAGCTGTGGGCCCAGGGCTACTCCGAGCCCGGCGCCGGCTCCGACCTCGCCAACGTGCAGACCCGGGCCCGGCTCGAGGACGGCCCCGAGGGGCCGCAGTGGGTCATCGACGGGCAGAAGGTGTGGACCTCCAACGCGCACTTCTCCCAGTGGGTCTTCGTCCTCGCGCGCACCGAGCCCGGCTCCCAGCGCCACCACGGACTCTCCTTCCTGCTCGTCCCGCTGGACCAGGAGGGCGTCGAGGCCCGCCCCATCGAGCAGCTGACCGGGGGCTCGGAGTTCAACGAGGTCTTCCTCACCGGCGCCCGCACCGACGCCGACCTCGTCGTCGGGGAGCCCGGGCAGGGCTGGCGGGTGGCGATGGGCCTGCTCGGCTTCGAGCGCGGCGTCTCGGTGCTCGGCCAGGTCGTCGGCTTCGCCCGCGAGCTGCGCGGCGTGGTCGACCTGGCCCGGGCCAACGGTGCGATCGACGACCCGCTGGTCCGGGACCGGCTCGCCGACCTCGCCGTCGAGCTGGAGGTCATGCGGTTCAACGCGCTGCGCGGGCTCGCGGCGGTCACCGGCGGCGAGGACTCCGCGGCCGGCGGGGGAGCGGCGTCGATCTTCAAGCTCGTCTGGGCCGCGTGGCACAAGCGGCTCGGCGAGGTCGCGATGGAGGTCCTCGGCGCCGCCGGGCTGACCGCCCGCGCCGCGCCGTACGACCTCGACGAGTGGCAACGACTCTTCCTCTTCGCCCGCGCCGACTCCATCTACGGCGGCAGCGACGAGGTCCAGCGCAACATCCTGGCCGAGCGCGTGCTCGGCCTCCCGCGTGAACCGAAAGGCGTCTGAATGACCACCCACCGTCCCGAGCAGCCGGCCCCCGCCTACGTGCCCGGCCACGACCTGCTGGCCGGCAAGGTGGTCGTCGTGACCGCCGCGGCCGGCGCCGGCATCGGCGCCGCGGTGGTGCGCCGCGTGCTGGAGGAGGGGGCGCGGGCGGTCGTCTTCAGCGACACCCACGAGCGCCGCCTGGCCGAGGCCGAGGAGGCGCTGGCCGCCGAGTTCGGTGCCGACCGGGTCCGGCAGCGGGTCTGCGACGTGACCGACGAGGCGCAGGTCGGCGCGCTGCTCGACGTCGCCGACGAGCTCGGCGGGGTCGACGTGATGGTCAACAACGCCGGTCTCGGTGGCACCGCCAGCGTGCTGGAGATGACCGACGAGCAGTGGCTGCGCGTCCTCGACATCACCCTGACCGGCACCTTCCGCTGCGTGCGGGCCGCCGGTCAGCGGATGGTCGCCGCCGGCACCAAGGGCGTCATCGTCAACAACGCCTCGGTGATCGGCTGGCGCGCCCAGGAGGGCCAGGCGCACTACGCCGCGGCCAAGGCCGGCGTGATGGCGCTGACCCGCTGCTCGGCGATCGACCTCGCCCCGCACGGCATCCGGGTCAACGCGGTCAGCCCCAGCCTGGCGATGCACCCCTTCCTCGCCAAGGTCACCTCCGACGACCTGCTCGCCGAGCTCAAGGCCAAGGAGGCCTTCGGCCGGGCCGCCGAGCCGTGGGAGGTCGCGAACGTGATGGTCTTCCTGGCCAGCGACTACGCGTCGTACATGACCGGCGAGGTCGTCGCCGTCTCCAGCCAGCAGGCATGAGCAGGGGGTCGGGGAGGATGGCCCCATGAGCGCGCAGACCCGCACCGAGGGCACCGACCGCCGTCGCGAGCTGCTGTCGATCGCGGCCGAGCTGTTCGCGGACAAGGGGTTCAAGAACACCACCGTCCGCGACATCGCCGACGCCGCCGGCATCCTCTCCGGCAGCCTCTACCACCACTTCGACTCCAAGGAGTCGATGGTCGACGAGATCCTCTCCTCCTTCCAGGCCGAGCTGTTCGCGGCGTACGACGAGGTCCTGCGCAGCGACGACGACGCGCGGACCAAGATCGAGCGCGCGGTGCGCCTCTCCTTCGAGGCGATCGACCGGCGCCGGCACGAGGTCGCGATCTTCCAGAACGAGGCCGACTTCCTCGGCCAGCAGGAACGCTTCGCCTACCTCGCCGAGCGCAACGCCGAGTCCCGCGCCGTCTGGATCACCCTCCTCGACGACGGGGTCCGGTCCGGCGCGCTGCGCGCGGACCTCGACATCGAGCTGACCTACCGCTTCATCCGCGACACCGTCTGGGTCGCGGTCCGGTGGTACCGCCCCGGCGGCAAGCTCAGCCACACCGCCGTGGCCGACCAGTACCTCACCATCCTCCTGGACGGGATCGCCCATGCCTGAAGCCTTCATCGTCGACGCAGTCCGCACCCCGACCGGCAAGCGCGGCGGCGCGCTCGCCGCGATGCACTCCGCGGACCTCGCCGCCCACTCGATCACCGCGCTCGTCGACCGCACCGGCGTGGACCCGGGCGCGGTCGACGACGTCATCCTCGGCTGCTGCGACACGATCGGCTCCCAGGCCGGCGACGTCGCGCGGACGGCGTGGCTGGCCGCGGGGCTGCCCGACCACGTCCCGGGCGTGACCATCGACCGGCAGTGCGGCTCCTCCCAGCAGGCCGTCCACTTCGCCGCCCAGGCCGTCATGTCCGGCACCCAGGACCTCGTGGTCGCCGGAGGGGTGCAGAACATGAGCGCGATCCCGATCTCGGCGGCGATGCTCGTCGGCCAGCAGTACGGCTTCTCCACGCCGTTCGCGGAGTCCCCGGGCTGGCAGAAGCGCTTCGGCGACCAGGAGGTCAGCCAGTTCCGCTCCGCGGAGATGATCGCGGAGAAGTGGGGCCACACCCGCGAGCAGCTCGAGGCCTACGCCCTCGCCTCCCACGAGCGGGCGCTGACCGCGATCGCCGAGGGCCGCTTCGACCGCGAGGTCGTCCCGGTCCCGCTCGCCGACGGCTCGGTCTTCGCGACCGACCAGTGCCCCCGGCAGACCTCCCTGGAGAAGATGGCCTCCCTTCAGCCGCTGGCCCCCGGCGGCCGGATCACCGCCGCCGTCGCCTCCCAGATCTGCGACGCCTCCTCCGCGGTGCTCATCGCCTCCGAGCAGGCCGTCGCCGACCACGGGCTGACCCCGCGGGCGCGGGTCCACCACCTCTCGGTCCGCGGCGACGACCCGGTCTGGATGCTCACCGGCCCGATCCGCGCCACCCGGCACGCCCTCGAGCGCAGCGGCCTCTCGGTCGACGACATCGACCTGTTCGAGTGCAACGAGGCGTTCGCCCCCGTCGTGCTGGCCTGGATGGAGGAGATCGGCGTCCCCCACGAGAAGGTCAACGTCAACGGCGGCGGCATCGCCCTGGGCCACCCCATCGGCGCCACCGGCACCCGGCTGATGACCACCCTGCTCCACGAGCTCGAGCGCACCGGCGGCCGCTACGGCCTGCAGACCATGTGCGAGGGCGGCGGCCAGGCCAACGTCACGATCATCGAACGGCTCTGAGCTTCTGGGGCTCCTGGGGCTTCTGGGCTCGATTCGCATCGGCTGGCCGGGAGGTTTGTCGGCCGGCCGATGAAACTCCCGGTTGGCCGATGAAACTTCAGCGGCCAACCGCCAGGTTCATCGGCCGGCCGATGAAACGTCGGCCGCGCGAGCCCACCGAGCCCGCTCAGGTCAGGACGAGCCAGACCCCGACGATGCCGGGGATCGTGCCGAGCAGCAGCCAGGGGGAGAGCGCGTTCTTGCGGTGGATGGCCAGCGCGGCGGCGACCGCCAGCACGCCGAAGGCGCCGCCGAGCACGCAGAGCCCTACCTGGGAGACCCGGTGCTCGTCGTCGATGATCAGCCCGGCGAGCACCAGGCCGACCGACATGTGCAGGATCGTCGTGGCCGCGAGGACCGAGAGCACGTAGCGCTGCACGGTGTCGATGCTCATCGACTTCTGGGTGCTCCGGGACCGGGCACGGGCACGGGTCGGTCGGGGAGCGCTGGGGTTGTCGGGGTCCAGCAGGTGACGGGCCCGGCGGGGCGGGGGCGTCGGCGCGCTCATGCCTCTGAGGGTACGGCGGCGCGTCGGCGTGCTCCCGTCAGGGTGGCCACGAGAGCGATCCAGGCCACGACCGTCGTCAGCGCCGCGACCACCATGATCGTCATCGTCGCCGCCCAGACGGCCTCGTGGTCGCCCAGGACCTTCACCAGCAGGGCGGTGTCGCTGTCCTCGACGTCCCCGAAGTCGAAGGAGAACGCACCGAAGACGAGCATCGCCGCCCACACGAAGAGCTGGGCCTGCGTCTGCGGGCGGGTCAGCGCGCGCCGGCCGTCGGGTCCCGGCCGCTGGGTGAGCGCCAGGACGCTGGTGACCAGCAGGGCGAGGAGCAGCACCGGCACGATGCTGATCAGGTAGACGAGCACCATCCAGCCGCCCACCCCGAAGAGCATCCGGCCGATCCAGACCCAGGCGACCAGCAGCAGGTTCACCGGGACCATCCACAGCAGCACGGCGCGGTCCACGCCGGTCACCCTAGGGCCCGTCGGCGCGCCCCCGTGAGCGTGGCGGCGGCGGGGTAGTCCGACACGCCAGCGCCCTTGGTCGGCCGCCAAAGGGCGCGCCTGTGGCGGACTATCCCGCCGAAGGACGCCCCGTGCCCCGCCGGAGGCCCCGACCGGACGCGCCGACTCACCCGACGTACGACGCGGCGCGGCGCAGCTCGGCGGCGGCGCCGGTGACGATCCGGTCGATCAGGTCCTCGCAGCTGGGGAGGTCGTCGATGAGGCCGACGACCTGCCCGCTGGCCAGGACGCCCGCGGACGTGTCGCCCTCGACGAGGCCGGCCTTGAGCATCGTCGGGGTGTTGGCGGCCAGCGCCATCTGCCCCAGCGTGCGGCCCTGGGCGCGGCGCATCGAGCGGCCGTCGCGGGCCAGCGCGAGCCAGCCCATGCCGCTGTCGCGCTTGAACTCCAGCGTCCGGCGCGCGGTCGGGGCGAGCCGCCGGAGCGTGCCGGTCTCCTCGAGCTCGGCGACCAGGTCGGTGCGGAGCATCCGGTGCGGCATGCCGTCGACCTTCGCGGTCACGACCGTGTCGGTGAGCCCGCGCTCGAGGTAGAGCCGCTTGACCGCGTCGGGGACGGCGCTGTCCGAGGTGAGCAGGAAGCGGGTGCCCATGCCGACCCCGGCGGCGCCGTACGACAGTGCGGCCGCGAGGCCGCGGCCGTCGAAGAACCCTCCGGCGGCGACGACCGGGATCTCGCTGCCGGCCCCGCGGAGCGCGTCCAGCACGCTGGGCAGGAGCAGCGTGGTCGGCACCGGGCCGGTGTGGCCGCCGCCCTCGCCGCCCTGGACCATCACCGCGTCGGCGCCCCACGAGGCGACCTTGACCGCGTGCTTGGCCGCGCCGATCGACGGCATCACCACGACGCCGTTCTCCTTGAGCATCGCGATCAGCTCGGGCTTGGGGGCGAGCGCGAAGGAGGCGACCTTCACGCCGTGCTCGACGAGCAGCCGGCACCGGTCCGGTGCGTCCGCGGCGTCGGCGCGGAGGTTGACCCCGAACGGCTGGTCGGTGCGGCCCTTGACCTCCACGATCGCCGCCTCGAGCTCGGCGAAGGTCATGGTGGCGCTGGCCAGGATGCCCAGCCCGCCGGCGTTCGCGGTGCCGCTGACCAGGCGCGGGCCGGAGACCCAGCCCATGCCGGTCTGCACGACCGGGTGGCGGACACCGGTGAGGTCGGTGAGCGGGGTCCGCAGCAGCTGCTCGATCACCGGCCGGCCACCTTCTGTGAGCGCTCTTGCGGTGCCTCCTGCGGGACCTCCTTGAAGCGCAGCCCCTTGGGGTCGAGCACCTCCCGGATGATCACCAGCTCCTCCGCGGTCGGCTCGCGGGTGGTCGGCACCTCGGCCGGCACCTCGAGCTCGAAGCCGGTCGCCTCGCGGACCGCCTCGACGTCGACGCCGGGGTGGACGCTGAGCAGCCGCACCGTGTCGCCCGCGCCCTTCACGTCGAGGACGGCGAGGTTGGTGACGATGCGGTGGATGTCGTTGTACCTCGCCGCGGCCGGTCCGGCCTCCATCGCCCTCTTCGGGCCGACGCCGGTGACGATGTCGACGGCCTCGACGAAGACGCGGGGGGAGTGCTTGGGCACCCAGTACGACGTCCGGTTGTTGACCGTGTTGCCCGGCGCGCCCCGCGAGCCGAGCAGCTGGCGCTTGGGGCGGGCCCAGTCGCCGATGGCGGAGATGTTCTGGTTGCCGTGCCGGTCGACCTGGGTCGCGCCCATCATCACGTGGCGCGGGCCGTGGGCGACGACGTCGAAGACCTTCCGGAACGGGATCCAGCCCTCGACCACGTCCGCCTTCGCGAACAGCGGCGGGACGCCGGCGAGGAACAGCGACTCGCCGTCGCTGATCACCAGGTCCGGGTTGCTCGTGAGCTTCGCCAGGCGCACGCCCAGCATCGGCAGCAGGCCCATCGGGCTGGCGAAGATCTCCCCGTCGTCGCGGAACGCGTCGGCGATCGCCGCCGCGCACAGGTCGGCGCGGGTGGTCCCGGTGCTGCCGGTGCTGCCAGTGCTGCCGGTGCTACCTGTGCTGCTCACTTGCCCTCCTCGGTGAACGCGGCGACGGCGGCCTGGTAGGCGTCCTCGTCCCCGGACAGGAACCGCTGCTCGAAGGCCGTCCAGTCCTCGGCCGACCCGCCGGCCGCGGCGGCGTACGCCCGCTGGAAGCGCTCGTCGCGCTCGTAGTCGGGGGTGCAGGTCGTGAAGTGCGCGCCGTTGGGGGTCTCGACGACGCCGTCGACGAGCATCCGGCTCAGCAGCAGCCGCTGGACGGGGGTGTCGACGGTCAGGCCGGCGGTGTCGACGACCTGCTCGCAGGAGACGAACGCGCGGTCGGCGGCCATGCAGAAGAGGTCGTCGAAGTACGGGTCGGGCCCGAGGTACGTCGCGTTGCCGTGCTTGTCGGCGCGGTTGAGGTGGACCAGGGCGACGTCGAGGTGGAGCGCCGGCACCGCGACCAGCTCCTCGTGGGTGCCGTCGGCGGCGGCGTACGGGCTGGTGACGGTCGAGATCCACGGCTGGTTGACCAGGACGTCGGAGCCGAGGCCGGCGCGCATCGGCAGGAACGGCAGCCGCTGGGCGGCGGCGCTCAGCCCGGTCTGGAACATGCCCTCGTCGAGCTCGACGAGCTCGGGGATCGTGCCGTCCTGGCGGGCCCGCTGGAAGTTGGGCTCCAGCGGGACGCTGTCGAGGGAGACGAAGGCGAAGACCAGCTTGCGGATCTTGCCGGCGCGCGCGAGCAGGCCGACGTCGGCGCCGCCCCAGCTGACGATGGTCAGGTCCTTCAGGTCGCTGCGCAGGATCGCGCGGACCAGCGCCATCGGCTTGCGCCGCGGGCCCCAGCCGCCGATGCCGATGGTCATGCCGTCGCGCAGCTCGCCGACGACCTCGTCGATGCTCATCCGCTTGTCGCGGGGTCCCTTGGTCATCGCGTGGCCGCCTTCTCGGTGCCGGCGAAGTCATCGCGGAGCTCGTCGCTGACGCCGGCGAGGTTGAGCTCGAAGGTGAAGCCCTGCTCGAACCGGTAGCTCTTGTTGACGTCGATCGGGTCGATGCCGTTGAGCGCCTCCTTGGCGGCGCGGACGACCCGGGTGTCCTTCGCGGCGATCTCCGCGGCGAGGGCCATCGCGGCGTCGTCGAGCTCGGCGCGCGGGACGACCTCCAGCACGCTGCCGAACTGGACGAGGTCCTTCGCGGGGATCGTGCGGGCGGTGAAGTAGAGGGTGCGCATCATGTGCTGGGGCACCAGCCGGGCCATGTGCGTGGCGGCGCCGAGCGCGCCCTGGTTGACCTCGGGGACGCCGAAGTAGGCGTCGTCGCTGGCGATGACGCAGTCGGCGTTGCCGACCAGGCCGACGCCGCCGCCGAGGCAGAAGCCGTTCACCGCCGCGACGACGGGCACCGCGCACTCGTAGACGGCCTTGAACGCCGCGTAGCAGCCCTTGTTGGCCCCGATCAGCGCGCCGAAGCCGCTGCTGTGCTGCATCTCCTTGATGTCCACCCCGGCGTTGAAGCCGCGGCCCTCGGCCCGCAGGACGACGACGTGGGTGGCCTGGTCGCGGCCGGCCTCGTCGAGCGCGGCGGCCACGTCGAACCAGCCTTGGACCGTGAGGGCGTTGACCGGTGGGTGGTCCATCGTGACGACGCGGATCCCGTCCGCGCGGAGCTCCGAGGTGATCGGCATGGGTGCCAACCTAGCATTTGCTTGGTAGGGTCGCACCCATGTCGCTCGCCCTCGATCTGTCCGGCCGCGTCGCCCTGGTGACCGGTGGTACGCAGGGCATCGGGCTCGGCATCACCCGGTCCTTCCTCGCCGCCGGCGCCACGGTGGTGACCTGCTCGCGGTCGGCCGTCGAGCCGCTCGCCGGCACGACCCACCACGTGTGCGACGTCCGCGACGCCGAGGCGGTCACCGGGCTCGTCGACGCGGTGGTGGCCGCCCACGGGCGGCTCGACGTGCTGGTGAACAACGCCGGCGGGGCGCCGTACGCGCTGGCCTCGGAGGCCTCCCCGCGCTTCCACGACAAGGTCGTCGGGCTGAACCTGATGGCTCCGCTGGTCGCCGCGCAGGCGGCGAACCGAGTGATGCAGGGCCAGCCCGGCGGCGGCGCCATTGTCAACGTCTCCTCGGTCTCGGCCACCCGGCCCTCGCCGGGGACGGCGGCGTACGGCGCGGCGAAGGCCGGCCTGGACTCCCTGACTCGGTCGCTGGCCGTCGAGTGGGCGCCGCGCGTGCGGGTGAACTCCATCGACGTGGGGCTGTGCCGCACCGAGCACACCGACGACCACTACGGCGGCGACGCCGGGGTCGCCGCCATCGAGCGAACCATCCCGCTGGGGCGGATGGCGCGGCCCGAGGAGGTCGGCCACGTGGCGGTCTTCCTCGCCAGCGACCTCGCCTCCTACGTCTCCGGCGCCCGCCTGGAGTGCCACGGCGGCGGCGAGCCGCCCGTCTTCCTGTCCGCCCTGACTTCCCCGGCCCCCTCGACCCCCTCGACCCCCTCGACCCCCTCGACCCCCTCGACCCAGGAGCAGAACCGATGAGCACCCTCCTCGACGGCCGCGTCGCCATCGTCACCGGCGCCGGCCGCGGCATCGGCCGCGCGCACGCGCTCGAGCTGGCCCGGCACGGCGCGAGCGTCGTGGTCAACGACTACGGCGTCTCCCTCTCCGGCGAGGGCACGGGGGAGACCCCCGCGGAGTCGGTCGTCGCCGAGATCGAGGCGATGGGCGGGCAGGCGGTCGCCAACGCCGCCGACGTGGCCGACTTCGCCGCGGCGGAGGCGATGGTCCACCAGGCCGTCGAGGTCTTCGGCGGTCTCGACATCCTGGTCAACAACGCCGGCTTCGTCCGCGACCGGATGCTCGTCAACACCTCCGAGGAGGAGTGGGACGCCGTCATCCGGGTGCACCTCAAGGGCCACTTCGCGCCGCTGCGGCACGCCGGCGCGTACTGGCGGGCCGAGGCCAAGGCGGGTCGCACGCGCGCCGCGCGGGTCGTCAACACCTCCTCCGGCGCCGGCCTGCAGGGGTCGATCGGCCAGGCGACGTACTCCGCGGCGAAGGCGGGGATCGCCGGCCTCACCCTCGTCGCCGCGGCCGAGCTCGGCCGGTACGGCGTCACCGTCAACGCCATCGCCCCCGTCGCCCGCACCCGGATGACCGAGGGCGCCTTCGACACCTCCGCCATGCCCGAGCCCGAGGACAACTCGCCCCTCGTCGCCTGGCTGGCCTCCGAGGACGCCGGCGACGTCACCGGCCGCGTCATCGAGATCGAGGGCGGCACGATCACCCTCGAGAACGCCTGGGCCCACGGCCCCTCCCGCGACAACGGCACCCGCTGGTCGGCCACCGACCTCGGCCCCGTCGTCCGCGACCTGATCGCCTCCGCGCCTGCTCCCGAGCCGGTGTACGGGGCGTAGGCGGCTCGCGCGGCGTCTGTCGTTTCATCAAGGTATGCAGGCGAACCGTCACATCCCTCGGTGAACTCACCCCGGGGAGTGATGGTTCATCAAGGTATGCAGGCGAACCGACGCCGAACCGCCGAACCGCCCACCCAGCCTCCACAGGCACGTTGCCGCCCGTGCTGTCCCCAGGGTCCGCCCGGGACGGGGCGCGCCGGGGGTCCGTCCGCCGACGGTCGGACCATGGACCCCCTACGAGTGCTCGCCGAGGAGATCGGCTTCTTCACGCGTGCTCAGGCCCGTGATGCCGGGTACGCCGATCGTGACGTCACCCGCGCCGTCCGGCAGGGCTTGTGGCGCCGGATCCGCCGCGGCTACTACACCTTCGGCGACCTCTGGCGGATCGCCGACCCCGTCGACCAGCACCGGATCCGCAGCCGCGCGGTGATCGATTCCCTCGGCGACCGCGTCGCCTTGAGCCACGTGTCCGGCGTGATCGAGCACGGGGTCGACGTGTGGGGCCTGGACCTGTCCCGCGTGCACGTCACGCGGCTCGACGGCGGACCCGGCCGGATCGAGGGAGATGTCGTCCACCACGAGGGGTTCTGCGGCGCGGGCGAGGTCGTCGAACGAGATGGCCGACGGGTGCTTCCGCCCGAGAGGTGCGTCGTCGAAGCGGGCTCGCGGACCGACAACGAGCGGGCCCTGGTGATGATGGATTCCCTGCTCCATCGAGGTCTGGTCGAGCACGGGGAGCTCTTCGCCCAGTTCGAGCTGATGGCCCGCTGGCCCTTCGTGCAGCACCTCCATCTCGCCGTCCGCATGGCCGACGGGCGGGCGGAGTCGGTGGGCGAGTCACGTGGTCGCTACCTCTTCTGGAGTCACGGCTTGCCCGTGCCTCAGCTGCAGTACGCCGTCCGCGACTCCAAGGGTGCCGTCGTGGCCACGAGCGACTGGGGCTGGCCCGAGCACGGGTTGCTCGGGGAGTTCGACGGCCAGCTGAAGTACGGCCGCCTTCTGCGGCCCGGCCAGGACGCCGGCTCCGTCGTCTTCGCGGAGAAGCAGCGTGAGGACCTCGCCCGCGAGGTGAGCGGGATGGGGATGGTGCGGCTGGTCTGGTCGGACTACGACCGGCCGGCCCTCACGGTCGCTCGCGTGCGTCGTGCGCTGCGTCTGTCCGGCTGAGCACCAGCCGTCCGGGCCGTCCGGCGCCGTCCGGGCCGTCCGGCGCGGGGATCCGTGGCGGATCGAAGCGTCGGTTCGGCTGCATACCTTGAGCAAGCGCCACTCCCCAGCGTGAGTTCACACGGGGGAGTGGCGGGTTCCCTGCATACCTTGATGAAACTCCGGCCGGCCGGCCGCCCCCAGCAGCCCGCGAGGATCAGACCCGCTCGAGGATCGTGCCGGTCGCCATGGCGCCGCCGGCGCACATGGAGACGAGAGCGGTGGCGGCGTCGCGACGCTCGAGCTCGTGCAGGGCGGTGGTGATGAGCCGGGTGCCGGTGGAGCCGACGGGGTGGCCGAGGGCGATGGCGCCGCCGTTGACGTTGACGCGGTCCATGTCGACCGAGTGCTGGCCGGCCCAGGACAGCGCGACGGAGGCGAAGGCCTCGTTGATTTCGAACAGGTCGAGGTCGGAGATCGACATGCCGGCGCGGGAGAGCGCGCGGGAGGTGGCCTCGATCGGCCCGTCGAGGTGGTAGTACGGGTCGGAGCCGACCAGGCAGTGCGTGACGATCCGGGCGCGGGGGGTGAGCCCGAGGGAGCGGGCCTTGTCCTCGTCCATGATCAGCACGGCCGAGGCGCCGTCGCTGATCTGGGAGGACGTGCCGGCGGTGTGCAGGCCGTCGGGGAGGACGGTACGCAGCGACGCGAGGCCCTCGGAAGTGGTGTCGCGCAGGCCCTGGTCGCGCTCGACGAGGCGGGTCTCGCCGGTGGGGGAGCCGTCCTCGTCCAGGACCGGCGCCTCGATCGGGGCGATCTCCCGCTTGAAGCGGCCCTCGTCGACGGCCACGCGAGCCTTCTGCTGCGAGGCGAGGCCGAACGCGTCGAGGTCGGAGCGGCTGAGGCCACGGTTGCGGGCGATCCGGTCGGCGGCCTCGAACTGGTTGGGCATGTCGATGGTCCAGTCGTCGGGCCGCGGGTCGCCCAGCCCGGGCGGCACGTTGCTGCCGAGCGGGATCCGCGACATCGACTCGACGCCGCAGGCGATGCCGACGTCGATGGTGCCGGCGGCGACCATGTCGTGGACCAGGTGGGCCGACTGCTGCCCCGAGCCGCACTGCGCGTCGATCGCGGTCGCGCCGGTGTGCTGGGGGAGCCCGGCGTGCAGCCACGCCCGGCGGACCATGTCGTTGGACTGCTCCCCGGCCTGGGTGACGCAGCCGCCGACGACCTGCTCGACCAGCTCGGGGTCGAGGCCGGCGCGGGCCAGCACCTCCCGCTGGGCGAACCCGAGCAGGACGGCCGGGTGCACGCCGGCCAGCCACCCCTTCCTCTTGCCGAGGGGGGTGCGGACGGCGTCGATGATCACGGGAGTGCCCATGCGGGCAGACTAGAACAGGTTCTCGTTCCGCGGGAGACCTGGCCGTGGAGACGCGGACAGTCCTTCCCTTCCGTACCGAGAGTATGTAACCTCCACCACTAGAACGTGTTCCACTAGTGCCGACCCGCAAAGGACCGCCCGTGACCTCTCTCGCCCTCCCGGTGTTCGACCCCACCGACCCCGACGTGATGGCGGAGCGCCTGCCGCACGAGGAGCTGCTCGCGCTGCGGCGTACGTCGCCGGTCTCGTGGATCGCCCAGGACGAGGCGGCCCGCGCCGGGTTCCCGGACCACGAGGGCTACTGGGCGCTGAGCCGCCACGCCGACGTCGCCGCGGTGTCGAAGGACCAGGTCAACTTCTCCACCCGGGAGAACGGCGTGATCATCCGGTTCGCCCCGGAGATGACCCGCGAGGAGGTCGAGCAGACCGGCTTCCTGCTCATCAACCACGACGCCCCCGACCACACCAAGCTGCGCCAGATCGTCTCCCGCGCCTTCACCCCCCGCGCGATCAACGCGCTGCACGACGGGCTCAAGGCGCGCGCGGAGCAGATCGTCGACGACGCGGTCGCCAAGGGCGAGGGCAACTTCGTCGAGGACGTCGCCGCGGAGCTGCCGCTGCAGGCCATCGCCGAGCTGCTCGGCGTGCCGCAGGCCGACCGCGGCAAGCTCTTCGAGTGGTCCAACCAGATGCTGTCCTACGACGACCCCGAGGTCGAGGGCGACCAGATGACGGCGTTCATGGAGATCCTCGCCTACTCCATGGCGCTGGCCGACGAGCGCCGCACCAACCCGCAGGACGACATCCTCACCCGCCTGGTCACCGCCGACGTCAAGGTCGGCACCGAGGAGGGGCGCGGCCTGACCGACGACGAGTTCGGGTTCTTCATGATCCTGCTCGCGGTCGCCGGCAACGAGACCACCCGCAACGCGATCACCTGGGGCATGCACGCCTTCCTGCAGAACCCCGACCAGTGGGAGCTCTACAAGCGCGAGCGCCCCGCGACCGCGGTCGACGAGATCATCCGCTGGGCCACGCCGGTCACGGTCTTCCAGCGCACCGCGATCAACGACGTCGAGATCGGCGGCCAGGCCATCGCCAAGGGTGACCGGGTCGGGCTGCTCTACGCGAGCGCCAACTTCGACGAGGACGTCTTCGAGGACCCGTTCCGCTTCGACATCATGCGGGACCACAACCCCCACCAGGCCTTCGGTGGGCACGGCGCGCACTACTGCATCGGCGCCAACCTGGCCCGGCTGGAGGTCGACCTCATCTTCCGCGCCCTGGCCGACCGGGGCGTGGACCTCACCCAGCTGTCCGAGCCGCGCAAGCTGCGCAGCTCGTGGATCAACGGGGTCAAGGAGCTGCGCGTCGCCTACCGGTGACGTCCTCGGGGCCGGCTCGACCACTCAGGTTAGGGAGAACGCAGTGACCGCATCCGACGTCCTCGTCGAGGGCTTCGACCCCACCGACCCCCTCGTGAACGAGACGGCCGTCCCGCACGAGCAGTTCCGCGCGATGCGCCAGGCCGGGCCGCTCACCTGGGTCGAGCAGGCGCCCGGAACGTACGACGGCATGGCCCCCGAGTCCGGGAACGGCTACTGGGCCGTCACCCGGCACGCCGACGTCTCCACCGTCTCGAAGAACTCCAAGGACTGGTCCAACGCCGAGAACGGCGCGATCATCCGGTTCTCCGAGGGCATGCTCCGCGAGCAGGTCGAGATGCAGCGGGTGATCATGCTCAACCAGGACGCCCCCGAGCACCCGACGACCCGCCAGATCGTCTCGCGCGCCTTCACCCCGCGCTCGATCAACGAGCTCGAGGACCTCATGCGCCAGCGCGCGGAGACGATCGTGCGCGGGGCGGTCGAGCGCGGGACCGGCGACTTCGTCGAGGAGGTGGCCGCGGAGCTGCCGCTCCAGGCGATCGCCGACCTCATCGGCGTCCCGCAGGAGGACCGGTTCAAGCTCTTCGACTGGTCCAACCAGATGCTCGCCTCCGACGACCCCGACTACCCGGGCGACCCGGACGTCGCGGCCGCCGAGATCCTCGGCTACGCGATGACGATGGCCGCCGAACGACAGGCCAACCCGCGCGACGACCTGATCACCCGCCTGCTCAACGCCCACAAGGGCGAGCGCGGGCTCACCGACGACGAGTTCGGCTACTTCGTCATCCTGCTCGCCGTCGCCGGCAACGAGACCACCCGCAACGCGATCTCGCACGGCATGAACGCCTTCCTCGACAACCCCGACCAGTGGGAGCTGTGGAAGGCCGAGCGGCCGGCGACGATGATCGACGAGGTGGTCCGCTGGGGCACCCCGGTCACGGTCTTCCAGCGCACCGCGGTGCGCGACGTCGAGATCGGCGGCGTCACCGTGACCCGTGGCCAGCGGGTCGGGCTGTTCTACGCCAGCGCCAACTTCGACGAGGACGTCTTCGCCGACCCGTTCCGCTTCGACATCACCCGCGACCCCAACCCGCAGCTCGGGTTCGGCGGCCACGGCGCGCACTACTGCCTCGGCGCGAACCTGGCCCGCCAGGAGATCCGGGTCATCTTCGACGCCCTGGCCGACCACGCGCCCGACATCGCCAAGGAGCGCGAGCCGCGACGGCTGCGCCACTCCTGGATCAACGGGCTCAAGGACCTCCCGGTCCGCTACGCCTGAGGCGATCCGCCCGAGCTGCTCGGGCGGAGTCCGCTACGCCTGAGCCGGCGCGAGCCCGCCCTTGAGGACGGGCTCGCGCTCGCGCGCGGTCAGCACGAGCGGGCCGTCGGCGGTGATCGCGATGGTGTGCTCCATGTGGGCGCCGCGGGAGCCGTCGAGGCTGCGGATCGTCCAGCCGTCGGCGTCGGTGAAGATCTCGTCGGTGGTGTGCAGGAACCACGGCTCGATCGCGATGACGAGCCCCGGCTTCAGCGTGAAGCCGCGCCCGGGCCGACCGTCGTTGGGGATGTGCGGGTCGCCGTGCATCGTCCGGCCCACGCCGTGCCCGCCGAACTGGGTGTTGATCCGCAGCCCCGCCTCGCGCGCGACCGAGGCGATGGCGTGGGAGATGTCGCCGACCTTCGCGCCCGGCTGGGCGGCGGAGATGCCGGCCTCGAGCGCGCGCTGGGTGGTGTTGATGAGCGCGAGGTCCTCGGGTCGGGCGGTGCCCACGACCAGGGAGTACGCCGAGTCCGAGACCCAGCCGTCGACGCTCGCGGCGAAGTCGACGCTGAGCAGGTCGCCGTCCTGGAGCACGTAGTCGCGGGGGAGCCCGTGCAGGACCGCGTCGTTGACCGAGGTGCACAGCACCTTGCCGAAGGGCGAGGCGCCGAAGGACGGGTGGTAGTCGATGTAGCACGACTCCGCGCCGCGCTCGCGGATCATCTGGTGCGCGAGGGCGTCGAGCTCGAGCAGGTTGACCCCCACGTCGGCGGCCTCGGCGAGCGCGGTCACGACATCGGCGACGAAGCGCCCGGCGGCGCGCATCTCCTCGATCTGGGCAGGGGTGCGGAGCTCGATCACGGGTCCGAGCCTAGACGGCCCGCGGGCGCCGGACCGCCCGGGGCGCGCGGTGGCCCCGGGCGGTGCTCGGACGATCTCCGCAGGCGGGTCGCTCCACGTCGGGCACGGTGCGGGGTCAGCTCGTCGGCTTGTCCGCGCCGACGACCCACATCGCGAAGAACTGCGACCCGCCGCCGTACGCGTGGCCCAGCGCGCGCCGCGCCCCGTCGACCTGGTGCTCGCCGGCCGCGCCGCGGACCTGCAGGGCGGCCTCGCCGAAGCGGAGCATCCCCGAGGCGCCGATCGGGTTGGAGGAGAGCACGCCGCCCGAGCAGTTGACCGGCAGCGTGCCGTCCATCGCGGTCCCGCCGGACTCGGTGAGCTTCCACCCCTCGCCCTCGGCGGTGAAACCGAGGTTCTCCAGCCACATCGGCTCGAACCAGGAGAACGGCACGTAGATCTCGGCGGCGTCGATCTCCCGCAGCGGGTCGGTGATCCCCGCCTGCTTCCACAGGTACGCCGCGGCGTCGCGGCCGGCCTGGGGGTTGACCTGGTCCCGCTCGGCCGCCGTGGTGGCCTCCGAGCGCATCACCGTGCCGTGGATCCAGGCCGGGTTCGGCGAGGCGGCCGCGGTGTCCTCGTCGACGATCACCATCGCGCAGGCCCCGTCGGAGGAGGGGCAGGTCTCGTCGTACCGGATCGGGTCCCACAGCATCTGCGAGGCCAGCACCGACTCGACGGTGGTGTCGGGGTTGCGCAGGTGGGCGTAGGGGTTCTTCAGGGCGTTCTGCCGGTCCTTGGCCGCGACGACCGCGCCCACGTGGGTGGGGGCGTTGGAGCGCCGGATGTAGGAGCGCACGTGCGGGGCGAAGTAGCCGCCCGCGCCGGCGTGGACGGGCATGTTGAACGGCACCGGCACCGAGAGCGCCCACATGGCGTTCGACTCCGACTGCTTCTCGTAGGCCACGGTGAGCACGCGCTGGTGCACGCCGGCCTGGACGAGTGAGGCGGCCACGATCGCCGTCGAGCCGCCGACCGAGCCGGCGGTGTGCACGCGCAGGAGCGGCTTGCCCGCCGCGCCGAGCGACTCGGCGAGGAAGAGCTCGGGCATCATCACGCCCTCGAACAGGTCCGGCGCCTTGCCCACGACGATCGCGTCGATGTCGTCCAGGGACAGGTTCGCGTCCTCGAGGGCCCGGTCGATGGCCTCGCGGCACAGGCCGGCCATCGAGACGTCCTCGCGCTTGGCGCGGTGGTGGGTCTGGCCGACGCCGACGATCGCGGCTGGCTGCTTGGCCATCAGTTCCTGCCCTCCATGGTGCACACGATGTTCTGCTGCAGGGCCGGGCCGCTGGTGGCGTGGCCGAGGACCTTGGTCGCCTCGCCCTGCCAGACCTTGCGGGCCGCCTCGCCGAAGCGGATCAGGCCGCCGGTGAACATGGGGTTGCCCGCGAGCGCGCCGCCCGAGGGGTTCACCGCGACGTCGGCGGGCAGGCCGAGCTCGCGGCGCAGCACCAGCTCCTGGTGGCTGAACGGCGCGTGCAGCTCGGCCACCTCGACCCCGCCGAGGTCGACACCGGCGCCCGCGCGGGCGGCCGAGGGGGAGCGGGTCAGGTCGCGGGTGCCCATGCTGATCGGGTCCACGTAGTGGCTCAGGCCGGTGATCCAGGCGGGCCGGTCGCAGACCTCGCGGGCCCGGTCGTCGGCGGCGAGCACGATCGCGGCCGCCCCGTCGGTGACCGGCGCGCAGTCGTGCTTGCGCAGCGGGTCGGCGTAGACCGGTCGCGCCAGCAGCTCCTCGACCGAGGAGCCGCCCTTGCGCACGGCGTACTCGTTCTTCTCGGCGTCGGTGAGCGAGCGGTTGACGACCTCGGCCATCGCCCGCTCGTCCCACAGCCCGGCGTCGATGCCGGCGCGGGCCTGCAGGCCGGCGAGGGAGACGGTGTCGGGCCACAGCGGCGTCATCGTGTACGGGTCGAGCTGGAGCGCGAGCGTGCGGCGCAGCACGCCTGCGGAGCTCTTGCCGAAGCCGTAGACCAGCGCGGTGTCGACCTCGCCGGTCTGGATCTTCAGCCAGGCCTCGTAGAGCGCCCACGCGGCATCCATCTCCACGTGCGACTCGTTGACCGGCGGGATCACGCCGATGGCGTCGACGGCCTGGACGAAGGAGAAGGACCTGCCGGCCAGGTAGTCGGAGGACCCCGAGCACCAGAAGCCGATGTCGCGCCGGGTCCACCCGGTCTGCTCGTAGCACTCCGCGAAGAGCGGGACGAGCAGCTCCACGCACGTGGGCGACCCGTCGAACTCCTCCATCTGCCGCTGGGCGAACCCGACGACGGCAACTTCTCTCAAGACAACTCCTTGGGGCTTCCGGGGTCCCCGCGGCGCTTGCGAGCGCCAGCGAGCAACGGCGTGAGGTGGGTCACAAATGCTGCTTGTAGGTGTCGAAGTCCGCGTCCGGCTCGCCGGTGGGACGGAAGTGGCTGATGTTCTCGATCGTGGTGCCCCACTCCTCGCGGGGCTTCCAGACCGCCTCGACCCGCATGCCCATCCGGACCTCCTCGGCCGGGATGTCGAGGATCAGGTGGAGGAAGGCGATGTCGGCGCCGTCGAGCAGCACGTACGCCGACACGTACGGCGGCTTGATCCGCTGGCCCAGGAAGGGCACGTTGACCACGCAGAACGTCGTCACGGTGCCGGTCTGGGAGAGCTCGACCTCGTCGGTGGTCGGCGTCCCGTCCGCGGGGCAGGCGCTGCGCGGCGGCACGTAGACCTTGCCGCAGGTGGGGCAGCGCTGGCCGATGATCCGGCCCTCGGCGAGCGCGCGGTAGAACGCGGACTCCTCCGGGGAGGCGGCGTAGAGGTAGTCGAGCTCGACGGGGGTGATGACTGTGGTCACGGCGGCGGGCCCGTCACCGGATCTCGACTGCTCCGTCGCAGCCTCGTCCCTCGGCTGCGGTCGCGCTCGATCTGGCCCGCCGGCGCCGATCTCGACTTCGTCGAGCTCGACGACGGGCTCGAAGCAGGCGATGTCGGTGATCGCGCCGACCCGCTCGGGGGCCCAGCGGATCCGCACGCGCATGCCGGTGCGGACCTGGTCGGGGGAGGTGACGTCGAGCGCGTGCACCAGCGGGGCGTCGGCGCCGTCGAGGGTGACCAGGACGAAGGCGAACGGCCGGTCCAGCGGCTGGCCGGCGACCGGCTCGGGGACCCAGGTCCACGAGGTGACGGTGCCGG
The DNA here is from genome assembly GCF_013177455.1 of Nocardioides marmotae. Taxonomy (NCBI): domain Bacteria; kingdom Bacillati; phylum Actinomycetota; class Actinomycetes; order Propionibacteriales; family Nocardioidaceae; genus Nocardioides; species Nocardioides marmotae. Next base: position 1,996,341 of record NZ_CP053660.1, read on the forward strand.
TGTCGGCGACCTCGACGAAGTCGTCGAGCTGTCGGTGGGTGACGGGGTCGAACTCGGGCGGGGGGACCACGACGCGGCCCTCGGAGGTGCGGCCGCCGACGACGCGCTGGTCGCGCAGCCCGGTGAGGAACCGACCCAGGACGGGGCCGGTGGACCGGGTGTAGTCGAAGGCGACCGTGACCGGAGCGGACAAGGTTCGGGACATGGTCCGGAAGTGAAACACGTTCTAGAAATCGCGGCAAGGGTCTGCCAGGGTGGCGGACATGAAACTCGGACTGCAGCTCGGCTACTGGGGTGCCCAGCCGCCCACGGGGGTCGCGGAGCTCGTCGCGGCGGCCGAGGACGCCGGCTTCGACGCCGTGTTCACCGCCGAGGCGTGGGGATCCGACGCGTTCACCCCGCTGGCCTGGTGGGGGCGGGAGACGACGCGCCTGCGGCTCGGCACCTCGATCGTGCAGATGTCGGGCCGCACGCCCACCTCGATCGCCATGCACGCGCTGACCCTGGACCACCTCAGCGGCGGCCGCGTGGTGCTCGGCATGGGCGTCAGCGGGCCGCAGGTGGTCGAGGGCTGGTACGGCCAGCCGTTCGCGAAGCCGCTGGCCCGCACCCGTGAGGTCGTCGACATCATCCGCCAGGTCCTCGCCCGCGAGGCGCCGGTGACCAACGACGGGCCGCACCACCCCATGCCGTACGCCGGACCTGGGGCGACCGGCCTCGGCAAGCCGCTCAAGCCGATCGTGCACCCGCTGCGGGCCGACATCCCCATCTGGCTCGGCGCCGAGGGACCCAAGAACGTCGCGCAGACCGCCGAGATCGCCGACGGCTGGATCCCGATCTTCTACACGCCCCGCTCGGCGGGGATGTACCAGCCCTGGCTCGACGAGGGCTTCGCACGACCCGGCGCGCGGCGTACCCGGGCCGACTTCGAGATCGCCGCGACCTGCCACCTCGAGATCGTCGAGGACGCCGCCGGCAAGCAGGCCGTGATCGACGCGATGAAGCCGTTCGTCGCGCTCTACATGGGCGGCATGGGCGCCAAGGACCAGAACTTCCACAAGCAGGTCTTCGAGCGGATGGGCCACGCCGCCCTGGCCGACGAGGTGCAGGAGCTCTACCTCGCCGGGGAGAAGGACCGGGCCACCGCGCTCATCCCCGACGACCTCGTCGACGACATGCACATCATCGGAACCGCGGGCGAGGTGCGCGAGCGCGTCGCCCAGTGGGAGGAGACCGGAGTGACCACCCTGCTGCTCAGCTGCCGTTCCGCGGACGAGGTCCGCCGCGTCGCCGAGGTGCTCGCATGAGCGCCCCGACGATCGACGCCCCGGCCACCGAGGACCTCCTGCGTCTCGGCACCCACAACGGCCACCTCATGGTCGCGGCGCTGAAGAAGCACCGCACCAAGCCCGTCATGATGTTGTCACCGTCGTCTGGCGAGGGATTTGCCGAGACGTTGGTGGGCGGCCAAGTGGCCGATCGGATCAGCCAGTACGTCCAGGCGTTCGAGGCGCTCGGCGCCGGCCGCGGCACCGCGGGCGCGCTGCTCGCGCTCAACCGGCCCGAGGTGCTCTTCGTCCTCGGCGCGGGGCAGACGCAGGGCTACCGGCGTACGTCGCTGCACCCGCTCGGCTCGCTGGAGGACCACGCCTACGTCATCAACGACGCCGAGATCACCACGCTGGTCATCGACCCCAACCCGATGTTCGTCGAGCGGGCGCTCGGCCTGCTCGAGCGCTGCCCCGAGCTGACCACGGTGCTCACCCTCGGGCCGGTCCCGGAGGCGCTCGCCTCGACCCGCGCGGAGGTCGCCGACCTCACCGCGAAGGCCGCGGAGTTCGACCCGCGGCCCCTCGAGGCCGTGCCGCTGCCGCACGACCACGTCGTCTCGATCACCTACACCGGCGGCACGACCGGCAAGCCCAAGGGCGTCATCGGCACCGCGCGGCAGATGAACACGATGACCCAGATCCAGATGTCGGAGTGGGAGTGGCCCGAGTCGCCCCGCTTCCTCATGTGCACCCCGCTCTCGCACGCCGGCGCCGCGTTCTTCGTGCCGACCGTGCTCAAGGGCGGCTGCCTCTACGTGCTCGCGAAGTTCGACCCGGCCGAGGTGCTGCGCACGATCGAGGAGCAGCGGATCACCGCGACGATGCTCGTGCCCTCGATGCTCTACGCGCTGATGGACCACCCGGACTCGCGCACCCGCGACCTGTCCTCGCTGGAGACCGTCTACTACGGCGCCTCGGCGATCAACCCGGTGCGGCTGCGCGAGGCGATCGACCGGTTCGGGCCGATCTTCGCCCAGTACTACGGCCAGTCCGAGGCGCCGATGGTCATCTCCTACCTCGGCAAGGAGGACCACGTGTCCGGCGGGGACCGTCGGCTCTCCTCCTGCGGGCGGCCCTCGGCGTTCCTGCGCGCCGCGCTGCTCGGCGAGGACGGGCAGCCGGTGCCCCCCGGTGAGCCGGGGGAGATCTGCGTGGCCGGGCCGCTGCTGGCCGGCGGCTACTGGAAGCTCCCCGAGCCGACCGCGGAGACCTTCCGCGACGGGTGGATGCACACCGGCGACGTGGCCCGCGAGGACGAGGACGGCTTCTGGTACATCGTCGACCGGACCAAGGACATGATCGTCACCGGCGGCTTCAACGTCTTCCCCCGCGAGGTCGAGGACGTCGTGGCCGAGCACCCGGCGGTCGCGCAGGTCGGCGTCATCGGGACCCCGCACGAGAAGTTCGGCGAGGCGGTCACCGCGATCGTCGTCCTGCGCGAGGACGCGCCGCGCGACGAGGAGTCGGTCGCCCGGATGACCGCCGAGATCCAGGAGATGGTCAAGGAGCGCAAGGGCTCGGTGCAGTCGCCCAAGCAGGTCGTCGTCGCCGACGCGCTCCCGTTGACCGCACTGGGCAAGCCGGACAAGAAGGCGCTGCGCGCGCAGTACTGGACCGGGGACCGCGCCGTCGGCTGAGGCACTAGCCTGCGGCGCGTGACCGGCACCAGCACGCGCGCGGCGATCGCGGAGGCGGCGCGGCGCCGGTTCCAGGCCGGGGGGTACGCCGCCACGTCGGTGCGTGCGGTCGCGGCCGACGCCGGGGTCGACGCCGCGCTGGTCATCCGGCACTTCGGCTCCAAGGAGCAGCTCTTCCTCGAGACCGTCGACGTCGAGGGCGCCTTCGAGCAGGCGCTGGACGGTCCGTTGGACCGGCTGGGGGAGCGGCTCGTCGCCCTGGTGCTCGACGACCGGCTCGGGCGGGTGTTCCGCACGACGTACCGCGCGATGATCCGGGCCACTGACAGCGACCAGGTCCGCGCGCACCTGCTGGCCGCGATGGACGCGACCCTGGCGGCACCGCTGGCCGAGCGGCTGTCGGGCCCGGACGTCGCGCTCCGCGCGCGGCTCGTGGCCGCGCAGGTCGGCGGCCTGCTGGAGGCGGTCGCGATCCTCGAGGACCCGGTGGTCCTGGGCGCGCCGGGGGAGCAGCTGGTGCGGTGGTACGGCGCCGCCGTCCAGGCGCTGGTCGACGGCGCCGTACCCCCGGCTGCTGGCTAGAGCAGGCCCTGCACCGAGCGGCTCTCGCCGTCGCGGCCGACGACGAAGAGCGTGCCGTCGGCGTTCTCGAGGTACTCCCGCACCGGCTCCAGGTCGAGCCCGGACGCCTCGGCGATCTCGGTGTCCTTGACCGAGGTCACCGACTGGCCGAAGCCGTCCGGCGGGGCGAGCTCCTCGCCGGCGCCGCCCTGGGCCTGCTGCCACAGCGCGCGGATCGTGTTCTGCAGGTCGTCGGTCGTTGCTTCCATGTCGCTGGTCATGCCGGGCTGGTACCCGACCGCCGCGTCGGCAACGGCCCCATCCGCTGTGGGCAACCGCACGCCCGTGGTGGGGCGGCGGGCGGTGTCAGGCGGTGGCGACGCGCCAGGCCTGCGGGAGACGGGTGTCGACCGCGACCACCACCCGGGCGACCCGGGGGCCGAGGCGGCCGGCCGACAGCGAGCCGAGGGTGCGGCGCGGGGGCAGGCGGCGCCAGAGGATGACCGCCGACAGCGCGCCGGAGACGACGCTGGCGACGAGCACGACCGGGTCGCCGACGGCCAGGCCGTAACCGGCCCACAGTGTGGGGCTGACGAAGCCGAGGACGACGCTGAGCGGCGCCAGGCCTCCCAACGGCGCACCCGAGAGCGCGACCCGGACCTGGGGCACCTTCGCGCCGAAGCCGATGACCGCCGCGAGCGTGGCGGCCGCGAACGGCGAGGTCAGCCCGACGACCGCGGTCGCGATGCCGATCGCGCCGGCCACCAGCGCGACGCCCTGCCACGGGCGCAGCGCACCGGCGAGGACGAGGGCGTGGGCGAGGACCGCGAGCAGGGCGAGGTTCACGACGTTGTTGGCGACCTGGGCGACGTCGAGGACGGCGAGCCCGTAGGCGCACCACGACGCGCAGCACAGCAGCGAGAGAGCGACCGTGCCGGTCGAGAGCCCCTCGGTCGCGCGGGTGCGGAGCGACCGGAGGACCTGGGGGAGCTGGGTGAGCAGGGAGAGGGTGATGGCGACGGAACAGAAGGCAGCAGCAGAGAGCAAGACGAAAGACACAGACGGAGGCTGGGCACGGCTCGACGGCCGTACGGGTGGGGGAGCGGAGGTCGTTCCGGGGACGACCCACGGCGCACGGGCCCGGGGACCGAGGACCTCGGGGGTCCCGGGGCGGGCAACATCGGCGCGTCATCCATCCTGCGCCGAGCCCCTCCCTCACCGCGAAGCCGACGGCGACGCGAGTCCCGTCACACAGTGCCTCGGGGTCAGTGGCCTCGGGTCAGCGCCACGGACGCCGCTGTTGGTCGACCAGGAGGCGCCCTGGCGCCGACGTGTCGAGGCCCCGTGAGCCGAGCTTCGGCCTTCGGGCCCGCCCGCTGGTCGAGCAGGAGGCGCCCTGGCGCCGACGTGTCGAGGCCCCCGCCAGCCGAGCTTCGGCCTGCGGGCCCCCGCCGGCGCCCTGGCGCCGACGTGTCGAGGCCCCGTGAGCCGGCCTTCGGCCTGCGGGCAGCGGGTGGTTGCGGTTCTGGCAGTTATGGGACCGGGTACGTCGTGGGTTGCGGTTCGCTGCCGGGTCTCTGGTCGTCGCCTTCCGCTGGTCGAGCAGGAGGCGCCCTGGCGCCGACGTGTCGAGGCCCCGTGAGGTGGACTTCGGCCCGGGGGCCGTGGGTGGTCGTGGTCCTTGGCAGTTACGGGGCGAGGTACGTCGTGGGTTGCGCGGCGTCGCCGGCTCACCGGCCGCCACTCCGGTCTGGCGCGTCCGACCAGTTCGACAAGATCTTCGGGCGCACCTCTTTCATTCGAGCAGATGTTCGACTAGAATGAGGCATGGCCTTGATCGCGACGCTCGAGCACCCGCTGGACACCCCAGCCGACGTGCTGAGCCTCGCGCGGGCCAAGCAGCGTGCGGCCAACGCGGCCGAGGCCGAGCTCCTCGAAGCGGCGGTCCAGTGGTGCGTGCTGCACCCTGCCGAGTCGTTGGACGATGCGGCGACGTGGTCGGTGTTCCGCGGGTTCGGTGACAAGCCGGTCTGCCTGGCGGGTGAGGGTGCTCCGTTCGTGACGGAGTTCGCGGTGGTCGAGTTCGCGGCCGGGCTGGGGAAGTCGGAGGACGCCGGCCGGGCCTATCTCGCCGAGGCGCTCGAGCTGCGGTACCGGCTCCCGAAGCTCTGGGCCAAGGTGACCTCCCTGGATCTGCCGGCCTGGAAGGCACGTTCCCTGGCGCGTCGGACGCTGCACCTGCCGAAGAAGGGCGCGGCGTTCGTCGACACCCACCTCGCACCCGTCGCATCCACCATCGGGCCGGCGGCTCTGGAGCGGTTGCTGGAGGAAGCGCTGGTCCGGTTCGACCCCGACGAAGCCCAACGTGTCGCCACCGAACGGGCCGAGGCCCGGCACGTGACCATCCAGTCCCGCCAGGTCTCCTTCGACGGGCACGTGGACGTGTGGGCGACCCTCGACCTGGCCGACGCGCTCGACCTCGACGACGCCCTGACCAAGGGCGCGGCGAGGCTCGAGGCCCTCGGGTGCGCCGACACCCTCGACGCCCGCCGCTCCGTGGCGCTCGGCGACATGGCGCGGCGGCAGCTGAGCCTGGAGTTCGACACCGACCCCAAGCCCCTGGTCGTGCACGTGCACCAGCACCCCGACGGGACGCTGGACGACATCACGCGCGTGGAGAACGTCCGCGGGTTCGTCCTCACCAGCCAGCTCGCGGACTGGTGCACCCGCGCCGCCCGCAGCACCGCGGCGAACACGATCATCGTGAAGCCGGTCATCGACCTGAGCGAGCGGATCCACGTCGAGGCCTACGAGGTCCCCGACCGCCTCTCGACCCAGACCCGGCTCCGGGACCACCACTGCGTCTTCCCCTGGTGCACCCGCCCCGCCCACGCGAACAGCCGGGTCGACGACGACCACGTGACACCGCACAGCCGCGGCGGACCGACCGCGACCGAGAACATCGCGCCCCTGTGCCGACGCCACCACCGCGCCAAGACCCACGCCGGCTGGTCGCAGCATTCACCGTCGCCAGGAACGTTCGAGTGGCGCAGCCCCACCGGACTGACGTACCGGGTCGACCACCACGGCACCCACGACCTGGGGCCCGAACCACCACCCCAGCCGCACGAAGCGCCCCTCCGATAGCCCCACCGCCACGTCCCCGCCGGAGCAACCAGCTGGCGGGGCGCAGGCACGCCCGTAGCGCGCGCCGGCGCACCGCCGCCTGTCGGGTCAGCGCCTGGCGATCCGCCGGAGCAACGAGCCGCCGGGGTAGAGGCGCGCCCGGCCACTGGCCACGAGCCACAAGGTCGCGAGCCGCGGATCAGATGCGGTGGGCTCGGGCGGAGGCAGGCGACGGAGCCTCAGGAGGCGGTGAACTGCGGCGGGCGCTTCTCGGCGAACGCGCGCGGGCCCTCCTTGGCGTCGTTCGAGGCGAAGACGGCGGCGCCGACCCGGGCGTCGTCGCGCCAGGCCTCGTCCTCGTGCTTGCCCTCGGACTCGCGCATCGTGCGCAGGATGGCCTGGACGGCGAGCGGGCCGTTGGCGGCGATCATGTCCGCGATCTCGTGTGCCTTGGCGAGCGCCTGGCCGTCGGGGACGACGTGTCCGACCAGGCCGATCTCCTTGGCCTCGGGGGCCTTGATGTGCCGGCCGGTCAGGAGCAGGTCGGCGGCGACGGTGTACGGGATCTGCCGCACGAGCCGCACTGCGGAGCCGCCCATCGGGTAGAGGCTCCAGCGGGCCTCGGAAATGCCGAACTTCGCCGACTCCCCGGCCACGCGGATGTCGGTGCCCTGGAGGATCTCGGTCCCGCCGGCGATCGCGGGCCCCTCGACGGCGGCGATCAGCGGCTTGGTGAGCCGGAAGCCCTTGAGCAGCCCCTTGATCACGGTCGGGTCGTACTCACCGGACTCAAAGCTCTCCGACGGCGGCCGCTTCGACATCGACTTCAGGTCCGCGCCGGCGCAGAAGTAGCCGCCCGCGCCGGTGAGGATGCACACCCGGATCTCGGGATCGGAGTTCACCCGGTCCCAGGCCTGCTCCATGATCGCCAGCATCTCGCCCGACAACGCGTTGCGCGAGGCCGGCCGATTCATGGTCACCACCAGCTTGTGACCGTCCTGCTCGACGAGGCAGTGCGGCTCCTCCGCGGCGGCCGACGAGGTGGGCTGGGGGGCGTCCGTGCTGGTCATGGCGGGATGCTAGCCAAAAACGAGAACGTGTTCTAGTCTCCGGGCCGTGGCTCACAACATCGCTGACCTCTTCGAGCACGCGGTCGACGCCGCGCCCGACAACCTCGCCGTGAAGGTGGGGGACCGGGTCGCCACGTACGCCGACCTCGAGGCCGAGTCGAACAAGCTGGCCCACTACCTGCAGACGCAGGGCATCGGCCCCGGCGACCACGTCGGCATCTACGCCAAGAACAGCATCGAGCACGTCGTGGCGGTGCTGGCAGTGGTGAAGATCCGCGCGGTCAACATCAACGTGAACTACCGGTACGTCGAGGGCGAGCTGAACTACCTCTTCGACAACGCCGACGTGGTCGCGCTGATCCACGAGCGCCCCTACGCCGACCTCGTCGCCGCGTGCTTCCCGAAGCACGAGAACCTGCGGGTGGCCGTGGTGATGCCCGACGCGATCGACGCCGACGACACCAGCGACGTCTCGTCGTACGGCGGCGTCCTGTGGGCGGACGCGCTGGCGGGGCAGTCCGCCGATCGCGACTTCGGCGAACGCCGCGGCGACGACCTCCACATCATCTACACCGGCGGCACGACCGGCTTCCCCAAGGGCGTCATGTGGCGCCACGAGGACTTCTGGCGGGTGCTCGGCGGCGGCATCGACTTCTACAGCGGCGCCCGGCTCGACGAGTACGACCAGTCCAAGCAGGCCACGGACCCGCGGATGGTCACCTTCCCGCTCAGCCCGCTCATGCACGGCGGCGCGCAGGCCGGCCTGCTCATGCACCTCTTCGCCGGCCACCTGACGATCCTCGAGCCCAAGTTCGACCCCGTGCGGACCTGGGAGATCATCGACCGCGAGAAGGTCCAGCTGATCTTCATGACCGGCGACGCGATGGCCCGCCCGCTGATCGAGGCCTACGAGGCCGGCGACTTCGACGGCTCCAGCCTGTTCGCGATCTCCAGCAGCGCCGCGATCTTCAGCCCGCCGGTCAAGAAGCGGTGGATGGACGCCTTCCCCAACGCCGTCTTCACCGACTCCATCGGCGCCTCGGAGACCGGCTTCCAGGGCATGGGGATGCAGGAGAAGGACAACATCAGCCCCGACGGCCCCGTCGTCGCGCTCGGCCCGGCCAGCGTGGTCATCGACGAGGACAACCGCCTGCTCGACGTCGCCCAGGACATCGGCAAGGTCGGCCGCCTCGGCCGCGGCGGGCACGTCCCGGTCGGCTACTACAAGGACGAGGCCAAGTCCGCCGCGACCTTCCTGACCATCGATGGCGAGCGCTACTCCGTGCCCGGCGACAACGCCCGGATCGAGGAGGGCGGCAAGGTCACGCTCCTCGGCCGCGGCTCGAACTGCGTCAACACCGGCGGGGAGAAGGTCTACCCCGAGGAGGTGGAGATGGCGATCAAGGGCCACCCGGCGGTGTACGACGTGCTCGTGGTCGGCGTGCCCGACGAGCGCTACGGCCAAGCGGTCGCCGCGGTGGTCGAGCTCCGCGAGGGCCACGCCCTGGAGCTGGAGGACCTGCGCTCCTACCTGCGCGCCCACCTGTCGGGCTACAAGCTGCCCCGCGCGCTCACCCTCGTCGACCGGGTGCCGCGCAACGCCACCGGCAAGGCGCAGTACCCCAAGGCCAAGGAGCTGGCGCTGGCCACCTCCGCCACCCCGTCAACCCCGACGTCCGCCCCGACGTCCACCCCGACGTCCACCGCACCCACGGGAGCCTGAGCACCTGATGCGTACCCCCCTCTGCGACGCCTTCGGCATCGACTACCCGATCTTCGCCTTCACCCCCTCCGAGCACGTCGCGGCCGCGGTCTCGCGCGCCGGCGGGCTCGGCGTCCTCGGCTGCGTCCGGTTCAACGAGACCGAGGAGCTCGAGCGGACGCTGAGCTGGCTCGACGAGAACACCGACGGCAAGCCGTACGGCGTCGACATCGTCATGCCGATGAAGGTGCCGGACGAGGTCAAGGGGCTCGACGTCTCCTCGATGATCCCCGAGGAGCACAAGCAGTTCGTCGACCAGACGCTGCTCAAGCTCGGCGTCCCGCCGCTGCCCGAGGGCGAGGGCCGCGAGGGCGTGCTCGGCTGGCTGCACTCGGTCGCGCGCAGCCACCTCGACGTGGCGCTCCAGCACCGCCCGGTGCTCATCGCCAACGCGCTCGGCTCCCCGCCCAAGGACGTCATCGACAAGTGCCACGAGCACGGCGTGAAGGTCGCCGCGCTCGCCGGCGCGGCCAAGCACGCGCTCAGCCACGTCACCAACGGCGTCGACATCATCATCGCGCAGGGCTACGAGGCCGGCGGCCACACCGGCGAGGTCGCCAGCATGGTGCTGACCCCCGACATCGTCGACGCGGTCGGGCCGGACGTCCCGGTGCTCGGCGCCGGCGGGATCGGCTCGGGCCGCCAGGTCGCCGCGTCGCTCGCGCTCGGCGCGCAGGGCGTGTGGACCGGGTCGATCTGGCTCGGCACCGAGGAGTACCGCAACCTCTCGGCCAACCACTCCGCCTGGGAGACCGCGTTCACCCGCGCCACCTCCAGCGACACCGTCCGCACCCGCGTCTACACCGGCAAGCCCGCGCGGCTGCTGAAGACCAAGTGGGTCGAGGCGTGGGCCGAGGAGGGCGCCCCGCAGCCGCTGCCGATGCCGCTGCAGAACCTCCTCGTCGCCGAGGCGCACAACCGGATCGTCGCCTCCAACGACCCCGACGTCATCTCGATGCCGGTCGGCCAGATCGTCGGCCGGATGAACGAGGTCCGCCCGGTCGCCGAGGTGATGGCCGACCTGGTCGCGGAGTTCGAGGCGACCGTCAAGCGGCTCGACGGCCTGGGCGGCTAGCTCCAGCCAGGGTCAGCCGGCGGGGTACGGCGTGGTGCGGGCGACCGCGAGCGCCCGCCCGAGGTCGAACGGCTTGGCCTGGCGGCGCAGCCACGGGCGGCCGGCCCAGAGGTAGCCGTCGACGTGCTCGGCCGCCAGGCGGCGTACGTCGTCGGGCAGGCCCCAGCGCTCGTCGGCGACCCGCCAGGTCGGCGGGATGCCGAGGGTGACGCAGCGGCGCTGCTTCGCGGTCCGGCAGGCCGGCGCGTGGTCGAACCGGCCGCCGTGGTGCTTGCGGTTGTACTCCCAGGTGAAGCCGCGGCCGTTCTGCGCGGTGTCGACGGTGAAGTGCTTGCCGGTGATTCCGCGCGCCGCCAGCGCCTCGACGACCCGGGCGCCGAACCGGACCTGGCGGGCGGTCGTCTCGTAGTGCGTGGTGTTGAGGTGGAACCCGCGGACCTTGCGGATCCCGGCGCGGACGAGCTGGGTGACGGCCAGCTGCGGGTCGAGGTGGTTCCACCCGGCCGAGCCGACCTCGATGTAGACGCTGGTGCGGGGGAGCGCGGCCAGGGTGCGCGCGGCGTACCCCACCAGCCGGGAGAGCTGGGTCGACCCGCGCGGCGCGCACAGCGCGAACGGCCCGTCGGGCTGGAGGACGACCGCGGCGCGGGTGTCGCCGAGGGCGCCGGCGAAGCTGCGGATCCACCGCTTGTACGACGCCTTCTCGGCCGCCGTGGGCAGCCGGGTGCACGCCTCGTGCTCCCAGGGGACCATCCGGAAGACGGTCAGCTGCACCAGCGCGTCCCGGTCGCCGCCCTGGGCGTTCGCGACGTACTCCCGCACCTTCGCGGCGATGTCGCGGTCGGCGATCCAGTCGCCGAACCACTTCGCCTTCGGTGCGTGCGCGATCCGACCGAGCAGGTCGCGCTTGCGGCCGCTCGCGCGCTCGTAGGGAGCCCACGCCATCTCCGCGCCGCCGCGGTAGACGCCCCAGGTGCCACCGGCGAGCGGGTTGTCGCCCGCCGCGGCCTCCGACGAGCGCGCGGCAGCGGAGCCGGCCGAGGAGGACCCCGCCGGCGCGGCCGGGACCAGGGCGAGCAGGAGCGCCACCGCGAGAGCAGGCAGCAGCGGGAGCAGCGGCGGCCGGGGGGACATGGGGGCGAGGCTAGGCGCCCCCCGGCCGATCGCGCCGCCGCTCGGGCCAGGTCTGACCGATCGGAGGATCCCCGCCACCCCGCCGAGTGCTCACTTCCTGCTCGCCGAATCGGCACTTTGAGCACGCCGAGTGCTCACTTCGGGCGTGCCGAGTGCTCACTTGTGGCGCGCCGAGTACGCAGTTGTGGGGACGCCCGACCGCAAGTGCCGACTCGGCGGGTCAGAAGTGCCGACTCGGCGGGTCAGAAGTGCCGACTCGGCGGGGTGGGGGGTGGGTCAGGCGGGCTCGGCCGCCAGGCGACGGCCGATGAGCAGCGCCTGCTCGGTGGCGCCGCCGTGCAGGAACTCGAAGCGCTTGGCGGTGGTGAAGTAGCGGTGCGCCTCGCCGTCGAGGTCGATCCCCACCCCGCCGTGGACGTGGATGGTGGTGTGCGCGAGGCGGTGCCCGGCGTCGGCCGCCCACAGCTTCGCGATCGCGACCTCGGTCTCGGCCGGCAGCCCCTCGGCCAGCCGCCAGGCCGCGTGCCACAGGGTGAGCCGCTGGCCGAGGATGTCGATGTAGCCGTCGGCCAGCCGCTGCGAGACCGCCTGGAAGGTGCCGATCGGGCGGCCGAACTGCTCGCGCACCTTCGCGTACGCCGCCGTGAGCGCCAGCGCGCCCTCCGTGACGCCCAGCTGCTCGGCGGCCGCGGCGAGCACGAGCAGCTGCCGCAGCCGACGGTCGACCGAGCCGTCGGGCGGGCCCAGCAGCCGGTCCGCGGCCAGCGGGGCCCCGTCGAGCTCGAGCCGCGCGACCGAGTCGCCGTCGGTGAAGCGCTGCGGGGTCAGCGTGACCCCCGCGTCGTCGGGCCGGACGAGGAACACCCCGACCCCGTCGGGGGTGTCGGCCGGGACGAGCAGCAGGTCGGCGTACGCACCGGCCGGGACGACCGCCTTCGCGCCGGTGAGGAGCCAGCCGGACCCGTCGGCGGAGGCCACCGTGGTCGGCCGCTCGGGGGCGAAGGAGCGGTCCTCGGCGACGGCGGCGCTCAGCACCGACGACCCGGTCGCGGCGCCGGGGAGCCAGGCGGCCTGCTGGTCGGGCGAGCCGTGCTCGGCGAGCAGGCGGGCGGCCGGGCCGTGGAAGGCCAACGGGACGGGCGCGACCGTGCGGCCGACCTCGACGAGCACGCGGCACAGCTCGAGGATGCCGAGCCCCGCGCCGCCGTGCTCCTCGGGCAGCGCCAGGCCCAGCAGCCCGGCCTCGCCGAGGTCGCGCCAGAGGTCGCGGTCGAACCGGTCGCCGGCCTGCTCGACCGCGCGCATCCGCTCGGGCGTCGCCCGGTCGGTGAGGATCCGGGCGGCCAGCTCGGCGGCCTCGTCCTGCTCGGGGGTGAAGGAGAAGTCCATGCCGGTGCCCTACCTCTTCGCCGCGGGCAGCCCGAGGCCCACGTAGCCGATGATGTCGCGCTGGATCTCGTTGGTGCCGCCGCCGAAGGTCATCACCAGCGAGGAGCGGTACATCCGCTCGAGCCGGCCGGCGAGGACGGCGCCCTCGGTGGAGCCCGGGAGCGCGGCGTTCGGGCCGACGACCTCCATGAGCGAGCGGTAGACCTCGGTCGCCAGCTCCGAGCCGTAGATCTTGGTGGCCGAGGCCTCGGCGGGGGAGAGGTCGACCCCGTGGTCGGCGTCGGAGGCGAGCTTCCAGTTCAGCTGGGTGAGCATCTCGATGCGCGCGTGGGCGCGGCCGAGCGCGATCTGGACCCACTCGGTGTCGATCACCCGCTCGCCGGTGGCCGTCTTGGTCTCCTGGGCCCAGGCCCGCACCAGCCGCAGCGACTGGGTCAGCGGCGCGGAGGAGGTCAGCGCGACCCGCTCGTGGTTGAGCTGGTTGGTCATCAGCGACCAGCCGCCGTTCAGCTCCCCGACCAGGTTCGAGGCCGGGACCCGCACGTCCTCGTAGTAGGTCGCGCTCGTGCCGACCCCGGCGACGGTGTGGACCGGGGTGTAGGAGAAGCCCGGCGCGTCGGTCGGCACCAGGATCATCGAGAGCCCCTTGTGCCGCGGGAGGTCGGGGTCGGTGCGGCAGGCCAGCCAGACCCAGTCGGCGTACTGGATGAGCGAGGTCCACATCTTCTGCCCGTTGATCACCCACTCGTCGCCCTCGCGGACCGCACGCGTGCGCAGCGAGGCCAGGTCGGTGCCGGAGCCGGGCTCGGAGTAGCCGATCGAGAAGTGCAGGTCGCCGGCGAGGATCCGGGGCAGGAAGTGGTCCTTCTGCTCCGCGGTGCCGTAGCGCATGATCGTCGGCCCGACGGTGTTGAGCGTCAGGTAGGGGATCGGTACGCCGTGGTCGGCGGCGACGTCGGTGAAGATCAGCTGCTCCACCATGGAGCGGGCCTGGCCGCCGTACTCCTCAGGCCAGCCGATGCCGAGCCAGCCGTCGCTGCCGAGGCGGCGGATCACGTCCTTGTAGACACCCGCCTCGCCGAACTCCCCGGTCGAGGCCGCGAGACCGGCCCGAACCTCCGGGGTGACCAGTGCGGCGAAGTACTCGCGGAGCTCCTCGCGCAGCCGCAGCTCCGCCTCGGACAGTGCAAGGTGCATGGACGGACTCCTGCCGAGTGGCGGCTAGTGGCGGCTAGTGGTGGAAAGACCGGTGGGAAAACTATAACCTGTTCTTGTTTTGGTCCACCGGCTCGCGGTTCGGCCATCGACGAGTGGAGGCACGCGATGAGTGACACCGGTTCCAGCACGCGGATCCTGGACCAGGGCAGGCCTCCGGAGCGCTTCGCGCGCGGCTGGCACTGCCTGGGTCTGGCGTCGGCGTTCGCCGACGGCAAGCCCCACGGCATCGAGGCCTTCGGGACCAAGCTCGTCGTCTGGCAGGACACCCAGGGCGCCATCAACGTCCTGGACGGCTACTGCCGGCACATGGGCGGCGACCTCACCCAGGGGTCGGTCAAGGGCGACGAGGTCGCCTGCCCGTTCCACGACTGGCGCTGGGGCGGCGACGGCAAGTGCAAGCAGATCCCCTACGCCCGCCGCGTCCCGCTGCGCGCCCGCACCCAGCGCTACCCGGTCGTCATCCGCAACGGCCAGGTGCTGATCTGGCACGACGTCGAGGGCGGCGCGCCGGACCACGACATCCTCCCGCCCGAGCTGCCCGGCATCGGCACCGACGCGTGGACCGACTGGTTCTGGGAGGTCGTGCCGATCGAGGGGTCGAACTGCCGCGAGCTGATCGACAACGTCGTCGACATGGCGCACTTCTACTACGTGCACCTGTCCTTCCCGACCAGCTTCCGCAACGTCTTCGAGGGCACCCGGGCCACGCAGTACATGGGCTCCAAGGGCCGGCCCGACGTGACCGGCGGCTACGGCGACGCCGAGATGTTCCTGAAGTCCGAGGCCACCTACTACGGGCCGTCGTACATGATCAACTGGCTCGAGGTCGACTACAAGGGCTTCGTCACCGAGGTCGTCCTCATCAACTGCCACCTGCCCACGGGCCCCGACTCCTTCACGTTGCAGTACGGCATCGCGGTCAAGAAGCCCGAGGGCCTCGACGAGAAGACCGCGCAGTACATCGCGCGGAAGTACGCCACGATGTTCGGCGAGGGCTTCCTCCAGGACGTGCACATCTGGAAGAACAAGGTGCCGGTGCAGAACCCGCTGCTGTGCGAGGAGGACGGGCCGGTCTACCAGCTGCGTCGCTGGTACGAGCAGTTCTACGTCGACGTCGCCGACGTCGCCCCCGAGATGGTCGACCGGTTCGAGTTCGAGGTCGACACCACCAAGGCCAACGAGTTCTGGCAGGCCGAGGTCGCCGAGAACCTCGCCCGCAAGGCGGCAGAGGACGACGCGGCCGCCGCGGGCGTCGCCGACCCCGAGGCCGAGGGCAAGCCCCAGATCATGACGGGCACCTGAGGTGGCCTCGTTCGTCCCCCTGCGCGCCGACACCCTCGAGGACCAGCGGCTCTACACCTCCGCCCGGCTGACCGACGTCGCCTGCCTGGACTGCCTGGCGCAGGTGGGGGTGAAGAAGAACAGCGAGCACCACACCTCGATCCAGTGGAGCACCGACGCGCGGGCGCACTGCCCCGAGCTCACCCGGCGCGCCGGCGGCCGGGAGAGCCACGTCGGCTGCCCGCGGATGCTGGCCAGCATCGAGACCGCTGTGCGGGAGGGCACGGTGCCCATCGGTGCCGAGGACGGATACTGAGCCGCTCCCTCCTGACCCCCGACCAGAGAGACCCCGTGGACACCGACTCCTTCGAGCTCAAGATCCTCGACATCGTCGAGGAGACGGCCGATGCCCGCTCCCTCAGCTTCGAGGTGCCCCCCGGCGCCGAGGAGCACTTCGCCTACAAGCCCGGCCAGTTCCTCACCGTGGCCGTGCCGAGCGACCAGACGGGAGTCGCGGCGCGCTGCTACTCCCTGTGCAGCAGCCCGGTGGGCGGCGGACCGCTGACGATCACCGTCAAGCGGACCGACGGCGGGTACGCCTCGAACTGGATCTGCGACAACCTCGCCCCGGGCGACTCCCTGCGCGTGCTCCCGCCGGGCGGCATCTTCACCCCGGCCTCCCTCAGCGCCGACCTGCTGCTGTTCGCGGGCGGCAGCGGGATCACCCCGGTCATGTCGATCACCCGCACCGCGCTGGCGCAGGGGACGGGCCGGATCGTGCTGTTCTACGCCAACCGCGACGAGCGGTCGGTCATCTTCGCCGGCGAGCTGGCCCGGCTCGCCGCCGAGCACCCCGACCGGCTCGTCGTCGTGCACTGGCTGGAGTCGGTGCAGGGCCTGCCGACCCAGGAGCAGGTCAAGGCGTTCGCCGCCGGCTACCCGTCGTACGACGCGTTCGTCTGCGGTCCCGCGCCGTTCATGAAGATGACGGTCGCGGCGCTCAAGGAGCTGGAGTTCCCCCGCGAGCGGCGCCACCAGGAGAAGTTCGTGTCGCTGGGCGGCAACCCGTTCGGTGACCTCCACGACGTCGAGGTGGCCGAGCAGGAGATCGACGCGGCCGAGCACGAGGAGGACGACGCCGCGCTGGAGCCGGCCAGCCACGGCGGCGGGCCCGCCGGGCCGGTGCGGCTGGAGGTCGAGCTCGACGGACAGACCCACGCCTTCGACGACTGGGCGCCGGGCACCCGGATGCTCGACCACCTCGAGGCCAAGGGGGTCAAGGCGCCGTACTCCTGCCGCGAGGGGGAGTGCTCGGCGTGCGCGGTCCGGCTGCTCGAGGGCGAGGTGGAGATGCTCCACAACGACGTGCTCGACGACGACGACCTCGCCGACGGCATCCGGCTGGCCTGCCAGTCGGTGCCGGTGACCGACACGGTGCGCGCCACCTACAGCTGAGGGCATCTCGGGTCCACCGGGTGACCCCGTGGCCGGGCGGCCAGGCGGGGCGGGGAGAATTACAGTTCTGTAGTTGTCGCAGAAGCGTTGCGTGTGACTCATGTGGCTGATGTGATTCCCTCGCGCCCGCCCCGTGGGCGCGCCCGAACATCGTCCCGAGGAGCTCGCGTGGGAGTCCCGACCGCGGTCGCGCACGTCGTGCGTCGCACGCTCGCGACGACCCTCGTCGGCGTGCTCGTCCTCGGGCTCGGCCTGGCGCTGGCCGGCCCCCGGGCCGGGGTGCCGGACGGTCCGCCCGCCGCGACGACGGTCGCGCCGGCACTGGTCCCGGCCGCGGCCGCGGTGCCGAGCGCGACGTACCGCACCTTCACCCTCAACGTCTGCCACTGCCTGGGCCCCAAGAAGGCGATGGCCGACGTCCGCCGGGTGCTGACCCTCGGTGACGCCGGCGGGCTGCAGGAGTTCTCCCAGCTCGAGGACCGGCAGAACCTGATCAAGCTGCTGACCGCCCAGGACTGGGGCTGGTACATGCCCACCGGCGCCGGCGTCGCCATCCCGATCGTCTGGGACCGGCAGCGCTTCCGGATGATCGACGGCCGCTCGGTGATGACCCACGGCCCGCAGAACCGCGTGACCCCCGCTCGCTACATCAACACCGTCCGGCTGCGCGAGCTGGCCACCGGCAAGGTCTTCGGGTTCATCAACACCCACACGATCGCTCAGGCCTCCCGCGACGCCCAGCTGTCGAACATGAACCGGATCCCGCGGCTGCGCAAGCACCTGCGGATGCTCCGGCAGGAGATCAAGCGGCTCGCGTCGATGACCGAGCACGTCTTCGCCGCGGGTGACCTGAACGTCAACTACCTCGCCGACCGCCGGCGCCGGCTGCCCGGCCTGCCCACCGACGCCCTGGGCGACCTGGTGAGCTTCGACATGCCGCTGACCGGCTCCCGCGGGCCGGGCTCGCTGCTCGACTACGCGATGACGCTGCGCAAGGGCAGCGGCTACACCCGCTCCGGTGCCACGGTCGTCCGCGGGTTCAACTCCGACCACGACGCCGTCGTGCTCAGCTACCGGACCACCGACCTGTTCGCGACCGGCGCGCTGCACAACCGCCCCGTCGACGGCACCGGCGCCGACCGCAAGCGGATCGGCGACCGGCAGGCGCGCGCCGTGATGAACGCCGAGCCCGGCGACCTGGTCCGGCTCGCGACCGCCCGGCTCGACGAGCCGGCGCTCGGCACGGCCCTGGTCGGCGCGGTCGAGGAGGGCGTGCGGGTGCAGGTCGTCCTCGGCGACGGCGCCGGCACCGACGGCGAGCGCCGCCTCGCCGCGGCCGTCGGCACCGACCGCTCCGCGCCGTCGTGGGTCGTCCGCTGCCAGGACAGCTGCCTGGGCGGCTCCGGCCGGATGGAGACCAACGTCCTGCTCGTCAGCCGCGCCGGCGGCACCACCGACCTGACCATGGTGGGCTCCGGCTCGATGGTCCAGGCCGGCCGCCGGCAGTGGTCGAGCACCTACGTCTCCTCCGACCCCGCCCTGTACGCCGGCTACGGCCGGATCTTCACCCGGCTCGCCACCGACGGCACCGACACCACGCGGACCCGCGTCCTGGGCTGGGGCCGGTACGTCGCCCAGCTCTACCCCGTGCCCGACGTGCCCCGCCGCGACCCCGTCCTCCGCGGTCTCGCCGCGGTCGGCTGCAAGAACGCCGACGGCCTGCGCACCGGCGACGGCCGCACCAACGTCCGGGTCATGGTCCGGTCCTGGGCCGGCGCCCGGGGCAAGCGGATCGCCCAGCGGCTGGTCGACCTCCGCAAGCGCGGCTGCGACGTGGCCGCGCTCCTCGGCCCCCACGTCCTCAGTGGCGTCCGGCGCACGCTGGACCGCGGTGGCGTCGCCACCCGCAACGTGAAGGTCGCCGGCAACCTGGTCGTCATCGACGGCCGCTTCGGCAAGCGCAGGAACGTGCAGAAGGCCTGGGTCGGCGGCCCGGCCTGGTCCGACCGCGCGCTGTCCGGCGACGGGGTGAGCCTCGTCGTCAGCGAGCGGGAGACCGTCCGGCAGTACCTCGACGGCTTCACCCGCACCTGGTCCCACGGCTGAGCCGACCCGCATGCGGCGACGGACGGTGGGCAGCCTGGTGGGCGCGGCCGGGGGACTGGCCTTCGTCCTCGTGAACGCCGCCGGCCTGGCCGGCGCCTGGCCGTTGCGCGCGGTCGCGGTGGTCCTCGCCGTGGCCCTGGCCGTGGCCACGCTCGTCGCGGGGATCCGGTCCCGGAGCGACGTGCCGCCGCCGACGCGTGCGGCCGTGCGCACCTACGGCTGGTGCGTGGTGCTGATGGTGCTCGGCATCGTGCTGGGGGCGCGCCTGCTGGCGCTCGTCGACCGGTCCGAGCTGACCCTGCCGTGGGTGGTGGGCGTCGTGGGCCTGCACTTCTGGCCCTTCGCCCGGGTCTTCGCCGCACCCGTCTTCGCCCGGCTCGCGGCCGCGCTGGTCCTCGTCGCGCTGGCGGGGGCGACCGGGGTCGTGGCCGGGCTCACCGGTGCCCCCGCGGCGACCGGGGTCGCCGCGGGGTTCGTCCTCCTCACGGCCTCCCTGGCCGGCGAGCTCGGCGCGCGCAGCGGCGCCCCCGTCGCCCCCGTCGGCCCCGCCGGCTCCTGAGCCCGCGCGGCGCCGGCTACCAGCCCCGCTCGCGCCACTCCGGCAGGTGCGGGCGCTCGGCGCCGAGGGTCGAGTCGTTCCCGTGGCCGGGGTAGAACCAGGTGTCGTCGGGGAGCCGGTCGAAGACCTTCGTGGAGACCTCGTCCAGCAGCTGCCGGAAGGCGTCCGAGTCGCCGAAGGTGTTGCCGACGCCCCCGGGGAACAGCGAGTCGCCGGTCCACAGGTGCGGGTGGCCGGCCGGGTCGTCGTACAGCAGGGCGACCGAGCCGGGCGTGTGCCCGGCCAGGGCGATCACCTCGAGGGTGCAGTCGCCGACGGCGACGGTGTCGCCGTGCCGCAGGGGGCGGGTGACCTCGACGCCGGTCTGCTCGGTGACGGCGGCGGCGTCGGGCTCCCCGGCGAGCACCGCGGCGCCGGTGGCGGCCACGACCTCGGCGAGCGCCCGGTGGTGGTCCCAGTGCTGGTGGGTCGTGACGACCGTCGCCAGGCCGGCCTCGCCGGCGAGCGCCAGGAGCGTCCCCGCGTCGTCCGCGGCGTCGACCAGCAGCTGCTCGCCGGTGGCGCGGCAGGTCAGCAGGTAGCAGTTGTTCGACATCTTCTCGTCGACGGCGACCTTCGCGATGCGCAGGCCTGCCAGCTCACGTACGTCGGCGGGCCCGCCGGTGCGCACCTGGCCCGTGTAGTCGTTCACAGCTCCTCGATCCTCGGCAGGTCGCCGTCGTCGGTCGTCGGTCCCTCGGTGCCCGCCAGCGGCGGGCGTCCGGTCAGCCACCACGCCAGGTCGGCGATGCTGCCCCGCACGGTCGTCGCGGCGGCCGGGGTGGTCGGGGCATCCGGCTCGGTGTCCCACGTCAGGTCGGCGTCGGTCGCCACCAGGCGCAGCGGCCGCCCGCCCGGTGCGCGGGCGGTCAACGTCTCCACGAGCGCGGTGGCGAACGGCCGGGGCCAGTCGGCCGGCGTCGCGCCGAGGCCGAGGTCGACGTGGTGGATCTCCACCTCGCGCAGCCGCATCGCCGGCACGTCGGCGAGGGGACGGGGGAGCAGACCCGGGGTGCGGTCGAACGTGCCGCGCCAGCCCTCCTCCGGGTGCCCGGCGACGGCGTCGGCGTACGTCGTGGTCGAGGCGAGGAAGCGGTCGCGGAGCTCGGTGGTGCCCGCGGCGGCCAGCTGGTCGATGTCGGCGTCGCGTCGTTCCGGCGAGACGTACATCGCCGCCGGCTCGTCGCGGCCGGCGGCGTCGAGGACACCGGTGAGGGCCTCGGCGTTGAGCGTGAGGTGCGCGACGACGTGCGCCCGCGACCAGCCGGGCAGCAGGCTGGGTGCGCGCCAGTCGTCCTCACCCATGGCGTCCACGGTGCGGATGAGGCGGGCGGTGGCCTCGGCGAGCGGGTCCCTCGGGGCCGGCTCGGCGGGGAAGGTTCGGGGGTCCGGCATGGTTGTCATCCAAGCCGGTCACCGGTCGGGCCGCCAGCACCGGCGCCAGCACCGGCGCCCGGACCCGCGCGGTCCGCCGCACGACCGCTACCATCGACGAACGCGTGTTCGAACGACCACTGCCGACACCCGAGGGAACATTCGTGGCTGACCAGCTCATCATCCGGGGCGCCCGGGAGCACAACCTCAAGGACGTCTCGCTGGACCTGCCGCGTGACTCCCTGATCGTGTTCACCGGGCTCTCCGGGTCCGGCAAGTCCTCGCTGGCGTTCGACACGATCTTCGCCGAGGGCCAGCGCCGCTACGTCGAGTCGCTCTCGGCGTACGCCCGTCAGTTCCTCGGCCAGATGGACAAGCCCGACGTCGACTTCATCGAGGGCCTCTCGCCGGCCGTCTCGATCGACCAGAAGTCGACCTCGAAGAACCCGCGCTCGACCGTCGGCACCATCACCGAGGTCTACGACTACCTCCGCCTGCTCTACGCGCGGGCCGGGCGGCCGCACTGCCCGACCTGCGGCGCGCCGATCGAGCGGCAGACCCCGCAGCAGATCGTCGACCGCGTGCTCGCCCTCGAGGAGGGGCGCCGGTTCCAGGTGCTCGCGCCGGTGATCCGGGCCCGCAAGGGCGAGTACGTCGAGCTGTTCCGCCAGCTCCAGACGCAGGGCTTCTCCCGCGCCCGTGTCGACGGCGAGACCCATGCCCTCGACGACGTGCCGAAGCTGGACAAGCAGAAGAAGCACACCATCGAGGTGGTCGTCGACCGGCTCGCGGTCAAGGAGTCCTCCAAGCGGCGCCTGACCGACTCGGTGGAGACCGCGCTGAACCTCTCCGGCGGCCTCGTCCTGCTCGACTTCGTCGACCTCGACGCCAAGGACCCCGGCCGCGAGATGCGGTTCAGCGAGAAGATGGCCTGCCCCAACGAGCACCCGATCGACGTCGACGAGCTCGAGCCGCGGTCGTTCTCCTTCAACTCCCCGTTCGGCGCCTGCCCCAAGTGCCACGGCATCGGCACCCGGATGGAGGTCGACCCCGAGCTGGTCGTCCCCGACACCTCCGCGACCCTCGGCGAGGGCGCGATCCAGCCGTGGAGCCAGGCGCACGTCGCCGACTACTTCCTGCGGCTGATGGGGGCGCTCGGCAAGGAGCTCGGCTTCGACCTCAACACCCCGTGGCGTGACCTGACCCCGAAGGCGCAGAAGTCGCTCCTCGACGGGCACTCCACCAAGGTCCACGTCGTCACCCGCAACCGCTACGGCCGCGAGCGCGCCTACTACGCGGAGTTCGAGGGCGTGCGGACCTACGTCGAGCGCCGCCACCGCGAGGCGGAGTCCGACACCAGCCGCGAGCGGTTCGAGGGCTTCATGCGCGAGGTGCCCTGCCCCGCGTGCGCCGGCAGCCGGCTCAAGCCGGTGTCGATGGCGGTCACCCTCGGCTCCAAGGACGGCGGCGGGAAGAACATCGCCGAGGTCTGCGCGATGCCGATCAACGAGACCGCGGAGTTCCTGCGCGGCCTCGAGCTCAGCACCCGCGAGCGGCAGATCGCCGAGCAGGTGCTCAAGGAGATCCAGGAGCGGCTCCGCTTCCTGCTCGACGTCGGCCTCGACTACCTCTCCCTCGACCGGCCCTCGGGCTCGCTGTCGGGCGGCGAGGCGCAGCGGATCCGGCTCGCGACCCAGATCGGCGCCGGCCTGGTCGGCGTCCTCTACGTCCTCGACGAGCCGTCCATCGGGCTGCACCAGCGCGACAACCAGCGGCTGATCGAGACCCTCATCCGGCTCAAGGACCTCGGCAACACCCTCATCGTCGTCGAGCACGACGAGGACACGATCAAGGTCGCCGACTGGGTCGTCGACATCGGCCCGGGCGCCGGCGAGCACGGCGGCCAGGTGGTCCACGCCGGCACGGTCGCGGACCTCTACGCCCACCCCGACTCGCTGACCGGCCAGTACCTCTCCGGTCGCCGCGAGATCCCGGTCCCGGCCGTACGCCGCCCGCGGACCGTGGGCCGCGAGCTCACCGTCGTCGGCGCCCGCGAGCACAACCTGCGCGACGTCGACGTCACCTTCCCGCTCGGGCTGTTCGTCGCGGTCACCGGCGTCTCCGGGTCGGGCAAGTCGACGCTGGTCAACGACATCCTCTACACCTCGCTGGCCAAGCACCTCTACCGCGCCCGCACGGTCCCCGGCCGGCACCGCAAGATCACCGGGCTCGAGCACATCGACAAGGTGATCCACGTTGACCAGTCGCCGATCGGCCGGACCCCCCGGTCCAACCCGGCGACGTACACCGGGGTCTTCGACCACGTCCGCAAGCTGTTCGCGCAGACCCCCGAGGCCAAGATGCGCGGCTACCTGCAGGGGCGGTTCTCCTTCAACGTCAAGGGCGGTCGCTGCGAGGCGTGCTCGGGCGACGGCACGATCAAGATCGAGATGAACTTCCTGCCGGACGTCTACGTCCCGTGCGAGGTCTGCCACGGCGCGCGCTACAACCGCGAGACGCTCGAGGTGCACTACAAGGGCAAGACCATCGCCGAGGTCCTCGACATGCCGATCGAGGAGGCGGTGGACTTCTTCGCCGCCGTCCCCGCGATCAACCGGCACCTGAAGACCCTGGTCGAGGTCGGCCTCGGGTACGTCCGCCTCGGCCAGCCCGCGACCACCCTCTCCGGTGGCGAGGCGCAGCGGGTCAAGCTCGCCGCGGAGCTCCAGAAGCGCTCGGCCGGCCGCACCCTCTACGTGCTCGACGAGCCGACCACGGGCCTGCACTTCGAGGACATCCGCAAGCTGCTGCTCGTGCTGGGGCGGCTCGTGGACCAGGGCAACAGCGTCCTGGTCATCGAGCACAACCTCGACGTGATCAAGACCGCCGACTGGATCGTCGACATGGGCCCCGAGGGCGGCTCCCGAGGCGGCACGGTCGTCGCCGAGGGCACCCCCGAGCAGGTTGCCGCCGTGCCGGAGAGCTACACCGGCCAGTACCTCGCCCCGCTGCTCGAGGGCAAGGAGGCCGAGCAGCCCAAGGGCCGCGCGCCGGCCTCCTCCGCGCCGTTGAGCCGTGGCGAGGCGGCCGCCAAGGCCAAGGCCGACGCCACCGCAGCCCGGGCCGCGGCGAAGAAGGCAGCCACCGCGGCCAAGAAGGCGGCCGCGAAGAAGCCGGCCAAGAAGGCGAGTGCCTCGAAGACCTCCGCCTAGGAGGTCCTCCTCCGTCCGGTCCGGTCCGGTCCGTCCGGTCCGGCTCGCGGGTCGTGTGCCTGAGGACGCGCTCGAGCGCGTGCTGGGGCACACGACCCTGCCGAACCGGGGTAGTCCGCCACACCTGCGCCCTTTCGGACGCTCGGAAGGGCGCATGCGTGTCGGACTATCCCGCCGGGGGAGTCGATTCTCAGCGACTCCACAGGGAGGGCCGGGGGCGGGCACAGGCGGCGCTGGCTAGTGTCGTGTTCAACCAGACTCCTGCCTCGGAAGGACGACCTCGTGTCCGAGAAGCTCCCGCTCGACCCGCTGACCCGCCGCCGCGCGCTCACCGGCGCCGCGGGGATCGGCATCGCCCTGCCCGTGCTCGCCGCCTGCGGCGGTGACGACGAGGGTGCGACCGCCACCGACCCGGCGAGCAAGGGGTCCTCGGGCTCAGGCGGAGCCGGTGCCGGGTCCGGCGACACGGGCGGCGGCGCCGAGGCACTGGCGGCCACGGGCGACATCGAGGTCGGCCGCGGTGCGATCTACCCCAACGAGGAGGTCGTGGTCACCCAGCCGAGCGAGGGGGAGTTCAAGGCCTTCTCGATCGTGTGCAGCCACCAGGGCTGCGCGGTCTCGGAGGTCTCCGAGGACGGCATCGTGTGCCCCTGCCACAACAGCATCTTCTCGATCAGCGACGGCTCCCCGCAGACCGGACCGGCCACGGCGCCGCTGCAGGAGCGCGCGATCAGCGTCGAGGACGGCCAGATCACGCTCCTCTAGGCAAGCGACTTGGCGAGGGCCCAGGCGAGCGCCTAGGCGAGGGCCGCGGGTCGCGGCACGGCCGTCGCCCGCCAGCGGCGGTCGCGCTCGGCCGGCCGCCGGTCCAGCCGGCGGTCGAGGAGCGCCCGCGCCTCGTCGTACCTCCCGGCGCGGAGGAGGGCGGCGATCCGCGTCTCCTCGACGACCTCGCGCTGGGCGTCGGACCCGCCGAGCCGCCACAGGCACGACTCGAGTGCGGCGAGCGCGTCGGCGGCGGCCGAGCACCGGCCGGCGTGCATCTGCGCCAGCGCCCGCGCCAGCGGGGCGACGACCTCGCGGTGCGTGGGGTGGTCGTGGCGGGCCGAGCGCTCGGCCAGACGACGCAGGCCCGGGCCGTCGCCCGTGGCGAGCAGCACCACGGCGGCGTGCATCGCGACGAACGGCGTCGCCGGCTCCTCCAGGGTCCGCCGGCCCACCACCGCGACCACCGGGTCGAGCGCGGGCACGTCGGTCGCGCCGGGCGTGAGCGCCCAGCGGTGGAGCAGCGACCCGGTGTCGACGAGCGCGCGACAGCCGAGCGCGGGAGCCGGCAGCAGCTGCGCCTCGTAGCGGGCGCGCACCGCGTCCAGGTCGCCCATCGACAGCTCGTGCAGCGCCGCGTGCCAGACGAAGTGGCTGCGGCCGTCGTTGCCCGCGCCGGGCCCGGCGAGCCAGGAGTCCATCCACCCGAGCCCGTCGGCGTGGTCGCCGGTCTCGTAGTGGGCGTGCGCCCGCGCGTGGGCGGCGTGGCCGGCGGACGGCTCGATCGCCAGCGCCCGGCAGGAGAGCTCCATCGCCTCCTCGAAGCGGTGCTGCTCCTGGCGGACGAAGGCGAGCAGCCCGGTCGCCCACCAGTCCGTGCCGTACGCCGGCGCCGCCCGCTCCACGATCCGCCAGGCATCCGCGGGCACCTCGCTGACGCCCGCGAAGGCGATCGTCGGCACGGCGGTGGCCAGCAGCAGGGCGTCGGTCGGCCAGTCCTCGAGGTGCCGGACCAGCGGGGCGCTGTCGCCGGCGACGTGGCGGGCCACCGCGTGGACGTGGCTGCGCTCGCGCTCGGTGGCGCGCGCGGCGTGCAACCGGGCATCGCGCAGACGCGCGGCGACGTCGACCTCGGCGCACTGCTCGTGGCCCAGCAGGGCCAGCGCCGCGTGCGCGAGCGCGAAGGTCGGGTCGTGGGCGAGCGCCTCGGCGACCGCCTCGGGGGCACCCGGCTGGAGGCGCAGCACCCGGCCCACGCCACGGGTGTAGGCCTCCGCGGCGACGGAGGAGGTGGCGAGCGCGTGCCCATGGGTGTCGCGGACCGGCATGAAAGCAGAGTATTCCAGTCGACTCAGAACGGACAGGCCGGACGCGCCGGGACCGGTGCTGTCGGTCCCGGACCGTAGGGTTGTGGGGTGCCTGCCGCTCCATCCCCACGCTCCGCCCGCGGGCCGTTGTCCTACCGTCCCGAGCCCGGCTCCATCCCGACCCAGCCCGGCGTCTACCGGTTCCGCGACTCCCGCGGCCGCGTGATCTACGTCGGCAAGGCCAAGAACCTGCGGTCCCGCCTGTCGTCGTACTTCCAGGACATCGGGAACCTCCACCAGCGCACCGCCACCATGGTCACCACCGCCGCGAGCGTGGAGTGGACGGTGGTCAACACCGAGGTCGAGGCGCTCCAGCTGGAGTACTCCTGGATCAAGGAGTACGACCCGCGCTTCAACGTCAAGTACCGCGACGACAAGTCCTACCCGTGGCTGGCGGTGACCGTGGGGGAGGAATACCCCCGCGTGATGGTCGGGCGCGGCGCGAAGCGGAAGGGCACCCGCTACTTCGGCCCCTACAGCCACGCGTGGGCGATCCGCGAGACCGTCGACGTGCTGCTCCGGGTCTTCCCGATGCGCTCGTGCAGCAACGGCGTCTTCAAGCGCTCCGCGCAGATCGGCCGGCCCTGCCTGCTCGGCTACATCGACAAGTGCGCGGCGCCGTGCGTGGGCAACGTCAGCGCCGAGGAGCACCGCCGCATCGTCGAGGACTTCTGCGACTTCATGGGCGGCCAGACCCGCCCGTTCATGCGCCGCATCGAGAAGGAGATGTACGCCGCGTCCGACGCGATGGACTTCGAGAAGGCCGCGCGGCTGCGCGACGACCTCGGGGCGATGCAGCGCGCGCTGGAGAAGCAGGCCGTGGTGCTCGGCGACGGTGCGGACGCCGACGTGATCGCGCTGGCCGAGGACCCGCTCGAGGTGGCGGTGCAGATCTTCTACGTCCGCGGCGGTCGGATCCGCGGCCAGCGCGGCTGGGTCGCCGACCGCGTCGACGAGGGCGACACCCCCGAGCTCGTCTCGGACTTCCTGCTCCAGCTCTACGCCGGCGACCCGGAGTCGGTGCCCCGGGAGATCCTCGTGCCGGCCCTGCCGCCGGACGTGGAGATCTTCGAGGAGCTCCTCTCCGACCTGCGCGGCGCCAAGGTCGCCATCCGGGTGCCGCAGCGCGGCGACAAGAAGACGCTCCAGGAGACCGTGGCGCGCAACGCCTCCCAGGCGCTCGCGCTGCACAAGACCAAGCGCGCCAGCGACCTCACGACCCGCAACCGGGCGCTGGAGGAGATCCAGCAGGCCCTGGAGCTCGACGAGGTCCCGCTGCGCATCGAGTGCTACGACGTCTCCAACCTCCAGGGCACCGAGGTCGTGGCGTCGATGGTGGTCTTCGAGGACGGCCTGGCGCGCAAGGGGGAGTACCGCCGGTTCGTCATCCGCGGCGTCGACGGACAGAACGACGTCGCCTCGATGCACGAGGTGATCACCCGCCGCTTCCGCCGGCTGCTCGACGAGCAGGCCCGCTCCGAGCTGCGTCCCGGCGACGGGACGAGCGGCCCGATGCTGGTCGACCCCGATACCGGCCGGCCGCGGAAGTTCGCCTACGCCCCGGGCCTCGTGGTCGTCGACGGCGGCCCGCCGCAGGTCGCGGCCGCGCAGCGCGCGCTCGACGAGCTCGGCATCGACGACGTACCGGTCTGCGGGCTGGCCAAGCGCCTGGAGGAGGTCTGGCTGCCCGGGCAGGAGGACCCCGTCATCCTGGCCCGGTCCTCCGAGGGCCTCTACCTGCTCCAGCGGATCCGCGACGAGGCGCACCGCTTCGCCATCACCCACCACCGCTCGCGCCGGTCGAAGTCGATGGTCGAGAGCGTCCTCGACGACGTCCCCGGTCTCGGCGAGGTGCGCCGCAAGACCCTGATGAAGCACTTCGGCTCGCTCAAGAAGCTCCGCGAGGCGACCGTCGAGGAGATCGCGACCGTGCCGGGCATCGGCCAGCGGACCGCGACCTCGATCAAGGACGCCGTCGCGGCGTCCGGCTCCGGACGCGCGGCAGGGGCCACCATGAGCGTGAACACCGCGACCGGCGAGATCACCGAGGAGGACGCATGAGCGAGCAGACCCCACCGGGTGAGCTGGTCGTCGTGACCGGGATGACCGGCGCGGGCCGGAGCACCGCGGCCAAGGAGCTGGAGGACCTCGGCTTCTACGTCGTCGACAACCTGCCCCCGAGCCTGCTGCGCGACGTGGTCCGGCTGGTCGACGAGAGCTCCGGGCCCGGTCAGCCGATCGCGGTCGTCGTCGACGTGCGCTCCGGGTCGTTCTTCCAGACCCTCCAGGCCAACCTCGCCCAGGGGGCGACCGGGCGGCACGCCACGCTGATCTTCCTCGACGCCAACGACGAGGTGCTGGTCCGCCGGCAGGAGGCCGTCCGGCGGCCGCACCCGCTCCAGGGCACCGGCCGCCTCCTCGACGGCCTGCAGCGCGAGCGGAAGGTGCTCGCCGACCTCCGCAGCGGCGCGGACCTGGTCATCGACACCAGCGCCCTCAACGTCCACCAGCTCACCCGGGCCATCGCCAGCTCCTTCGGCAAGGCCGACAAGGTGCGGCTGAGCGTCGCGGTGATCAGCTTCGGCTTCAAGTACGGCATCCCCATCGACGCCGACTTCGTCGCCGACATGCGCTTCCTGCCCAACCCGCACTGGATCCCCGAGCTGCGGCCCCACACCGGCCGCGACGCCGACGTCGCCGACTACGTGATGACCCGGGACGGCGCCGAGCAGTTCCTCGACGGCTACGTGCCCGTGCTCGCCGGGGTCGCCAAGGGCTACCTGCGCGAGGGCAAGCGCTTCATGCGGGTGGCGATCGGCTGCACCGGCGGCAAGCACCGCAGCGTCGCGATGACCGAGGAGATCACCCGCCGCATGTGCGAGCTGGGGTACGACGCCCGGGCGATCCACCGCGACCTGGGGCGCGAGTGAGCACTCCGGCGGGCGTCCCGGTCGACCCGTCGTCGACCGACCGCGCCCAGGCCGTCGTGGCGCTCGGCGGCGGGCACGGGCTGCACGCGTCGCTGAGCGCGCTGCGGCGGCTCGTCGACGACCTCACCGTCGACGAGCTGACCGCGGTGGTGACCGTCGCCGACAACGGCGGCTCCTCCGGCCGGCTGCGCGGTGAGTTCGGGGTGCTGCCCCCGGGCGACCTGCGGATGGCGCTGGCGGCCCTGTGCGGCGAGGACGAGTGGGGCGACACCTGGGCGCGGGTGCTGCAGCACCGGTTCGCCGGCAACGGCGAGATGCGCGGCCACGTCGTCGGGAACCTGCTCATCGTCGGCCTCTGGGAGCTGCTCGGCGACCACGTCGACGCGCTCGACTGGGTCGGCCGGCTGCTGGAGGCCAAGGGCCGGGTGCTGCCGATGGCGCTCACCCCGATGGACATCACCGCGGAGGTGCGGGGGCTGCGCCCCGGCGACCCCGACGCGCTGACCACGGTGCGGGGCCAGGTGGAGGTCGCGACCACCGACGGGGTCATCGACTCCATCCGGCTCGACCCGGCCGACCCGCTGGCCTGCCCCGAGGCGGTCGCCGCCGTGGAGGCCGCCGACTGGGTGCTGCTCGGGCCGGGGTCCTGGTTCACCTCGGTCATCCCGCACCTGATGGTCCCGGCCCTGCGCGAGGCACTCGTGCGGACGCGGGCCCGGGTCGTGGTCAACCTCAACCTCGCCGAGCAGGCGGGGGAGACCGGTGGCTTCGGCCCGGCCGACCACCTCGCGGTGCTCGCCGAGCACGCCCCCGAGCTGGTCGTCCACACCGTCCTGGCCGACCGCGCCGGCGTCGGCGACGGCCTCGAGGAGCTCGAGCACGTCGTCGCCGCGCACGGCGCGAAGCTGGTCGTCGACGACGTCGCGGTCGGCGACGGCACGCCGCGGCACGACCCGGCGAAGCTGGCCGCGGCCTACGAGCGGATCTTCGCCGCCGGGTGAGGCGGTTGCCGCCTGCGGTCGTTGACCCGCGTGGGAGGATGCGCCCATGGCGATGACGGCACAGGTGAAGGCTGAGCTGGCGAACACCCAGATCACGAAGACCTGTTGTCGCAAGGCGGAGGTCGCCTCGATGCTCCGCTTCGCCGGCGGCCTGCACATCGTGAGCGGGCGGATCGTCGTGGAGGCCGAGCTCGACACCGGCGCCGCCGCCCGCCGGCTGCGCAAGGACGTCGCCGAGGTCTACGGCCACCAGTCCGACGTGGTGATGGTCCAGGGCAACGGCATCCGCAAGGGCAGCCGGTACCTCGTGCGCATCGTGCGTGACGGGGAGTCCCTGGCCCGCCAGACCGGCCTGCTCGACCAGCGCGGCCGGCCCGTGCGCGGGCTCCCGCCGGCCGTCGTCTCCGGTGGTGGCTGCGACGCGGTCGCGGCCTGGCGCGGGGCGTTCCTCGCGCACGGCTCGCTCACCGAGCCCGGCCGCTCCTCTGCCCTCGAGGTGACCTGCCCGGGCCCCGAAGCGGCCCTGGCGATCGTGGGCGTGGCCCGCCGGCTCGGCATCCAGGCCAAGGCGCGCGAGGTGCGCGGCGTCGACCGCGTGGTCATCCGCGACGGCGACGCGATCGGCCAGCTGCTGACCCGCCTCGGCGCGCACGAGTCGCTCATGGCCTGGGAGGAGCGCCGGATGCGGCGCGAGGTCCGGGCCACCGCCAATCGGCTGGCGAACTTCGACGACGCCAACCTGCGCCGCTCGGCCCGCGCCGCGGTCGCCGCGGGCGCCCGGGTCGAGCGGGCGATGGAGATCCTCGGCGACGAGGTCCCCGACCACCTGAAGATGGCCGGCGCGCTGCGCCTGGAGCACAAGCAGGCCTCGCTCGAGGAGCTCGGCCAGCTGCACGACCCGGTGCTCACCAAGGACGCCATCGCGGGGCGGATCCGCCGCCTGCTGGCGATGGCCGACAAGCGCGCCGAGGAGCTCGGCATCCCCGACACGGAGTCCTCGCTGACCCCGGACATGCTGGCCGAGGAGGTCTGAGCCGGGGCCGCGGCCGCACCCCGGCCGCGGGCCGCGTCGTACGACGGACGCGGCGGTCCCGGCACCGGCCCGCTTCGGTAGGCTCGGTCACACCGCACACCCGAGGAAACAGGAGCAACCGCAGTGACTGTTCGCGTAGGCATCAACGGGTTCGGCCGGATCGGCCGCAACTTCTTCCGCGCCGTACGGGCGTCCGGTCTCGACATCGAGATCGTCGCCGTCAACGACCTGACCGACAACACGTCGCTCGCCCCGCTGCTGAAGTTCGACTCGATCCTGGGCCGGCTGGACGCCGACGTGACGGCCTCCGCGGACGAGATCCGCGTCGGGGACCAGGTCATCAAGACCTTCGCTGAGCGCGACCCCGCCAACCTGCGCTGGGCCGACCTGGGTGTCGACGTCGTCGTGGAGTCCACCGGCTTCTTCACCGACGCCACCAAGGCCCGCGCGCACGTCGACGCCGGCGGTGCCAAGAAGGTCATCATCTCCGCGCCGGCCTCCAACGAGGACGTCACGGTCGTCATGGGCGTCAACCACGAGTCCTACGACCCCGCGGCGCACACCGTCATCTCCAACGCCTCCTGCACCACCAACTGCCTCGCCCCGATGGCCAAGGCGCTGCACGAGGGCCTCGGCATCAACAAGGGCCTGATGACGACGATCCACGCCTACACCGCGGACCAGAACCTCCAGGACAACATCCACAAGGACCCGCGCCGCGCCCGGGCCGCCGCGCTCAACATGGTCCCGACCTCCACCGGTGCCGCCAAGGCCATCGGCCTGGTGCTGCCCGAGCTCAAGGGCAAGCTCGACGGGTACGCCATGCGCGTCCCCGTGCCCACCGGCTCGGCCACCGACCTCACCTTCGAGGCCTCCCGCGAGACCTCGGTCGAGGAGGTCAACGAGATCGTCAAGGCCGCCGCGGACGGCAAGTTCCTCAAGTACTCCACCGACCCGCTGGTCTCCACCGACATCGTCACCGACCCGGCGTCCTGCATCTTCGACGCCCCGCTGACCAAGGTCATCGGCAACCAGGTCAAGGTGCTCGGCTGGTACGACAACGAGTGGGGCTACTCCAACCGCCTCGCGGACCTCATCTCCTACGTCGGCGAGACCCTTTGACCGTGGCGCGCTACACCACCCTGGCCGACCTCGTCGCGCAGGGGGTCGCGGGCAAGCGGGTGCTCGTCCGCTCGGACCTCAACGTCCCCCTCGACGGCAGCACGATCACCGACGACGGGCGCATCCGCGCCAGCGTCCCGACCATCCGCACGCTGGCCGAGGCCGGCGCGCGGGTGGTCGTGACCGCCCACCTCGGGCGTCCCAAGGGCGCCCCGGACCCGGCGTACTCCCTGCGTCCGGTGGCCGCGCGCCTCGGTGAGCTGCTCGGCCAGGAGGTCGCCTTCGCCGGCGACACCGTCGGCGAGTCGGCCCACGAGACCGTGCAGGCCCTCGAGGACGGTCAGGTCGCGGTCCTCGAGAACGTCCGCTTCAACGCGGGGGAGACCAGCAAGGACGACGCGGAGCGGGGTGCGTTCGCCGACCGGCTCGCGGCGCTCGGCGACGCGTTCGTCTCCGACGGCTTCGGCGTCGTGCACCGCAAGCAGGCTTCGGTGTACGACGTGGCGCAGCGGCTGCCGCACGCCCTCGGTGGGCTCGTGCAGGCCGAGGTCGACGTGCTGCGGCGGCTGACCGAGGAGCCCGAGCGGCCCTACGTGGTCGTGCTCGGCGGGTCGAAGGTCTCCGACAAGCTCGGCGTCATCGACAACCTGCTCGGCAAGGCCGACAAGCTGCTCATCGGCGGCGGCATGGTCTTCACCTTCCTCAAGGCCCAGGGCTACGAGGTCGGCAAGAGCCTGCTCGAGGAGGACCAGGTCGACGTGTGCCGGGAGTACCTCCAGCGCGCCGCCGAGAGCGGCGTCCAGCTGATCCTCCCGACCGACGTCGTCGTCGACACCGCGTTCCCCTCCGGGGACCGGACGCCCGAGCCGCGGGTCGTGGCCGCCTCGGAGATCCCCTCCGACGCCCTCGGCCTCGACATCGGGCCGGACTCCGCCCGCGCCTTCGCCGGCGCGCTGGTCGGCGCCCGCACGGTCTTCTGGAACGGCCCGATGGGCGTCTTCGAGGTGGCCGCGTTCGCCGACGGCACCCGGGCGGTCGCCCAGGCGCTGACCGAGGTCACCGCGGAGGGCGGCCTGTCCGTCGTCGGCGGCGGCGACTCCGCGGCCGCGGTGCGCACCCTCGGGTTCGACGAGGCCGCCTTCGGTCACATCTCCACCGGCGGTGGCGCCAGCCTCGAGTACCTCGAGGGCAAGGTGCTGCCCGGCATCCAGGTCCTGGAGGACGACGAGTGATGGCAGCCAAGCGCACCCCGCTGATGGCGGGGAACTGGAAGATG
Organism: Nocardioides marmotae; assembly: GCF_013177455.1. Lineage (NCBI taxonomy): Bacteria > Bacillati > Actinomycetota > Actinomycetes > Propionibacteriales > Nocardioidaceae > Nocardioides > Nocardioides marmotae. The sequence continues at coordinate 2,030,164 of NZ_CP053660.1, forward strand.
AACCTCAACCACCAGGAAGCGGTGGTGCTGGTCCAGAAGCTCGTGTGGACGCTCTCGGACAAGCGCCACGACTACGCCAAGGCCGAGGTCGTCGTGGTCCCGCCCTTCACCGACCTCCGGTCGGTGCAGACCCTGGTCGACGGCGACCGGCTCTCGATCAAGTACGGCGCCCAGGACGTCTCGGTCCACGAGTCCGGCGCCTACACCGGCGAGATCTCCGCCGGGATGCTGGCCAAGCTCGGCTGCTCCTACGTCGTCGTCGGTCACTCCGAGCGGCGCGAGTACCACGCCGAGACCGACGCGGTCGTCAACACCAAGGCCCACCGGGCGCTCGCGGCCGGCATGACGCCGATCGTGTGCGTCGGGGAGGGCCTGGAGGTCCGCCAGGCCGGCCAGCAGGTCGAGCACTGCGTCGCCCAGGTCACCGGCTCGCTCGCGGGCTTCACCGCCGAGCAGGTCGCCGGCCTGGTCGTCGCCTACGAGCCGGTCTGGGCGATCGGCACCGGCGAGGTCGCCACGCCGGACGACGCCCAGGAGGTCTGCGCGGCGATCCGTGCCAGCATCCGCGGCTCGTTGGGCGACGAGGCGGCCGACGGCGTCCGCGTGCTCTACGGCGGTTCGGTCAAGGCGGCCAACGTCGCCGGGATCATGACGCAGCCCGACGTGGACGGCTGCCTGGTCGGCGGGGCTAGCCTGCAGGCCGAGGAGTTCGCCGGGATCTGCCGCTTCTACGACATGCCGGTCCTGTGACCGGCAGCCGTTGACGTAGGATCCCAGCCGTGGAACTCCTCTTCACCGTCATCCTCATGCTCACGAGCGCCCTGATGATCCTCCTCGTGCTCCTGCACAAGGGTCGTGGCGGCGGTCTGTCCGACATGTTCGGTGGTGGCGTCTCCAGCTCGCTGGGCGGTTCGTCCGTCGCCGAGCGCAACCTCGACCGCCTCACCGTCGGCATCGGTGTGATCTGGTTCGCGACCGTCATCGCCCTGGGCCTTCTCTTGGCCTACCAGGGTTAGAAGCTCCGGAAAGGGAGTACGCACGTGGCTGGTGGAGGAAACGCGATTCGCGGGAGTCGGGTCGGTGCTGGCCCGATGGGCGAGGCCGAGCGTGGCGAGGCCGCGCCTCGTCAGGCGATCACCTACTTCTGCTCCAACGCCCACCGCTCGGTGGTGACGTTCTCCGTCGAGGCGACCGTCCCCGAGTCGTGGGACTGCCCGAAGTGCGGCCTGCCGGCGAGTGTCGACTCCGACAACCCGCCGCCGGCGCCGAAGATCGAGCCCTACAAGACCCACCTGGCCTACGTGAAGGAGCGGCGCTCCGACAAGGAGGCGGCCGACATCCTCGACGAGGCGCTGCAGCTGCTGCGGTCGCGCCGGAAGTCGGGCGACCTCATCTTCTGAAGGTCCGTCTCTGGGACTTGGTCTCTGAGTGCACAACGTCCTCGGTCCGCGGTGCGGGCCGAGGACGTTGTCCTTGGGTGGCCGGCTACAGGCGCGAGGCCGAGGCGCGGTCGAGGAACCAGATGGTCTCCTCGCCGCCGGTGACGCCCACGGCCGGCACGTCGTGGACGTCGGCGGCCTCGCCGCCGGCGCCGGTCCGCCCGGCCAGCGCGCGGGCCACGGCCTCGGCCTTGCCCTCGCCGCTGACCAGGAACCACAGCGCGCGGTTGCGGTTGAGTGCCTCGAAGGTCAGGCTCACCCGCTCCGGCGGCGGCTTGGGGGAGTCGTGCACCGCGACCGTGGTGGCCCCGCGGACGTCCAGCGCCGGGTGGCCGGGGAACAGCGAGGCGACGTGGGCGTCGGGCCCCAGGCCCAGCATCACGACCTCGAGCTCGGCCGCGCCCGCGGTCGCCAGCGCCTCGGCGTACGCCGCCGCAGCCTCCTCCACCGTCGCGCACTCGGCCGTGGTGGGCACCTCGTGGACGTTCTCGTCGGAGACGCCGATGACCGAGAGGAACGCCTCGCGCGCCTGATCGGCGTTCCGGTCCGGGGAGCCGGGCTCGACGAACCGCTCGTCGCCCCACCACACGACCACGCGGGTCCAGTCGACCTCGGAGCCCGGCGCGAGCCGGGCGATCTCGCGGTGCACGACCTCGGCGATGCTGCCGCCGGTGAGCGCGATCTGCGGCACCCGGCCGGCGGCCTGGGCGTCGGCGAGCCGGCTGAGCAGCTCCCCGGCGACGGCGGTCGCGAGGGCGCGGTCGTCCTCGTGCACCTCGATGCGCGGGCTGCTGGAGGCGGGGATGGTCATCGGCGCCGGTGCTCCCGGTAGTAGGCGATGAGGGCGCGGGTGGAGGGGTCCTGCTCGGCCAGCGCGTCGGCATCCCCGGCGATCGCCGGGCCCACCTGCTGCGCGAGCTGCTTCCCGAGCTCCACGCCCCACTGGTCGAAGCTGTCGATCCCCCAGACGACGCCCTGGACGAAGGTGATGTGCTCGTAGAGCGCCACGAGCTGGCCGAGCACGGCAGGGGTCAGCTCGGGCGCCATGATCGCGGTGGTCGGCCGGTTGCCGGAGAAGACCCGGGCGGGGACGACGGACCCCTCGGTCCCCTCGGCGCGCACCTCCTCGGCGGTCTTGCCGAACGCCAGCGCCCGGGTCTGGGCGAGGAAGTTGGCGAGGAACAGCTCGTGGACGTCGGCCTCGCCGTCCGCGAGCGGGAAGGCGGGGTTCGCGAAGGCGATGAAGTCGGCCGGCACGAGCCGGGTGCCCTGGTGGAGGAGCTGGTAGAACGCGTGCTGCCCGTTGGTGCCGGGCTCGCCCCAGAAGACCTCGCCGGTGCCGGTGGTGACGGGGCTGCCGTCCCACCGCACGCTCTTGCCGTTGGACTCCATCGTCAGCTGCTGGAGGTAGGCCGGGAACCGGTGGAGCAGCTGGGAGTAGGGGAGCACCGCGTGCGTCTGGGCGCCGAGGTGGTCGACGTACCAGACGTTGAGCAGCCCCATCAGCAGCGGGACGTTCCGCGCCGGCTCGGCGGTGCGGAAGTGCTCGTCCACGGCGTGGAAGCCGGCGAGCATCTCGGCGAACCGGTCCGGCCCGACCGCGATCGCCAGCGAGAGGCCGATCGCGGAGTCGAGGGAGTAGCGGCCACCGACCCAGTCCCAGAAGCCGAAGGCGTTGTCGGGGTCGATGCCGAAGTCGGCGACCTTGTCCAGGGCGGTGGACACCGCGACGAAGTGCTGCGCGACGGCCGCGCGCTCGTCGAGGTCGTCGCCGACGCGCTCGCGCAGCCCGTCGAGCAGCCACGCCCGGCACAGCCGGGCGTTGGTCAGGGTCTCCAGGGTGCCGAAGGTCTTGCTGGAGACGACGAACAGCGTGGTGGCCGGGTCGAGCCCGGCGAGGGTGGTCGCCGCGTCGGTGGGGTCGATGTTGCTGAGGAAGCGGCACTCCAGGCCCTCCTGGCGGTACGCCGCCAGGGCCTCGTAGGCCATGACCGGCCCCAGGTCGGACCCGCCGATGCCGATGTTGACGACCGTGCGGACGGGCTCGCCGGTGACCCCGGTCCACTCCCCGCTGCGGACCCGGTCCGCGAACGCGTAGACCCGGTCGAGCACCGCGTGCACGTCGGCCACGACGTCCTGGCCGTCGACCTGCGGCCGCTGGTCGGCCGGGGTGTCGCGGGGGAGCCGCAGAGCGGTGTGCAGGACGGCACGGTCCTCGGTGACGTTGATCCGCTCCCCGCGGAACATCGCCTCCCGGCGCGCCGCCAGCCCGACCTCGTCGGCGAGGTCCAGCAGCGCGCCGAGGACGGCGTCGTCGGCCAGGGACTTGGACAGGTCGACCAGCAGGTCCCCGGCCCGGTGCGTCCACCGCTCGACGCGGCCGGGGTCCTGGGCGAACCAGCCGCGCAGGTCGGGGGAGAAGCCCTCCGCCAGCGCCGCCAGCCGCGCCCAGGCCGCGGTCGAGGTCGGGTCCACCGGCCCAGCGGTCACGCCCCGGCCTTCTCCATCTGGCCCTGCACGGTCTCGACGAGCTCGGTCCAGGACTTCTTGAACTTCTCCACGCCCTCCTGCTCCAGGGCGAGCAGCACGTCGTCGAAGTCCACGCCGACCTCGGTCAGCCGCTCCAGCAGCGCGCGGCCCTCGCCGCCCTTGCCGGTGACGACGTCGCCGAGGACCTCGCCGTGGTCGGCGAACGCCTCGAGGGTCTTCTCCGGCATCGTGTTGACGGTCTCGGGGACGACCAGCCCGGTGACGTACATCGTGTCCTCGTAGTCGGGGTTCTTCACCCCGGTCGAGGCCCACAGCGGGCGCTGCATGTTCGCCCCCGCGTCGGCCAGCGCGCGCCACCGGTCGGAGGCGACGACCTCGGCGAAGGCGTCGTAGGCCACCAGCGCGTTCGCGACGGCGGCCTTCCCGCGCAGCGCCAGCGCGATCTCGGTGCCGACCGCCTCGAGGCGCTTGTCGACCTCGGTGTCGACCCGGGAGACGAAGAACGAGGCGACCGAGCGGATCCGGGAGAGGTCGTGGCCGGCCTCGCGGGCCTGCTCCAGCCCGGTGAGGTAGGCGTCCATGACGGTGCGGTAGCGCTCCTCGCTGAAGATCAGCGTCACGTTCACGCTGATCCCCTCCGAGATCGCGGTGGTGATCGCCGGCAGGCCCTCGAGGGTCGCCGGGATCTTGATCATCGCGTTCGGTCGGTCGACGGCTGCCCACAGCTGGCGGGCCGAGGCGATGGTGCCCTCGGTGTCGTTGGCGAGGTCGGGCTCGACCTCGATCGAGACCCGCCCGTCGTGGGCGGTGCGCTCGGCCACGGGGGCCAGCACGTCGCAGGCGTTGCGGACGTCCTCGGTGGTCAGCTCGAAGACCACCTCCTCGACGGGGCGGCCGTCGGCGACGAGCTTGCGCACCTGCTCGTCGTACCGCTCGCCGTTGGCGATGGCCGAGGCGAAGATGGTCGGGTTGGTGGTCACCCCGACGACCGAGCGGGACGCGACGAGGTCGGCGAGGTTGCCGGTCTCGATCCGCTCCCGCGAGAGGTCGTCGAGCCAGATCGAGACGCCGGCGTCAGCCAGGGCCTGCAAACGATCACTCACTGTGGATCCTTCCTGGAAGTCGATGCTGCCGGTACCCGCGGGCTCGCGGCGTCACTCGGTGGCGATGCGGAGGCTGTCCTTCGCGGCGTCGGCGACCGCGCGGGCGGTGATGCCGTACTCCTGGTAGATCCGGGCGTAGTCGGCCGAGGCGCCGAACCGGTCGATGGAGACGATCTTGCCGTGGTCGCCGACGTACTCGCGCCAGCCCTGCTTCACGCCGGCCTCGACCGAGACCCGGGCCTTGACGGTCGGGGGCAGCACGGTCTCGCGGTACGCCGTCGACTGCTCCTCGAACCACTCCAGGCAGGGGAGCGAGACCACGCGCGCGGCGATGCCGTCGGCGGCGAGCAGCTCGCGGGCCTCGACGGCCAGCTGCACCTCCGAGCCGGTGCCCATGAGGATCACGTCGGGGTCGCCGCTCTCGGCGTCGACCAGGACGTAGCCGCCCTTGGCGACGTCGTCGGTCGTGGCGAAGCCATCCGTGCCGCGCGGGAACACCGGGACGTTCTGGCGGGTCAGCGCCAGGGCGGCCGGGCGGTCGACGTGGCGCAGGATCTGCAGCCACGCGGCGGCCGTCTCGTTGGCGTCGGCCGGGCGGACGACGTCGAGGCCCGGCATCGCGCGCAGCGAGGCCAGGTGCTCGATCGGCTGGTGGGTCGGGCCGTCCTCGCCGAGGCCGATCGAGTCGTGGGTCCACACGTAGGTGACGGCCAGCTGGCTCAGCGCCGCCACCCGGACCGCGCCGCGCATGTAGTCGGAGAAGGTGAGGAAGGTGCCGCCGAAGACGCGGGTCAGCTTGTCGGCCGCGATTCCGTTCATGATCGCGCCCATGCCGTGCTCGCGGATGCCGAAGTGGAGGACGCGGCCCTGGTGGGGGTCGCCGGTCCAGTCGCGGGTGCTGCGGCCCTCGGGGATGAACGACGGCGCCGAGGTGATGGTGGTGTTGTTGGAGCCGGCCAGGTCGGCCGAGCCGCCCCACAGCTCGGGCAGGACCGGGGCGAGGGCGTTGATGACCTTGCCGGAGGCCGAGCGGGTGGCGACGCCCTTGGCGTCGGGCTCGAAGGTCGGCAGGGCGTCGGCGATGCCCTCGGGGAGCTCGCGGGCCTTGAGCCGGTGCAGTAGCTCGGCGCGCTCGGGGTTGGCGGCCGACCAGGCGGCGTACCGCTCGTCCCACTCCTGGCCCCAGCCGGAGCCGCGGGTGCGCAGGGCGCGGGTGTGCTCGAGCACCTCCGGCGGCACCTGGAAGCGCTGCTCGGGGTCCCAGCCGAGGATCTCCTTGGTGGCCGCGACCTCCTCGTCGCCCAGCGCGCTGCCGTGCGCCTTCTCGGTGCCCTGCGCGTTGGGCGCGGGCCAGGCGATGATCGTGTCGAGCACGATGAGCGAGGGCCGGTCGGTGACCTCGCGGGCCTCGACGATCGCCTGGTGGAGGGCGGGGACGTCCTCGCGGTACTTCTTGCCGCCGTTGGTCCAGTCGACGGTCTGCACGTGCCAGCCGTAGGCCTCGTAGCGCTTGGCGACGTCCTCGGTGAACGCGACGTCGGTGTCGCCCTCGATCGAGATCCGGTTGCGGTCGTAGATCACGGTGAGGTTGCCCAGCTGCTGGGTGCCGGCGATCGAGGACGCCTCGCCGCTGACGCCCTCCTGCAGGTCGCCGTCGGAGCACAGCGCGTAGACGTGGTGGTCGAACAGGCTCTCGCCCTCCGCGGCGTCGGGGTCGAGCAGGCCGTGCACGCGACGCCCGGACATCGCCATGCCGACGGCGTTCGCGACGCCCTGGCCGAGGGGGCCGGTGGTCACCTCGACGCCCGCGGTGTGGCCGAGCTCGGGGTGGCCGGGGGTCTTGGAGCCCCACGTGCGCAGCGCCTTGATGTCCTCGAGCTCGAGGCCGAAGCCGCCGAGGAAGAGCTGGGTGTAGAGGGTGATGCTGGAGTGCCCGCAGGAGAGCACGAAGCGGTCGCGCGCGATCCAGGTCGGGTCGGCGGGGTCGTGCCGCATCACCTTCTGGAAGAGCAGGTAGGCGACCGGCGCCAGGCTCATCGCGGTACCCGGGTGGCCGTTGCCGACCCGCTGGACCGCGTCCATCGCCAGCACCCGGGCGGTGTCCACCGCCTTGTCGTCGAGGTCGTTCCACTCGAGGTCGGGCACAGTCGTCACGGGGAGCCTTTCGAAGTACGGAGCAGGGGACGGCGAGAGACCGCTCACACCGGGGTGGCGATCGGGCTCGGGCGTTTCCGAGCCTACTGACACCGGGGTCTAGACTCACAGCCGCTCCACGCTCCCGATCCCACCCGAGGAACCCGTGACCTACGTCGGCCAGTCGGCCACCGCCTCCGAGCGGAACGAGTCCGGCGAGCCGACCCCGAAGGCCGGCCTTCGCGACGTCGTCGCGGCGTACGTCGGGCTCACCAAGCCCCGCGTCATCGAGCTGCTCCTGCTCACCACCGTCCCGGTGATGTTCTTCGCCGACCGCGGCGTCCCCGAGCTCGGCCTGGTGGTCGCCACCGTCATCGGCGGGACGTTCTCGGCCGGGTCGGCGTCGGTGTTCAACTGCGTCTACGACCGCGACATCGACGAGCAGATGCGCCGCACCCGGCGCCGTGCGCTGCCGCGCCACATCGTCTCGCCGGCCGCCGCGCTGGTCTTCGGCGTGATCCTCGCGGTGCTCTCGACGGTGATCCTCGCGGTGTGGGTGAACGGCCTCTCCGCGGCTCTGTCGCTGGGCGCGAACGCCTTCTACGTCTTCGTCTACACGATGCTGCTCAAGCGGCGCACGACCCAGAACATCGTCTGGGGCGGGCTCGCGGGCTGCTTCCCGGCGCTCATCGGCTGGACCGCGGTCACCGGCGAGCTCTCCTGGACGCCGATCGTGCTGTTCCTGGTCGTCTTCTTCTGGACCCCGCCGCACACCTGGGCGCTGGCGCTGCGCTACCGCGAGGACTACGCGAACGTCGACGTCCCGATGCTGCCCGTGGTCAAGTCGGCCCGCGAGGTCGGCCGCCAGGTCGTCCTCTACAGCTGGGTCATGGTCGCCACCTCGCTGGTGCTCTGGCCCGTGGCCGACACCGGCCCGGCCTACCCCGTCGCCGCCGCCGTCCTGGGCGCGGTCTTCCTCCTCGAGGCCCACCGGATGCACGCCCGGGCCCGCGACACCGAGGACCTCACGGTGATCCAGCCGATGCGGCTGTTCCACTCCTCGAACCTCTACCTCTCGCTGCTCTTCGTCGCGGTCGCGCTCGACCCGCTCCTCACCCGCTGACCCCCACCCCCGCTGGTCGAGCAGGCGAGCGCCAGCGACCCCGCCCGCTGGTTGAGCAGGCGAGCGCCAGCGAGCCGTGTCGAAACCCGGTGAGCCGACTGCGGCCGCGGGGACGGGCGTCCGCCTGCGGCGTACGTCGGGTGGTGGGGGGTCGGGGCCTGCGGCTCCCGCCGGGCGGGCAGGGCCCGGTCTACCAGGCCTGCGCTCGTGCCTCGCTCCGGCCCGCCAGACCCAACCACGACCGGGCCTGCCCGCCCGTCGTCCGCCTCCGGCCCCGACCTGCGCGGCGTACCCGTCCTGCGATCCGCGGCGCCGGCCGGTCTCGCTCCGGCGGACGTCGTGCGGAGCGTGGCGCTCGTCACCTCGCAGGTGTCAAGCGTGACCATGCCGGGCATAGTCCGTTGTGACTACGCCGCACTGGTTCAGTGCGGGCTGTGTGCCGCATGGGGATGCGCACGGCAATCGAACTGGGGGGTTCACGAACATGTCCGATGCTGCGCGCTCACGAGGCGCCCGATCCGAGACCAAGCCCGATCGGCCGTCCGACCCGCGCATCAGCGTGGTCGTCCCGGCCCTGAACGAGGCCCGCAACCTGGCGGTCGTCCTGCCCGAGCTGCCCGAGGTGCACGAGGTGATCCTCGTGGACGGCGGCTCCCTGGACGGGACCGTCGCCGCCGCCCGGCAGGCGCTGCCGGGGATCAAGGTCCTGACCCAGACCCGACGGGGCAAGGGCAACGCGCTGGCGGTGGGGTTCGCCGCCGTCACCGGCGACGTGGTGGTGATGTTCGACGCCGACGGCAGCGCCGACCCGGCCGAGATCCCGCGCTTCGTCGAGGCGCTCGTCGCCGGCGCCGACTTCGCCAAGGGCAGCCGGTTCTGCGCCGGTGGCGGCAGCGCCGACATCACGCCGGTCCGCCGGGCCGGCAACGCCTTCCTCAACGGCGTGGTCAACCACGGCTTCGGGACCCGCTTCAGCGACCTGTGCTACGGCTACAACGCCTTCTGGACCGACCTGCTGCCGATGCTCGACCTGCCGGACCCGGCGATCCCGGGCCGCGCCGACGGCCGGATGCTGTGGGGCGACGGGTTCGAGATCGAGACCCTGATCAACTGCCGGTTCGCCGCGGCCGGCGTGCGGATCACCGAGGTGCCGAGCGTCGAGCGGCTGCGGATCTACGGGGACAGCAACCTGCATGCGGTCTCCGACGGGCTGCGCGTCCTGCGCACCGCCGGGGCCGAGCGCCGCCGCGCCCGCACCCTGCAGGAGCTGCGCCCGCGGCTGCCGCTGGCCACGCGGACCGACGCCGCCGGTGGGTCCTCCACCGACGGACGAGTGGCGCCGCGCCGGGTCCGGGTCGCGTCGTGAGCGGGCCGGCTCGTGCGGTGACGCGGGTCGGGATGGTGGCGACACGGTGCCGGCCGGAGATCGGCGGGATCGAGGCCCACGTCGGTGAGGTCGCCGGCCGGCTGGCCAGCCGGGGCGTCGAGGTCGAGGTGCTGACCACCGACCGCGGGGGCCGGCTGCCGCGGGTCGAGCGCGTCGGTGCCGCGGGGAGCGACGGCGGCTACGTCGTACGCCGCTTCCGCGCCTGGCCGCGGCACCGTGACTGGTACCTCAGCCCGGGCCTGGCCTGGGCGGTGCTCCGTGGCCGGCACGACCTGGTCCACGTCCAGGGGGTGCACACGCTGGTGCCGCCGCTGGCGATGCTCGCCGCGCGGGCACGGCGGGCGCCGTACGTGCTGACCTTCCACACCGGCGGGTCCTCCAGCGCGCTGCGCGAGCGCTCGCGGGGCCTCCAGTTCCGCCTGCTGGCGCCCCTGCTGCGGCGCGCGGCGGCGCTGGTCGGCGTCTCCCTGTTCGAGACCCGGCGCTTCGACGAGGTGCTGGCCGAGCCCGGGCGGGTGCGCCTGGTCCGCAACGGCGGCTCGCTGCCCCCGCTGCGCATCGCGCCGGTCCCCGACCCCGACCTGGTGCTGAGCATCGGGCGGCTGGAGCGCTACAAGGGCCACCACCGCGCGGTCGCCGCGCTGCCGCACCTGCTCGAGCAGCGCCCCGGCGCCCGGCTGGAGATCCTCGGGGCCGGACCCTACGAGGCCGAGCTGCGGTCCCTGGCCGACGAGCTCGGCGTGGCCGACCGGGTCGCGATCCGCTTCGTCCCCCCCGAGGACCGGGAGGCGATGGCCGCCGCGCTCGCGGGCGCGGGCCTGGTCGTGCTGCTCAGCGACTACGAGGCGCACCCGGTCGCAGTGATGGAGGCGCTGGCCGCCGGCCGGCCCGTCGTCGTCAGCCGGACCTCCGGCCTCACCGAGCTGGCCGAGGTCGGCTGGGCGGTCGGCGTCGAGCCCGACGCCGATGCCGCCACGACCGCCGCGGCGATGGCCGCGCAGCTGGCCAACCCCGTCCTCCCGCCGCCGTCGTCCCTGCCGACGTGGGAGGACTGCGTCGACGAGCTCGTCGACGTGTACGACGCGGTGCTCGCGGGCGAGGGCCGGCCCGTCGTCGCGGGAGCGGGATGACCGCGCTCCTGACCCGCCCGACCACCGGCGTCGTGCCGGGGGCCAGGCGCCCCACCCACCCGGTCGCGGCCGCCACGCTGGTGGCGTCCCTCGCGCTGCTCGTCCAGGTGCTCGGGTACGCCGCCGGGTGGGCCGGCCACGAGACGACCGCGGTCGTGGCCTGGTACGTCGGCTTCGTCGGCCTGACCGCGCCGTACGCCGCCGCGCTGCTCGGCGACCGGCTCGACGCCGCCCAGCGCCTGACCGCGTCGGTGGTCTACGCGCTGGTGCTCTACCTCTCCTGGTTCCTCACCAGCCCGCTGCTGGCCACCCGCTTCGACGAGACGCTGCACGTCACCACGCTCACGGCGCTGGCCGGCGGCGCGGGCCTGTTCTCGGAGAACTCCATGCTCCCGGTCAGCCCGCACTACCCGGGCCTGGAGCTCGCCGCCGTCGCGGTGCACTGGCTCAGCGGCCTGCCGCTGATCGCCTGCCAGGTCGTCGTGGTCGCGCTGGCCCGGGTCACCCTGGTCGTGGCGCTGTTCCTCCTCGCCGCGACCGTGACCCGCTCCGCGCGGGTGGCCGGCGTGGTGGTGCTGCTCTACACCGCGAGCGCGCAGTTCTACTTCTTCAACGCCCAGTTCAGCTACCAGACGGTGGCGATCGCGATGCTCGCCGCCGCCCTGCTCTTCCTCGCCCGCGCCTGCGAGGCCGCCGAGACCCGCCCCTGGCGGCCGATGCTCGCGGCCCAGGTCTGCCTCGCCGCGCTGGCCGTGACCCACCACCTCACCAGCTGGCTCACCCTCGGCGCGCTGTGGCTGCTCGCGCTGCTCTTCGGCCTCGGCGGGGAGCGCCGCCGGGCCCGCCGGATGCTGGTCGCCGCCGAGATCGCGACCGTGGTCGCCGCCGCGTGGGCCGCGGTCGTCGCGCCCCTGCTGGTGCGCTACCTCAGCCCGATCTTCGACAACGCGGGCTCCGAGCTCGCCCGCCTGCTCGCGCTCGACGGCGGCGGCCGCGCGGTCGGCGCCGACGGCGGCGGCACGCCGGCCCCGGCCTGGGAGGTCGGCGTGATGGCCGGCTCGATGGTGCTGTGGTGCCTCCTGCTCGTCCCGGCGGCGCACGTCGTGTGGCGCGGGCAGGGGCTCGGCCGCTCCCGAGCGCGGTGGCTGCCGCTGGGGCTCGCCGCGGCGTACCCGATCCTGCTCGTGGCCCGCTTCTCGCCCGCCGCCGCCGAGGTCGCCGACCGGGCCTCGACCTTCGTCACCATGGCGATGGCGCTCGTGGTGGCCGTCTGGCTGGTGCCGCGGCTGCGCGAGGTCGGTCGGCTGGCCGTGCCGGGCGTCGTGCTGCTCGTGCTCGGCGGGACGATGCTGGGCAGCGGGCCGGACTGGCAGCGCGTGCCCGGCGACCACCTCCCCGGCGCCGAGCAGCGCTCGGTCGACGCGACCACCGTCGAGGTCGCGCAGTGGGCCGGCCGCCACCTGCCGGCCGGCTCGCGGATCGCGACCGACACCACGCTGGGCCGCGTCCTGCCCAACTTCGCCCCGGTCGAGCCGGTCACCTCCTCCCCGGGCACCGGCCCCGCGGTCAACGTCACCGAGCTCTTCCTGGCCCGCGAGATCGACGACAGGTGGCTGGCGATCATCGAGGACGGCGCCGTCGACTTCGTCGCCGTGGACACCCGGATGACCGGGCAGCGGGTCCGCTCCGGCTCCTGGTTCGAGGGCAGCCAGGGCTGGGGCGAGCGGGCCGCCGTCCTCGACGCCGAGCAGCTCGGCAAGTTCGCCGACGTCCCCGGCGTCGACCTGGTCCTCGACGGGCCGGTGCGCGTCTACGACGTGCGGGCGCTCAACGCCGAGCGGCGGGTCTTCGCCGACCGGCCCGACCCGGGGCTGCCCGGCGACGCCCACCCGGGCCGGACCGCGCTCGCCGGGCTCGCCCTGCTGGCCGTCGCGCTGCTCGGCCGGTCGCGGCTGCGCGCGCTGGCCGCGACGCCGACCACCCTGCTGGTCTCGCTGCCCGCGCTGATGGCGCTCGGCGCGGTCGGCGTCCTGGTCGGGGTCGACCCGGTCGTCGGGGCCTTGCTGCTGGCCGGCCTGGCCGGCGCCGTCGCGCTGCTGCCCGCCCCGCCGGCCCCGCCCGCGGCTCCGGTCGGGCCCGTGGCCCCCGCCCGGACCCTCGGGACCGCGGGTGCGGTCGCCGTCGCCGTCCTCCTCGTCTGCGTCGGCGTCGCCGGGCTCGGCCAGTGGCGCGCCCAGCTCGACGCCCCGGCGCTGCCCGCGCCGCAGACCTCCGCACCACCGCCCACCGGCCCGAGCGCCGCGGGGGTGGACCGATGAGCGCGCCGGCCGCCGCGAGCGAGGGGATCCTCGGCCCGTTCCGCTCGCTGCTCACCGCGCAGGTGGTCGGCGCCGGCCTCGGGTTCCTGTTCTGGGTCCTGGTCGCCCGGCTCGTGCCGGCCCACGAGGTCGGCGTGGCCGCGGCCGCGATCTCCACCCAGACCCTGCTCGGGCTGGTCACCAGCCTGGGCCTGGGGACGCTGCTGGTCGCCGAGCTGCCCGTGCACCCGCCGGCGCGGCAGCGGCGGCTGGTCCAGCGCAGCCTGCTCGCGGTCGTGCTCGCCGGGCTGGTGCTCGGCGCCACGGTCGCCGCGGCCGCCGGTCTGCTCGGCCCGAACCTCGCCGAGGCGCTGGGCCACCCCGCGGGCGCCCTGGTCTTCGTCGCGGGAGTCGCGGCCGCCGGCTGCGCGCTGGTCCTCGACGAGGCGACGCTCGGGCTGCGCCGCTCCTCGCTGCAGGTGTGGCGCAACCTGCTGGCCTCCTCGCTCCGGTTCCCGCTCGCCGCCGCGCTGCTGCTGGCCGGCACCCGCGACGCGCTGGTGCTCCAGCTGTGCTGGGTGCTGCCGCTGGTCGTCTCCCTGCTCGTCGCCGCCTCCCGGCTGCGGCTGCCGCGGCCGGCCGCCGGCGCGGGCGGGCCGGCCCTCGGCGCCGACGTGGCGACGTACGCCCGACCGGCGCTGCGGCACCACGGCCTCAACCTCGCCGTCGCCTCCGGGACCGCGATGGTCCCCGTGGTCGCGGGCGTGGTGCTCACCTCGGTCGCCAACGCCGAGCTCGCGGTGGCCTGGATGCTCGCGACGTTCGCGTTCCTGCCGCCCTACCTGCTCGCGGTCGCGCTCTTCGCCCACGGCGCGAACACCACGACCGAGGAGCTGCGCGGGGAGATGCGCACGACGCTGCCCGCCGCGCTCCTGCTCAGCCTGGCGCTGTGCCTGGGGGCGTGGGCGCTGGGCCGGCCGGTGCTGGCGGTCTTCGGCGGGGAGTACGCCGCGGGGTCCTACCCGGTGCTCGCCCTGCTCGTGCCCGCCGGGCTGTGGATGGTGCTCAAGGACCACCTGGTCACCCTGTGGCGGGTGCAGCGCCGGCACGGGCTCGCGACCCGGCTCGCCGGCGCGGGCGTGCTGCTCGAGCTGACCGGCGCCACCCTCGGCGGGGTGCTCGGCGGGGCCGTCGGGCTCTGCGCCGGGTGGCTGGCCGCGATGGTCGTCGAGGCCGTGCTGGCCCGGCGGTGGCTGCGCGAGGCGTTCGGCGGGCTGGCCTGGCGGCTGCCGCTGCCGCTGCCGCCCTGGCTCGCCGAGCGGGCCGAGCGGGCCGAGGCGGGGCAGGCGCGCTGGCCGGTGCTGGTCGCCGCAGCCGTCGTCGTCGCCGCCGTCGCCGCGGCCGTCGTGGCGACCGGCGGGACGGGCGGCTCGAGCTCCGGCCCGGGGAGCTCGCAGCCGAGCACCCCGGCCGCCTCCGACTGCGATCCCGCCGCGAGCTCGGACCCGGTCCTCGACCTCGGCGTCCAGGCCGCGACGGGGGACCGCGCCGCCCCGCTGCTGCCCGTGCGCACGGTCCGCCGGCTGGTCGACCTGGCCGCCGAGGCCGGCGCCGACGTCGTCTCGACCTCGGTCAGCTGGCGCACCGTCCAGCCGCGCCGGGGCGCGAGGCCGGACTGGGCCGCGCTCGACCGGGTGCTCGCGGCGGCCCAACGGCGCGGGCTCGACGTCCGCGTGCAGGTGGTCGACACCCCCGACTGGGCACACGACCCGGGCACCCCCGGCGGCCGCTGGCGCGCCCCGCTGAGCGACGCCGAGCTCGACCGGTGGGCCGGCTGGGTCACCCGGCTGGTCGAGCACCTCGCCGGCCGCGCGACCTACCTCGAGGTCTGGACCGAGCCGAACTCCACCGAGTTCTGGAGCACCGGGCCGGACCCGGCGGCCTTCGCGCGCCTGCTGGAGGTCACCGCCGAGGCGGTCGACCGGGCCCGCGGGGGAGCCGGCCTGCGGCTGGTCAGCGGCGGCCTGGCCGGCAACGACGTCGGCTACCTCGAGCGGCTCCTCGACGAGCTCGGCACCGACGCGGGCGCCGACCTCCCGGTCGACCTGGTCGGCGTCCACCCCTACAGCCCGGGCGCCCCCGACGTCCGCGCGCCCGAGCGGGTCTTCGAGCGCGAGCCGTTCGGCACCTACGACGAGAACTTCCTCGGCTTCGAGCGGCTCCACGACCTGCTCGTCGAGCGCGGCCTGGACGTGCCGCTCTACCTCGGCGAGTTCGGCTACCCCACGACCGACTACCGGGGGTTCACGGGCGTCCCGGACGAGCAGCGGGCGGCGTACGCCGTGGCGGCGCTGGACGTCGTCGGCTGCATGCCGTACGTCGCGGCGCTGTCCTGGTACTACCTGCACCCGACCCCGTGGAACCCCGCGACCTGGACGCTGCTCGACGAGCAGCTGAAGCCGAGCGCCACCTGGGCCGCGCTGCGGGACCGGGCCGGCGGTCGTCGGGAAGGAGCCGCGCGGTGAGGCGATCCCGGCTAGCCTGCGCAGGTGTCTCCGCGCCACGCCACCGGACTGTGCCGATGTGGCCACTCGGACCTCGTCCACCAGCACCTGCGCCGCGGCTCGGACTGCGGGCTGTGCGCGTGCCCGAGGTTCCGCTCCCGGCGCCCCGCCGGACGCCTGCTGTCCCGCCTGACGGGGTGGCCCCGTGACCCCGGCACCTCCTGACCCCACCGTCGTGGTCTGCGCCTACACGCTGGAGCGGTGGGCCGACCTGGTCGCCGCGCTCGACGGCGTCGCCCGCCAGACCTTGCCGCCCGCGCAGGTGCTGCTCGTCGTCGACCACGCCCCGGCGCTGCTCGACCGAGCCCGCGCGACCTGGGGCGGGACGGCGGTGACCGTCCTGGAGAACACCGGCACCCGAGGCCTTTCCGGGGCTCGCAACACCGCGGTCGCCCACGCCACCGGCGCGGTCGTGGCCTTCCTCGACGACGACGCGGTGCCGGCGACCGGCTGGCTCGCCGCCCTCGTCGGTGCGTACGACGACGCGTCGGTGCTCGCGGTCGGCGGGGCCGCGGAGCCGGTGTGGCCCGCGGCCGGCCGGCCGGCGCACCTGCCTCCCGAGCTCGACTGGGTCGTCGGCTGCTCCTACCGCGGGCAGCCGACCGGGCGGGCCGA
Organism: Nocardioides marmotae; assembly: GCF_013177455.1. Taxonomy (NCBI): domain Bacteria; kingdom Bacillati; phylum Actinomycetota; class Actinomycetes; order Propionibacteriales; family Nocardioidaceae; genus Nocardioides; species Nocardioides marmotae. The sequence goes on from NZ_CP053660.1 coordinate 2,046,445, forward strand.
CGTGCGCAACCTGATCGGCGCCAGCATGTCGTTCCGCCGCGAGGTCTTCGCGCTGGTCGGCGGCTTCGACGAGGGCGCCGGGCGGATCGGGGCGATCCCGGTGGGCTGCGAGGAGACCGAGCTGTGCATCCGGCTCACCCAGCGGGTGCCGGGCGCCCGTGTGGTGCTCGAGCCGGCCGCGCGGGTCCACCACCGGGTGGGGGAGCAGCGCACCACCTGGTCCTACCTCCGCGCCCGCTCGCTGGCCGAGGGCACCTCCAAGGCCGCCATGGCCGCCCTGGTCGGCGGCGCCGAGGCGACCGCGACCGAGCGGACCTACGTCCGGCACGTCCTCTCCGCCGGCGTCCGCCGCGAGGTGGCCCGCGGGCTCGCCGGCGACCGCGACGGGTGGCGCGCGGCCGCGGGCATCGCGACCGCGCTCGGGGCGACCGGCTACGGCTACCTGCGGGGTCGGCTCGGCCCCGCCCCGGCCACCACCCGCGCCGCCCGGGCAGCCCGGGCCGCCCGGACCGCCGGGGCCGCCCGGACCGCCGGGGCCGGCCGATGAACGAGCCGATGAGCGGGCCGACGAGCGAGCCGGCGAGCGCACCCGCGAGCGGGCTGCCGGTGCTGATGTACCACGCCGTCGGGAGCGCGATGCCGCCCCGGCTGGCCGAGCTCAGCGTCCCGCCCGCGCTGCTCGCCGAGCAGCTCGCGGCCCTGGCCGGCGCCGGCTACGAGCTGCTCGGCCTCACCGACGCCCTGGCGGCGCGGGGGAGCGGTCGCCGGGTCGTGGGCCTCACCTTCGACGACGGCTACCGCGACTTCCTCGACGCTGCCGTGCCGGTGCTCGCCGACCTCCGGGCCGGCGCGACGCTCTACGTGCCCTCCCGGAACATCGGCGGCACCGCGGACTGGCTGCCCGGATCCGGGGCCGACCTGCCGCTGCTCGACGCCCGCGGCATCGCCGTCGTCGCCCAGCTGGGCCTGGAGGTGGGCAGCCACGGCGCCGTGCACGTGCCGATGGACGTGCTGCCGCGCCCGGTCGCCGCCGCCCAGCTCGGGGAGAGCAAGGCGGTCCTCGAGCAGGTCGTCGGCCGGCCGGTCGTCTCCTTCTGCTACCCCCACGGCTACGCCTCGCCGGTGCTGCGCCGCCAGGTGCACGCGTCCGGCTACGACAACGCCTGCGTCATCGGCCACCGGGTCAGCCCGCCGGGGGAGGACCCGACCGCGGTCTCCCGGCTGCTCGTCGGCCCCCAGCACGACCCCGCCGCCGTGCTCGACCTGGTCGCCGGACGCGGCCCGCGCTCGATCGTGCCGGCCCTCAAGCGCGCCGCCACCCCGGTCTGGCGCGCCACGCGACGTACCGCCCGACTCGCAGGAGCGACCTGGACATGACCAGCCCACCGACCCCGCCGCCCGCCCCGCCCACCGAAGCCACCACAGCCGTCACCGCAGCCGACACCAGCACCGCCCCGACCGGCCCGGCCCGGCGCCCCACCGTGGGCGTCATGGTCGCCACCCACACCGCCGAGCGGCTCGAGCTCGTGCGGGCCGCGGTGGCCTCCGTGCAGGACCAGACCCGCCGCCCCGACGAGCTGCTGGTCATGGTCGACAACGACGAGGAGCTGGCCGAGCGGGTCCGCGCCGTCGTGCCGGGCGTCCGGGTCGCGGCGATGGGCGTCAACAGCGGCGTCTCGGCCGCGCGCACCCGCGGCGCGGAGCTGATGACCAGCGACCTCGTGGTGTTCCTCGACGACGACGCGGTGGCCGAGGGGCCGTGGCTGGAGCGGCTGCTCGCGCCGATGGCCGACCCCGCCGTGCTCGGCGCGAGCGGCCGGTCGCTCGCGGTCTTCGGCGCCCGGCGGCCCGCCTGGCTGCCCGAGGAGTTCCTGTGGACGCTCGGGTGCAGCTACCGGGGGATGCCCACGGGGCCGGCGCGGGTGCGGAACTTCTACGGCGGCTGCGCGGTCGTGCGGCGCGAGACCTTCCTGGCCGTGGGCGGCTTCGACCCCGCCACCGGCTACCACGGCGACGTCATCGGCGGCGGCGAGGAGGCCGACTTCTGCCTGCGGGCCACCGCCGCGACCGGCGGGGAGTTCGCCTTCGAACCGGCCGCCGTCATCCGCCACCACGTGCCGGCCCCGCGGCTGAGCTGGTCCTACTTCGTGCGCCGCTGCCACGGCGAGGGCGTGATGAAGGCCCGGCTCGCCGCCCGGCTGCCCGCCGGCTCGCTGGGCCCCGAGCGGGCGTTCGCCCTGCGGCTGCCGCTGGCGGTGCTGCGCGCCCTGGCCACCGGCCGCCCCGCCCGTGCGCTCGGCATCGTCGTCGGCTGCCTGGCCGTCCTCTCGGGCCTGGCGCGGGGCCGGTGGGCCGGGGCCCGCGCACGCCGTGCCGGCACCCGGGCGGCCGGGTGAAGGTCCTGCTCCTGGCGCAGTTCTACCCGCCGGTGATCGGCGGGGAGGAGCGCCACGTGCGCAACCTCGCGGTGGCGCTGGCCGCGCGGGGCCACGAGGTCCACGTCGCCACCCTGGACACCGGCGGGGCGGAGGGGCCCGTGGCCGACCCCGGCGTGCGGGTGCACCTGCTCGACAACGTCGGCCGCCGGGTGCCGGCGCTCTACCCGACCGCCGACCGGCCGCTGGCGCTGCCGGTGCCCGACCCGCTCACCGTGCGCGACCTGGCCCGGGTGGTCCGCGAGGTCCGCCCCGACGTCGCGCACGCCCACAACTGGATCATCGCCTCCTGGCTGGCGGTGCCCTCCGCGCGGCACGTGCCGCTGGTCCACTCCCTGCACGACTACGGCCACGTCTGCCCCACCAAGCGGCTGATGTTCCAGGACGCGCCGTGCTCGGGTCCGGCGCCGGCCAAGTGCTTCGGGTGCACCACCGACCACTACGGCCGCGGCCGCGGCCCGGTCGTCCAGGCCGCGGTCCGCGCGGGCCTGCCGGCCCGGCGCCGGGCGGTCGACGTCTTCACCCCCGTGAGCCGGTACGTCGCCGACGCCAACCGCCTCGACGAGCAGGGCGTCCGCTGGCAGGTCGTCCCGAACTTCGTGCCCGACGAGCTGGCCGGCCAGCCGGCCGGCCCGAGGACGCCCGCCGCGGGCGACCGCGACCCGGCGCTGCCGACCGCGCCGTACCTGTTCTTCGCCGGCGACCTCTCCGAGCAGAAGGGCGTCGCGACCCTGCTGCGGGCCTGGGAGCGGCTGCGCCCCGGCGACCGCCCCGACCTGGTCCTCGTCGGGCGACCGACCATGGACCTCTCGGGCGTCCCGGCCGGGGTGCACGTCCACCACCACTGGGACCACGCGCGGGTGCTGTCCGGCTTCCGCCACGCCCTGGCCGCGGCGCTGCCCAGCGAGTGGCCCGATCCCTGCCCGACCACGGTGCTCGAGGCGATGGCCGTCGGGGCACCGCTGGTGACGACCGCGCAGGGCGGGATCGCCGACATGGTCGCCCACGAGGAGTCGGCGCTCGTCGTGCCGGCCGGCGACGCGCTGTCGCTGACCGCCGCTCTCCAGCGCCTGGTCGACGAGCCCGAGCTGCGGGCCCGGCTGGTCCGGGGCGCCTCAGCGCACGTGCGCCGGTTCCTCCAGAGCCGGGTCGCCGCCGACCTCGAGGGGATCTACGACTCGCTGGTGTGAGGCCCGCGGGTGCCGCACGGTCAGCAGCGCCCAGGTCATCGCCGCGGCAGTGAGGGCCGCGCCGAGCAGGTGGAAGCCGACGAGGACGACCGGCAGGTCGGTGAAGTACTGCACGAAGCCGATCACGCCCTGGCCGAGCTCGACGCCCAGCAGGATCCGGGCGGCCCGCTGGGCCTGCGCCGGGGCGCGGGTCGCCCGCAGCGCGAGCACCAGCCCGATCGTGAGGCCGAGGAAGAGGAAGACCGCGTCCGCGTGCAGCTGGCTGACCTGGAGCGGGTCGAGGCCGGTGCGCACGGAGTTCTCGTCGCCGGCGTGCGGGCCCGAGCCGGTGACGATGGTGCCGATGTAGAGCACGGCCCACCCGACGGCGTACATCACCCAGGCCAGCGGCAGCAGGCCGCCGCGCACGGGCGGGCCGACCGGGGCGTTCGCGACCTGGAGGAACCGCACCGAGAGCGCGATGATCGCCAGCGAGCAGATCAGGTGCAGCGAGACGATCCACGGGTTGAGGTCGGTCAGCACGGTGATGCCGCCGATGACGGCCTGCGCGGGGATGCCCAGCGCCAGCAGCGTGGCGAGCTTGAGCAGGTCGCTGCGCCGGCTGCGCCACGCGACGAGGAACGTCGCCAGCGCGATCGCCACGAGCACGAAGGTCAGCATGCGGTTGCCGAACTCGATCGCCGCGTGCATCGTCAGCTCGCCGTGCGGGGTGTAGGAATCCTCGGTGCACCGCGGCCACGTCGGGCAGCCCAGGCCGGAACCGGTCAGGCGCACCGCGCCGCCGGTCACCACCAGCACGCCATTGGCGACCAGCGTCGCCCAGCCCATCGGCCGGACCCAGCGGGTCGCGTCCTCCACGGAAAGTCGCACGATCCTCACTCCCACTTGAACGTCCGGGCGGTCAGCACCGTGCCGACCACGGCCCATCCGAGCAGCGTGAGAAGCGCCACGGGCGCGACGGCGCCCTCGACGAGCGCCTCGCGCATCGCCTCGCCGAGCGCCCCGGAGGGCAGCCAGCCCACGACGTCGCCGAAGGAGCCGTACGCCGACGCCGGCAGCACCACGGCGCCGCCGGCCATGAGCAGCAGGTAGACCAGGTTCGCGGCGGCCAGGGTGGCCTCCGCGCGGAGTGCCCCGGCCAGGAAGAGCCCCAGCGCGGCGAACGCGGCGGTCCCCAGCAGCACGGCCAGGACCGCGCCGGCCGCGGCGCCCGCCCCGCCGGCCGGGTCCCACCCCATCACCAGCGCGACCCCGGAGATCACGACGACCTGGAGCGCCTCGACGAGCACGAGCGCGCCGACCTTGCCGGCGAGCAGGCCCGAGCGCGGCAGCGGCGAGGAGCCGAGCCGCTTGATCACCCCGTAGCGCCGCTCGAAGCCGGTGGCGATGGCCAGCGAGGTGAACGCCGTCGACATCACCGCCAGCGCGAGGACGCCGGGCGTGAAGACGTCGATGGCCCGCCCGTCCAGGTCCAGGTCGACGCGGTCGGAGGCCTGGACGGCGCCGACGAGCACGATGACCGGGATCACCACGGCCAGCAGCAGCTGCTCGCCGTTGCGCAGCATGAGCCGCGACTCCATCGAGGCCTGCGCCGCGACCTGCCGCAGCCACGGCGCGCCGCCGGGTCGCGGGGTCCAGTCGGTGGTCGCGCCCGGCGGGGCGGTGGGGGTGGTCACGGCTGGAGCTCCCGTCCGGTGAGCTCGAGGAAGACGTCCTCGAGCGTGCGCTGGCCCAGGGTCAGCGACTCGGGGAGCACGCCCTGCTGCTCGCACCAGGTCGAGACCTTCGACAGCGTGGTCGCGTCCGCGGGCCCGGTGACCAGCAGGCTGACCTCGTCGAGCACCGTCACCTCGATCCGGTCGCCGAGCGCGGCGCGGAGCGAGTCGGGCGCGCCCGGCGGGAACGGCCGGCTGACGACCAGCCGGATCGTCGCCGAGGACCCGCCACGGGTCAGCTGCACCGGCGAGCCGGACGCGATGAGGCGGCCGTGGTCGATGATGTGGATCCGGTCCGCGAGCCGCTCGGCCTCGTCCATGTAGTGGGTGGTGAGCACGACGGTGACGCCGGCGTCGCGCAGCTCCGCCAGCAGCTCCCAGGTGGTGCGGCGCGACTGCGGGTCCATGCCGGCGGTGGGCTCGTCGACGAAGACGATCTCCGGGCGGCCCACGAGGGCCATCGCCAGGCCCAGGCGCTGCTGCTGGCCGCCGGAGAGCCGGCGGTACGGCGTCCGGCCGCACTCGCCGAGGCCCAGCCGCTCGGCCAGCACGTCGACGTCCATCGGGTGGGCGTGCAGCCGGGCCACGTGGCGCAGCATCTCCATCGCGCGCACCCCGCTCCAGGCGCCGCTGCCCTGGAGCATCACGCCGATGCGGGGGAGGAGCTCGGCGCGCTGGGCGACCGGGTCGAGGCCGAGCACGCGGACGGTGCCGCGCTGAGGCCTGCGGTAGCCCTCGCAGGTCTCCAGGGTCGTGGTCTTGCCGGCCCCGTTGGGGCCGAGGACGGCGGTGATGGTGCCGCGGTCGACGGTCAGGGAGAGCTCGTCGACGGCGAGCTTGTCGCCGTACCGCATCACCAAGCCGTCGACGGCGACTGCTGGGGCGGCGTCGGACACCTGGTCAGTCTAGGAAACGTCCGGCGGCGGGCCCGCCCCGGGCAGGGCCTAGGGTGCGAGTCGTGAACGCACTGCTCCTCTGGGCCGTGCTGGCCCTCACGCTGGTGGCCGTCGTGATGGTCGTGGTCCACCTCGTCCGCGACGAGACGGCCGGGGACCCGACCTTCCTCGCCCTCGCGGTCGTCGAGGTCGTGCTGCTGGTCCAGGCGGTCGTCGGCGGCGTGGCACTCGCGGGGACCGAGCGCGACGTCGCCGGCGTGACGTTCGTCAGCTACCTGGTCTCGATCCTGCTCGTCCTGCCCATCGGCGCCTTCTGGTCGCTGGCCGAGCGCAGCCGGGCGGGGACGACGGTGCTGCTGGTCGCGCTGCTGACGGTGGCCGCGCTCGAGGTGCGCCTCTGGTCGCTGTGGGCCGTCGGTGGCTGAGCGCGCCGAGGCCCTCTCGCACGGCTGGGGCCGGGTCCTCGTCGCGGTCTACGCGGTCTTCGCGGTCGCCTCGACCGGGCGCTCCCTGGTCCAGCTCGGCACCAAGGCCGACGAGGCGCCGCTGGCCTACACGCTCTCGCTCGTCGCCGCACTGGTGTACGTCGCCGCCACGACCTGCCTGCTGGTCGGCGGGCGCCGCGGCTGGTGGGCCGCCCTGGTGGCCGTCGCGGTCGAGGCCGTCGGCGTGCTCGCGGTCGGGACCCTGTCCTACGTCTCGCCCGAGCTCTTCCCCGACCGCACGGTGTGGTCCCACTTCGGCCAGGGCTACGGCTTCCTCCCGCTCGTGCTGCCGTTCCTGGGCATCGCCTGGCTCCGGCACACCCGGTGGGTCGCCGCCGGGCCCGGGGCTCCCGAGGGTCGGTCTCCGCAGGGCTAGCCCGAGCGCCGGCCGGCCACGGCGGCGAGCACGTCGGGCTCGTCGGTGATGATCCCGTTCGCGCCGACGTCCAGCGCCCGGGCCAACGTGGCCGCGTCGTTGATCGGCCAGGTCATGACGACCTCGACGTGCTCGCGCAGCGAGGCCACCACGGAAGGGTCCAGGAGCGAGAGGTGCACGGAGACGCCGTACGGCGCCCGCAGCCGCACCCGCCGGTGCAGCGCCCGCAGCTCCACGCCCGTGCGGGCCGAGAGCACGGGGCGCACGTAGGGCAGCCGGGCGACCTCGTCGACGGCGGGCCAGTAGCGCCCGCACGCCAGGATCGGCCGCTCGGGACCCAGGCCGTGGCCCAGCTCGTGCAGCTGCGCGGCCACGGCGAGCCCGGTCCGCGCCCGGCGGCCCTTGAGGTCGAGCATGAACGTCGTCCCGCCGCGGTCGGCCGAGAGCAGCTCGGCCAGCCCCAGCCGCGGCGCCCACGCCGAGCGCAGCTCCCAGCGGTCCCACAGGAAGGGGAGCGGCCCGGCGGTCTTGGTGTGCCGCACCTCGAGCCGGCCGCGGTGGGCGTGGACGTCGCACTCGATGACGTCGGCCCCGAGCAGGTTCGCCGCGTGCAGGCCACCGAGCGAGTTGCCCGCCCGGTGGGCGATGGCCAGGACGCTCATCGCGCGGCTCGCAGCCGTCGTCGTCGCGCGAGGGCCCGGGCCGGGACGGTCGCCGCCAGCGCGATCGCGATGCCCGCCACGACGTCGAGCAGGTAGTGGTTGGCGGTGACGACCACGGCGAGGACCATCAGGACCGGCAGCGCGGAGGCCAGGAGCCGCAGCGGCAGCGAGGAGGTCGCGGCCACGATCGCCATCGCCACGAGGAGGTCCCAGCCGGCGTGCAGGCTCGGCATGGCGGCGTACTGGTTGACGAACGCGGGCGGCTGGAGGACGCGGTAGGCCTCCGAGGACTGGCTCACGGTGTCGACCAGGCCCAGGCCGGCCAGGCGCGGCGGCGCCACCGGGAAGAGGGCGAAGACGACCATCCCGATCGCGCCGGAGATCATCATCGAGTCCCGCAGCCACAAGAAGTTGTCGCGGTGCTGCCAGGCCAGCCACACCATGGTCACGATGATGACCGGCCAGTGCCCCCAGATGTAGATCCAGTTCGCGACCGTCTCCACCCTGCCGTAGGACTCCAGCGGCGCCTGCGCGACCTCCTCGAGGTCGATCCCGAGCCACCGCTCGAAGGAGACCACCAGGCGCGCGTTCTCCTGCGCGCGATCGACCCGGCCCTCGGTGAGGCCGCGGACGCCGAAGTAGACGAGGACCGCGAGGGTCACCACCACCGCCTGGCCGAGCACCCAGGGGAGCTGTGAGCGCACCGCGGTGGTCGCCGGTGGGGACAGGCGCATCGGAGACCTCGTAGGTGCGTGGCAGGGACGGGCGGCGCTGGCGCAGCGCCCGCGGGATCCCTCCCATGCTGGCCACGCGCGGCCGTCTGACCACTGCCGAAGGTCCCGGCGCGCCGGGCCCTGGTGGTCCCGCCGGGGCGGCTCAGGCCGCGGCCGGCACCGGCCCCTCGGAACCTCGCGAAGCCGCCCGGCGGGCGAGCAGCAGGCTGACGCCGCCGAGCAGGAGGGCCGGCAGCCAGGCCACGGCGGCCTTCAGGGAGACGGCCGCGGCCGCTGCGGTCCAGGGGACGCCGGCGGCGGCCAGGGCCAGGACGAGCGCGCCGTCGCGGGGGCTGGCGCCGTTGGGCCCGGGGACCGCGCCGGCGAGCTGGCTGGCCCCGAAGGCCCCCAGCGCGACCATCGGCGAGATCCCGTGCCCGGTCGCGGCGACGGTGCCGAGGAGCAGCCCGGCGATCGTGGCCTGGTAGAGCGCCGAGAGCCAGAACCCGTGGAGGAGCTGACGGGGCCGCGGCAGCGGCCGGGTCGGCAGCCACTCCGGCCGGACCTTGCGCAGGACGAGCACGACCACCACGGCGGCGACCGACACGCCGATGGCGACGGCCAGGGTGCGGGCCGGCAGGGCCGTGCCCGCGAAGACGACGAAGGCCGCCAGGCCGAGCGCCCCGACCAGCCGGTCGGTGCCGACGCTCAGCACGGCGTCGCCGCGGGCCACCCCGACCCGGCGCAGCCGGTGCATCCGCCACAGGTCCGCCCCGACGTGGCCGGGCGTGACCAGCCCCAGCAGCTCGGACTCGGCGTAGGCACGCAGGTGCCACCTGCGGCTCAGGCCCGCGCCGGTGAGCGCGCGCCACCGCAGCGGGCACGCGACGTACTTGCCGAGCACCCAGGGCACGAGGCCGAGCAGCAGCGGCACCACCGACACGTCGGGCAGGCGGGGCAGGGTCACGGCGGGGACGATCAGGCTCACGGCGACGCCGACGACCAGGGCGGTCCGCGACTGCGCGGCCCGGTTCAGCCGGGCGCCGGCGCGGCGCCACCAGGAGGCCGGGAGGTCGCTCGGCGGCTTGCTCGTCGTTTCGGGCTGCTGGGTGGTCTGCTGGGTGGTCTGCTGGGCGGCCGGGGAGGGCTGCGGGCCGATGAGTGGCGAGAGGGTCATCTCAGGGAAGGGTGTCTCGGGGGTCCGTTGTCCTCGAGCGGTCTCGAGCTGGTTCCAGTCTGGCTCGGGACTTCAAGGGTCCCCAGGGCCGCATGCGAGAGCCCGGTCACACGACGGGCGCCGGTTAGGGTTACCTTCCTTGAAGCGCCCCCGGCATTAACGTCACACTGGCGTAGTGGAATTCGAGGAGGCCCGCCCCGCGGGCGACCAGCCGACGCGTCAGCGCGTCGCCCGGTCGATCCTCGTCGATGGTCCCTCGACCGCCGCGGCGCTCGCCGAGCGCCTGGCGCTGACCCCGGCGGCGGTGCGTCGCCACCTCGACCAGCTGGTCGAGGAAGGCGCCGTCGAGGCCCGTGAGCCGCGCACCTCGGCCACCCGTGGCCGCGGCCGCCCGGCGAAGGTGTTCGCGCTGACCGAGGTCGGTCGCGACAGCTTCGACCAGCACTACGACGACCTCGCCGTGCAGGCGCTGCGGTTCCTGCGCGAGACCGGCGGCGAGGACGCCGTCCGGGAATTCGCGAGCCGCCGCGTGGCTTTCATCCCCGAGCGGTTCGACGAGCTCGTCGAGCAGCACCCGGAGCTCAGCCCGGCGGAGGTCCTGGCCCGCGTCCTCACCGACGAGGGCTACGCCGCCGCGGTGCGTGACGTGCCGGTGGGGGAGCAGCTGTGCCAGCAGCACTGCCCCGTCAGCCACGTCGCCCACGAGTTCCCGCAGCTGTGCGAGGCGGAGACCGAGGCGATCGCCTTGGTGCTCGGCAGCCACGTGCAGCGGCTGGCCACCATCGCCCACGGCGACGGGGTCTGCACCACCTGCATCCCGAGCATCCCGGCACCTACCGAGCAGGACGACAGCGTGGCGCCGGCCGCGCAGCGGCACGGGGCGCAGCCCCGTCGCGACACGCTCGTCCCATCCACACAGACCAGCGCGGCGCCGGCCGCGCAGCGGCACGGGGCGCAGCCCCGTCGCGACACGCTCGTCCCATCCACACAGAAGGAGACGGTCACCCCATGACCTCCATCGAGGAGCTCAACCCCGAGCTCAAGGGCATCGGCCGCTACGAGTTCGGCTGGGCCGACCCGGACACCGCGGGTGCGACCGCCAAGCGTGGCCTCAACGAGGACGTCGTCCGCGACATCTCCTCGAAGAAGAGCGAGCCGCAGTGGATGCTCGACCTGCGCCTGAAGGGCCTCAAGCTCTTCGGCCGCAAGCCGATGCCGACCTGGGGCTCCGACCTCGGCGGGATCGACTTCGACAACATCAAGTACTTCGTCCGGTCCAGCGAGAAGCAGGCCGCGACCTGGGACGACCTCCCCGAGGACATCAAGAACACCTACGACAAGCTCGGCATCCCCGAGGCGGAGAAGCAGCGCCTGGTCTCCGGTGTCGCCGCGCAGTACGAGTCCGAGGTCGTCTACCACTCGATCCGCGAGGACCTCGAGGCGCAGGGCGTGCTCTTCCTCGACACCGACACCGCGCTCAAGGAGCAGCCCGAGCTGTTCAAGGAGTACTTCGGCACCGTCATCCCCGTCGGTGACAACAAGTTCTCCGCGCTGAACACCGCGGTCTGGTCCGGCGGCTCGTTCATCTACGTGCCCAAGGGCGTCCACGTCGACATCCCGCTCCAGGCCTACTTCCGGATCAACACCGAGAACATGGGCCAGTTCGAGCGGACGCTGATCATCGCCGACGAGGACTCCTACGTGCACTACGTCGAGGGCTGCACGGCGCCGATCTACTCCTCGGACTCCCTGCACTCCGCCGTGGTGGAGATCATCGTGAAGAAGGGCGCCCGCGTCCGCTACACGACCATCCAGAACTGGTCGAACAACGTCTACAACCTCGTCACCAAGCGCGCGACCTGCGAGGCCGGCGCGACGATGGAGTGGGTCGACGGCAACATCGGCTCCAAGGTGACGATGAAGTACCCGGCCGTCTACCTCATGGGCGAGCACGCCAAGGGCGAGACGCTCTCGATCGCCTTCGCCGGCGAGGGCCAGCACCAGGACGCCGGCGCCAAGATGGTCCACGCCGCGCCGAACACCTCGAGCTCGATCCTCTCCAAGTCCGTCGCGCGCGGCGGCGGCCGCACCTCCTACCGCGGCCTGATCCAGGTCAACGAGGGCGCCCACGGCTCGAAGTCCAACGTGCTGTGCGACGCGCTGCTGGTCGACCAGATCAGCCGCTCGGACACCTACCCCTACGTCGACATCCGCGAGGACGACGTGTCCATGGGCCACGAGGCGAGTGTCTCGAAGGTCTCCGACGACCAGCTCTTCTACCTCATGTCGCGCGGCATGGAGGAGGACGAGGCGATGGCGATGATCGTCCGCGGCTTCGTGGAGCCGATCGCCAAGGAGCTGCCGATGGAGTACGCCCTGGAGCTGAACCGCCTGATCGAGCTGCAGATGGAGGGCGCGGTCGGCTGATCGCCGCCCGTCGTTCCGCCCCGTCGATTCCCCAGAAGGACAAACCGTAGTGACCGTGACTGACACCGACCCGGCCATCGCGCGCGACAGCGTCGCGAGCGCGCTCGAGCAGGACCGGGTGGAGTCCCACCTCAACCCGCCGCCGTCGTACGACCTCGCCGACCACCCGCTCCCCACCGGGCGCGAGGAGGTGTGGCGCTTCACCCCGCTCAAGCGGCTGCGCGGCATCCTCGACGGCGAGGCCTCCGCGACCAAGCTGCGTCGCGAGGTCTCCCTGCCCGAGGGCGTGACCCTCACCGAGATCACCGCCGAGCAGGCGCGTGAGCTCGGCGAGCTCGCGCCCAACGACCGGCCCTCCGCGCTGGCCGTCGCCAACGCCGGCGGCGCCGTGCTGCTCGACGTCCCGGCCGACCTCGAGCTCGAGACCACCGACCCCGTCGTGGTCACGCTGACCGGCGAGAACGCCGACGACCTCGTGTGGGGCCATGTCGTGGTCCGCCTCGGGCGCCACTCCAAGGCCACCATCGTGCTGCGCCACACCGGCTCGGCGCGGTACGCCGCCACCACGACCGTGGTCGTGGGCGACGGCGCCGAGCTCAACATGGTCTCCCTGCAGGACTGGGACGACGACGCGGTCCACCTGGGCCGCGACGCGATCCGGGTCGGCCGCGACGCGAGCGTCAAGCACACCTCGGTGAGCTTCGGCGGCGACGTGGTCCGGATGCACGCCAACGTCGAGTACGACGGCCCCGGCGGGCACGCCGAGCTGCTCGGGCTGTACTTCGCCGACGCCGGCCAGCACCTCGAGCACCGGCTCTTCGCCGACCACAACCAGCCGCGGACGAAGTCCAACGTCGCCTACAAGGGTGCGCTGCAGGGCAAGGGCGCGCGGACGGTCTGGATCGGCAACGTGCTGATCCGCAAGGTCGCCGAGGGCATCGAGACCTACGAGGAGAACCGCAACCTCGTGCTCACCGACGGCTGCCAGGCCGACTCGGTGCCGAACCTGGAGATCGAGACCGGCGAGATCGAGGGCGCGGGCCACGCGTCGGCGACCGCCCGCTTCGACGACGAGCAGCTGTTCTACCTGCGCTCGCGCGGCGTCTCCGACGCCGAGGCGCGCCGCCTGGTGCTGCACGGGTTCTTCAACGACCTGATCCGCAAGGTCGGCATCCCCTCCCTGGAGGAGCAGCTGACCGCCACCGTCGAGGCCGAGCTGGCCAAGAACGTCCTCGACGGCCTGCCGCCGGTGGGCTCCTCGTGACCTTCGAGCGTGCCTGCTGGCTGAGCGACGTACCCGACGACGAGGCCCTCGGCGTCACCGTCGGCGCCTACGACGTCGCGATCGCCCGCAACGGCGACGAGGTCTTCGCGCTGCAGGACCTCTGCTCCCACGCCGCGGTCTCGCTCAGCGAGGGCGAGGTCGCGGACTGCGCGGTCGAGTGCTGGCTGCACGGCTCCCGCTTCGACCTCCGCACCGGCAAGCCCACCGGCCTCCCGGCCACCGAACCCGTCGCGACCTTCCCCGTAGAGGTCCGCGAATCCCCCGACGGACCGAGCGTCTACGTCGACACCACCACCACCCTGAACGGAGTCACCCCCTCATGAGCGAGCTCGTCATCAAGGACCTGCAGGTGTCCGTGGACACCGAGGACGGTCCCAAGGAGATCCTCAAGGGCGTCACGCTGACCATCGGGTCCGGCGAGACCCACGCGATCATGGGCCCCAACGGGTCCGGCAAGTCGACGCTGGCCTACTCCATCGCCGGCCACCCGAAGTACACGATCACCGGCGGCAGCGTCACCCTCGACGGTGAGGACGTCCTCACGATGTCGGTCGACGAGCGTGCCCGCGCCGGCCTGTTCCTCGCGATGCAGTACCCCGTCGAGGTCCCCGGCGTCTCGGTCTCGAACTTCCTGCGCACCGCCAAGACCGCGATCGACGGCGAGGCCCCCAAGCTGCGCACCTGGGTCAAGGACGTCAACGGCGCCCTCCAGCGGCTCAACCTCGACCCGACCTTCGGCACCCGGTCGGTCAACGAGGGCTTCTCCGGTGGCGAGAAGAAGCGCCACGAGATCGCCCAGCTCGAGCTGCTCAACCCGAAGGTCGCGATCCTCGACGAGACCGACTCCGGCCTCGACATCGACGCGCTGAAGGTCGTCTCCGAGGGCGTCAACCGCTTCCGCGAGCAGGAGGGCAAGGGCGTCCTGCTGATCACGCACTACACGCGGATCCTGCGCTACATCAAGCCCGACTTCGTCCACGTCTTCGTGGCCGGCAAGGTCGCCGCCTCCGGCGGCCCCGAGCTCGCCGACGAGCTCGAGGCCGAGGGGTACGACAAGTACCTCAAGGCAGCGGCGGTCTGATCGTGCTCCCAGGGCTCCTCCCCGAGCTGGAGGTCATCCGCAAGGACTTCCCGATCCTCGAGCGCACGCTCGCGGGCGGGGTCCCGCTGGTGTACCTCGACAGCGCGAACACCTCGCAGAAGCCGCAGTGCGTGATCGACGCGATGGTCGACCACCTCGAGCGGCACAACGCGAACGTCGCGCGCGCCATGCACCAGCTCGGGGCGGAGTCCTCCGAGGCGTTCGAGAACGCGCGCGACGTGGTCGCCCGCTTCATCGGCGCGCCGAGCCGCGACGAGGTGGTCTTCACCAAGAACGCCTCCGAGGCGCTCAACCTGGTCGCCAACACCCTGGCCTGGGCCACCGGTGACCTGGCGATCGGTGCCGGCGACGAGGTCGTCATCACCGAGATGGAGCACCACTCCAACATCGTGCCGTGGCAGATGCTCACCGAGCGCAAGGGCGCCACGCTGCGCTGGTTCGGGCTCACCGAGACCGGCGAGCTCGACCTCTCCGAGATCGACTCGTTGATCACCGAGCGGACCAAGGTCGTCTCGCTGACCTGGGTCTCGAACATGCTCGGCACGATCAACCCGGTCGCCGAGATCGCCCGTCGCGCCCACGAGGTCGGCGCGATCGTGGTGGTCGACGCCTCGCAGGCCGCGCCGCAGCTGCCGGTCGACGTCACCGAGGTCGACGCCGACGTGCTGGTCTTCACCGGCCACAAGGTCGTCGGCCCGACCGGCATCGGCGTGCTGTGGGGCAAGCGGTCGCTGCTCGAGCAGCTGCCGCCGTTCCTCGGTGGCGGCGAGATGATCGAGACCGTCCGCATGGAGCGGTCGACGTACGCCGGGATCCCGCACAAGTTCGAGGCCGGCACCCCGCCGATCGTCGAGGCCGTGGGCCTCGGCGCGGCGCTGGACTACCTCGCGGCGGTCGGGATGGAGAACATCCACCGCCACGAGCAGGCGATCACCGGCTACGCGCTCGAGGGCCTCGCCACGATCCCGGGCCTGCGGGTCCTCGGGCCGCTGGACGCCACCCGGCGCGGGGGAGCGATCGCCTTCGAGATGGACGGGGTGCACCCCCACGACATCGCCCAGGTGCTCGACTCCCGCGGCATCGCGGTGCGGGCCGGTCACCACTGCGCCAAGCCCGCGCACGCCCGCTTCGGGGTGCAGAGCACGACCCGGATGTCGTCGTACCTCTACACGACCCCCGCGGAGATCGACGCCCTCGTGGAGGGCCTCGAGCACACCCGCGCGTACTTCAAGGTGGGCTGAGAAGATGAACGCCGAGCTCGACTCGCTGTACCAGGAGATCATCCTGGACCACTACAAGAACCCCCACCACGCCGGTCTGCGGGAGCCCTACGAGGCCGAGGTGCACCACGTGAACCCGACCTGCGGCGACGAGGTGACGCTGCGCGTCCACATCGCCGACGGGACGGTCGCCGACGTGTCGTACGACGCCGTCGGCTGCTCGATCTCCCAGGCGTCCGCGTCGGTGATGACCGACCTCGTGATCGGCAAGCCGGTCGACGAGGCGATGTCGGTGCACGAGGAGTTCCTGACCCTGATGCAGGGCAAGGGGACCGTCGAGCCCGACGAGGACGTGCTGGAGGACGGCATCGCCTTCGCCGGTGTGGCGAAGTTCCCCGCGCGCGTGAAGTGCGCGCTTCTGTCGTGGATGGCCTGGAAGGACGCCACGGCCCGATCCCTGGAGGAGACCCGATGACCGAGCTCGACCACTCCGACCTGCCGGAGGTCCCCGAGGCCACCGGTGCTCCCGCCCCGGCGGGCTCCTCGACCGTGTCGCCCGAGGAGGTGACCGAGGCGATGAAGGACGTCGTCGACCCCGAGCTGGGGATCAACGTCGTCGACCTGGGCCTGGTCTACGACGTGCACGTCGACGAGGGCTCCAACGTCGTCCTCGACATGACGCTGACCTCGGCGGCCTGCCCGCTGACCGACGTCATCCAGGACCAGACCAACGCCGCGCTCGAGGGCCTGGTCAACGACGTCGCGATCAACTGGGTCTGGATGCCGCCGTGGGGCCCGGACAAGATCACCGAGGACGGCCGCGAGCAGCTGCGCGCCCTCGGCTTCAACGTCTGAGCCTGGCGTGACCGACACCGCGAGCGACCCCGCGAGCGACCCCGCGAACGTCCTCGCGAGCGACCTCGCGAGCGATCCCGAGGTCGAGACCTTCTGGGTGCTCGCCCGCCGGCAGGCCAAGCTCGAGCGGCTGCCGGCCTACTTCGGCCCCTCGGGGCTGGTCTCGCTCCCGCCGCCGGCGTGGTCCTTCGGGGCCACGCCGGAGCAGGCCGACGAGCTCGCCGGGCTGGTGCTCGACGGGGTCAAGACCGCGACCGCCAGCGCGGCCGAGGACTACGCCCTCGAGGGCGAGCCGCTGCCCGAGCCGGGCACGCTCGGCATCGTGCTCGACGGCGGCGGCCACCCCCGCGCGCTGGTCGCCACGACCGAGGTCCGCGTCGTCGCCTTCGAGGAGGTCGACGAGGCCCATGCCCACGCCGAGGGCGAGGGGGACCGGACGCTGGCGACCTGGCGTGCCCGCCACGAGGCGTTCTTCCGCGACGTCGACCCGCACGGCCGAGGCTTCCGCCCCGACATGCCGGTCGTCCTGGAGCGGTTCAAGGTCCTGCACCCCAAGCCCGGCCGGTGAGCCCGGGCGCCGCCGGTTCCCGCCCGTCGGTGGTGCTGGTGCCCGCCCAGCGCTGGCCGCGGTGGGTGCTGAACTTCCAGGGCCGCCACGGCGCCACCGCCCTCGAGGTCACCTCCGGGGACCTGTTCGGCGCCGCGGCCGACGGCTCCACCTTCGCCGCCTCGCTGCCCTTCGCGGAGCGGTACGCCGGCCTGCCGGACGCCGAGGCCTTCGCCGCCGCCTGCGCCGCGCCCGAGGACTGGGGCGTGCTGCTCGTGCGCAAGGGCGGCTTCGCGATGGCCCGGGTCGCAGGCAGGACCGTCGTGGACTCCAAGGTCGGCCAGCGCCACGTCCAGGGCCGCACCAAGGCCGGTGGCCAGAGCCAGCAGCGGTTCGCCCGCCGGCGCGACAACCAGGCGCGGGCCGCCTACGAGGCCGCGGCCGGCCACGCCGCCCGGATCCTCCACGGCCTGTCCGGTCCGCTCGTCACCGGCGGGGACCGGGCCGCCGTCGAGGAGGTCCTGGCCGGGCCGCCGCTCGACCGGCTCACCGTCGTCGGTCCCTGGCTCGCCGTACCCGATCCGCGCCGGGCGGTCCTCGACGCGGCCGTCCTCGACGCCTGCGCGGTGCAGGTGGCCGTCCACAACGCTTCCTGACGCTGGTGCTCGGCCGCCTCGTGATGCCCAGCGTGCGCCGGGGCGCACGCTGGGCATCACGAGAGCGGTCGCGGGGCCCGTTCGGTGGCCGGGTCGTGCCGGGTTGTGCGCGCCTGCGTGACGCGGACCGCGGGCGTGGCTAGCGTCCAGGCCATGTGGCAGCCGGAGCCGGGATGGCTGGCGGTTCCCGGCGGGCGCGGTGCGTCGACCGTCGGGGTCTGGCGCACGGTCCTCGGCGACCAGCCGGTCGTGGTCAAGCGCCTCGCGCGCCCGCTCCCCGGCGACCCGGTCGAGCTGTCGGACCCCCACCACCCGGCGTACTGGCGACGCGCCGCGGACGTCCTGGTCGAGAGGCTCGTCGTCGCGACGCCGGGGCTGCGCGCGGAGCCGCAGGCGGCGGCCGAGGAGGACACCGAGGGCATCACGCTGACCCAGGCGTGGGTCGAGGACGCCGCCAACAGCGGGCTGTTCGTGGCCCGCTGCCTGGGCAGGTTCGCCGGCGCCGCGCTGGCCGCGCCGGCGCTCGCCCGCGACCAGCTGCGCAGCCGGATGCTCCGCGTCGAGCACCGCGGCGGGTGGCCGACGCTCGCGCGGACCACGGTGGCCGACGTCGCCGACCACCTGTGGCGACGTCGTACGACGCTGCTCGCCGAGCTCGACGCGCTGCCGCAGGTCGCCCAGCACGGCGACCCGACGCCGGCCAACCTGCCGGGCCGCGAGGGCGACGACGTGCTCGCGATCGACTGGGGCACGCTCGGGCACGGCCCGGTCGGGGCCGACCTCGGCTACTACTCGCTGCTGGCCCGCGAGGAGCTCGACCCGCTGGTCGACGCCTACCTGCTCGGGCTGCCCGACGGACTGGCGACGGCCGACCAGGTGCGGCACGCGGCGCGGGTGACCGCGGTGCTCACCGCTCTCAACGGCGCCGAGTGGGCACTGGCCCGCGCCGCCGGCGGCGAGGGTGCGCTCGCCGGCAAGTTCCGCCACCCCGCGGTCGCCCCGCACCTGCGCGCCCTCCAGCGCCAGGCCCCGCACGTCGAGGCGTTGCTCGGCCGCTGAGCGCTGGTGGGCGGGCCACGTTTCATCGGCCGGCCGACAAAGCTCCCGGTTGGCCGATGGAACTTCATCGTCCCGGCGCCAGTTTCATCGGCCGGCCGATGAACCTCCCGGTTGGCCGATAAAACTTCAGCGTCCCGGCGCCAGTTCCACCGGCCGGCCGATGAAACGTCGCGCAGCGCGCCCGGTACGGCCTCAGAGCCGGTCGGCGGCGAAGGTGTCGCAGGCCTCGAGCGAGCCGGTGTCGTACCCGGTCTCGAACCAGCGCACGCGCATCGCGGCCGAGCCGTGGGTCCAGGACTCCTCGGTGACCTGGCCCTGGGTCTTCTGCTGGATGCGGTCGTCGCCGACGGCCTCGGCCGCGGCCACCGCCTCCTCGACGTCCTGGCGGGTCAGCTCGCTGATCAGCACGTTGCCGTCGGCGTCCTCGGTCGAGGTGGCCGCGCGGGCCCACATCCCGGCGTAGCAGTCGGCCTGCAGCTCCAACCGCACCGCGTCGCTGGTCGGGCCCTGCTGGGTGCGGACGCGGCCCATGGTGCCGAGGAGGTTCTGGATGTGGTGGCCGTACTCGTGGGCGAGCACGTAGGGCTCGACGAACCCGCCGCTGGGCCCGCCGAGCTGCCGGTCGAGCACCTCCTCGAAGAAGGTCGTGTCGAGGTAGATCGAGGAGTCCGGCGGGCAGTAGAATGGCCCCACGGCGGAGCTGGCGCCGCCGCACCCGGTCTGGGTCGAGCCGGAGAACGTCGCGAGCTGCTCGACCGGCCGGAACCGGTTGCCGAGCTCGTCGGACCAGAAGTCGTGCAGGGAGTTCTCGACCGCGACGCGGGCGCAGTCGACGTCGTCGTTGGCGTCCTCACCGGTCCGGCAGTTCTCGTAGCGGTCGGTGTCGGCGAACCGGCCGGTGTCGTACGCCGCGCCCCCGCCGCCGCCGAGCCCCGGCACGCCGCCGCCGACGCACTGCACGAGCACGAACAGCAGGACCAGGACGATCACGCCGCCGATGCCGCCGCCGGTCCGCATCCCACCGGGGACGGGCATGCGCGCCCCGCCCAGCCCGCCACCGCGCCCGCCGCGCCCGAACCCGCCGCCGCTACCCCGGCCACGGTCACGGACCCGCCCCGTGTCCAGGCGGGCCTTGGGGTTGAAGCGCATGGTGACTCCTCACACGTCCGTGCCGGTTCGTGGCTGGGCCCGTACCCACCTAGACTCGGTGCCCTCATGATCACCGCCACCCAGCTGGAAGTCCGAGCGGGCGCGCGACTGCTCATGGAGAACGTCAGCTTCCGGGTCGCGCCCGGGGACAAGATCGGTCTGGTCGGGCGCAACGGCGCCGGCAAGACCACGCTGACCAAGATCCTCGCCGGGGAGGGGCAGCCCGCCGCCGGCACGGTCACGACCACCAGCGAGGTCGGCTACCTGCCGCAGGACCCCCGCACGGGTGACCCGGAGGTCCTCGCCCGCGACCGCATCCTGTCCGCGCGCGGGCTCGACGACGTCGTACGCCGCCTGCGCGACGCCGAGACGGGGATGGGCAGCGACGACCCGAACGTGCGCGACAAGGCGATGCGCCGCTACGAGCGCGCCGACGCCGAGCTGCACGCCGGGGGCGGGTACGCCGCGGAGTCCGAGGCCGCGGTCATCGCGCACAGCCTGGGCATCGAGGACCGCATCCTGGCCCAGCCGCTGAAGACCCTCTCCGGTGGCCAGCGTCGTCGCGTCGAGCTGGCCCGCATCCTCTTCTCCGGCGCCGAGATCCTCATCCTCGACGAGCCGACCAACCACCTCGACGCCGACTCGATCGTGTGGCTGCGCGACTTCCTCAAGGCCCACCGCGGCGGGTTCATCGTGATCAGCCACGACAACGGGCTGCTGGAGGAGACCGTCAACAAGGTCCTCCACCTCGACGCCAACCGCGGCGAGATCGACGTCTACAACATGGGCTGGAAGGACTACCTCGTCCAGCGCGAGACCGACGAGCGGCGCCGCAAGCGCGAGCGCGCCAACGCCGAGACCAAGGCCAAGACGCTGACCGACCAGGCCAACCGGATGCGTGCGAAGGCCAGCAAGGCCTCGGCGGCGCAGTCGATGCTCAAGCGGGCCGAGAAGATGATGGCCGGGCTCGAGGGGGAGCGGCAGGCCGACAAGGTCGCGCGGATCGTCTTCCCCAAGCCCGCTGCCTGTGGCAAGACCCCGCTCACCGCGACCGGCCTGTCGAAGTCCTACGGGTCGCTCGAGGTCTTCACCGACGTCGACCTGGCGATCGACAAGGGCTCGCGGGTGGTCATCCTGGGCCTCAACGGCGCCGGCAAGACCACGATGCTGCGCATCCTGGCCGGCGTCGACCAGGCCGACACCGGCGAGGTCGTGCCGGGCCACGGGCTCAAGGTCGGCTACTACGCCCAGGAGCACGAGACGCTCGACACCGACCGGACCGTGCTGGAGAACATGCAGTCCGCGGCGCCGCAGCTCACCGACACCGAGGCGCGCTCGGTGCTCGGCTCGTTCCTCTTCTCCGGCGAGGACGCCCACAAGCCCGCGAAGGTCCTCTCCGGTGGGGAGAAGACGCGCCTCGCGCTGGCCTCGCTGGTCGTCTCCAGCGCCAACGTGCTGCTGCTCGACGAGCCCACCAACAACCTCGACCCCGCCTCGCGCGAGGAGGTGCTGGCCGCGATCCGCTCCTACGAGGGCGCGATCGTGCTGGTCACCCACGACGAGGGCGCGGTCCGCGCGCTCGAGCCGGACCGGGTGCTGCTGCTGCCCGACGGCGACGAGGACCTGTGGAACGAGGGGTACGCCGACCTGGTGTCGCTGGCCTGAGGCCGGCCCGGCCACGGCGACCGTCCCGGGCGGTCGTTGGT
This sequence comes from Nocardioides marmotae, assembly GCF_013177455.1. Lineage (NCBI taxonomy): Bacteria > Bacillati > Actinomycetota > Actinomycetes > Propionibacteriales > Nocardioidaceae > Nocardioides > Nocardioides marmotae. Next base: position 2,068,100 of record NZ_CP053660.1, read on the forward strand.
GGTGGGCTGGTGGTGGGGGCTGTCGGCGGGGCTGTCGGCGGGCGGACCTAGGCTCGCGCCCATGACGACACCCTCACCGGAGACCCTCGCCGCGGCGGGTCTGCAGCTGGACCTCACCGGCCCGGTCGCGACGATCACGCTCGACCGGCCCGACGTGCGGAACGCGCAGACCCCGGCGATGTGGCGCGCGCTGGCCGACCTGGGCGAGGCGTTGCCCGGCGACGTACGCGTGGTGGTGGTGCGGGGCAACGGCGCCGCGTTCTCGGCCGGCCTGGACCGCCGGCTGCTCGACCCCTCGTCGGTCGGCGGCGAGGAGGAGTCGGTGGCCGGGCTGGTGATGCTCTCCGACGAGGAGCTCTCCGCGACGATCGACGCCTACCAGCGGGGCTTCACGTTCCTGCGCGACCCGCGGTTCGTCTCGGTCGCGGCGGTGCACGGGTACGCCATCGGCGCCGGCTTCCAGCTCGCGCTCGCCTGCGACCTGCGGGTCCTGTCCACCGACGCGCAGCTGTCGATGAAGGAGGCCGCCCTCGGGCTGGTGCCGGACCTGACGGGAACAAAGCCGCTGGTCGACAGCGTTGGCTACGCCAGGGCACTGGAGATCTGCGCGACCGCGCGGATGGTGGGTGCAGACGAGGCCGTGCGGATCGGCCTGGCGCTCGCCGCCGTGCCGACCGAGGAGCTCGACTCCACGGTCGCCGACCTGGTCCAGGCCCTGGTCGCGCCCCTCCCGGGCGCGGTCCGCGAGATCAAGGAGCTCCTCCAGGGGGCGCAGGAGCGGGACCTCGAGACGCAGCGACGCCTCGAGCGCGAGGCGCAGGTGCGCCGGTTCCGCGAGATGGCCGCCCTCGCGGGAGGTAGGTGAAGGAGCAGCGATGTCGGGGATGTACGGCGCAGGCGCCGCGTGGCGCCACCTGAGGTCGGACCGGAGCGTGGTCGACAACCGGATCACCGGCGCAACGCTGCGCCGGGTGCTGGGCTTCGCCCGCCCGCACCGGCGCACCATCGCGGTCTTCCTCGTCCTGACCGTCATCGACGCCGCGATGGTGGTGGTCACGCCGCTGCTGGTTCAGCGCGTGGTCGACGACGGCATCTTGAAGAACGACGCCCGCCTGGTCACCGTGCTCGCCCTGGCGATGGCCGGGGTCGCGGTCCTCAACGCCCTCCTGGCGGTCCTCGGCGGCTGGTTGTCCTCGAAGATCGGTGAGGGGCTCATCTACGACCTGCGGACCCAGGTCTTCGGGCACGTCCAGCGCCAGTCGCTGGCGTTCTTCACCCGCACCCAGACCGGCGCCCTGGTCTCCCGGCTCAACAACGACGTCATCGGCGCCCAGCGGGCGTTCACCTCGACGCTGTCCAGCACGGTGTCGAACACCATCGCCGTGCTCGTCGTCGGCATCGCGATGTTCGCGCTCAGCTGGCAGGTGACGCTGCTGTGCCTGGCGATGTTCCCGATCCTCTTCGGCGTCTCCCGGTTCGTCAGCAGCAAGCTCGCCGGGCTCACCCGGCGCCAGATGGACGGCAACGCCGACCTCGGCAACGTGATGACCGAGCGCTTCAACGTCGGCGGCGCGATGCTGCTCAAGCTCTTCGGCCGCCGCGGCGAGGAGGACGCGCTGTTCGCCGACAAGGCGGCCAACGTCCGCGACCTCGGCGTGCGGATCTCCCTGATCACCCGCATCTTCGGCGCCGCGATGATGCTCGTCCCGGCGCTCGCCACGGCGCTGGTGTACGGCGTCGGCGGGCACCTAGCCATCGACGGCACCCTCACCGTCGGCACGCTCCTGGCGCTGGCCACCCTGCTGCTGCGGCTGCTCGGGCCGCTCCAGGGCCTCTCCAACGTCCGCATCGACGTGATGACCGCGCTGGTCAGCTTCGAGCGGGTCTTCGAGGTGCTCGACCTGCCCTCGTTGGTCCGCGAGAAGCCCGGCGCGGTCGCCCTGCCGCCGACGGCGTCGCGCCTGGAGTTCGACCACGTCTCGTTCAGCTACCCCCGCGCCGACGACGTGTCGCTGGCGTCCCTGGAGACCGTGGCCCGCACGGAGTCCCGCGACAACGGCCCGGTGCTCCACGACATCTCCTTCGTCGCCGACGCCGGGCAGATGATCGCCCTGGTCGGCCCCTCGGGCGCGGGCAAGACGACCGTCACCCACCTGGTGGCCAGGCTCTACGACGTGAACGGCGGCGCCGTGCGCGTCGGCGGCCACGACGTCCGCGACGTGACCCTCCAGTCCCTGGAGGACACCGTCGGGTACGTCACCCAGGACGCCCACATGTTCCACGACACGATCCGGGCCAACCTGCTCTACGCCCGGCCCGGCGCCTCCGACGAGGAGATCTGGCAGGCCCTCGAGGCCGCTCAGGTCTCCACCCTCGTCCGGGCCCTGCCCGACGGGCTCGACACGGTGGTCGGGGACCGCGGCTACCGCCTCTCCGGTGGGGAGCGGCAGCGCCTGGCCATCGCCCGGCTGCTGCTCAAGGCACCCTCGATCGTCGTGCTCGACGAGGCGACCGCGCACCTCGACTCCGGCTCGGAGGTCGCCGTCCAGCGCGCGCTGGACGCCGCGCACGCGGGCCGCACCTCGCTGGTCATCGCCCACCGGCTCTCCACGGTGCGCAACGCCGACCAGATCCTGGTCGTCCAGGACGGCCGGATCGTCCAGTCGGGCACCCACACCCAGCTGCTCGCCCAGGGCGGGCTGTACGCCGACCTGTACCGCACCCAGCTGGTCGAGGACGTCCCGGCGTGAGCGGCGCCCACTGATGGACCTCCAGCTGACCGACCGGGTCCTCCTGGTCACCGGCGGCGCCCGCGGCCTCGGCCGGGCCACCGCGGAGGTGCTCGTGGCCGAGGGCGCCCGCGTGGTGCTCTCGGGCCGCTCGGAGGACTCGCTCGCCGCCGCGCGGGCGGAGCTGGGGCCCGACCGCGTGGCGACCGTCGTCGCCGACAACGCCGACCCCGCGACGCCCGGCCGGCTCCTCGCCGCGGCGCACGACGCCTTCGGCAGGCTCGACGGGGCGCTGGTCAGCGTCGGCGGTCCGCCCGCGGGGACGGTGCTGGAGGCGAGCGACGAGCAGTGGCGCGACGCCTTCGACTCGGTGTTCCTCGGCGCGGTGCGGATCTGCCGCACGGTCGTCGAGGCGCTGCCCGCGGGCGGGTCGCTGGCGCTGGTGCTCTCCTCCAGCGTCCGGTCACCCCTGGCCGGGCTCGCCGTCTCCAACGGGCTGCGCCCCGGCCTGGCCATGGTCGCCAAGACGCTGGCCGACGAGGTCGGGCCACGCGGCGTACGCGTCAACGGGCTGCTGCCCGGCCGCGTCGCGACCGACCGGGTGGCCGAGCTCGACGCGCTCGCCGACGACCCGGCGGCCGAGCGCGCCCGGGCCGAGGCGGCGATCCCGCTGCGTCGCTACGGCCGGCCGGAGGAGTTCGGGCGGGCGGCGGCGTTCCTGCTCTCGCCCGCGGCGTCGTTCGTCTCCGGCGTGATGCTGCCGGTCGACGGCGGGGCGCTGCGGGCGCTCTGAGCGGGCTCCCGCGGCGGACGCTTGCCGGTGCGCGGGTCGGCCTTGGGACGCGGCGGTCGACGGGAGCCGCGCTGGCCGTGCGGGCCGCGCTTGAGCTCGTCGTAGGCGAGGTAGAGGAAGCCGAAGATCGCGAGCACCCCGAAGAACCACCACTGGAGCCCGTAGAAGAAGTGCGGGCCGTCATTCTGCTCGGGCAGGTCGCGCGGGGTGAGCGTCTCCGCGGGCTCGGGGTCCTCCGAGCGCAGGTCGACGAAGCCGCCGTACGTCGGCCGGCCGATCGCCTCGCCGATCTCCTCGCTCGAGACCGCGCGGGTGCTGCCGTCCACGACCCGCGTGCTGTCGCCGGTGCCGTCGGCGCGCACGTAGCCGGTGATCGTCACCTCGCCGCTCGGCGGGTCGGGGACCCCCTCGGCGTCGCCGCCGCGGTTGTCGGTGGGCATCCAGCCGCGGTCGACCACCAGGGCGGTGCCGTCGGCGGTGATGAGCGGGACGACCACCTCGATGCCGGCCTCGCCGTCGCGGGTGCGGTACCGGACGATGACGGTGTCCTCGACGGCGTACTCGCCGGTCGCGGTGACCACCCGCCACTCGTCGTCCTCGGCGACGTCGCCGCCGGGGGAGAGGACCTCGGCGACCGGGGCCGGCTCGAGGTTCTCGTTGCGCTCGACGACGGCGTTGCTGCTGCGGCGGTCCTCGAGCCGGTCGAACTGCCAGTTGCCGAGCCACCAGGTCGCCCAGGCGACGCCGACGATGGCCAGGGCGAAGAAGGCCCACCGTCGACTCAGCAGGATCCGGAACCGACGCACCCCCCGAGGCTATCCGCCGCCGGACCCGTTCCCACGCCCGGCGGTCGTGATCCTCGACTCCTGGGAGCAGCGACCTAGACTGCGGGAGTGACGAGACCCCTGCAGGACCGCTATGGCCGGGTGGCCACGGACCTGCGCGTCTCGCTCACCGACCGGTGCAACCTCCGCTGCAACTACTGCATGCCGGCCGAGGGCCTGGACTGGCTGCCCGACGACTCGGTGCTCAGCGACGACGAGGTCGTCCGGCTGATCGGGATCGGGGTGTCGCACCTGGGGGTGCGCGAGGTGCGGTTCACCGGTGGCGAGCCGCTGGTACGCCGGGGCCTGGTCGGGATCGTCGAGCGCACCCGGGCCCTCGGGCCCGACCTGGAGCTCTCGATCACCACCAACGCGCTCGGCCTGGCCCGCACCGCGGACAAGCTCGCGGCGGCCGGCCTGGACCGGGTCAACGTCAGCCTCGACAGCGTGCGCGCCGAGACCTTCCACGCCATCACCCGCCGCGACCGGCTGCCCGACGTCGTCGCCGGGCTGGAGGCCGCCCAGGCCGCCGGGCTGGGCCCGGTCAAGGTCAACGCGGTGCTGCTGCGCGGCACCAACGACGACCAGGCGGGCGAGCTGCTGGCCTGGTGCCTCGAGCGCGGCTACGAGCTGCGCTTCATCGAGCAGATGCCGCTGGACGCCCAGCACGGCTGGTCGCGCACCGGCATGATCACCGCGGAGGAGATCTTCGAGCGGCTCTCCCGCGACTTCGAGCTCAGCCCGGCCGTCGAGCCGCGGGGGAGCGCCCCGGCCGAGCTGTTCCGGGTCGACGGCGGCCCCGGCACCGTCGGGGTCATCGCCTCGGTGACCCGTCCCTTCTGCGGCGACTGCGACCGGGTCCGGCTGACCGCGGACGGACAGGTCCGCAACTGCCTGTTCGCCCGCGAGGAGTCCGACCTGCGCGCCGCGCTGCGCGGTGGCGCCACCGACGAGGAGATCGCTGACCGCTGGGTCGTGGCGATGCTCGGCAAGCGCGCCGGGCACGGCATCGACGACCCGACGTTCCTCCAACCCGACCGACCCATGTCGGCCATCGGCGGCTGAGCGCTACTCCCGCCCCTGCGACGCGCCCGCCTCGTGCGGGACGACGTCCTTGAGGAACCCGCGCGCGGTGAGGAAGTCCGAGAGCGAGGACCGGTGGTCCCCGCACGCCAGCCACACCTTGCGCCGGTCGGGGGTGTGCAGCTTGGGGTTGTTCCACTGCAGCTGCCACGCGGCGGGCGCGGTGCAGCCCTTGGCCGAGCAGGTGTCGGGGTCCATCAGTCGTCCATCCCAGCGCAGGTCACGGCGGTGATCATCAGGCCGATCATCGCGTCATCGCGCGGAGTGCCCGACCTCGGGGTCGCTGGGCGCGGCGGGGAGCTCGGGGGCGCCGTACGCCGCGTCCTGCAGCGCGAACCCCTCCTTGCGCGTGGCCTGCACGTTCGCGAGCACCACGGCGACGTACGGCAGCAGGATCGCGCCGGCGATGAGGAACGGCCAGAGCCACTGGATGCCGGCGAGGGCGGCGACCACGGCGCCCACGAAGCAGATCGAGCGGATGCTCATCGACAGCAGGTAGCGCCGCTGCCGGGCGGCGATGTCGGCGTTGTGGCTGGAGGCAGCCGTGGTGATGCGCACCGCGTCGTCGCGGTCCCTGCGCTGGTCGCGGGCCATGTCGTCAAGCCTACGTCGCTAGAGTGCGACTCCCACGCGCCCACCGGAAGGCTCCCCCCATGACGAACCGCACCTACCGTGTCACCGAGATCGTCGGCACCTCGCCCGACGGGATCGACGAGGCCATCCGCAACGGCGTCGAGCGCGCCGCGCGCACGCTGCGCCACCTCGACTGGTTCGAGGTGACCCAGGTCCGCGGGCAGGTCAAGGACGGCACGGTCGAGCACTTCCAGGTCGGCATCAAGGTCGGTTTCCGCCTCGAGGACGACTGAGCCCGAGCCCCTCCGGGCGGTCGGTGCAGGCTGTTAGGCGTACCCCGGGGTAATCACTAGCGTCCTTCGACGTGAGTGAGACAGACCCCACGGACGCCTCCCCGACCGGCCGCTCGGTGCTCGTCACCGGCGGCAACCGCGGCATCGGCCGCGCGATCGCCGAGGCGTTCCTGGCCCAGGGCGACCGCGTCGCCGTGACCACCCGCAACGGCGGCGCCCCCGAGGGAGCGCTCGACGTCCGCTGCGACGTCACCGACCCCGCCGCCGTCGACGCGGCGTTCGCCGAGGTCGAGGCAGCGCACGGCCCGGTCGAGGTGCTCGTCGCCAACGCCGGCATCACGAAGGACACCCTGCTGCTGCGGATGAGCGAGGACGACTGGTCCTCGGTCATCGACACCAACCTGACCGGCTCCTACCGGCTCGCCAAGCGCGCGGCCAAGGGCATGCTGCGGCTGCGCCGCGGGCGGATCATCCTGATCTCCTCGGTGGTCGGCCTGCTCGGGTCCGCCGGGCAGGCCAACTACGCCGCCTCCAAGGCCGGCCTGGTCGGCATGGCGCGCTCCCTGGCCCGCGAGCTCGGCTCGCGGTCGATCACCACCAACGTCGTCGCGCCCGGCTTCGTCGAGACCGACATGACCGGCGTGCTCACCGACGAGCAGCGCGACACGATCAAGGCGCAGGTGCCGCTCGGGCGCTACGCCGTGCCGGCCGAGGTCGCCTCCGCGGTGACCTGGCTGGCCTCCGACGACGCGGGGTACGTCACCGGGGCCGTGATCCCCGTCGACGGCGGCCTCGGGATGGGGCACTGACATGACACCTGACACCACCGGCACCTCCGGCATCCTCGCCGGCAAGCGGATCCTCGTCGCGGGCGTGACGATGGACAGCTCGATCGGCTTCGCGACCGCGAAGGTCGCCCAGGAGCAGGGCGCCACGGTGCTCATCTCCAACTTCGGCCGGGCGCTCGGCATCACCCGGCGGATCGCCAAGCGGCTCCCGGTCGAGCCGCCGGTCCTCGAGCTCGACGTCACCGACCCCGAGCACCTCCGCCGGCTGCCGGACCTGGTGCGCGAGCACGTCGACGGTCTCGACGGCGTGGTCCACTCCATCGCCTACGGCAACCCCGAGACCCTGCTGGGCGGTCGGTTCCTCGACGGCCCGTGGGAGGACGTCGCGCAGGCGGTCCAGGTCTCGGCGTACTCGCTGAAGTCGCTGGCGACCGCCTGCCGGCCGCTGATGGGCGCCGGCGGGTCGGTCGTGGGGCTGACCTTCGACGCGACCGTCGCGTGGCCGGCGTACGACTGGATGGGCGTGGCGAAGGCCGCGCTGGAATCGACCTCGCGCTACCTCGCCCGCGACCTCGGGCCGGCGGGTATCCGCTGCAACCTGGTCTCCGCCGGTCCGCTGCGGACGCTGGCGGCCAAGGCGATCCCCGGGTTCTCCGACCTCGAGGAGATGTGGGGGACCCGCGCGCCGCTCGGCTGGGACAACACCGACCAGGAGCCGACCGCGCGGGCGGTGTGCGCGCTGCTCTCGGACTTCTTCCCGGCCACCACCGGTGAGATCGTCCACGTCGACGGGGGCTTCCACGCCCTCGGTGCCTGAGGCTGGGAGACTGGTCCCGTGAGCGGAGACGAAGGCAGCCGGACGCTGGTGGTCGTGCGGCACGCCAAGGCGGAGGCCGACGGCCCGACCGATGCCGAACGACGCCTCGCCGAGAGCGGCCACGTCGCCGCGGCCGCCGTCGGCACCTGGCTCGCCGAGCAGGGGATCGTGCCCGACCACGCGCTCGTCTCCGGCGCCGTCCGCACGCTCCAGACCTGGGACGACATCGCCGACGCCGCCGGCTGGGACCTCGAGCCCGAGGTGGAGGAGACCCTGTACGCCGCCGGGCCGGAGTCCGCGCTCGACCTGGTCCGCGCCGTCCCCGCCGACGTCCGCACGCTCGTCGTCGTCGGCCACAACCCCACCATGGGCACCCTCGCCCAACTGCTCGACGACGGCGAGGGTGACGTCGAGGCCGGCAACCGCCTCGCCCTCGGCTACCCCACCTCCGCCACCACCGTGCTCTCCTACGACGGCGACTGGGACGAGCTCGCCGACGCCTCCGCCTCGGTCGTCGCGTTCTTCGTCGGGGCGTAGTCGGGCTGGGGCGAGCGTCCCACCTATAGGTGGGACGCACCCGCTTCCGGGGCAGTATTTCGGCCCAGAAGCGGGTGCATTGACCCAGAAGTAGGACAGTTCTCCACAGGCGCCGAGGGCCGTGGTGTCCGCGCCGCTGCGGTCGGGCATCCGCGACCCATGATGATCCCGACGAAGACCCGACCGGCCGACGACCCGAGGAACGGGCCGGTGCTCCTGCGGCGCGACCTGCTGGCTCACGGTTACACGAGCAGCGCGATCCAGCGGCTGCTGTGCCGCGGCGACCTGGTGCGGGTGCGGCCCGGGGCGTACGTCGGCCCCGACGTCTGGCGCGCCCTGGACGAAGGCGGCCGGTTCGGCCTCCGCGGGCGCGCGGTGCTGGGCCAGGCGAGGACGACGATGGCGCTGTCGCACGTCTCCGCACTCGCCGAGCTCGGCGCTCCGCTGTGGGGCTTCGACCTCCGCGACGTCCATGTCACGCGGACCGACGGGACCTGGGGTCGGCACGAGGCCGGGGTGTACTCGCACGTCGGACGGATCGCCCCTGCAGACCTGGCAACGGTCAACGGCGTGCTGGTGACCAACCCCGCCCGTGCTGCGATCGAGTCCTGTGCCGTCGGGCCGTCCGAGGCCGCCTTCTGCGCACTGAACGACCTTCTCCACCGTGGTCTGGTCACCGATTCCGACCTGCGGTCACAGGTGGTCGAGATGGAGTCGTGGCCCGGCACGCTCGCCGGGGAGGTCCTCCTCCGGCTCGCGGACGCGCGGATCGAATCCGTGGGCGAGAGCCGGGCGTTCTGGCTCTTCTACCAGCATCACGTGCCCAAGCCGGTGCTCCAGCACGAGGTGAAGGACGGCACCGGCCGGGTCGTCGCGCGGCTCGACTTCGCTTGGCCGGAGCTGGGGGTGTGGGTGGAGTTCGACGGGCGCAGCAAGTACGAGAAGCACCGCCGACCGGGTGAGAGCATCGCCGATGCTGTCGTACGGGAGAAGAACCGGGAGGACCTCGTCCGGCGCCTGACCGGCTGGCGCTGCATCCGGATCACCTGGTCAGACCTCCAGGACCCGGCTCGGGTCGCCGACATCGTGCTGGCCGCGCTGTTCCCGGCGGTTGCCTGACCCTCCAGCGGCGGGTGAGGGTTCACCCCGACTTCTGGGCCTTTGCAACCGCTTCTGGGGCGATTTATTGGCCCAGAAGCGGTCGCATCCCACCTATAGGTGGGACGCGATCCCCACGGAAAACCCCCTCAGACCGGAGGAGCGGGGGTGACGATGCCGGCGGCGGCGTCGGCGGCCTCGATGTCCTCGCGGGAGATGCCGAGGAGGTAGAGGATGGTGTCGAGGTAAGGGACGTTGACGGCGGTGTCGGCGGCGTCGCGGACCATGGGCTTGGCGTTGTAGGCGATGCCGAGGCCGGCGGCGTTGAGCATGTCGAGGTCGTTGGCGCCGTCGCCGATGGCGATGACGGCGTCGAGGGGGACGCCGATGTCGGCGGCGAACTCGCGCAGGGCGCGGGCCTTGCCGGCCCGGTCGACGACCTCGCCGACGACGCGGCCGGTGAGCCGGCCGTCGAGGATCTCGAGCTCGTTGGCGCGGGCGTAGTGGATGCCGAGGTCGGCGGCGAGCCGGTCGGTGATCTGGGAGAAGCCGCCGGAGACGATCGCGAACCGGTAGCCGAGCCGCTTGAGGGTGCGGACCATCGTGCGGGCGCCGGGGGCCAGCTGGAGGCTGTCGTAGACGGAGTCCAGGGCGGTGGCCGGCACGCCCTCGAGCAGCGCCACCCGCGCGCGGAGGGACTCCTCGAAGTCGACCTCGCCCCGCATCGCCCGCTCGGTCACCTCCGCGACCTCGGCCTCGCAGCCGGCGTGGGCGGCGAGCATCTCGATGACCTCGCCCTGGACGAGGGTGGAGTCGACGTCCATCACGATCAGGCGCATGCCGCGGCGCAGGAGGTCGGCGGGCTGCACGGCGATGTCGATGCCGCGCGCGGAGGCTTCGGCGGCCAGGGCGGTGCGCAGGACGGCGGGTGCGGCGCCGGAGACGTGCAGCTCGATCGCGGTGACGGGGTAGCGCGCCATCCGCTCGATGCGGTCGATGTTCGCGCCGGCCTCGGCGATCCGCCCGGCGACGCCGGCCATGTCGGTCGCGCGCAGCGGGGAGCCGATGACGGTCACGTGCGAGCGCCCGCCGGGGCGGGTCCGGTTGTCGCCGGTGCCGCGCTCGATCTCGATGCTCATCCCGAGCTCGTCGGCGGTCGCGGTCATGGCGTCGTGCAGCAGCTGCCAGCGCTCGGGCACCGTCACCAGCACACCGAGGATCAGCCGACGGCGCAGCACGATCTGCTCGATGTCGACGACCTCGACGCCGGTGCGGGCCAGGGTCGAGAAGATCGCCGAGGTGACGCCCGGGCGGTCCTTGCCGGTGAGCGTGATGAGCAGGGTCTCCGGGGTCTCCATCGCGTCCGAGGTTATCGCTGGCCCGACGACTGTCGGTGGCCGCGTCCATGCTCGGGCCATGGACGCCACGACCGCGATGACCCGGTACGCCGACACCATCGCCGCCCGCGACTGGGCGGGCCTGGCCGCGCTGCTCGCGCCGGACGTCGCGGTCCGGCTGCTGCACACCGGCGAGGTCTTCGACCGCGACGGCTTCGTCGCCCTCAACCGCGACTACCCGGGGCCGTGGACCTTCACCCGGGAGCAGGTCACGGGCGCGGGGGAGTCGGCCGCGCTGCGCGCCCGGGTGACCAGCGGCGCGACGACGTACCACCTCGCCGCCTTCGGCACCGTGGCCGCGGGCCTGCTCACCGAGGTGGTGGAGGTGTGGACCGACGGCGTCGGCGAGGCCGGCCCGGAGCCCCAGCACCACGGGATCGACTACGTCGAGGTGCCCGTGCCCGACCTGGAGGCGGCCGAGCGCTTCTACGGCGAGGCGTTCGGCTGGCGGTTCCGCCGCTACGGGCCGTCGTACGCCGCGATCCTCGCGCCCTCCGGGCGCGGTGAGGTCGGGGGCCTGGCCGCGACGGGCGAGCCCGGCGCGTCGACGAGCCCGGGGCGGCCGCTGGTGCTGCTGCACTCCGCGGACCTCGACGCGACCCTCGCGGCGGTCCGGGCCGCGGGCGGCACCGTGGTCCGCGAGCCGTACGCGTTCCCCGGCGGCCGCCGGTTCCACCTCACCGACCCCGGCGGCACCGAGATCGGGGTGTGGGGCAGATGAGCCTCACGCGGGTGGCCAGACCTCCGGGGAGCAGGCGGCGACCAGCGCGCGCCGGCCGGCCCGCTCCAGCGGCACCAGGGCCTCCCGGCGCGCGGTCATCTCGTGGGCGGTCACGGCGCCGCCGTCGTCCTCCAGCGCCAGCGCCGCGATCCCGGTCGCCTGCAGGCCGCGGGCCGCGAGGTCCACGCAGCGGTCGGGCACGCCGGCCGGCGCGGTGAGCGCGGGCCGGTGCCGCAGGTTCATCAGCCGGTCGGCCACCTCGGGGTTCCACCGGGCGACGTCGAGGGCGGCCAGCGCGGAGGCCGACTCCAGCAGCGCGGCGCGCAGCCCCCGGTCGGCCTCGCCGACGTCGGGCAGCTGCCTGCGCTGCGCCGGGTGGAGGACCCACGCGACCGCGGCCCCGGTCCGCTGGGGGACCAGGCCGAGGCCGGTGCCCTCCACGACGACGGCGGAGCCCTCCTCGAGCGCGGCCGCGTTGAACGACGCGGGCCCGCCGAGCCCGACCGGGTCGCCCTCGGCCGGGAACGCCGCGCCGAAGGAGCGTGCGCCCTCCGCGCGCAGGCGAGCGAGCCCGCCGACGAGGGTGTCGGTGCCCTGGAACGGGTCGGCGACGGTGTGCGTGGCGTCGTCGCCGATGACGGCATCCACGAGCAGGTCGGTCACCACGGCGCCCCGCAGCCAGGCGGTGCCCCACCAGGCCAGCCGGGCCGCGGCCGGGAGCGTCTCGGAGGGGTCGTCGTGCACGGCGGGGACTGTACGACGCGACCGCGACGGGCCCCGGCAGGGCGCCCGGGCCACTCGCTAGGGTGACGCCCATGGCCGCAGTCCTGGAGTTCGCCGACGTGACGGTCCGACGCGGCGGGTCCACCCTGCTCGACCAGGTGTCCTGGACCGTCGAGGAGGACGAGCGCTGGGTCATCCTCGGCCCGAACGGCGCCGGCAAGACCACCCTCCTGCAGGTCGCCGCCGCCCAGGTGCACCCCACCTCGGGCGTCGCCGGCATCCTCGAGGAGGTCATGGGGACCGTCGACGTCTTCGAGCTGCGGCCCCGCATCGGCCTGACCAGCGCGGCGCTCGCCGAGCGGATCCCGCGGCAGGAGAAGGTCCGCGACGTCGTGGTGTCGGCGTCGTACGGCGTGGTCGGGCGCTGGCGTGAGGACTACGACGAGCTCGACCACGAGCGCGCCGCCGAGCTGCTCGACGAGGTCCGGGCCGGCCACCTCGCCGACCGCACCTTCGGCACCCTCAGCGAGGGCGAGCGCAAGCGCGTCCAGATCGCCCGGGCGCTGATGACCGACCCCGAGCTGCTGCTGCTCGACGAGCCCGCGGCGGGCCTCGACCTCGGGGGCCGCGAGGACCTCGTCTCCACCCTGAGCGTGCTCGCGATGGACCCCGACTCCCCGGCCACGGTGCTGGTCTCCCACCACGTCGAGGAGATCCCGCCGGGCTTCAGCCACGCCCTGCTGCTGCGCGAGGGCGCGGTCGTCGCGGCGGGCCTGCTCGACGACGTGCTGACCGAGGACAACCTGGCCGCCACGTTCGGCATGCCGCTGCTGCTCAGCCACGAGGACGGCCGCTGGGCCGCCCGCCGACGCACCCGGGCCCGCTGACCGGCGGCGCGACGTCGGTTCCTACCGATAGGGTCGTGCCATGGACTGGCTCGGAGACAACGCCTGGGCGGTGTGGCTCGGTCTCGGCTTCACGCTGGGCGTCGCCGAGCTGTTCAGCCTGGACCTGATCCTGCTGATGCTGGCGGTCGGCGCGATCGCCGGCATGGTGGCCGGCCTGCTCTCCGCGCCCCTGGTCGTCCAGATCCTGGTCGCGGCCGCCACCTCGGTGGCCATGCTGGCCCTGGTCCGGCCCTCGGTCGTCAAGCGCCTGCACAGCGGCCCCGAGCTCACGATGAGCCACAACAAGCTCGTCGGCCAGCGGGGCATCGTCACCCAGGCGGTCAGCGCGCTCGAGCCCGGACGCATCCGCGTCGCCGGCGAGGACTGGACCGCCAAGCCCTACGACGACCTGGTCAGCATCGCACCGGGTGAATCCGTCGAGATCCTGCAGATCCGCGGCGCGACCGCGTACGTCCACCCCGTCCCTCGCCTCGAGAGCTGAGGAGCTCCCCTTGACTACGGCCATCTTGATCGTCCTGGCGCTGCTGCTGGTCTTCGTGATCACCGTGCTGGCCAAGACCGTGCGGATCGTGCCCCAGGCACGCGCCGGCATCGTCGAACGGTTCGGCAAGTACAAGCAGACGCTGCCGGCGGGCCTGAACATCGTCGTGCCCTTCATCGACAAGGTGCGTTACCTGATCGACCTGCGCGAGCAGGTCGTCAGCTTCCCGCCGTCCTCGGTGATCACCGAGGACAACCTGACCGTCGAGATCGACACGGTCATCTACTTCCAGGTCATCGACCCGGTCGCGGCGACCTACGAGATCGCCAACTACATCCAGGCCGTCGAGCAGATCACCATGACCACGCTGCGCAACATCGTCGGTGGCATGGACCTCGAGCAGACGCTGACCAGCCGCGAGACGATCAACTCCGGCCTGCGCGGCGTCCTCGACGAGGCCACCGGCAAGTGGGGCATCCGCGTCGGACGGGTCGAGATCAAGAGCATCGACCCGCCGCCGTCCATCAAGGACACGATGGAGAAGCAGATGCGCGCCGACCGCGACAAGCGCGCCGCGATCCTGACCGCGGAGGGCCAGCGCCAGTCCGCGATCCTCACCGCCGAGGGCCAGAAGCAGTCCTCGATCCTCCAGGCCGAGGGTCAGCGCGAGTCGCAGATCCTGCGCGCCCAGGCCGATCGCGAGGCCGCGATCCTGCGGGCCCAGGGTGAGGGCCAGGCGATCCAGACGGTCTTCCAGGCCATCCACGACGGCCGCCCGGACCAGTCGCTGCTGGCCTACCAGTACCTCCAGATGATGCCGAAGATCGCCGAGGGCGACGCCAACAAGGTCTGGATCGTCCCGAGCGAGTTCAACGAGGCGCTCAAGGGCCTCGGCTCGACGATGAGCCAGCTCCAGGGCATCCCGCAGGAGGTCTCCGGTCCGCGCACCCGCGTCGACATGGGCCCGGCCGAGCCGCAGCTGCCCCGCGGTGCCAACCGCGACGACGCCGAGCTGAGCGAGGCCAACGAGGCCGTCCGGGAGGCGATCCGCGCGGCGGAGAGCGCCGCGGACCCGCGCGGGAACGCCGGCTCGAGCAGCGACGCCGGCCCGGTCGGGGAGCCCGTCACCGCGACGGACCCCTCGATCGACCCGGTCGAGGTACCGCCGGAGTCGCCGGCGTCCCCGCCCGCTCCGCCGGCTCCGTAGGTGCTGCTGGAGTCGGTGGCGATCCTGCTCGCGGGGGTCGCCGCGGGCGCCATCAACACCGTCGTCGGCTCGGGGACGCTCATCACGTTCCCGACGCTCCTGGCCTTCGGCGTCCCGCCGGTCGTCGCGAACGTCTCGAACAACATCGGGCTCGTGCCCGGTTCGATCTCCGGGGCGATCGGCTACCGCCGCGAGCTCGCGGGCCAGAAGGCACGGGTGCTGCGGCTCGCCTCGGCCTCGCTGCTGGGCGGTCTGGTCGGCGCGGTGCTGCTGCTCGTCCTGCCCGCGGGCGCGTTCGAGGCGATCGTGCCGGTGCTCATCGGGCTCGGCGTCGTGCTGGTCGTCGTGCAGCCGCGGGTCTCGGCCGCGGTCGCCCGCCGGCGCGCGGCACGGCCGGTCGACGGTGACCGGCCCGACCCGTGGTGGACCTGGCCGGCGACGTCCCTGGCCGGGGTGTACGGCGGCTACTTCGGCGCCGCGCAGGGCGTGATCCTCATGGGCCTGCTCGGCATCGGCATCGAGGAGTCGCTCCAGCGCCTCAACGCGGTCAAGAACATCCTCGCCGCGATCGTCAACGGCGTCGCGGGCCTGCTCTTCGTCGTCGTGGCGGACGTCGACTGGCGGATCGTGGCGCTCATCGGCGTCGGTGCGGTGATCGGCGGGCAGGTCGGGGCGACCGTCGGTCGACGGCTGCCCCCGACCGTCCTGCGTGCGGTGATCGTGGTGGTCGGGCTGACCGCGCTGGTGTCGTTCGCGCTCTGAGCCCGGGAGGGCCCGGAGCCCCCCGCGCGGTCAGCCCGTCAGTCGGGCGAGCGGTCGGTCAGGCGGTGGCGCTCTTGTCCTTGCCGGTGCGGAGGCCGAGCAGGCCGCCGACGACCGCGCCGGAGGCGATCGCGGTCATGCCCTGGCCGGCCTGGACCGGGGCCGAGCCGTCGCGGATGGCCAGGTAGCCGGTCGCGGCGTCGGCCGCGTCGACGAGCACCCCGAGGAGGACCAGGTTGCGCCGGGCCGAGCCGCTCGCGATCAGCGTCGCGACGCCCAGGGCGACCTCGCGGGCGCCGAAGAGCCGGGTCAGGTAGGGCACCTGCGGGTTGCCCACCGGGTCCAGCTTCATCTGCTTGGCGGCCATGGTCGGGTCGTAGAGCGAGACGGCGCCGATCGCGATGCGGCCCAGGGAGATTGCGGTCACGGGATTCATGCGCCGGACCCTAGCGGGGCGCGCGGTCGCCGGGGCGGGTGTCCGCGACGCGGCGTCTCAGGACACCCAGGCGTCGTGCCACCGCCCGATCGCGTCGTACGCCGCGGCGCGCGGCGCGGGCAGGGAGAGCACGACGTCGTGCCGGGCGCCGGGGACCGCGACGTAGGTGACGTGCGGGCCGACCGCGCCGGCCCACCGCCGGATGTGCGGGACCTCCAGCACGATGTCGTGGCGGTGCACGTCGTCGCCCATCTCCGCGGGCCGGGAGCTGGCGTCGGAGGAGAGCACCAGCACCGGGCAGGGCACCTCGAGCCCGGCGTGCAGCCGGGCGTGGCCGCGGCGCACGGCGCGCAGCCAGCCGGCGTGGACGGTGAAGGACTCCAGCGGCTTCCAGGTCAGGTCGAAGTCCCACTCGCCCTCGTGGTCGCGGTGCAGGCTGCGCGCGTAGAGGCCGGAGACGCTGCGCGGCAGGACCCGCATCGGCGTGCGCCGGCCGATCTGGTCGACGAGCACCGTGCCGACGGTGCGCAGCAGCGGGCTGCCCTGGAGGTCGAACCAGGGGGAGTTGAGGACCATCCCGCGCAGCTCGGGCGGCCGGCGCGCGTCGGCCCACAGCGGCGTGGTCAGGCCGCCGGTGGAGTGGCCGGTGAGCACGACGTGGTCGTGCCCGTCGCGCCCGGTGACCAGGTCCCACGCGGCGTCGAGCTCCACGAAGTACTCCGCGAGGTCGGCGACGTAGTTCGGGGTCTGGTGCGGCCGGATCGAGCGGCCGTACTTGCGCAGGTCCAGGGCGTAGAAGTCGTAGCCCCGCGCGGTCCACCACTCGGCGTACCCGGTCTGGAAGAAGTAGTCGGCGAACCCGTGCACGTGCAGCACCGCCCGCCGCGTCGGCTCGGCGGCGGGCCGGTGGACGAGGGTGGCGACGACGGGGCCCTCCGCGTCGTCGGGGAGGTGGATCTCCTCGGCCCGGTAGGGGGCGCCGAGGACGTCGGGGCGCTGGGTCACCCCCACATCCTCGCGGTACGCCGCCCGCGGACCGCCAGCGCCTCCTCCGGGCGGTTGGTGGTCACCAGGAAGGCGCGGCCCGGGCGCAGCCAGTACCGCAGCGACCGAGGGGTGTCGATCGTCCACACCAGCAGCGGCAGGCGCCGGCGGCGGGCGAAGCCGGCCACCCCCGCGCGCGCCAGCCAGTGGTGGGCGACCACGAGGTTCGCGCGGGACTGGCGGTAGCGCAGGTGCGGCCAGACCTCCGAGGCGCGCACCCGCAACTGGCGCCAGACCGGGAAGCCGGTCACCCGCCGGCCCAACGAGAGCCCGACGAGCAGGTCGGGGTGGCCGTGCGCCTCGGCCCAGCCGCGCACCTCGCGCACGGCGTCGTCGTCGAGGGTGGTGACCACCAGGTTGTCGGCGCCCAGCCGCTCGACCGCGCGGGCGGTCGCCTCGGCGCAGCTGCCCACGAACTTCAGGTCCAGGTGGGCGCGCCGCCGGCCGGCGAGGGCGTCGAGGACCTCGTCGTACAGCATCAGGTCCGGCACGACCGCGCGCAGCGCGTCGAGGGACAGCGAGGCCAGCGGGACCTCCTCGCCGCCGACCTCGACCACCGAGTCGTGGAAGACGACCAGGGTGCCGTCGGCGCAGCGCTCGACGTCGAACTCGACGAAGTCCACGTCGAGCGCGAGCGCCCGGTCGACGGCCTGCCGGGTCAGGCACCGGTGGGCGCTGAGCTGGACGGGCGCGGGAGGGGGCACGGGCACCAGTGTCGGGTTCCCGGGTCGGTGGCGCATGAGACGGTGGCGTGATGGAGCTCTCCGAGGTGATGCGCACGACCGCGGCGGTGCGCGAGTTCACCGACGACCCGTTGCCCGACGAGGTGCTGCGCCGCATCCTCGAGGACGCCCGGTTCGCGCCCAGTGGGGGCAACCGCCAGGGGACGCGGGTCGTCGTGGTGCGCGACCGGGCGACCCGCGAGCGGCTGGCGGAGCTCAACGAGCCGGCGGTACGCCGCTACGTCGCCCAGAAGAAGGCGGGGGAGAGCCCGTGGAACCCCGTTCACCCGCCCGGGCCGAGCGCCGAGGAGATCGCGGCGACCCGTGTGCCGTCGTCGTTCACCGAGCCGGTCCTGCGGGCGCCGGTCGTCCTGGTCTTCGTCGTCGACCTCGCGGTCGTCGCCGCGATGGACCAGGACCTCGACCGGGTGGGCATCGTCGGCGGCGCCTCGGTCTACCCCCTGGTGTGGAACGTGCTGCTCGCCGCCCGCGCCGAGGGGTACGGCGGCACGATCACCACCATGGCCACCGCGATGGAGCCGGAGGTCAAGGACCTGCTCGGTCTGCCCGACACCTACGCGCTCGCCGCCGTGGTGCCGCTCGGGCGGCCGGTCAAGCAGCTGACCCGTCTCACGCGGCTGCCCGTCGAGGAGCTGGCCGTGCGCGAGCGGTTCGACGGGGAGCCGTTCTGAGCGAGACGGACCCGGTCGCCTGGGCCGCGCGCTGCGTCGGCTCGCCGGTCGTGGCCCGCCGCGCGCTGAGCGGCGGCACGACCTCCACCCTGCTCGCGCTGACCCATGTCGACGGCGCCGCGACCGTCCTGCGGGTCGTCGACCGGGAGCCGTGGGCGGCCCACCGGGTCGCGCTCACGACCCGCGAGCGGGAGGTGCAGCTCCAGCTCGCGGACACCCCCGTGCCCGCGCCCCGCAGCCTGGCCCTGGACGCCGGCGCCGGGGCGCACCTGATGACCCTGCTGCCCGGCCGCGTCGACGCGGACCGCGCCGACGACGCCTCCCTGCGTGCGCTCGCCGCGACGCTCGCGACGATCCACGACGTGCGGGCCGACCCGCCGCCGCGCACCTACGAGTCGTGGGCCGGGCCGGCCAAGCACGTGGTGCCGGGCTGGGCCGAGCGGCCGGAGGTGTGGCGCCAGGCCTTCGAGGTGCTGCGCGCCGGCCCCCCGGCGTACGAGCCGACGTTCCTGCACCGCGACTTCCAGCCCTGGAACGTGCTCTGGGACGGTGACCGGGTCAGCGGGGTCGTGGACTGGGTCGAGACGTCGACCGGGCCGGCGTGGCTCGACGTTGCCCACTGCGCGACCAACCTCGCCGTGCTGCACGGCCTGGAGCGGGCTGAGGCGTTCGCCGCCGCCTACACCGCGCTGACCGGGCGGCCGCGGGAGCCGTACTGGGAGGTCGTGGACACCGTCGGCTTCCTCCCGCCGCCGGGTGGGGAGGGGTGGGTCACCGACCCCGCAGAGCGTCGGCGCTTCGAGGCGCGCCTGGTCGCCGCGGTCGCCGCCGTCGCCGCGCCCTGAGCGGAGCGCCGCTCACAGCTCGCGGGTGAAGAAGACGCTGTGGGGGTCGAGCACGTAGTCGCCGAACGGCGGGCACTCGGTGAACCCGCGGGAGCGGTAGAGCGTGCGGGCGGGCAGGAAGTACGGCTCGGTGCCGGTCTCCAGGCTCACCCGCCGGTGCCCGGCCGCGGCCGCGGCGGCCAGGACGTGGTCGAGCAGGCCCGCGCCGACCCCGCGGCGGCGGGCCGCGGTCGCGGTGCGCATCGACTTCAGCTCCACGTGGCCCGGCTCGAGCTCCTGCAGCGCCACGCAGCCCAGCAGCTCGCCCTCGGCGGTCCGGGCGGTCCAGAACGACGTCCCTGGCCGGACCAGCGCGGTCGGGTCGAGGGCGTGGACGCTCTCGGCCGGGCTGGTGGCGTGCATGTCGCGCAGGTGCTCCTCGAGCAGCGCGACGACGTCGTCGCGCAGCGGGGAGTCCGGGGCGACGGTCCACCCGGTGACGGCAGCGCTCATGCGTCCCGCCCGGCGGCGTACGACGCGGCGGCGCGGACCAGCCCGGCGAGCAGGCCGACGTCGGCCGCGGTCTCGGGGTGCCACTGGACCGCGACGCAGAACCGGTCGCCCGGCACCTCCATCGCCTCCAGCGTGCCGTCCTCGGCCCGTGCGGCCGCGACCCAACCGGGGTGGGTGGCGACCGACTGGTGGTGGTGGCAGGCGACGTCGAGCCGCTCGCCGACCAGGCCGGCGACCAGCGTGCCGGGGACGGTGCGCACCGCGGTGCGGCCGAAGGCGTCGCCGCCGGGGGAGTGCTCCTCGTGGCCGACGAGGTCCGGGGTGTGCTGGTCCAGCGCGCCGCCGGCGTGGACGGCCATCAGCTGCATGCCCCGGCACACGCCGAGCACGGGCAGGCCCGCGGCGCCGGCAGCGTCGAGGAGCGCGAGCTCCCAGGCGTCGCGCTCCGGGCGCCAGCCCGCGGTCCGCGCGTGCGGCTCGGCGCCGTACCGCGCCGGGTCCACATCGGCCCCGCCGGTCATCACCAGCCCGTCGAGGCGGCCGACCACGGCGTCGGCCGCGCCGACCTGGTCGAGCGGCGGCAGCAGGACCGCGAGGCCGCCGGTGGCCTCGACGGCCGCGGCGTACGCCGTCGGGAGCAGGTCGGCGGGCTGGTCCCAGACCCCCCAGCGGGCCTGCTCACGGTAGGTGGTCAGCCCGATCACCGGTGCGGACACGACGGCCTCCTCGGCTCAGAGGGGGGTTCAGAGGGGGGTGACGTAGGCACCGGAGATGCCGCCGTCGACCAGGAACGTGTTGGCGGTCATGAACGAGGAGTCGTCGGAAGCGAGGAACAGCACGGCCGCCGCCATCTCCTCGGGCTCCCCGAACCGGCCCATCGGGACGTGCACGAGCCGGCGCGCGGCCCGCTCGGCGTCCTTGGCGAAGAGCTCCTGGAGCAGCGGCGTGTTGACCGGCCCCGGGCACAGCGCGTTGACCCGCACGCCCTGCCGGGCGAACTGCACGCCGAGCTCGCGGGTCATCGACAGCACCCCGCCCTTGGAGGCGGAGTAGGAGATCTGCGAGGTCGCCGCGCCCATGACGGCGACGAAGGACGCGGTGTTGATGATCGAGCCCTTCCCCTGCTCGAGCATGTGGGGCAGCGCCGCCTTGCAGCACAGGTAGACGCTGGTCAGGTTGACCTCCTGCACCTTGCGCCACGCGTCGAGGTCGGTGTCGAGGATCGAGTCGTCCTCCGGCGGGCTGATGCCGGCGTTGTTGAACGCGATGTCGACCGAGCCGTAGGTGTCCTTCGCGGTCTGGAACAGCGCGTCGACCTGCTCCTTGTCGGTGACGTCGACGTGGACGTACGTCGCCACGTCGGCGCCGCCGAGCTGGCCGACCAGCGTGTGCCCCCGCTCGTCGTCGATGTCGCCGATGACGACCTTGGCGCCCTCCTCGACGAAGCGCTGCACGGTCGCCAGGCCGATGCCCGAGCACCCGCCGGTGACGACCGCGACCCGGTCCTGGATGCGTCCTGCCATGCGATGTCCCTCCTGGGATCGGGTCGTGTGCCCCGTGACGCGCGGGGGCGCGTCGGCGGGCACACGACCGCGGTTGGTCGTGTGGTGCGGATCAGTGGGCGATGAAGACGTTCTTCTCCTCGGTGAACGCCTGGGGGGCGTCCGGGCCGAGCTCGCGGCCGAGGCCGGACTGCTTGTAGCCGCCGAACGGCGTCCAGTAGCGGACCGAGGCGTGGGAGTTGACGCTGAGGTTGCCGGCCTCGACGGCCCGGGCGACGCGCAGCCCGCGGCCGAGGTCGCGGGTGTAGATCGACCCGGAGAGGCCGTAGTCGGTGTCGTTGGCCCGCGCGACGGCGTCGGCCTCGTCGTCGAAGGGCATCACCGCCACGACCGGCCCGAAGACCTCCTCGCGCCAGATCCGCTGCGCCGGGTCGTCCACGGCCACCACCGACGGGGCGACCCAGAAGCCGTCGCCGCCGGGGGTCGAGCCGGCGATGGTCACGTCGACCTCGGACAGGTAGCCCGCGACGGTGTCGCGCTGGCGGGCGGAGATCAGCGGGCCCATCTCCGAGGCCTCGTCGGTCGGGTCGAGCACCCGCAGGCCGGTGACGGCCGCCTCGAGGAGCGCGAGGAACTCCTCGTAGGCCGAGCGCTCGACGAGGATCCGGGAGCGGGCGCAGCAGTCCTGGCCGGCGTTGTCGAAGACGGCGTACGGCGCCGCCGCGGCCGCCGCGGCGAGGTCGGCGTCGGCGAAGACGATGTTGCTGCTCTTGCCGCCGAGCTCGAGGGTGACCCGCTTGACCTGCTCGGCGCAGCCGGCCATCACCTTCTTGCCGACCGCGGTGGAGCCGGTGAAGCAGACCTTGCGCACCAGCGGGTGGGTCACGAACCGCTCGCCGACCACGTCGCCGCGGCCCGGGAGCACGGTCAGCACGCCCTCGGGGAGGCCGGCCTCCAGCGCGAGCTCGGCGAGCCGGAGCGCGGTGAGCGGGGTCAGCTCGGCCGGCTTGAGGACCACGGTGTTGCCGGCGGCCAGCGCCGGGGCCATGCCCCAGGCGGCGATCGGCATCGGGAAGTTCCAGGGCACGATGATCCCCACGACGCCGAGCGGCTCGTGGAAGGTCACGTCGGTGCCGCCGGCGACGGGGATCTGGCGGCCGAAGAGCCGCTCGGGCGCGCCGGCGTAGTAGTTCAGGCAGTCGCGGACGTTGCCGGCCTCCCAGCGGGCGCTGCCCCAGGTGTGCCCGGCGTTGCGGACCTCGATCTCGGCGAGCTCCTCGACGTGGGCGTCGACGACCGCGGCGTAGCGCCGCAGCAGCGCGGCCCGCTCGCCGGGCGCGACGGCGCGCCAGGAGGCGAACGCCTCGTGGGCGCGCGCGATCGCGGCGTCGGTCTCCTCGAGCGAGGCCAGCGGCACGTCGGTGATCGGCCGGGCCGTGGCCGGGTTGACCACGGTGAACAGGTCGGTCATGCGGCTCCCCTCGTCGGGCCGGGGATCACATGCGTTCGAAGCCCCGGCGCAGCTCCCAGTCGGTGACCGCCGCGTCGAACGCCTGGAGCTCGACATCGGCCATGTTCGTGTAGTGGTCGACCACGGCGTCACCGAAGGCCGATCGTGCCACCTTCGAGGAGGCGAAGGCGTCCCGGGCCTCCCGCAGCGTGCGGGGCACCAGCTCCAGGCCCTGGGTGTAGGCGTTGCCCTCGGTCGGCGGCACCGGGTCGAGGTCGTTCTCGATGCCGTGCAGGCCGCCGGCGATCATCGCCGCGATCGCCAGGTAGGGGTTCACGTCGCCGCCGGGAACCCGGTTCTCCAGGCGCGCCGAGGGGCCCGACCCGACCAGGCGCACCGCGCAGGTGCGGTTGTCCATGCCCCAGGCGATCGCGGTGGGCGCGAAGGAGCCGTCGGCGAAGCGCTTGTAGGAGTTGATGTTGGGCGCGTAGAGGAGCGTGAAGTCCCGCATCGTCGCCAGCAGCCCGGAGATGAACTGGTCATAGACGCGGGAGCGCTCGCCGCGCTCGGCGTCCCAGAAGACCAGCTCGCCGTCGAGGCCGCGCAAGGAGAGGTGGACGTGGCAGGAGCTGCCCTCGCGCTGGTCGTACTTGGCCATGAAGGTCAGCGACTTGCCACGGAGAGCGGCGATCTCCTTGGCCGCGGTCTTGTAGACGACGTGGTTGTCGGCGGTCACCAGCGCCTCGTTGAAGAGGAAGCCGATCTCGTGCTGGCCCAGGTTGCACTCGCCCTTGGCGCCCTCGACGTCCATCCCGGCGGCGTACATCGTGTTGCGGATGTCGCGCAGCAGCGGCTCGACGCGCGTCGTGCCGAGGACGGAGTAGTCGATGTTGTACTGGTTCGAGGCGCGCAGTCGCTGGTAGTTGCGCGCCTGCGCCTCCTCGTAGGTGTCCTCGAAGAGGATGAACTCCAGCTCGGTGCCGGCGTGGGCCTCCCAGCCGCGCTCGCGGGCGCGATCGAGCTGGGCGGTCAGGATCGTGCGCGGCGACTCCGCGACCGGCTCGTGGTCGGGCCACAGCAGGTCGCACTGGACCATCGCGGTCGCCGGCAGGTGGGGGAGCAGCCGCAGCGTGCGCCAGTCCGGCACCCACTCCATGTCGCCGTACCCGCGCTCCCAGGAGGAGATGGCGTAGCCGTCGACGGTGTTCATGTCGATGTCGACGGCGAGCAGGTAGTTGCAGCCCTCGGTGCCCGACTCCAGCGCGACGTTGAGGAAGTACCCCGCGTGCAGGCGCTTGCCCTGGAGCCGGCCCTGCATGTCGGTGAAGGCCATCACCACCGTGTCGACCTCGCCGTCGGCGACGAGTCGGCGCAGCCGGTCCAGCGTGAGCATCCGGTCGTTCACCGGCTGCTCGGTCCCTGCGGTCAGGTCGGTCACGAGAGTCCCTTCTCGGCGTCCTCGATGGCGGCGAACTCCTCCTCGGGAGCTCCCGCGACGATGTGGTGGCGGCTGTAGAGAGCGAAGTAGGCGATGGCGACCGCGAAGACGCCGGCCGTGATGAGCACCGCTGTGGAGTTGACGAAGAACCCGGCGACGACCGCGACGCAGGCCAGGACGAAGCCGATGCCGGTGGTCACCACGCCGCCCGGCGTCCGGTAAGGCCGCTCGAGGTCGGGCTCGCGCACGCGCAGGACGATGTGGGAGAGCGTCATCAGGACGTAGGAGATCGTCGCCCCGAAGACCGCGACCAGGATCAGGAGATCGCCCTCGTTGAGCATCGCCATGACGAAGCCGATGATGCCGGGCACGACGAGCGCGAGGTACGGCGTCTTGCGGCTGCCGGTGCG
Organism: Nocardioides marmotae; assembly: GCF_013177455.1. NCBI lineage: Bacteria > Bacillati > Actinomycetota > Actinomycetes > Propionibacteriales > Nocardioidaceae > Nocardioides > Nocardioides marmotae. The sequence continues at coordinate 2,092,865 of NZ_CP053660.1, forward strand.
GGAGAGGACCTTCGGCAGGTAGCCCGCGCGCGAGAGCGCGAAGGTCTGGCGCGAGTAGGCGTAGATGATGGAGAAGAAGCTGGCGATCAGGCCGAGCAGGCCGACGACGTTGACGAAGGTGCTGACCGCCGTCGAGCCGCCGTACGCCGTCTCCAGCGCGTCGACCAGCGGGTTGCCGGACTCCCGCAGCGAGTCCGCGCCGGCCGCGCCCGGCGCGACGAGGAGGATCAGCGCGGCGAAGCACAGCAGCGTGAGCATCGCGGCGATGATCCCGCGCGGCATCGAGCGGGCGGGGTCCTTGGTCTCCTCGGCGGCCAGCGGCACGCCCTCGACGGCGAGGAAGAACCAGATGGCGTAGGGCAGCGCCGCCCAGATGCCGATCAGCCCGAACGGCAGGAAGTCGCTGGCGCCGGCCGCGTCGGTGGGGGCGATGTCGACGAGGTTGCCGGCGTCGAACTTCAGCGCCGCGGCGACCACGAAGGCGACCAGCGCGACGACGGCGACGGCGGTGATGACGAACATCAGCTTCAGCGCCTCACCGACGCCCCACAGGTGCAGGCCGATGAAGACCGCGTAGAACACCGCGAAGACGAGCGGCCCGTCGATGCCGACCAGCGAGTCGACGTAGGCACCGATGAAGTTGGCGATGGCGGCCGGCGCGATGGCGTACTCGATGAGGATCGCGGTGCCGGTCAGGAAGCCGCCCCACGGGCCGAGCGCGCGGCGGGCGAAGCCGTACCCGCCGCCGGCCGTGGAGATCGTCGAGGACATCTCCGCCAGGCCGAGCACCATGCACAGGTACATCACGCCCATGATCGCCGTGGCGACGACCAGGCCGCCCCAGCCGCCCTCGGCCAGGCCGAAGTTCCATCCGGCGAAGTCGCCGGAGATGACGTAGGCGACGCCGAGCCCGGCCAGCAGGACCCAGCCGGCGACCCCGCCGCGCAGCTGCCTCTCCTGGAAGTAAGCGGCGTCCTCGTGCTCCCGTGTGGTCATGTCGAGTCCTGTCTGCCGTCAGGGTGGGGGCCCGAGAGCCCACCGGGTTGCTCGCGAACCTAGTGACCACCTGACGGAGGCGACAAGCACCTCTTCGGCGCGCCCCCGCGACCCGCCGGGCCGGCGGGGGCGCGCACGACCGCGGATCAGCGCAGGCCGAGGCAGCCCGAGACGTCGGGCTCCCAGGGGAGCTCGGCGTGCTCGGCGATGCGGCGGTCCAGGGCGGCGGCGACGTCCTCGGGCCACGGCGCGGTACGCCGCGTGGTCATGTCGATGTGGAGGAAGACCTCCTCCATCACGTAGCTGAGCCGCTGGTGGGTGTCGTCGAGCAGGTGCACCAGCGCGTGGGCGGCGCGCTCGGAGCGGCCGATGAGGCGCACGCGCGCGGACATCAGGTCGCCGGTGCGGAGCTCGGCGAGGTAGGTGAGGTGGTGCTCGGCGGAGAAGCAGGCGTGGCCGAGGGCCGGCCAGTTCTGCGGGATCCCGAGGTCGACGAGCGACTCGTCGAGCCCCTCACTGGCGATGCCGGTGTAGTGGCGCACGTTGAGGTGCCCGTTGACGTCCTCGAAGGCGACCGGGACCGGCTGCTGGGCGTAGGCGGGCAGGGTGGTCAGCTGCTCGTAGCTGGGGCGTGGGGTGCTCACGGCACGCGACCCTAGCGGCCGCGTCGACCGGCGCGGTCGAAGCGCCACGGGCGGGCGCGAGCGGCACTACTGTTCCGCGCGTGAGCCTGCCCGCGACCTTCGTGCGCGAGTGGCGTTCGGGCTCCTGGGACAGCCAGCGACGGGTGCTGGTGCTCTTGTGCGTGGGCGTGCTCCTCGCCGGCCTCGTGTCGTGGACCGACTACCAGAAGCTCCCGGCGACGACGTACTTCGTGTGGCTGCTGCTCGGCATGCTCACCCTCCGCTTCGAGGCGCTGCTGCCGCTGACCGGGCTCGTCCTCGTCGTCGGGCTGGGCGCGATGGTGCGCGCCGGCCCGCTGACCTCCTCCCGCGCCGCGGTCGCCGCGACGCTGCTGGCCTCGGCCGCGCTGATCCTCTACCAGTCCAGCCGCCAGCGCAGCGGCCTGCCCGGACCCCTGAGCGAGGCGCTGCTCGCCGAGCTCAAGGCACGCCTGCAGGCCCAGGGCACGGTCCCGGCGCTGCCGGCCGGCTGGACCGCGCAGAGCGCGATGATCGCCTCCCACGGCGCCGACTACGCCGGCGACTTCCTCGTCGCCGCCCTCAGCGACGACGAGCGCCGGTTGGAGATGGTGCTCGTCGACGTCTGCGGCAAGGGGGTGGCCGCCGGCCCCCAGGCGCTGCACTTCGCCGGCGCGCTCGACGGGCTGATCGGCGCGCTCCCGCCGCAGGAGCTGATGCGAGCGGCCAACCGCTTCCTGCTGCGCCAGCGGTCCGAGGAGTCCTTCGCGACCGCGGTGCACGTGCTGGTCGACCTCGCCGACGGCTGCTGGACGGTGACGAGCGCGGGCCACCCGCCGGCGCTGCGGTACGACGCCGCCGCGGCCACCTGGCGCCTCGACGGCGCCCGCGGCACCGCGCTCGGGGTGGTCGCCGAGCCCGAGCTGGTCTCCTCCAGCGGCACCCTCGCGCCCGGGGAGGCGCTGATGTTCTACACCGACGGCGTCGTGGAGTCCCGCGACAGCGACCTCGACGAGGGCATCGGGTGGCTCCAGCGGACCGCCCGCGAGGCGGTCGCCCGCGGCTTCGCCGGCGCCGCCCAGCGGGTGCTGGACCAGGTCTCTCGCGGCGACGACGACCGGGCCGTGCTGATCCTGCACCGGGCGACCTGATGGCCCGCGCGCACCGGCACCCGCTGTGGACGGCGGCGCCGGTGCGCCTGGCGCACTCGCCGGGATGGCTGGGCCTGGTCCTGCTGGCCGCCGCCCTCCTCGTCGCCTCGGTGGTGGCCCCCGGGCTCTTCGCCACCAGCGCCCGCACCGCGGCGCTCGACGCCGGGCTCGAGGCGGCCGCCGCGGAGCCCGCGCCGGGCGCGTCCGCCGACCTGCGCGCCACCTGGACCGGCGTGCTCCCGGCGACGGCCCAGGACGTGGTGCTCGCCGAGCTGGACGACCTGCCCGGGTACGCCGCGCCCGCGCTCGGCGCCACCGCCACCGCCCAGGACCGCCGGCTCCGCGCGCTCGTGCGGGCGGGGGAGAGCACCACCGGTGGGGCGCTGTTCTTCCACGACGGCGTCGTGGAGGCCCTCGGCGGCGACGCCGAGGACCGCGGGGTGTGGCTGCCCACCGACGTCGCCGACCGGCTCGGCGTGAGCACCGGCGACCCGGTCCGGGTGGGCCTGGAGAGCCTCTCGGCGGGCTCCGCCCTGACCCGTACGACGCCGACGACCGTCGCCGGGACCTACGAGACCGCGCCGGGCTCGGTGCTGCCGGCGGCCGCCGCCGACCTGCCCGGCAGCGACCAGTGGGTGCTCCCGCTGGACCCGTCCCGGCCGGGCTCGGCCAGCCCGCTCGTGATCGCCGCCCCGGCGGCGTTCGCCTCGCTCGCCCGGGCGATCGACGAGGAGCCGCTCTACGCCGCCGACCTCGCGGTCGCCCCCGACCTCGACCCCGCGACCGCCGACGCCGCCGTGGCCGCGGTGCAGCGGATCGCGGTCGAGGCCTTCGACGACTCCTCCGAGCTCGCCGCGGCCACCGACCGGGCCTCGCCGCTGCCGACCCGTCTGGAGCTGGCCACCGGCCTGCCCGACGTCGTGGACGAGGCCGGCTCCGCCGCGCTGAGCGCCGAGCGCCAGGTCGGCCCGTACGCCGCCGCCGGCCAGGTCCTCGCCGCCGCGCTGCTCGTGACCGCCTGGGTGCTCGTCGGGCGCAGCCGGCGCCGCGAGGGCGCCCTCGCCGCCGGTCTCGGCGTCCACCCGCTCGCCGTCGCCGGCCTGACCGTCCTGGAGCTGGTGCCGGTCGCCGTGCTGGCGGCGCCGGTCGGGGTCGGCCTGGCGCTCCTGGCGATCGCGGTCGCCGGCCCACCGGCCGCGCTCGGCGCCGGCGACCTGGTCACCGGCGACCGGGTGCGCGCCGGCGTGGGCGCCGGGCTGGTCCTGGTCCTGCCCGCGGTCGTGGCGCTGGTCGGGGCGGTCCGCGCCGAGCGGAGCGCTCCGGGCCGGCTGGGCGCCCGGGTGCGCGCGGTGCCGTGGGAGCTGCTGGTGCTGGTCGCGACCGCGGCCGTCCTCGCCGGCGTGCTCTCCCTGGACCCCGCCCGCCGGGCGGACTCGCCGCTGACCACCGTGCTGCCCCTGCTGCTGGCCGCCTGCGCTGCGGCCGTCGTCGTCCGGGTCGCCCCGTTGGTTCGGCTGCCGGGCGCCCGGCCCGGCAGCCCGCGGTGGCTGGCCACCCGCCGTGCCGCCGGGCTCGGGCGCGGCGAGCGGGCGCTGACCGCGGTGCTGGCGGTGACCCTCGGCCTGTTCGCCTACACCCTCACCGTCCAGCGCGGCCTGGTCGACGGCGCGGACGACAAGGTCGCGGCCCTCGTCGGCGCGCCGTCGGTGGCGTCGGTCGGCGACGGGCTGCGCGGGAGCGGGCGCCGCGCCCTGCGGCCGCCGGTGGAGGAGTCCACGCTGGTGTGGCGCCAGCGCGTGACCCTCCCGCCGGTCTTCGGCGCCCAGGAGCTGCTGACCGTCGACCCGGCGACGTTCGCCGCCGTCGCCGACTGGGGCTCGACCGGCACGCTGGCGCCCGGCCGCGGGCTGCTGGCCCGGCTCGGCGGCACGGCCGGCGGCGTACCCGTCCTGCTCGCCGGCGACACCGACCGCGAGGTCGGCGACCGCGGCACCATGGAGGTCAACGAGGAGACCGACCTGCCCTACGTGGTCGTCGGCGTCCTCCCCGCCTTCCCCGGCTCCGAGGCCGGCACCGGCGAGGCGGCCGTCATCGCGGCCAGCAGCCGGGTCTTCCCGCTCCTCCCGCCGACCCTCGACCCCCGCGACCCGCTCGCCGTCGCCGACGTGGGGGCGTTCAGCGCCGAGGTGTGGTCGGGCGCCGCCCCCACCGACCTGCGCGAGGCGCTGCGCTCCGCCGGGCTCCCGCCGACCACGGTCGCGACCGCGGCCGGCGCGGCCGTCGGGGAGGGGCTGCTGGCCACCTCCTGGGCCGCGCAGTACGTCGTCGTGCTCGGCCTGGTCGTGCTGCTGCTCGCGCTCGCCGTGGTGCTCGCCCTCGGGCTGCGCCTGGCCGACCGGGACGCGGTCGCCGACGTGCTGCTGACCCGGATGGGCTGGCGGCCCCGGCAGCTCGAGGCGGCGCGGACCTGGGAGGTCGTGCGCGCGGTGCTGACCGCCGCGGCGGCGACCGCGCTCTCCACGACCGCGCTGCTGCTCGGCCCGAGCCTCATCGACCAGGTCGGCCAGGTGCTGCCGATCAGCCGACCCCGGCTGGGGGTCGAGGAGGTCGCGGCCGTGAGCGTCCTGGCGGCGGTGATGGTCGCCGCCGCGGCCCTGGTCGGGCTGGTCCGGGCCCGCCGCCGCACGAGCGCGGAGGTGCTGCGCGGTGAGGGCTGAACCGGTGGTCGTCGCGAGCGACCTGACCCGGGTGCACCGGTCGGCGACGGGGGAGACCTACGCCCTGCGCGGCGTCGACCTCACCGTCGAGGCCGGCACGCTCACCGTCGTCGCCGGGCCCTCGGGCAGCGGCAAGAGCAGCCTGCTCAGCCTGCTCTCGGCGCGCGAGCGGCCCAGCGCGGGCGTGCTCGAGGTGCTCGGCAGCGACGTCGCCGGCGCGTCGGCGGGCGCGCTGCGCCGGCTGCGGCACCGGCGGATCGGCTACGTCCCGCAGCGGGCGTCCGCCGGCCTCTTCCCGCACCTCACCGCCGCCGACCACGTGCGCCAGGTCGCCGGCTGGCGCCGGGCGGGCGGCGAGTCGGACGGGAGCGGCCTCGGGGCCGAGGACGTGCTGGCCTTCGTCGGCCTCGCGGGCCGGGCCGACCACCGGCCCGCCACCATGTCCGGCGGGGAGCAGCAGCGGCTGGCCGTGGCGATGGCCCTGGTGGGCCGCCCCGCGCTGCTGGTCGCCGACGAGCCCACCGCGGAGCTCGACCACCGCAACGCCGACCGGGTGCTCGACGCGCTCGCCGCGGTCGCGACCGCCGGCAGCGCGGTCGTGGTGAGCAGCCACGACGCCCGGGTCACCGAGCGGGCCGAGCGCCTGCTGCGCCTGCACGACGGCGTGCTCTCCAGCGAGACCGAGGGGGCGCGGGAGACGGTCGCGGTCATCGACTCCGCCGGCCGGCTCCAGCTGCCGCCGGCGCTGCTCGAGCGCTTCCCCTCCCGCCGGGTCGTGGTGGAGACCGACGGCGACCACGTGCGGCTGCGCGCCCCGGAGGAGCGGTCGTGAGCGGGCTGGAGCTGCGCGGCGTCAGCCACGGGTACGGCGCCGGCAGCCGCCGCGTGTCGGTGCTCCACGACGTCTCGCTGTGCGTCGCGCCCGGTGAGCTGGTCGCGCTGCTCGGCCCGTCGGGCTCGGGCAAGACGACCGTGTGCCACCTGGCCGCCGGCTTCGAGGAGCCGGACGCCGGGACGGTCACCGTCGACGGCCGGCCGCCGGGCCCGGCCGCCGACTGGTCCCTCGTCGCGGTCGTGCCCCAGCAGCACGGCCTGGTCGTGGGGCTCGGGGTCGAGGAGAACGTGCTGCTGCCGACGTACCGCTCCGCCGGGACGGCCGTGCCGTTCGACCGCCTCGCCGACGAGCTCGACCTCGGCGCGTTCGCGCACCGGCGGGTGGGTGAGACCTCGCTGGGGGAGCAGCAGCGGGTCGCGGTCGCCCGCGGGCTGGTGCTCGCGCCGCGGGTGCTGGTGCTCGACGAGCCGACCGGTCACCAGGACGACGAGCGCGCCGAGCTGGTGACCGCCGCGCTCGCGCGGGCCGCGCGGGCCGGCAGCGCGGTGCTCGTCTCCAGCCACGACGCCCGCGTCCGCGCCGTGGCCGACCGGGTGCTGCGCCTCGAGGAGGGCCGGATCCTCGACGGATGAGGGCGTGCCCCGGGGGGCGCTCACCAGGCCTCGGCCGGCACCTCCCACCGCGCGAACGCCTCGAGCACAGTGCCCCGCAGGCGCGCGGGGCCGTCGGGGCCGGGGACCAGGTCGGGGTCCAGGCACACCAGCGACAGCGTCGCCCGGTCGCCGTGCCGCGACCACCAGCTGCTCAGCCCGCCGCGGGTGCGGCGCATCTGGCCGCGGGTGACCCCGGGGGTGACCGAGCGCATCATCACCGAGCTGGGCCGGGCGCCCAGGGGCGCGGCGTACTCCTCCGCGAGCTCGCCGAGGTTGGAGGCCAGGCACAGGGGCGCGGCGTTGTCGCGGGCCAGCCGGGCCACGGCGCGGTCGGGCAGCACCTGGAGCAGCGGCTTGAGCGGCTCGAGCGGGTCGTGCCGGGTGCCGGCGGCGCGGGAGGCCAGCTCGACCCGGGTCGCGTCCCGCACGGCGGCGAGGTCGGTGACCCGGCCGACCCCGTCGACCAGGGTGGTCGGCACGGCGACCGAGACCCCGGAGGTGGCGTTGGAGCGCAGGTCGGCCGCGCCCTCGCGGAGGTTGACCGGCACGGCCGCCCGGACCGGCCGGCCCGCCTCGACGCGGCCGGTCGCGAGCAGCACCTCGACGGTGAGCGCGATCAGCAGGGTGTTGGCGCTGCCGCCGTGTCGCCGCGCGGCGGCCTCCCACGCCTCGGCGGGGCAGTCCACGACCACGGTCGGGACGACGTACGTCGCCTCGTCGCCGGGCGCGGGCCGGCGCGGCGGGGTGTCCTCGGAGCGCTGGGCGCCCTCCAGCGGGGTCGCCGGCCGCGGCGACCGGGACCGCCGGACCGCCGTGGCCACGCCCCGGGCCGCCCGGCCGACCTGCGCCGCCGCGTCCCGGAGGTCGTCGCGGCGGGTGGTCTCCAGGGCCGCGAGGTCGTCGACGGGCAGCCGCGGCACGGTCTCCCCGCGCACCGCCTCGACGATCGCGCCGAGGTGCGCGCCGCCGTCGGCCACGACGTGGGAGGTGAGGAAGGACAGCACCGTCCCGCCGTCGGCGGTGGTCGCGGCGCGCAGCGCCCAGCCCGGCCCGCCGACCGGGTCGAGGTCGGTGCCGGCGACGGCCGCGTCGGCCCAGGCGAGCACCGCGTCGGGGGCGACGGGTGCCTCGTCGACCACGAGCGGCGCGACGACGCCCGAGCGGACCCAGCGCGGCCGGGCGCCGGGCACCCGCGGCGGCACCGCCACCCGGGCCAGCCGGCCCCGGGCGAGGTGGCGGTGCAGGGCCGCGAGCCGGTCGCGGTCCAGCGGGGCCGGCACGCGCCAGATCGTCTGGTTGACGACCGGCACCCCGAGGACCCGCCGGGTGCGCAGGAACAGGTCGTCGTCGTAGGTCAGCCGGTTCGCGGCGGCGGGAGCGGGCACGGGGTCCTCTCGGTGGGGGAAGCGGGGGACGGGCGGAGGGTCACTCGGTGCGGACGTAGGCGCGGACGGTCAGCGGGGCCATCACGGCCAGCACGACTCCGGCGCCGAGGAGCGACCAGCCGACCGGTCCGGCGGCGGGGTCGCCGGCCGCGAGGGCACGAACCGCGGAGACCATGTGGGTGATCGGGTTGACCTCGGCGATCGCCCGCATCCAGCCGGGCATGGTCTCGACCGGCACCAGCGCGTTGGACATGAACGACAGCGGCATCAGCACGAGCATCGAGGCCCCCTGCACGGCCGAGGCGCTGCGCATCACCATGCCGAGGAAGGCGAAGACCCAGCTCAGCGCGAACGCGCAGACCACGACGAGCAGGCCGCCGAGCGCGAGCCCGGCCCAGCTCTGGGGCCGGTAGCCCATGGCCGCGCCGACGAGCACGGTGATGCCCACGGCGACGACGTACCGCACCACGTCGGCGAGGAGGGAGCCCGCGAGCGGCGCGGTCCGGGCGATCGGCAGCGACCGGAACCGGTCGAAGACGCCGCGGTCGCGGTCGTCGCGCAGCTGCACGCCGGTGACCACCGAGGCGGTCACCGCGATCTGGACGAGGACGCCGGGGACGAGGCGGGGGAGGTACTCGTCGATCCCGCCGGCCACCGCCCCGCCGAAGACGTTGGCGAACATCACCGTCGCCACCACCGGCAGCGCGACGACGTCGAAGAGCCGCTGCGGGTCGTGGCGGATGCGGAGCAGGCCGCGGTAGGCCATGGTCAGCGCCTGCGAGGTCGCCGCGGCCGGGCCGGTCCGGTGGCCGCCGGCCGCGCCGCCTGCGCCGCCCCGGGCGACGGCCCGGTGGGTCGCGCGGTGGCTCGGCCGGGTGCTGGTGGCGCTCATGCGACGTCCTCCTCGGCGCCCGATTCCGCGGGGCCCGTCCGGTCGGGGCCCTGGCCGGTCAGCGCCAGGAAGACGTCGTCGAGGGAGGGCCGCTGCACGGCGATCTCGGCCACCTCGATCCCTCGCTCGCGCAGCGCGACGACGAGGTCGCCGCTGACCGCGGGGGAGCGCACCGCGCCGACCAGCCCGTCGGCCCCGACCGGCGAGGGGTCCGCCCCGGTGAGGGCGGCCAGGACGGTGGCAGCCTCGGTACGCCGCTCGGCCGGGACGCGCACGTGGAGCCGGGCGTCGCCGACCGAGGCCTTGAGCGCGTCTGCGGTGCCGTCCGCGACGACCCGGCCGCGGTCGACGACCGCGACCCGGTCGGCGAGCTGGTCGGCCTCCTCGAGGTACTGCGTGGTCAGCAGCACCGAGCTGCCCTGGGCCACCAGGCCTCGGACGGTCTCCCACATCTGGGCGCGGGTGCGCGGGTCCAGGCCGGTCGTCGGCTCGTCGAGGAAGATCACCGGCGGGCGCGCGACCAGGCTCGCGGCGATGTCGAGCCGGCGGCGCATGCCCCCGGAGAACGACGACACCGGTCGCCGCGCGGCCTCGGCCAGGCCGAACTCCTCCAGCAGCTCCGCGGCGCGCCGCCGCGCCGGGCGCAGGCCGAGCAGCCGGCCGATCACCACCAGGTTCTCCGTCGCGGTCAGGGCCTCGTCCAACGCGGCGTACTGCCCGGTCAGGCCGATCAGCCGGCGCACCCGGTCGGGCTCGCGGGCGACGTCGTGGCCGTGGACGAGGGCGGTGCCGGCGTCGGGGCGCAGCAGCGTGGCAAGGATCCGCACGGTGGTGGTCTTGCCCGCCCCGTTGGGGCCGAGCAGCGCGAGCACGGAGCCGGCGGGCACGTCGAGGTCGACCCCGTCGAGGGCGCGGTGCCCGCCCCAGGTCTTGACCAGGCCCCGCGCCCGGACGGCGAAGGCGGTGTCGTCAGTGGTCACGGTGGTCTCCTACGGTGGCGTCGTGCGGTTCGTCCTCGCCCTGCCGGGCAGTCGTGGTGACGTCCAACCCGCCCTGGCCGTGGCCCTGGAGCTGCGGCGACGTGGCCACGAGGTGGTGGTCGCGGTGGCCCCGGACCTCGCCGGCACGGCCCAGGCGCTCGGGCTGGACCCGGTCGCCGTCGGCCCGCGCACGCGCGCACTCCTCGGCTCGGACCTGGTGCGGCGCGACATGCGCTCGGCCTCGCCGGTGCGCCGGTTCCGCGCCCTGCGCGCCGTCGCGGCGCACGGGTGGGACGAGTGGCGCTCCGCCCTGGTGCCGCTGGTCGGCCGCGACGACGTCGTGGTGACGGGGCTGCTGGGCCAGGAGGTCGCCGCGGCGGTGACCGAGCGGGCGGGCGCCGGGTTCGCTGCGCTGCACTACTGCCCGGTGCGCCCCTCCGGTGCGGTGCCGCTCGTGCCGCGCGGCGGGCATCGGGTCCAGCGTGCCGCGTGGTCGCTGGGGGAGCGCTTGCGGTGGGACCTGACCCGCGCCGCCGAGCGCGAGCAGCGCGCCGCGCTCGGCCTCGCCGCCCCGCGGGTGCACCTGCCCGACCGGTTGCGCGACCGCGGGGCCCTGGAGGTGCAGGCCTACGACCCGCTCCTCGTCCCCGGCGTCGCCGAGGAGTGGGGCGCCCGCCGCCCGCTCGTCGGCTTCCTCGACCTGGCGCCGGCCGACCGGGTCGGGCTCGGGCCTGGCGTCGGCGACGGACCGGATGACGACTCCGAGGGCGACCCCGAGGGCGGGCTCGAGGGCTGGCTCGCCGCCGGCCCCGCGCCGGTGTACGTCGGCCTCGGCAGCATGCCGGTGCCCGACCCCGCCGCCCTCGTCGCGACGCTCACCCGCGCCGCTGCGGACCTCGGTGTCCGCGTGCTGATGAGCTCCGGCTGGAGCGACCCCGCGACGTCGGCCTCCGACGACGTGCGGGTCGTCGGCCCGGTCGACCACGCCCGGGTCCTGCCACGGTGCCGCGCGGCGGTCCACCACGGCGGCGCCGGCACCACGGCGGCCGCGCTGCGCGCCGGCCTGCCGGCGGTCGTGGCCTGGTTCAGCGCCGACCAGCCGGTCTGGGGCCGGCTGCTCGCCCGGCAGGGGGTCGGGACCGCCCTGCCGTTCCGGGAGCTCGACGCGCCCCGGCTGACCGCGGCGTTGGGTGAGGTCCTCGACGAGGGCGTCGCCCGGCGCGCCGCGGAGCTGGGCGCCCGGCTCGTCCCGCCGGCGACCGCCGTCGCGACGACGGCCGACCTGCTCGAGCGGGTCGGCTGAGCCCACTCCCGGATCCACCTCTGGGCTCACCACCGCTCCGCCCGCACGCCCCAGCGGTCCAGCTCGGCGAGCACGGCGGCGGCCAGCGCCTCGTCGTCGGCCACCCGGTCGGGATCCATGCCGGCGAAGGAGACGGTCGCCCGGCCCCCGGTGGTGCACATCCAGGCGGCGACGCCCCCGCCCGAGGCCCGCACCTCGGCCGCGCCCGCCCCGACCTGGTGGGCGATCGCGGTGACCGAGCGGGCGGGGAGGCCCGCCGCCCGGACGAACCCGTCGGGCAGCTCGCCGACGTTGGAGGCGAGCGCGGCGGCGACCGGCGGCTGCGGCAGCCGGCCGACGACGGCGTCCGGCAGCATCTGCACCAGGGCCAGCGGCACCGGCTCGGCGGCGGCGGCCGCCTGGGCCAGCCGGCGGTAGGCGTCCTTGCAGGCGGCGCGGACGGCGGTCAGGTCCAGGGCAGCGGGGTCCTCGGGGACGGCGGGGTCGGCGCTCGGGGCGGGGGAGATGCTCGCCCGGGCGATCCGGGTGGCGTTGGCCCGCAGGTCGCCGGGCTCGCGGGTGGCGACCGGCAGCGCGACCGGGATCGGTGCGTCGGTTCCGCGCAGCCGCGCGGCGACCCCGGCGACCAGCGCCACGAACCAGGTGTTCGGCGTGCCGCCGTGCCGGGCCGCGACGTCGGCGACCTCGACCGCGGACACCTCGGCGACCGCCAGCGGGGTGGTCCAGTCCACCCCGGGGTTCGCGGTCGGCGATGCCCCGGGGGCATCCGGTCGGCTCGGAGTGGGCATCGCGGCGGGCGCGGGTGCGGGCGCGCTGGACCGACTGCCGCCGCCGCGGGGAAGTCGCGCGAGGCCCCAGCGCAGGACCTCGGCGACCTGGCCGGCCGCGTCGCGGACGTCGCCGGCCAGCGCCGGCAGCAGGGCGGGCCGGGGCGGCAGGACCAGCGGCGCGGACCGCTCGCCGGCCCGGGTCGCCGCGTCGACCATCGCGCCACCGTCGGCGACGGCGTGCGAGACCACCAGCGACAGCAGCGACCCGCCGTCGGTGAGGGAGGCCGTCGCGACCGACCAGCCCCGGCCCGTGGTCGGGTCCAGGGGCACCGACCCGTGCCGGCGCAGCCAGGCCAGCGCCTCGCCCGGGGGCAGGGCGTCGGTGTGCTGGACGGCCGGCCGGTGGTCGGCGGCCGACCACCGGTCGCGGGCCGCGGGGACCAGCGCCCGGTCGACGCGGCGCGCCAGCCCGCCGGTGGCCAGCGCGTCGACGAGCGCCTCGACCGCGGCGGGCGCCAGCGCGGCGTCGTACCGCCAGGCGAGCTGGTTGTGCACCGGCGCCGCGAGGCCGCGGTGCCGCCGGAGGAACACGTCGTCGCCGAAGGAGGACCGCAGGACGGCGCCACCGTCGGCGCCGCGGGGCTGCTGGGAAGGGGTGGGAGGGGCTGGGGGACGGGTCGGGTGGGGGGTGCCAGAGGTCGTGGGGGCAGGCATCAGCCGGGCGGCCTTCCAGGTCGGTTCGGGCCTGCCAGGAGCACAGGACCCGGTGCACGCCTGTCCACCAGGGCGCCGTCCCACACCTGTCATGAGGCGTGATTCGAATCACCCTTTCGGATGGTCTGGAACTCCGAAAGGGTCGACGCGTGGAATACACCGAACTGGATGCCTATCCGCTCTCGGGAGGGCGGCTGACCACCTGGACCCCGGAAGTGGCGGCGCCCGCGTGGCGGGACGACCCGCGCGGCCTGTCCTGGGACCACGGTCAACACCTGCGGGGCGGCGAGACGGGCTCGTGGATCGGGTCCGTCCTGCGGCTGCCGGTGCGGTACGACAACGACACGGTCCGGCGGGGGTTACGCGCCTGGTTGATGCGCCACGAGGCGCTGCGCACGACCGTTCTCCCGGCCGGGGACGGATGGGCCCGCCGGACGGCGGACGCCGACGACATCGACGTCGTGCCCGTCGAGCACGGGGAGCTCCCGGCCGAGGAGGTGCGCCGGCAGATCGAGCAGTGCTTCGCCACCGTCGCGCCGGGGCGCTGGCCGCACCTGCGGGTGGCCACGGTCGATCCCGGTGACGGCGGCGGTCTCGTGCTCGCCTTCGGCGCCGACCACAGCGTGATGGACGCCTACTCCCAGCTGCTCTGGTTCGGCGAGATCGCCCTGGCGCTCGAGCGGGTCGCGGCCGGCGACGCGGAGGAGGACTGCCTCGACGACACCATCGCCAGCTATGTCGACCACAGCGCGACCGACCGGGCCACCGGCGACGCCGTCGGCCCCGACCACGCCGTCGTCGAGCGCTGGCGCACGCTGTTCGACGAGCACGGCGGGTTCCCGGCCTACCCCGACACCGACCTCGCCCGCGGCGCCGGCCCCGCCCGCCAGCACAGCACGTCGACCTGGGTCGCCACCGCGTCCGAGGCCGACCGCCTCGGCGAGGTGTGCCGCGCCGCCGGCGCCGGCACGCAGACCGGGGCGCTGGCCCTCTTCTCCCTCGCGGTGCGCCGCCTGCTGGGCGCCGAGCGGCTCTCCTACGTGCTGCCGCTGCACACCCGGCACGACCCCGGCCACGCCTCGTCGGTCGGGTGGTACGTCGGCTGCGCGCCCCTCACCGTCGACCTCGCCGGCACCACGGGGCTGACCGGGGCGCTCGCCCGGGTCGAGTCCGCGGTCCGCGCCGCCAAGCCCTGCGCCCGCATCCCGCTCCCGCGCGTCGCCGACCTGCTCGGCACCGACGACCACCCGCACCTGGTGGTCTCCTTCGTCGACACCCGGTACGTGCCCGGCTCCCGGCACTGGCCGGAGTGGGAGGCCCGCGCCCTGCGCAGCCCGGCCCACGCCGACGACGAGGTCTACCTCTGGCTGGTGCGCAGCCACCTCGGCCTGAGCGTCTCCACCCGGTTCCCCGCCACCGACGCCGCGGCCGCGGCGATGGCGCGGCTGCTCGACGCCCTGCGCGAGGGGGTCCTGGACGCGATCGAGCCCGCCGAGCCCGCCGAGCCCGCCGAGCCCGCCGGGGTCGGCGGGGTCGCCGCCGAGGCGGTGTACGCATGAGGCTCGCCGGGCTCGACACCTGGCGGCCCGCCCCGGGCCGGCTGGTCCGGATCGCGCCGACCCCCGCGTCGGCCGCTGCCGCGGCGGCGGCACCGGTCCACGCCGGCCCGCCGTCGTACCTCCAGGCCGACCACCTGCGCGCCTACGCCGCCCTCGCCGCGCGCGGCGGCACCCACCGGGCGTGGACCGGCGTGGCGACGACCCTCGACGGGCCCCTCGAGGCCGCGGCGCTGTGCCGCGCGCTCGAGCGGTTCCTGGCCCGCCACGAGGGCATGCGGACCTGGTTCGACCTCGGCGGCGTCCCAGACGGCGGCGCACCCGTCCGGCACCTGGTCCCGGCCGCGGACGTCGCGCTGGAGGCCCAGCCGCTCGAGGGCCCCGCCGGCGACGGCTCGGCCGGAGACGAGGAGTGGCAGGACGCGGTGCACCGGTTGCTGGTCGACCTGTTCACCGAGACCTGCCGCCCCGACGCGTGGCCCGGCTTCGCGCTGGTCGTGGTCGAGGGGCCGGACTCCTTCGGGCTGGTGTGGGCCTGCGACCACGCCTTCACCGATGCCGCCTCCCAGATCATGCTCGCCGCCGAGCTCGGGGCGCTGTACGAGGCCGAAGCGGGCCGCGGCGCCGACCCCGCGCCCGAGCCGCCGGAGCCGGCCGCGCCGTCGGAGCCGGTCGGGAGCTTCCTGGCCCACGTCGCGGCCGAGCGCGCCGCCGGCGAGGAGTACGACGCCGGGTCGCCCGAGGTCGCCGGCTGGGTCTCCTCGGTGGCGGCCCACGGCGGGCTGCTGCCCCGCTTCCCGCTCGACCTCGGGCTGGCGCCGGGGGAGACCGCGCCGGTCCGGCTGCGCTCGGCCGACCTGCTCACCGGGGCCGAGGTCGAGGCGCTCGACCGGGTCTGCGCCGCGGCCGGCGCCCGCACGACCGGCGGGGTCTTCGCCGCGCTGGGCGCGACCGAGCGGGCGCTGACCGGCGTCGACGACCAGCTGCTGCTCACCGTGCTCGGCACCCGCCGGGGCGAGCACGTGACGGCCCAGGGCTGGTACTGCACCTTCGGGCCGGTCGACTTCTCCCTGGCCGGTCTCGACGGCTTCGGCGCGGCTGCGGCGGCCGCGCAGGCCGGGTTCGAGCGCGCGAAGCGGCTCGGCCGGGCACCCGTGCCGCTCGTGCTGGAGACGCTGGTGCGCTCCGGCACGACGCCCGCGGAGTCCCTGGGCAGCCCGCAGCTGGTCTCCTTCCTCGACCTGCGCTGGTTCCCCGGCGTCGGGACGCCCGGTCACGACCGGGGCCTGCACTTCACCGGCGAGGGCCGCACCGGCAACGCCTCGATGTGGGTCAACCGCGACGCCGAGCGCCTCCACGTCGTCGCGCAGACCCCCGACACGGCCGAGGCCGCCGCGGCGGTGACCCGCTACTTCGAGGTGCTGCGCGAGGTGCTCGTCGCGGCGACGCACGACCGGCTGCTGGAGCCCGCCGGTGCACGTCACGACCGCTGACCTGTGGGACCTCGCGCCGGGCCGGGTGCTCACCTGGCACGCCGAGGTGTCCGGCCCGGCACCCGGCTCGGGCGAGGTGGTCCCGCTCTCGGTCAACCAGCGCCACCACCTCGCCGCCGCGGCGGGCGGTGAGCCGTCGGTCTGGCTGGCGGGGGCCTTCGAGGTCGACGGCCCCGTCGACGCCGAGGCCCTCGCCGGGGCGGTCGCGGACCTGCTCGCCCGCCACGACACGCTTCAGACCGCGGCCGCGGTCGTGGACGGCGCGCCGGTGGGCCGCCGGGTCGATCCCGCGAGGGTCGGCTGGCGCTGCCGCGAGGTCGCCCACCCCGCCAACCTCGAGGAGACCCGGGCACTGGTGCAGGCCGTGCTCGACGCCGGCTGCGCGCCGTTCACCTACCCCGCGTTCACCCCGGTCGCCGTCTCCCGCCCCGGCCGCTCGACGATCGTGCTCGGGCTCGACCACCTGCACGCCGACGCGTGCTCGGTCGCGGTCGTCGTCGACGAGCTCCACGAGCGGTACGTCGCCCGGCGCGACGGCCGCCCGCCGGCCCCCGCCCGCCCGGCGGCCCGCTTCACCGAGGTGGCCGCGGACGGCACCTCGCCGGTGCCGGACGACGACCCCCGCCTGGCCGCGTGGTTGGCGTTCCTGGAGCGCCGCGGCAACCGGCTGCCGACGTTCCCGCTGCCGCTGGGCCTGCCGCCGGGGGAGCGGCTGCCCCAGGCCACCCGCGTCGGTCCGCTGCTCGACCGCGAGGACACCGCCGTCCTGCGGGCCGCCGCCGTCGGCCGCGGCGTCTCGCCGTTCGCGCTGGCGCTGGCCGCCTTCGCCGGGGCGGTCGGCGACCTCGGCGGCCCCGCCGAGCTGCCCCTGTTGCTTCCCGTCAGCACGCGGCGTACCGACGCCGAGCGGCACGCGCTCGGCTGGTTCACCTCGACCGTGCCGCTCGAGGTGCGGGCCGGTGACGACCCGGTGGCCGTGGGCCGTGACCTGCGCGCGGCGGTCGGGCTCGCCGCCATCCCGCTCGAGCAGGTGCTCGCCGCCCTGCCCGCGCCGCTGGTGCGCGAGCGCGCCGACGTGTTCATGGTGTCCTGGCTGGACTACACCCGGCTGCCGGGCGCCGCCGAGGCCCGGGCGCGCAACGCCCACCACGTCTCCGCGCCGACCCTCGCCGACGACGTGCAGCTGTGGCTCTCGGCGACCCCCGACGGGGTGGCGCTGCGGGCGCGCTACCCCGACGTCCCCCTCGCGCACAGCACCGTGGCCGAGCTGACCGGCGCCTGGCGGTCGCGGCTGCGGTCCGGGCCGGCCGGGAGGGTCAGCCCCCGGCGTACAGCTCCTTGATCACGTCCTCGATCGCCGGCTCCGGCAACGACAGGTCGGCGACGTCGTAGGCCGCGGCGACGGCGGCGACCACCGGCGCGGCGCTCGCGCCGACGGGGAAGGACAGCCACTGCCGCGGCCCCTCGACCCGGTCGGTGGTAGCGCCGGGGACCTCGATCGGCGGCGCCTCGTCGACCAGGTCGACCACCAGGGTGCGGCGTGCGCCGCCGCGGGCGCGCAGCGCGTCGAGCGGCCCGTCGAGGACGAGCGTGCCGCCGTCGACGACCATCACCCGCGAGCAGAGCGCCTCGATGTCCTGCAGGTCGTGGGTGGTGAGCAGCAGCGTCGTGCCGCGCTCCTCGTTGAGCGCGCGGAGGAACTCGCGCAGCCGGCCCTTGCTCACCACGTCCAGCCCGATCGTCGGCTCGTCGAGGTAGAGGATCTCCGGGTCGTGCAGCAGCGCGGCGGTGATGTCGCCGCGCATCCGCTGACCCAGGCTCAGCTGCCGCACCGGGGTGTCGAGCAGGTCCCCGAGCGCGAGCAGCTCGACGTAGCGCTCGAGGTTGCGGCGGTACGTCGCCGGCGGGACCCGGTAGATCCGCTGGAGCAGCTCGAAGGAGTCGCGCAGCGGCAGGTCCCACCACAGGGTGGTGCGCTGGCCGAAGACGACGCCGATCCGGCGGGCCAGCTCGGTGCGCCGGCGGCTCGGCTCGAGCCCGGCGACCCGCAGGTGGCCGCTGGTCGGCACCAGGATGCCGGTGAGCATCTTGATGGTGGTCGACTTCCCGGCGCCGTTGGGGCCGATGTAGCCGACCATCTCGCCGGCGCCGATCGAGAACGTCACGTCGCGGACGGCCTCCACCTCGGTGGCCACCCGGCGCAGCCGGCCGGCCCGGCGGCGTACGACGAAGGTGCGGCGCAGGTCGCGCGCCTCGATGAGGGGCTCGCGGTGGGTCTGGGTGGGCTGGGTCTCGGGCTGGGTCATCTCAGCTCCCGGTGGACTCGTAGTGGCGGACGCCGGCGCGCCAGGCCAGGGCGGTGACGCCGCACAGCAGCAGCGCGGGGACGGGGCCGGCGAGCTGGAGCCAGTCCGGCAGGCCGAACGGGTCGTCGCGGCCGAGGAGGTAGAGGCAGGGGTACCAGTTCACGAACGCCACCGGGAGCACGAAGGTCAGGCTCTTGACCAGCTCGCCGGGGAAGAGCGTGAGGGGGTACTGCGTCAGGGTGTTGCCGCCGTAGGTGAAGGCGTTCGCGAGCTCGCTGGCGTCGGTCGTCCAGAACTGCACGCACGCGAAGATCACGAAGAGGCAGAAGAAGATCACCCCTGCGGTGAGGACCATGACGACCGCGACCACCGCCCGGGCGGCGGTCCACTCGACCGCGCCGAGCCCGTAGCCCAGCACGACGACGGCCTGCGCGATCCGCCCGAGCCGGCGCAGCTGGAACCGGTCGGCGCAGACCTGGACGATCAGCGGCACCGGCCGCACGAGCATCACGTCGAGGGCGCCGGTGCGCACGTGCTGCCCGATCTGCTCGACGCTGCCGATCAGCAGGTCGGCGACGCCGATCCCGATCCCGGTCGCGCCGTAGAGCAGCGCCACCTCGCGCAGCCCGAACCCGCCGAGGCCGTCGACGGTGCCGAAGAGGATCCACACGCCGACGAAGTCCAGGGCGGTCACGACGAACGCGCCGACCGTCATCGTCCAGAACGACGCCGGGTAGGCCAGCGATGCGCGCACCCACATCTGTGCGATCCGGGCGTAGAGGCGCACCGGCTCGAGGACCTTCGGGGGGACGGGCTCAGCCACCCTGGACCACCACCTTCCGGGTCGCCCGGGCCAGCACGAGCGAGCACAGCGCGAGCAGCGCGACCGCCCAGCCCGCCTGGAGGCCCAGCCCGCCGAGCAGCGACCAGCCCTCGCGCTGGCCCAGCCAGATGTCGGCCGGGGTCTGCAGCAGCGAGGCCCACGGCAGCACCAGCGCCACCTCGCGCAGCCCGTCGGGGAAGATCACCAGCGGCACGGCCATCCCGGAGAAGAAGGTGGCCAGCACCAGCGCCAGCAGCCGCGGCCCGATCGCGTCGAGCAGCCAGAACGCCAGGCAGGCCACCAGGAACCGGATCGCGAAGCTCACGACCACGGCCAGCGCCACGCTGACGAGCACCGCGACGACCCCGACGACGCCGCTCGGCGCGGTCAGGTCGAAGAGCAGGGCGCCGAGCAGCAGCGGCGCCAGGCCCCGGGTGAGCAGGTGGTACGCCGCGCGGCCGAGGTCCCCGGCGAGGTACCAGCCGATCAGCCCCACCGGCCGGTAGAGGTCGATGACCACGTCACCGGTGCGGATCCGCTCGGCGAGGTCCTCGGTGGTCCCGCCGCCCCACAGCGCCGTGGTCATGATCAGCGCCTGGCCCAGCCAGACGTAGGTCACCGCGTCCTGGGCGGAGTAGCCGCCGGCGCCCGGCGCGGCCGTCCACACCGCGAGGAACACGAAGCTGTGGATGATCCCGAAGACGCTGTTGGTGAAGATGCCGGCCAGCGTGGCGGCGCGGTAGGTCGAGTAGCGCCGGAAGGCCCGCCGGGCGATCGCGAGCCAGAGGCTCACGTGCGGTCGCGGCCGGAGGCGACGTACGCCGCCGGGCGGTCCTCCCGGTCCGGCGCCGGGTCCCGCCGCCCGAGGACCCGCGCGACCAGCAGCCCGGCGACGAACGCCCCGAGCGTGCCGAGCACCTCGTCGCCGAGGGTGTCCTCGTAGGCGGTGTCGGCCTCGGTGCCGTGGCGGATGAAGGTGAACCACTCGCCGACCTCCCAGCCGATGGCGAGCGCCGCGCCCAGGCCGGTGACCAGCGCGACGACCGCCCAGCGCGGCCGGACCGAGCCGCACACCAGGAGCCCGATGCCCGCGCACAGCAGCAGCCAGTTCACGAAGTGGTTGAGGTCGTCCCACCACACGACGGAGTCGTAGAGATCGAGGCTGTTGCCGGTCACGTCCACGAGGAACGGCAGCATCACCAGGGTGAACGCACCCCAGGGCGGCGCAGCGTCGGAGGTGGCGCGGCGGCGTGACCACGCCCACCAGATCAGCGGCGCCAGGAGCATCAGCAGCGGGTAGGCGACCAGCCGCGCGCCGAACGCCTTGCCCTCGAACCGGTCGATGCCCGGCACCCACTGGGCGACGGCCAGCTGCCCGACCGTCGCGAGCAGGACCAGGACCGGGACCCACCACCGCACGCGCACCGCGCCATCTTCACGGAATACCGTGGCGGAGACCGTGGTTGACACGCATAGTTCGACTTTCAATCACAGTGTCGGCGACACCGCCGCACCCGCGAGGAACGAGGCAGGCCATGCAGATCGGCATCTTCAGCGTCGGCGACGTCACGATGGACCCCACGACGGGTCGCACGCCGACCGAGCAGGAGCGCATCAAGGCCACCGTGGCGATCGCCAAGAAGGCCGAGGAGGTCGGGCTCGACGTCTTCGCGACCGGTGAGCACCACAACCCGCCGTTCATCTCCTCCAACCCCACCGCGACGCTGGCCTACATCGGCGCGCAGACCGAGCGGATCGTGCTGTCCACGGCGACCACGCTGATCACCACCACCGACCCGGTGCTGATCGCGGAGGACTACGCCAAGATCCAGCACCTCACCGACGGCCGCGTCGACCTGATGATGGGGCGCGGCAACACCGGCCCGGTCTACCCCTGGTTCGGCAAGGACATCCGCCAGGGCATCAACCTGGCGATCGAGAACTACGCGCTGCTGCACCGCCTGTGGCGTGAGGACGTCGTCGACTGGTCCGGCCGGTTCCGCACCCCGCTCCAGGGCTACACCTCCACCCCGCGCCCGCTCGACGGCGTCCCGCCGTTCGTGTGGCACGGGTCGATCCGCAGCCCCGAGATCGCCGAGCAGGCGGCGTACTACGGCGACGGGTTCTTCCACAACCACATCTTCTGGCCGGCCTCGCACACCCAGCAGATGGTCGACCTCTACCGCCGCCGCTTCGAGCACTACGGCCACGGCCCGGCCGACACCGCGATCGTCGGGCTGGGCGGGCAGTTCTTCATGCGGCCCAACAGCCAGGACGCCGTCCGGGAGTTCCGTCCCTACTTCGACAACGCCCCGGTCTACGGCCACGGCCCGTCGCTGGAGGACTTCACCGAGGCGACGCCGCTGACCGTCGGCTCGCCCCAGCAGGTGCTGGAGCGGACGCTGTCCTTCCGCGACTACGTCGGCCACTACCAGCGCCAGCTGTTCCTCATCGACCACGCCGGCCTGCCGCTGAAGACCGTGCTCGAGCAGCTCGACCTGCTCGGCGAGATCCTGCCGGCGATGCGCCAGGGCTTCGCCGAGGGCCGGCCCGCGCACGTCCCGGACGCCCCCACCCATGGCTCCCTGGTCGCCGCGGCCGGCGGCGGGAAGGACGCCACCGTGTACGCCGCCGCCGACTCCGCGACGGGGCACCGCGCCGAGGACGTGCTCGCATGACCCGGCTGGTCGTCG
Source organism: Nocardioides marmotae (assembly GCF_013177455.1). NCBI lineage: Bacteria > Bacillati > Actinomycetota > Actinomycetes > Propionibacteriales > Nocardioidaceae > Nocardioides > Nocardioides marmotae. Next base: position 2,114,773 of record NZ_CP053660.1, read on the forward strand.
TCTCGGCCGGGCTGGCCGACCCCAGCTCGACGCGGCTGCTGGCCGACCGGCTGGCCGCCGCGACCGCGGAGGCGCTCGCGGAGGTCGAGGTCACCCACGTCGTGCTACGCGAGCTGGCCCACCAGCTCACCGACCGGCTGCTGACCGGCTTCCCGGGCCCGGAGCTCGCCGCGGCGATCGCCGCGGTGCGTGACGCCGACGGGCTGGTCGTGGTCACGCCGGTGTTCAGCGCGTCGTACTCGGGGTTGTTCAAGACCTTCTTCGACGTCCTGGAACCCGGCACGCTCGACGGGAAGCCCGTCCTGGTCGCGGCGACCGCGGGCACGGCCCGGCACTCGCTGGTGCTCGAGCACGCGCTGCGGCCGCTGTTCGCCTACCTGCGGGCCGTCGTGGTCCCGACCGGGGTGTTCGCGGCGACCGAGGACTTCGCGAGCCCCGAGCTCGAGCAGCGGATCACCCGCGCCGCCGGCGAGCTGGCCGCCCTGGTGGGCAAGGTCAGCCCCGCCGACGCCGCGGGCCCGGTGCGCCGCACCGTCGACGACGAGCTCGCCGAGCCCACGCCCTTCGAGGAGTTGCTCCGCCGGGCCTCCGCTGGTTGAGCAGCGAGCGCGAGCGAGCGTGTCGAAACCCGGTGACCACGGCCGCTACCGCTGGTTGAGCAGCGAGCGCGAGCGAGCGTGTCGAAACCCGGTGACCACGGCCGCTACTGCTGGTTGAGCAGCGAGCGCGAGCGAGCGTGTCGAAACCCGGTGACCACGGCCGCTACTGCTGGTTGAGCAGCGAGCGCGAGCGAGCGTGTCGAAACCCGGTGACCATGGCTGCTACCGCTGGTTGAGCAGCGAGCGCGAGCGAGCGTGTCGAAACCCGGTGACCACGGCCGCTGCCGCTGGTTGAGCAGCGAGCGCGAGCGAGCGTGTCGAAACCCGGTGCCCACGGCTGCTACCGCTGGTTGAGCAGCGAGCGCGAGCGAGCGTGTCGAAACCCGGTGACCGTGGCCGCGGCCCTGCGCCCGTCGCCGGGTCTCGACACGCCGGTCGCGACCTCGTTCCTCGGTCGCGCGGCTTGCTCGACCACCAGCAGCGAGTCCGCTGGCGCGGCCTCGCTCAGTGCTGGTAGGTCCCGTGCAGGATCGCCCGGCCGGCGGTCTTGAAGGCCAGGTTGAACGACACGACCGCGGGGGAGGCGTCGGAGTCGACGCCGAGGGTGTCCTCGGTGACGGCGTGCACGACGAAGAAGTACCGGTGCACCTGGTCGCCCGCCGGCGGCGCCGCGCCCATGAACGCCTTGGAGCCGCCGTCGTTGCGGCACATGAACGCCTTTCCGGGCAGGTCAGCCCCCTCGGCGCCGATGCCGGTCGGCAGCTCGGTCACGTCGGCCGGCACGTCCACGAGCACCCAGTGCCAGAAGCCGCTCGGCGTCGGGGCATCGGGGTCGAAGCAGGTGATCGTGTAGCTCTTCGTCCCCTCGGGCGCGCCGGACCACGACAGCTGCGGCGAGGTGTCCCCGCCGTCGGCGACCTGGGCCTGGTCCAGCGGCTGCCCGTCGGTGACGTCGGTGCTGGTGACCGTGAACGACGGCACGGGCGGCAGCAGGTCGTACGGGTTCGGGGCCACCGGGCGGTCGAGGGACGAGGACATGGCGCTCCTATCGCAGGGGACGGTCGTGGCCGAACGTAGTCCGGTCCCCGAACCCGTACCACCGGCGCCCGGACGGCACACGGGAGAATGCGGGGGTGGACGACTTCCCGACGTACCCCTCGGGCCTGCGCCTCGCCGACCGCCGCGTCGTCGTGGTGGGCGGCGGTCACGTCGCGCAACGGCGCGTCCCGCAGCTGATCGCCGCCGGGGCCGAGGTCCATGTCGTCGCCCCCGAGGTGACGCCCGCGATCGAGGGCCTGGTCGGCTCGGGCGAGGTGACCTGGCACGAGCGCGGCTTCGCGGACACCGACCTGGACGAGGCGTGGTACTGCATCGCGGCCACCGACCTGCCCGAGGTCAACGAGCGGGTCAGCCGGGCGGCCGAGGAACGCCGCGTCTTCTGCGTGCGCGCCGACGACGCGACCCGCGCCACCGCCTGGACGCCGGCCACCGGCCGCCATGACGGGATCACCGTCGCGGTGCTGGGCAACCGCGAGCCGCAGCGCTCCGCGCGCATCCGCGACGAGATCGTCGAGCAGATGCGCGAGGGCGTGCTGGCGGCACGGCGGCAGCGGCGGCGTACGCCGGGCGTGGTGCTGGTCGGCGGCGGGCCGGGGGACCCCGAGCTGATCTCGGTCGCCGGCCGCAAGGCGCTCATGGACGCCGACGTCGTGGTGGCCGACCGGCTCGCGCCGCGCGAGCTGCTGGGCGACCTGCCGGCCGACGTGGAGCTGGTCGACGTGGCCAAGCTGCCGCGCGGCCGCAGCGCCCAGCAGGAGGAGATCAACCGGGTGATCGTCGACCGGGCCCTGGCCGGCAAGCGCGTGGTGCGCTTCAAGGGCGGCGACAACTTCGTGTTCGGCCGCGGCTACGAGGAGGTCATCGCCTGCCGGGAGGCCGGCGTGCCGGTCACGGTCGTGCCCGGCCTGACCAGCCCCGTCTCGGTGCCGGCGGTCGCGGGCATCCCGGTCACCCACCGCGGCGTCGCCCACGAGTTCACCGTCATCTCCGGGCACCTGCCGCCCGGCCACCCCGACTCGTTGACCGAGTGGTCCGCGGTCGCGCGGCTGCGCGGCACGCTGGTGCTGATGATGGCGGTGCAGAACGCACCCCTCATCGCCGAGGCGCTGCTCGCCGGCGGCCGGGCGCCGACGACCCCGGTCGCGGTGGTCTGCGACGGGACGATGCCGGGGGAGCGGACGGTGCTCTCCACCCTCGCCACGCTGGCCGTCGACCTCGAGGCCGAGCAGGTCAAGCCGCCCGCGATCATCGTCGTCGGCGACGTCGTCGCGGTCGCCCACCCCGAGCGCTTCGGCGCCGTGCCGTCGACGGAGGAGGGCGACTGATGGCGCACCTGGTCCAGATCGAGGACCCCGCCGACCCGCGGCTGGCCGACTACCGCGACCTGCGCGACGTCGAGCTGCGCAAGAACCTCGAGGCCGAGCACGGGCTGTTCCTCGCCGAGGGCGAGAAGGTCGTCCGCCGCGCCGTCGAGGGCGGCTTCACGCCGCGCTCCTTCCTCATGGCCCCGCGCTGGCTCGACGGCCTCGCCGACGTCCTCGACCGCTCCGAGGTGCCCTGCTACGTGCTCTCCGAGGCGCTCGCCGAGCAGGTCACCGGCTTCCACGTCCACCGCGGCGCCCTCGCCTCGCTCCAGCGCCGCCCCCTGCCGAGCCTCGACGAGGTGCTCGACGGCGCCCGCTCGGTCCTCGTGCTCGAGGACGTGGTCGACCACACCAACGTCGGCGCGATCTTCCGCTCCGGGGCCGCCCTCGGCTTCGACGCCGTGCTCCTCGCGCCCCGGTGCGCCGACCCGCTCTACCGCCGGTCGATCAAGGTCGCGATGGGCACGGTCTTCAAGATGCCGTGGACCCGGCTGCCGGACTGGTACGACGCCCTCCCGTCGCTCTCGGCGCGCGGGTTCACCACCGTCGCGCTGACCCTCGCGGCCGACTCCTCGCCCATCGACGAGGCGGTCGCCGGGGTCGACAAGGTGGCGCTGGTGCTCGGCTCGGAGGGCCACGGGCTCTCCTCGCGGTGGGAGCAGGCCGCCGACCGCCGCGCGATCATCCCGATGGCCGAGGGCGTCGACTCCCTCAACGTCGCCGCCGCCACCGCGGTCGCCTGCTACGTCACCGCGCGGCGCTGACCAGGAGCGCTGACCCGGGTCACAGACCCGGCGTCGGCCCTAGGGTCCTGCCATGGACCAGCAGCCCGCGGACTCGCCGTACCACCGCACGCTCCCGATCGGCGAGCGCCTGGACCCCACGCCCCTCCTCGAGGGGCCGCTCACCCGGTTCGAGGACGTCCGGCTCCCGCCGCTCGCGGAGATGCTCGTGCCCGAGGAGCCCCGGCGCGGCGTCGAGGACCCCTCCGCCTGCCCGCACTGCCAGCGGCACCCGCACCGGATCTGGGAGGACGACACCTGGCACGTCGACGCGGGCTGGACCCGGATGGGCCTGCCGTACGTCGGCGGGCTGGCGCCCAACGAGCACTGCCGCCTCGACGACGCCCCGCCGCACGTGCTGGCCAGCCTCGGCCCGCTCATGCAGCGGCTGAGCCTGGCGATCAAGCAGGTCCCGGGCGTCGCGCGGGTCCACTTCAGCCGCTGGGGCGACGGGTCGGAGCACGTCCACCTGTGGGCGCTGGCCCGCCCCGCCGGGATGATGCAGGGCCGCGGCGCGATGCTGGCGTTCTGGGACGACGTGCTCCCGCCGCTCGACCCCGCGATGCAGGAGGAGCACCTGCGGATCGTCGCCGAGGCGCTCGCGGCCGACGGCGGCACGGCGTACCCGACCCGGCAGTGACCTGCCGCTGACCTGCCCCCGCTGCGTGCCCGGGCACGGGGGTCGTGTGCCTGTCGACGCGGGCGAGCGCGTCCTCGGGCACACGACCGAGCCGCGGCCGGCCGGCGCGTCAGCGGGTGACGGCGCGGATCGCGTCGCGGGTGCGGTCGACCAGCGAGGCGATCGGGCCGGCGATCCACTGGGCGGCGGGGGAGCCGGCCGTCGAGGGGTGCGGGTGAGTGGGAGCGACCGCTTCCGCGGCGAGGAGCGCCTTGCCCATCACCTGGCGCATCGGGTCGTCGCAGGTCTCGAGGATCCGGGGGAGCTCCTCGCGCTCCTCGGCCTCGGCGTGGGCGACCACCATCTCCTGGAAGGCCCGGAGCCGGTCCCCGAACTCCTCGCTCGCGGCGTCGAGGTGCTCGAGCTCGGCGAGCACGACGTTGGACGCCGCCTCCTCACGGTTGCGGGCGTCGGCCACGTCGGCGTCGGTCCGGGCGGTGACCGGCCGGAGGATCATCTCCTCGGCGGTCTCGTGGACCGCGAGGAAGGCGCGCAGCCGGTCGAAGTCGCGCTGGCGGTGCTCCTCCTCGGAGTCCAGCACGGTGCGGAACATCTCGCGGATGCGGTCGTGCTGCTCGAGCAGCACCGCGACGACGTCGCCCTTCGGCAGGTCGGCGGCGCGGGCACGCAGGTCGGTGGGCTCGGTCATGGTCGGTGCTCCTTCCGGGGGCGGACGCGAGCCGGGTACCCGGCCCTCGCACGCCCACACGCGACCGATGTCACACCGCAGGCGGGGAAGGCCGGCGGGGACGAGGCAGGGACGAGGCGGGGACGGGCGCCGATCGGCCCGGGGCCCGTTGGTGCCGATTCGAGGAATCGAGGGGCCTCACGTACCGTCGACGGCCGTCCCGCCGGGCGGCCCACGATGCCGGACCGGTCGGGCTCCCGCGGCCGCACGATCCGGCCGTTTCACGACCAGGAGACCCTCGCAGCTCGGCGAGGGCGTCGAATCCCGTTTGGACCTCCTCACCTATGCCCCTGCATCCTTTCCTGCCCTCCGTCCTGCCCACCGGCCGCACCACGCGGCTCGCGGCCACCTCCGCCCTGACGACCGCGGTCGTCCTGGCGCTGCTGCCCGGCGCGGCCACGGCCACCGGCGACCAGTCGCCCGACGCCGGCGAGGCGCCCGCGGCGGCCGCCGCTGCCGAGGACACCACCACCCCCGTCCGGCTCCGCGTGGGACGCCAGAAGACCCGCACGGTGCGCACCTCCGCCTCCTGGCCCGCCGGCGTCCTCCGCGAGCACGCCGTCGAGGTCGCGCCGCGCGACCACGTCCGGGTCCTGCGCGGTGACCGCCGGGTCAACGGCGAGCAGCGCAAGCTGCGTCGCGGCGACACCGTCAAGGTGGTCCGCGTCGAGCGCAAGGTCGACACCCGCCGCGTCAAGGTGCGTCCCGGCGTCGTGGAGCGGCGTACGACGAAGCTGAAGCCCGGCCAGCGTCGCGTCGTGCGCGACGGTCGGCACGGCGTGCGCAAGGTGCGCGTCATCCGGGTGACCCACAACGCCCGCGTGGTCAAGCGCGCCGTCCGCAAGACGATGGTCCGCGACCCGCGGCCGCGCCGCGTGCTCGTCGGCGCCCCGCGCCGGTCGGTGCCCGTCGCCGACCGCCTGAACTGGCGCGGCCTGGCCCGCTGCGAGTCGAGCAACAACCCCCGCGCGGTCAACCCCGCCGGCTACTACGGGCTCTACCAGTTCGACGTCGCCACCTGGCGCTCCGTCGGCGGACGCGGCCTGCCGCACCGCGCCTCGGCCGCCGAGCAGACCTACCGCGCCAAGCTGCTCTACAAGCAGCGCGGCCGCTCGCCGTGGCCGCACTGCGGCCGGTTCCTGTGACCCGCTGAGCCCAGCGCCCGCCACCACGCGGGCCGCCCACGCGCCCCACGCGCGGCGTCACCTGATCCATTCCCGGCGTCCCGGGTGCCCCGACGGGCGCCCGGGACGCCGTGTGAGTCCCTCCGCCACGGGGCACCGAGCGCTCATGCGCATCGCGATCACCGGAGCGACCGGCAACATCGGCTCCGCCCTGGTGCGGCGGCTGCGGGCCGAGGGCACCCACGACCTCGTCGGGCTGGCTCGACGTCCTCCCGAGGTCGGCGGGGACGACGTCACCTGGCACGCCGCCGACCTCAGCACCGACGCCTGCCACGAGACCCTCCTCGAGGCCTTCCGCGACGCCGACGCCGTCGTGCACCTCGCCTGGGGCTTCCAGCCCTCCCACGACCTGACCTACCTGGCCGAGACCGGCATCGGCGGGACCCGCCGCGTGCTGCGCGCGGCCGCCGTGGCCGACGTGCCCCACGTGGTGCACATGTCCTCGGTCGGCGCCTACGCGCCCAAGACCGACGACCGCCCGGTCGATGAGTCCTGGCCCACCGAGGGCGTGCCGACCTCCCGCTACAGCCGGCACAAGTCCGCCGCCGAGCGCCTGCTCGACCAGCACGAGGCCGCCCACCCCGACCGGGTGGTCACCCGGCTGCGCCCGGGCATCGTCGGCCAGCGCGCCGCCGGGTCGGCGCTGCTGCGGTACGGCGTGCCGGCGATGGTCCCCGCCCGCGCGCTCGGCCTGCTGCCGGTGCTCCCCATGGACCGCGGCCTGGTCGTGCCGATGGTGCACACCGACGACGTGGCCGAGGCCGTTGCCGCCGTGCTCCGCCAGCGTGCCGCCGGCCCGTTCAACCTCGCGGCGGACCCGCCGGTCACCGCCGAGGCCATCGCCGACGCGCTCGGCGCGCGACTGGTCCACGTGCCCGCGCCGGTGGTGCGCGCGTTCATGTCCGCGACCTGGCACGCCCGGCTCCAGCAGGTCGACACTGGCTGGCTGGACATGGGCTTCGCGCTGCCGACCATGGACACCACCCGCGCCCGGGTCGAGCTCGGCTGGGCGCCGACCAAGGACGGCCCGGACGTCTTCGCCGAGGTCGTCGCCGGGATGCAGGACGCCGCCTCCGGCCGCACCCCTGCCCTGCGGCCGCGGACCGTGCTCGGCGCGGTCGGCGACGCCGTACGACGCGGACCGGTCGCTGTGCGCCGCCGGCCGTGACCACCAGCGCGGTCCCCGCCTCCCGGCCCACCCGCCCCGGCGGACGGGCCGCGGCGCTGCTCGCGGCCGCCCACGGCGGCCCGGCTCTCGCGGTCACCGCCATCGCGGCCCTGCTCGCGGTCCGCAGCGACCTCGACGCCCGCGACGCCGTGCTGGTCACCCTCGCCGTGCTGACCGGGCAGCTGACCATCGGTTGGGGCAACGACCTGCGCGACGTGACCCGCGACCGCGCCGTCGGCCGCCGCGACAAGCCGCTGGCCACCGGGCTGCTGCCGGTCTCCTGGGTGGTCGCCGCGCTGGGCGCCACGGCCGCCGCGTGCCTGGCGCTCTCCGCGCTCCTCGGCTGGCGCAGCGCGCTGGTCAACGTGGCGCTCGGCGCCGGTGCCGGGCACGCCTACAACCTCGGGCTCAAGGCGACCTGGTGGTCCTGGGCGCCGTACGCCTGCGCCTTCGGCACCCTGCCCTCCGTCGTCACCCTCGCCGGGCCCGACCCGGCGTGGGCCCCGGCCTGGGCCGGCGCCGCGGGCGCGCTGCTCGGCGTCGGCGCGCACCTGCTCAACACCCTGCCCGACCTCGCCGACGACGCCCGGACCGGCGTCCGGGGCCTGCCGCACCGGATCGGGGCGCCCGCCTCGCGGGCGCTGGCCGCCGCGCTGCTCGCCGCCGCCTCGGTGCTCGCCGTCCTCGGGCCCGCCGGGAGCCCGCCGGCCTGGACGCTCGGCGCCCTCGGCGTCGTCCTCGTGCTCACCGTCCTGACCCTGGTCACCAGCGGCCGCGCGCCGTTCCGCGCCGCGGTCGCGGTCGCGCTGCTCGACGTCCTGCTCCTGGTGGTGGCCCGGTGAGCGCCTGGGACCTCGTCGTCGTCGGCGCCGGGCCGGCCGGCGCCGCCACCGCGCTCGGGGCCCTGCACGCCGACCCCGGCCTGCGAGTGCTGCTGCTGGACCGCGCCGACTTCCCCCGCGACAAGGCCTGCGGCGACGGCATCGCCCCGCACGTGCTCGACCTGCTCGCCACCGTCGGGGTCAGCGGGCTGCTCGACGACCGCACGCCGGTGTGCCGGCTCCGGCTGGCCCACGGCCCGGTCGCGGCCGAGCGCACCATGACCCGCCCGGCGTACGTCGTCCCGCGGGCCGTCCTCGACGCCCGGCTCGTCGAGGCGGCGCTCGCCGCGGGCGCCGACCTGCGCCGCCACCGGGTCCGCGGCCTGGAGGTCACCCCCGAGGCGGTCGTGCTCGACGACGACCTGGCCGCGGCGGTCGTGGTCGGTGCCGACGGCGCCCACTCGGTCGTCCGCCGGGCGCTCGGGCGGCGCCGGGGACCGGTCGCGCTGGCGATCCGCGGCTACGCGCCGGTCGCGGCCGCGCACGCCGGCCGGCAGGTGATCGAGCTCGGCACCGAGCACCAGCCGTCGTACGCCTGGTCCTTCGACTGCGGCGACGACACCGCCAACGTCGGCTACGGCGAGGTGCTGCATGCCGGCCGGCCGGCGCCCACCCGCGCCCAGCTGCTCCACCGGCTCGAGCGGCTGCTGCCCGGCGTGGCCGCGGACGGCACCGGCTGGCGCGGGCACCACCTCCCGCTCTCGACCGCCCGTTGGCGCCCGAGCCGCGGCCGTGTGCTCCTCGTGGGCGACGCCGCCGGCCTGGTCAACCCGCTCACCGGCGAGGGCATCTTCTACGCGGTGGCCACCGGCCTCGCCGCCGGTCGCGCGGCGGCCGCGGCGCTCCGCTCGGGCCGGCCCGAACGCGCGGGGCTGCTGCACCGCCGCGGGACGCGCGACCTCCTGCTCCCGCACCTGCGGCACACCGCGCTGGCCGCCCGGCTCACCCGCAGCCCGCGCGTGCTCACCGCCGGCATCGCCGCCGCGGCCGCCGACCAGCAGGTCTTCGACGGCCTCGTCGAGCTGGGCCTGGCCCGCGGCCGGCTCACCCCGTCCCTCGCGCTCGGCCTCGGCCGCGCCCTGCTCCGCCCACCCGCCGACACGCCCGCCGACACGACCACCGTCATCGCCAAGGAGCCCGCATGACCGCCACCACCGCCGAGGGGCGCCGCTCGCTCCGACCGAGCCCCCGACCGAGCACCGTCGTGAGCGTCCGCGGCGTGCTGCCCGAGCACCGGCACACCCAGGAGGAGATCACCGAGTCCTTCGCGTCCACGCTGCTGGCCGGGTCGGTGAACCGCGCGGTCGTCGACCGCTTCCACCGCAACGCCTGCGTCGAGACGCGGCACACCGCGCTGCCGCTGGAGGACTACGCCCGGCTCGAGGACTTCGGGCAGTCCAACGACGCGTTCATCCGCGCCGGCGTCGAGCTCGGCGCCCGCGCGGTCGTGGACGCGCTCAAGGCGGTCGGGCTGACCCCGGCCGACGTCGACGTCGTCGTCTCGTGCACCGTGACCGGCCTCGCGGTGCCCTCGATCGAGGCGCGGGTGGCCCAGGAGATCGGGATGCGTCCCGACGTCATCCGGTTGCCGCTGGTCGGCCTGGGCTGCGTCGCGGGCGCGGCCGGCGTCGCCCGCCTCCACGACCTGCTCCGCGGCCGTCCCGACGGCGTCGCGGTGCTGCTCTCGGTGGAGCTGTGCTCGCTGACCCTGCAGCGCGACGACGTCTCGGTCGCCAACCTCGTCGCCAGCGGGCTCTTCGGTGACGGCGCCGCGGCGGTGGTCGCGGTGGGGCCCGACCACCCGCTCGCCCGGTCCGCCCGCCCCGACCAGCCCGAGGTCCTCGCCGCCCGGAGCCGGATGTACCCCGACTCCGAGCGCACCATGGGCTGGGACGTCGGCGCCGGCGGGCTCAAGATCGTCCTCGACTCCTCCGTGCCGGACCTGGTCCGTCAGTACGTCGGCGGCGACGTCGAGGGGTTCCTCGCCGACCACGGCCTCAGCGCGGCCGACATCGAGTGGTACGTCGCGCACCCCGGCGGCCCGAAGGTGCTCGAGGCCCTCCAGGACGCCCTCGCCGTCGACCGGCACGCGCTGGGCATGACCTGGGACTCGCTGCGCCGGATCGGCAACCTGTCCTCCGCGTCCGTGCTCAACGTGCTCGCCGACACCCTCGCCGACCGGCCACCCCGGCCGGGCTCCTACGGCCTGATGCTCGCGATGGGCCCGGGCTTCTGCTCCGAGCTGGTGCTGCTGCGCGCGCCGGAGGCGGCCGCGTGAGCCTCGAGGTCGGGTTCACCCTGCTGGTCGTCGCGGTCGGCCTGGAGCGGGTCGCCGAGCTGGTCGTGTCCAACCGCAACGCCGCCTGGAGCCTGGCGCGCGGGGGAGTGGAGTCCGGCCGCGGGCACTACCCGTTCATGGTGGTGCTCCACACCGGCCTGCTCGTCGGCGCGCTGGTCGAGGTCTGGGTCCGCCGGCCCGACCCGCCGTCAGCCCTGGTCTGGAGCATGCTCGTGCTCTGCCTGGCCTCCCAGGGCCTGCGCTGGTGGTGCATCCGCACCCTCGGGCAGCAGTGGAACACCCGGGTGATCGTCGTGCCGGGCGCCCCGCGGGTCACCGGCGGCCCCTACCGCTGGATCCCGCACCCCAACTACGTCGCCGTCGTCGTTGAGGGCGTCGCCCTGCCGCTGGTCGGTGGCGCCTGGATCACGGCGCTGGTCTTCACCGTCCTCAACGCCGGGCTGCTGGCCACCCGCATCCGCGCGGAGGACGCCGCCCTGGCCCGGCTCACCGGCGGGGCGCCGGCATGAGCAAGGGCGTGCGGGACCTGATCGTCGTCGGCGGCGGGCCCGCCGGGCTCACCACCGCCCTGCACGCCGCCCGCGCCGGCCTCGACGTGCTCGTCCTCGAGCGGCGCGTCGGCGCGATCGACAAGGCGTGCGGCGAGGGCCTGATGCCGGGCGCCGTCGCGGCCCTGGGCGAGCTCGGGGTCGACCCGGCCGGGCAGGACCTGCGCGGGATCCGGTACGTCGCCGGGGCCCGCCGGGTCGAGGCGGAGTTCCGCTCCGGGCCCGGACGCGGCGTACGCCGCACGACGCTGCACGACGCCCTGCGGGGCGCCGTCGAGCAGGCCGGAGTGCCGTGCGAGCAGGCGACCGTCACCGGGCTGACGCAGGACGACGACGGGGTGAGCGTCGCCGGCCACCGCAGTCGGTACGTCGTCGCCGCCGACGGGCTGCACTCGCCGCTGCGCCGCTCCCTCGGGCTGGACCGGCCGCGCGGCGGGCAGGTGCGCCGCGGGCTGCGCCGCCACTTCGCCGTGCGGCCCTGGACCGACCACGTCGAGGTGCACTGGGGCCGGGAGGCGGAGGCCTACGTCACCCCGGTCGCCGAGGACCTGGTCGGGATCGCGGTGCTGACCACCCGCCGCGGGAGCTACGACGAGCACCTGGCGGCCTTCCCCGAGCTGCTCGACCGCATCGCCGGCGCGGAGCCGGCGAGCGCGGACCGCGGGGCCGGCCCGCTGCGCCAGGAGGCGACCGCGCGGACCGCGGGGCGCGTGCTCCTGGTCGGCGACGCCGCGGGGTACGTCGACGCGCTGACCGGCGAGGGCATCGCGCTCGGGGTGGCCCAGGCCGGGGCCGCGGTGCGGGCGGTGGCCCTCGATGACGTGCCCGGCTACGAGCAGGACTGGCGGCGACTGACCCGTCGCTACCGCTGGCTGACCCAGGCGCTGCTCGGCGTGACCAGCCTGCGGCCGACCCGCTCGGCGCTGGTGCCGGCCGCCGAGCGGGTGCCGTGGCTCTTCGGCGCGACCGTCAACGCGCTGGCGCGGCCCGCCTCCGAGCCGCGCCCGCCTCACTCCTCGCCGACGGGCCAGTCCGCGGGGTAGTCGCCGGCCAGCTTGTCGTGCTGCTTCTGCAGCTTCTTGCGCGCCTTGGTCGGGATCCGGTCGCCGAAGACCGTGCCGTTGGTGTGGTCGGTCTCGTGCTGGAGGCAGCGGGCCAGCAGCCCGTCGCCGGAGAAGGTCACCGGCTCCCCGTCGAGCCCGGTGCCGGTCACGGTCGCGAAGTCCGGCCGCGCGCACTCCACGAAGGCGCCGGGGAAGGACAGGCAGCCCTCCTCGGACTCCTCGAGGTGGCGGTCCCGGCCCTCGGGCAGGGTCAGCTCGGGGTTGCACACCACGCCGACCGTGTGGTCGCCGGACTCGTCGGGGCAGTCGAAGACGAACACCGCGCGGTCCACCCCGATCTGGCAGGCCGCGAGGCCGACGCCGTCGGCGGCGTACATCGTGGCGACCATGTCGGCGACCAGCGAGCGGAGCTCCTCGTCGTAGGCGGTCACCGGCTGCTGGGGGCGGTGCATCACCGGGGTGCCCCAGCGGGTCATCGGCCGGACGGTGCCACCGGTCGGGAGCGGTCCGTGGGGGGCGTGCTTCGCGGGCTCGTCGGGGGCGGGCATGACCCGAATCCTAGTCGGCGCGGGCCCGCCCGCCCGCCGTGTGAGCCGGGCCACGGGCCCTGCTGTAGCCGGTTGTGTAACTCATAGTTACATTGACGCCATGTCCTTGATCCAGAAGCTGGGGCCCGGCGGCAGGCACGGGCTCGCCTCGCAGGAGTCGCGCGACCCCATCGGGTACGCCGTCGCGGCGCTCAACCGCGTGGCGCAGAGCGACCTCATCGACCGCCTCGGCCTGCGCCGGACCACCGAGCAGGCGGTCTTCACCGCCACCCGGAGCGGGTTCCGCACCGCGACCTCGGCCGGCCGCACGTTCGCGAAGGTCGGCCGGCGCGGCGAGCCGGGCGTGCGCGTCCCCGCGGCGCCGCGCCCCGGCGTCTTCGACCTGACCCCCACCGAGGACGAGCAGATGCTCGTCGACGTGGTGACCGAGCTCGCCGAGGAGGTCCTGCGGCCCGCCGCCGCGGAGGCCGACGAGGCGTGCGCGGTGCCCGAGACGGTCCGCGCGGCGGCCGAGGAGATCGGCCTGCCGCTCCTCGGCGTGCCCGAGGCCCTCGGCGGCATCTCCGAGGAGCGCTCGGCCGTGGCCGGCACGCTCGTCGCCGAGGCGCTCGCGCGCGGCGACATGGGCCTGGCCGTCGCCACCCTCGCGCCCGGCGCGGTCGCCACCGCGCTCGGCCTGTGGGGCACCGACGCCCAGCAGCGCACCTACCTCCCGGCGTTCTCCGGGGAGGGCGACGGCGGCGTCCCCGCCGCGGCGCTGGCGCTCAACGAGCCGAGCGTGCTCTTCGACGTGCTGTCCCCGGCGACCACCGCCGAGCGCCGCGGCGACACCCTGGTGCTCAGCGGCACCAAGTCGCTGGTGCCGCTCGGCTCCGAGGCCGAGCTGTTCGTGGTCGGCGCCTCCCTCGACGGCGCGCCGGTGCTCGTCCTCGTGGAGTCCTCGACGCCGGGGCTCTCCGTCGAGGCCGACCCCGGCATGGGCGTGCGGGCCGCCGGGATGACCCGGCTCGTGCTCACCGACGTGACCGTCCCGGCCGACGCCGTCCTCGGCGCGACCGACGGGACGACGTACACCGAGTGCGTCCGGCTCTCGCGCCTGGCCTGGTGCGCGCTCGCGGTCGGCACCGGCCAGGCCGTGCTGGACTACGTGACGCCCTACGTCAAGGAGCGCCAGGCCTTCGGCGAGCCGGTCGCCCACCGCCAGTCGGTGGCGTTCATGGTCGCCAACATGGCCATCGAGCTGCAGGCGATGCGGCTGCTGACCTACAAGGCGGCCTCGCGTGCCGCGGCGGGCAAGGACGTCGGCCGCGAGGTCGGCCTGGCCCGCAACCTGTGTGCCGCCAAGGGCATGCAGATCGGCCTCGACGGCGTGCAGCTGCTCGGCGGCCACGGCTTCGTCAAGGAGCACCCGGTGGAGCGGTGGTACCGCGACCTGCGGGCCGTCGGCGTGATGGAAGGGAGCGTGCTGGTCTGATGCCCATCTCACTCGAGGACCCGAAGAAGTTCCGCCCGCTGGTCTCGCAGGCCCACCAGGTCGCGATGAACATGCTGCGGCCCATCTCCCGCAAGTACGACAAGGCCGAGCACGCCTACCCCAAGGAGCTCGACATGCTCGCCGCGATGATCGACGGGCTCTCGGAGTCCGGCGCGAGCGAGGGCGCGGGGGCCGCCGGCGTACGCCGGGACGAGGGCGGCGCGACCAAGGACGAGGGCGGCGTCAAGAACGGCGCGAACCTCGCCTCGGTCATGTCGATCGCCGAGATGTGCTGGGGCGACGTCGGCCTGCTGCTCTCCATGCCGCGCCAGGGGCTCGGCAACTCCGCGATCGCCTCGGTGGCCAACGACGAGCAGGCCGAGCGGTTCGCCGGGGTGTGGGCCGGCATGGCGATCACCGAGCCCGGCACCGGCTCGGACTCGGCCAACATCACGACTACCGCCGTGCTCGACGGCGACGAGTACGTCCTCAACGGCGAGAAGATCTACGTCACCGCGGGCGACCGCGCCGACCACATCGTCGTGTGGGCGACCCTCGACCGGTCGCTCGGCCGGGCCGCGATCAAGTCCTTCGTCGTGCCCAAGGGCACCCCCGGCATGCGGGTCGACCGGCTCGAGCACAAGCTCGGCATCAAGGCCTCCGACACCGCGACCATCATCTTCGAGGACTGCCGGGTCCCGAAGGAGAACCTGCTCGGCTCCCCGGAGATCGACACCAAGCAGGGCTTCGCCGGCGCGATGGCGACCTTCGACAACACCCGGCCGCTCGTGGCCGCGATGGCCGTCGGCTGCGCCCGCGCCGCCCTCGACCTGACCCGGTCCCTGCTCGCCGAGGCCGGCGTCACCGTCGACCACGACCGGCCCGCCCACCTCCAGCACGCCGCGGCCGCCAGGCTGCTGCAGATGGAGGCGGACTGGGAGGCCTCCTACCTGCTGATGCTCCAGGCCGCGTGGATGGCCGACAACCGCAAGCCCAACTCGCTGGAGGCCTCGATGGCCAAGGCGAAGGCCGGCCGGGTCGGCTCCGACATCACCCTGTCGTGCGTCGAGCTGTGCGGCTCGATCGGCTACAGCGAGGCCGAGCTGCTGGAGAAGTGGGCCCGCGACTCCAAGATCCTCGACATCTTCGAGGGCACCCAGCAGATCCAGCAGCTGATCGTCGCCCGCCGCGTCCTGGGCCTCTCCAGCGCCGAGCTGAAGTAGCGCACCTCGGCCTGCGCCGCGTCGTACCGCCCCCGTCGGAGCCCTCCGGCGGGGGCGGTCGTCGTTCCCGCCCGTGCCCGTGCCGGCCCGCACCGTCCGCCGGCGGACGAGGCGTGCCCATGCGCCTGCCACCAGACGGACTGTCGTGCTGCCGTCGCGAAGGTCGACCAGGAACATCCCGCCGACCATCGGCCCGGCCCACCAGCGCCCCGGGGCGGGTCCGATCGCCGTCGCCGAACATGCAGAACCGCGTGGCGAGCGATGGCGACCTGCGGGAAACACGGCGGTCGACCGAGGATCTGCATGTCTGACGACGACCGGCTGGCTGCTGCGGGCCAGATCCCGACCCGTCAGCCCATCCCAGCCGGAGTGACGACCCCACCGGCGACCAGAACCGCCCGTGAAACCCAGACCACAGCACGCAGCACGGCCCCCGCGGATCCGATCCGCGGGGGCCGTGCTGGTGACGGGGTACGCCGGGTGGTCAGCCCTTGTCGGTGTCGCTGGCGCGACCGAGGGTCTCGGCCTCGCTGGCGACCGCCTTGGTGGTGGACGGGTCGACCAGCGGCTCGGTGCCGACCTGCTGGAGGCCCCGGTCGGTGGTGTCGGGGTTGGTCGCGACGTCCGCGCCGCGGGTGCCGGCGGGGGTGATCGTCTCGGTGCCGGCGCCGCCGGCGAGCTCGGCGGCCGAGAGCGGCACGTCACCGGAGGCGGTCCGCTTCGCGGCCGGGACCTTCTTCGCGGACGGGGTCTTCTTGGCCGCGGGCGCCTTCTTCGCGGCCGGGGCCTTC
The DNA here is from genome assembly GCF_013177455.1 of Nocardioides marmotae. NCBI lineage: Bacteria > Bacillati > Actinomycetota > Actinomycetes > Propionibacteriales > Nocardioidaceae > Nocardioides > Nocardioides marmotae. Next base: position 2,131,124 of record NZ_CP053660.1, read on the forward strand.
TTGGCGATGTTCGAGGCGATGTCGGCGGGAGTGACGTCGACGTCGCTCGAGTCGGCGGCGGCATCGATCGCGTTGTCGGCAGGGGCGGCCTTCTTCGCGGTCTTCTTCGTCGCCTTCTTCGTGGCGGTCTTGTTCAGCGCGCCCTTGCCGGTGGGGGCGTTGGTGGCGGCCTCGCGGACCGCGGCGGTGGCGACGTCCTCGACCGGCGCCTTCACCGGTTCCGTCGAGGCCTTCTTCGCCGCCGGGGCCTTCGTGGCGGGTGCCTTGGCGGCGGGTGCCTTGGCGGCGGGGGTCTTGGTGGCCGGTGCCTTCGTGGCGGGGGCCTTCTTCGCCGGGGCCTTCTTGGCGGTCGGCTTCGCGGGGGCCGTGGTGGCGGCCTTCGCGGCCGGTGCCAGCGGGTCGCCCTGGGCCCGGTCGGGGCCGGGGGCCTCCTTCGCGACCGGACCGCCGGCAGCTGGCTCGGTGGTCGTCCGGGTGACCGGGTCCTTGCTGGGGGCCGCCGGGGACGCGGCCGAGCCGTGCTTCTTCCGCCCCGGCACGAGCGCGGTGACCGCATCGACGGCGCCGGTCGCCCGGGACAGCGCCTGCCCGGTCACCTGACCGGCCACCGCCTTGCCGAGCTCGACGGTGCCCTTCGCCTGGCCGACGGCCTGGCCCACCGCCCGGGTGCCCGAGCCGATCGGGTCCTTGATGGTGTCGAGGGCGGCGTGCGTGATCTTCCCGAGGGGGCTCTTGCGGGCCACGGCGTGGGTCCTTCCGATCGGTGAGGTGTGCGACGAGTCAAGCAGGCGCCTCGCGCGCCTCGTGCTGGTTCCCGTACCCCGGACGGAGGTGACCAGAACACCGTGTCGCAGTGACATGTGCCATGGCCGCGTGCAACGGTCCGGGCGGTCAGGAGACCGCGCGGAACGGGTCGTGCTCGGCGAGGATCTTGTCGACACGGGCCTGGTCGAGGCGGGCGGCGACCGCCTGGTGCTCCTGGGCGTCCCGGATCACCTTGGCCAGCGTGAAGGCCGAGGTGGTCAGGTAGAGCGTGGTGACCGCGAAGAACGCACGGACCCACGGGTCGACGGGGACGTAGAGGACGGCGAAGAGCATCGCGCAGAGCGCGACGGCGAAGGAGATGCCGGCCTGGGCGTAGAAGGCGTTCGTGTTGCGGACGGAGGTCGGAGTGCTCATGTGCCCAGCCTGGCCGCGGCCCCAGGCGCCGATGAACCGTGCGGGCACCCGGACCGACCTGAGTACGCGTGCTCGACCGTGGTCACCGGTCGCCCATGAAGCTCTACGCCGACGCGACGCCGCGCTTCGCCACCCAGCTCGCGCTCGACGCCCTGCTGGTGGCCTGGGTCGTGCTGTGGATCTGGGTCGGCACCACCGTCCATGACGGCACCATGGCACTCGCTGGCCCGGGGGAGCGGACCGCCGCCTCGGCGACCAGCCTCTCGGAGTCGATGGGCGACGCGGGCAGCTACCTCCAGGGCGTGCCGCTGGTCGGTGACGGCATCGCGGCGCCGTTCCAGCAGGCCTCGGACGCCTCGCAGGCGCTCGCCGAGACCGGCGAGTCGACGGTGCGCGCCGTCGAGCGGCTGGCCCTCTGGCTGGGCCTCTCCATCGCGGTGATCCCGATCCTGGTGGTCGCCTCGCGCTACCTGCCGGGGCGGGTGCGGTTCGCTCGCGAGGCCGCCGCCGCCCAGCAGTACGTCGACGGGCCGGCCGACCTGGAGCTGTTCGCCCTGCGGGCGATGGCCCACCAGCCGCTCCACGTGCTCAACCGGGTCACCGACGACCCGGTCGGCGCCTGGCGCCGCGGCGACGCCGACGTGATCGACCGGCTGGCCCGCCTCGAGCTGGCCGACCACGGGCTGCGACTGCCGGCAGGTGCCCGATGAGCGCCGGCGCCCCCTCCTTCGAGGCCGACGACGAGGCGCGCACCCAGCTGATCGTCGACACCCTCGCGGACGCGTTCGCGCCGCTGATGGAGGCCGACCCGGTGGCCTTCCGCGGCAAGTACCGCACCATGGCCCGCGACCCGCACGCCTTCTACCGGGGCAGCGCCGGGCTGTTCTACGCCGACATGACCGCCGAGCAGGGGCAGGCGATCGACGACGCCTGGGTCGACGAGCGGTCGGGGCGGATCTGGGTCCACGGCGACCTGCACGTGGAGAACTTCGGGACCTACCTCAGCGACGACGGCCGGCTGGTCTTCGACGTCAACGACTTCGACGAGGCGTACCTCGGCCGGTGGACGTGGGACCTGATGCGGTTCGCGGCCTCGCTCGCCCTCGTGGGCTGGCAGAAGGCGCTGCCCGAGCAGGACGTGCGCGACCTGGTCGGGCGCTACGTCGCGGGCTACCTCGACCAGATCGAGGACTACCGCGGCGCCGCCGACGACGCCGCGGAGTTCGCGCTGCACCTGGACAACACCGAGGGGCCGGTCCACCACGCGCTGGTGCAGGCCCGGCAGCGTCGCCGCGCCGACCTGCTCGACGAGAGCACGGTCCGCCTCGACGGCGTCCGGATCTTCCGCGACGACCCGTCGGTGCGCCGGCTGCCCGACGAGGAGCGGGCCGCGGTCGAGGAGGCCTACCGGCGCTACCTGGACACGATCCCCGAGGACAAGCGCCCGCGCCGCCGGCTCTTCCACGACCTGCGCGACGTGGTCGGGAAGTCCGGCTTCGGCATCGGCTCGGCCGGGCTGCCGGCGTACAACCTGCTCATCGAGGGCAACAGCGAGGCGCTCGACAACGACGTGGTGCTGTCGATGAAGCAGGCCAACGTCCCGGCGGTGAGCCGGTTCGTGGACACCGGCGCGGTCGACGGCTACTTCGAGCACGAGGGCCACCGCACGGTGGTGAGCCAGCGGGCGCTGCAGGTGCACACCGACCCGCTGCTGGGGTGGACCGAGCTCGACGGCGTGGGGTACGTCGTCTCGGAGGTCTCGCCCTACGAGGTCGACCTCGACTGGACCGGGCTGACCGAGCCCGACGAGATCGCCGCGGTGGTCGGGCTGCTCGGACGAGCCACCGCGAAGATCCACTGCGCCTCCGACGAGGACAGCGAGCAGGACCTCGTCGACTTCCAGGTGGAGGAGGCCGTCGCGGCCTCCGTCGGCGACCGGCGGGCCGAGCTGCAGGAGTGGCTCGCCGACGTTGCGCTGGCCTACGCCGACCGGGTGCGCGCCGACCACGCGCTGTTCGTCGCGGCCTTCCGCGAGGGCCGGATCGGGGTCTCCTCGACCTGAGCCGGCCCCGCGGGGACCGCCCCGGTCAGAGGGTCCCGGCGCCCGCCGAGGGCACCGCGACCAGGTGGGCCGGGGCCGCGAAGCCGCGCAGCGCGAATTCGGTGTCGATCGCGCGCATGACCGCCTCGACCCGCTCGTCGGGGACGAGCGCGACCGAGGAGCCGCCGAAGCCGCCGCCGGTCATCCGGGCGCCGACCGCGCCGGCCTCGACGGCGACCGCCACCGCGGCGTCCAGCTCGTCGCAGGAGATCTCGAAGTCGTCGCGCATCGAGGCGTGCGAGGCGGCGAACAGCTCGGCGACGGCGTCCCGGTCGCCACGGGTCAGGGCCTCGGCGACGGGCAGCACGCGGTCGGTCTCGGTGACGACGTGGCGCGCCCGCGCCCGGACCCGCTCGTCGGAGATGCGTTCGACCGCCGCCAGGTCGGCCTGGCGCAGCGACGGCACGCCGAGCTCGGCCGCGGCGGCCTCGCAGTCGGCCCGCCGGGCGGCGTACCCGCCGTCGGTCAGCTCGTGGGAGACCCGGGTGTCGGTGACGAGCAGGGTGAGGCCGTCAAGGGCGAGCGGCACCGGGCGGGTCTCGTCGGTGTCGAAGTCGACCAGGAGCGCGGCGCCCGGCTCGCCCAGCACGGCCACGGTCTGGTCCATGCCGCCGGTGGGGGCGCCGGCGACCTCGGTCTCGGCGCGGATGCAGGCGTCGATCGCGAGCCGGCGGGTCGCGGCGTCGAGGTCGCGGCCGGCGAGGGCCAGCACCGCGACCGCGACCGAGCACTCCAGGGCGGCCGAGCTCGAGAGCCCCGCGCCGAGCGGGACCCGGCCGTCGACCAGCACGTCGACGCCGGGGACCTCGATGCCGGCCTCGCCGAGCGCCCACAGCACGCCCGCGGCGTACGCCGCCCAGCCGGTGGGCCCGCCCGGGCCGGCCTCGGCGAGCGTCCCCTCCCAGGTGGCGTCGTCCTGGAGGCTCGCGAACCGCGCCCGCCCGTCGGTGCGCGGGGCGGCGGCGACGTACGTCGCGTGCGGCAGCGCCAGCGGCAGGACCCGCCCGCGGTTGTAGTCGGTGTGCTCGCCGATCAGGTTCACCCGGCCCGGCGCCCGGCCGACGACGGTCGCGGGGGCGGCGTACCTCCGCTCGAAGGCGGCGCGCAGGTCGGCGGCGATCTGGTCGGGGCGGCCCGGGGCGAGTTGGCTCACAAGCCCACCCTAGGAACACCGGGCACGTAGACTCGCACCACGTGCAGTTCCTCCACGACGCGCGGCCCGCGCACGACCTGACCTACGACGACGTCTTCATGGTCCCGCGCCACTCCACGGTGGCCAGCCGGTACGACGTCGACCTGTCCACCGACGACGGCACCGGAGCGACGTTGCCGCTGGTGGTCGCCAACATGACCGCGATCGCCGGCAAGCGGATGGCCGAGACGGTCGCCCGGCGCGGCGGCCTGGTGGTCATCCCGCAGGACATCCCGATCCCCGTCGTCGCCGACGTGGTGCGGTGGGTGAAGTCCCGGCACCTGGTCGTCGACACGCCCATCGAGCTGACGCCGCACCAGACCGTCGCCGAGGCGCTCTCGCTGATCCCGAAGCGGGCCCACCGGGCCGCGGTCGTCGTCGACGGCGGGCGGCCCGTGGGCGTGGTGGCCGAGGCGGACTGCACCGAGGTCGACCGGTTCGCCCAGGTGCAGGAGGTGATGAACCGGTCCTTCGTGCAGATCCCCGCCGACACCGACCCGCGCGAGGCGTTCGACGCCCTCGACAAGGCGCGCGAGCCGCTCGCGGTCGCCGTCGACCCCGACGGCGCGCTCGTCGGCATGCTCACCCGCACCGGCGCCCTGCGGGCCACGCTCTACACGCCCGCGGTCGACGCCCGCGGCGGCCTGCGCATCGCGGCCGCGGTCGGCGTCAACGGCGACGTCGCGGACAAGGCGGGGCGCCTGCTCGAGGCCGGGGTCGACTGCCTGGTCGTCGACACCGCCCACGGCCACCAGGACCGGATGCTCGACGCGCTGCGTGCGGTGCGTGCCCTCGACCCGACGGTCCCGATCGTGGCCGGCAACGTCGTCGACGCCGACGGCACCCGCGCGCTGGTCGAGGCCGGCGCGGACGTCGTCAAGGTCGGCGTCGGCCCGGGCGCGATGTGCACGACGCGGATGATGACCGGCGTCGGCCGCCCGCAGTTCTCCGCCGTGCTCGAGTGCGCCGCGACCGCGCGGGGCCTCGGCGCGCGCGTGTGGGCCGACGGGGGAGTGCGCCACCCCCGCGACGTCGCTCTGGCGCTGGCCGCGGGCGCGTCCAGCGTGATGATCGGGTCCTGGTTCGCCGGCACCCACGAGTCGCCCGGCGACCTGGTCGAGGACCCCGACGGGCGCGCCTACAAGGTCTCCTTCGGCATGGCCTCGGCCCGCGCGGTCGCCCACCGGACCTCGGCGGAGTCGGCGTACGACCGGGCGCGCAAGGCGCTCTACGAGGAGGGGATCTCCTCCTCGCGGATGTACCTCGACCCCGCCCGCCCCGGCGTGGAGGACCTCATCGACCAGATCTGCTCCGGCGTCCGGTCGGCGTGCACGTACGCCGGCGCGCGCGACCTCACCGAGCTGCACGAGCGCGCGCTGGTGGGCGTCCAGTCCGCCGCCGGCTACCAGGAGGGGCGTCCGCTCGCCACCTCCTGGTGAGCCGGCCCGGATCAGCGGTCGACGGTCGCCGCTGACCCGTCGGTCGGGGCGGCCGGGTCGGCCGGGTCGGCCGCGGCCGGGACCGCCTCGAAGGAGAGCGCGAAGTCGTCGCCATGCTCGGTGACACCCGCGACGACCGCCTGCTCGACGGCCTCCACGGCGTACTGGCGACGCACGACGAGCGGGTCCTGGCGCAGGTCCTTGACCAGCGAGACCGTCAGCCCGAGCATGACCACCACGAACGGCAGCGCCGCGACGATGGTGAGGGTCTGCAGGCCGGTCAACGCCTTGGAACCGCCGACGAGGAGCATCACCGCGGCCACCGCACCGGTGGCCACACCCCAGAAGATGACCGTGGGTCGGCGCGGCTCCGTGGTGCCACGCTCGGAGAGCGTGCCCATCACGATCGAGGCGGCGTCGGCGCCGGAGACGAAGAAGATCGCGACCAGCACCATGACCAGGATGCTGGTGGCCGTCGCCCAGGGGAAGGCCTCGAGCGTGGCGAACAGCTGCGACTCCAGGCCGTCGGCGCCGGCGATGTCGGTGCCGTTGCGCTGGAGGTCGATCGCGGTGCCACCGAAGATGACGAACCAGACCAGGGTGATCGCGCTCGGGACGAGGAGCACGCCGCTGACGAACTGGCGGATGGTGCGCCCGCGGGAGATCCGGGCGATGAACATGCCGACGAACGGGGTCCAGGAGAGCCACCAGGCCCAGTAGAAGATCGTCCAGCTCTGGAGCCAGTCGGCGGTCTCGGGGCCTGCGGCCCCGGTGCGCGCGGCCATCGACGGCAGGTCGCCGAGGTAGGTGCCGAGCGCGGTCGGGAGCAGGTTGAGGATGAAGACCGTGGGGCCGACCACGAAGATGAAGAGGGCGAGCAGGACGGCCAGCATCCCGTTGATGTTGGAGAGGTACTGGATGCCGCGGGCCACGCCGGAGACCGCCGAGGCGACGAACGCCAGGGTCAGCACGGCGATGATCCCGACGAGCACGCCGTTGCCGACCTCGCCGAGGCCGCCGACGATCTGCAGGCCGCTGCGGATCTGGAGGGCGCCGAGGCCCAGGGAGGCCGCGGATCCGAAGAGCGTCGCGAAGATCGCGAGCATGTCGATGACCTTGCCGCCCCAGCCGCTGGCGTGGCGGCCGAGCAGCGGCTCGAAGGCAGCCGAGATGAGCTGAGCACGGCCCTTGCGGAAGACGCCGTAGGCGATGGTCAGGCCGACGATGGCGTAGATCGCCCACCCGTGGAGCGTCCAGTGGAAGATGGTCGTGGCCAGCGCGGTCTGCGCGGCCTCGGGGTTGCCGGCCTCACCGGTGCCGGGCGGCGGGCTGGTGAAGTACGACACGGGCTCGCTGACGCCGTAGAACATCAGGCCGATGCCCATGCCGGCGCTGAACATCATCGCGACCCAGGAGAAGGTGCTGAACTCCGGCTCCTCGTCGTCGCGGCCGAGCGGGATCCGGCCGAACTTGCTGAGCGCGATCCAGATGACGAAGACGACGAAGCCGCTCGCGGTCAGCACGAACAGCCAGCCGGTCGACTCCATCACCCATGCCAGCGCGCTGCTCGAGGCGGAGGCCAGGGAGTCGGTGCTGACAAAGCCCCACACGATCAGCGCGACGGCGACCCCGGCGCTGACGCCGAAGACGACGCGGTCCAGGCCGCGCTCGATCCGCTGCTCCTCGGGCACGGCGTCGAGCGCGGGGTGCACGACGTCGACCGGTGGTTGGGTGAGGGCGTCGGCGACGCGCCGCGCCGTCGTCCGCTCCTCGGGGATGCCGGGGGACTGTTGCTGGGTGGTCACAAACGCTCTCCTTACCCACCCCCGGCCCGGTCCTCACTGTGGCGAGGACTACCCCCGGGTGCTGCGGGCGGTGCGACCGCGCACGATGCCGACGAACGCCTGGCACTGCTCGTCGTCGCGCTCGACGCGCCAGGCCAGGGCGACCGTCGTCGGAGCGAGGTCGGTCACGACCCGGTGCTCGACGTCCTTGCGGTTGTGCAGCCGGGCCACCGACATGGGGAGGATCACCACCCCGGTGCCGCTGGCGACCACCTCGATGGCGTCCTTGACCGACATGGGCGGCCAGTCCAGCTGCGGTACGTCGGGGCGCCAGCCGGAGCGGTGGGGGAGCACCAGCTGCTCCTCGGCGAGGTCGGCCAGCGTGACCTCCTCGGCGAGGGTCAGCAGGTGCTCGGTGCCGACGACGGCGACCGGCAGCTCGTCGTACAGCGCGATGACGTGGAGACCGTCGCGGTTCACGGGCAGCCGCACGAGGCACATGTCGACCTCGCCGTCCCGCAGCACGCGCTCCTGGTCCTCCTCGGTGACCGGGACCAGCTCGAGGGGCTCGCGGCGGCGGCGCTCCCGCCAGTTCCGGGCCCACTTGTCGGGGGTCGCGCCGGTCACGAAGCCGACACGGAACGGCGGGGTCACGGGCTCGACCCTAGGGCGTTCCTGCTCCGCGTCCCGCGCCGGCTCCGGCTGCCGCGCCCCGGCCTCCGGGCCGTTGCGGGCGGGGCGGCTCCGCTGCGGTGGTCGCCGCGCCGGCCGGAACCCCCGCCCCCGCCCGCTCACGGGCGCTGGGCCACCAGCGCGAGGAGCTCGCGGTTGAAGGCGGGCAGGTCGTCGGGCTGGCGGCTGGTCACCAGGTTGCCGTCGACCACGACCTCCTCGTCGACCCAGGTGCCCCCGGCGTTGCGGATGTCGGTCTGCAGGCTCGGCCACGACGTGAGCCGCCGGCCGCGCACCACGTCGGCCTCGACGAGCACCCACGGGGCGTGGCAGATGACCGCGGTCGGCTTGCCGGAGCCCACGAAGTCCCGGACGAAGGACACCGCGGACTCCGAGGTCCGCAGCAGGTCGCCGTTCGGGGCGCCACCGGGGAGCACGAGCCCGTCGAAGTCCTCGACGCTGACCTCGTCGACGACCTTGTCCACCGCGAAGGTGTCGGCCTTGTCGAGGTGGTTGAACGCCTGCACCTCGCCGGTCTCGGTGCTGAGGAGGACCGGCGTGCCGCCCGCCTCCTTCACCGCCTCCCACGGGCCGGTGAGCTCGGCCTGCTCGATCCCCTCGGTCGAGACGAGGAACGCGATGGTGGTGCCGGACACGGACTGCTCTGCCACGGGTCTCCCTCTCCAGTGCTGCTGGTCGGACGTTTCGGTCGGCGTCCGGTGACCGGCCGCCGGGGGCTCGAAACCGGGAACAACGGACGGTGACCCTCGGCAGGCAGGAACGGCGAAACCCCTGCCGCCGCGCCCGAACGCGGTGACAGGGGTTCCTGGGAGGCTGTGTCAGCCGAAGGTGATGTGCTGGGTCGCCCTCACGGAGCCGGCGACCGCTTTGACGGTGCCTGTCGTGCCGGTCTTGAGCCAGTCCTTCCAGAAGGCCGACTTGGCCTTGAGGACCACCGGCTTGGTCTTGCCTCCCGCGATGACCGCCTTGCCGACGGCGATCACCTGGGAGCCGGCCCACCGGCCATAGAGCTTCACCGTGACCGTGCACTTGAACACGCAGCCGACCGTCACAGCCACGTGGTTGTGCTTGTCCTTCTTCGCCACCGGCTCGATCGTGATCTTCTGAACCGGGTCGGCCGCGACCGGTGCGGCGCCGAGGCAGGTCACCGCCAGGTCAGCCGTCGTCGCCTCGTCGAAGGGGTTGGCGAAGCGGAACATCCGCTGGGTGCCGCGCGGGTCGTTACCTAGGTAGGCGAGCCCGGAGTCTGCGGGGAAGGAGAAGGACGGTGTGAGCGAGACCGTGCCGGTCGGACAGGGGACGTTCGCCTCGGTGATCCCCTCGCCGGCCTCGAAGGCCAGGCCGACGTCGGAAGCGACCACCGCGGGGGCGTCCTTGGCGAGCGGAGCGGACAGCTTCAGGTCCAGGCACCGTGCCGTGAAGCTGACGAAGCTCGGGTCCTCGAGAAAGGAGACCTCGAAGGTCGCTCGGCGAAGCTTGCTGTCCGCCTGGACCTTGGACGCGACGACGGCAGAGGTGCCCGCGTCGTAGCCCAGGGCGAACGGGATCTGGTCCGCCTTGCACTCGAGGGTCCTGGTGCCGACGCTCGAGACGCCCACGACGGTCGCGTCGGAGAAGGTGAAGCCGTGGGAGTGCTTGTCCTGGACAGCGGCGGTGGTGAGGGAGAGACAGGAGACCTTGAGCTTCCCCTGGGCACGCACGTCGTTGTCGTTGCGGACCGTGACGGTCCAGCTGGACGTGCCCTGGAGCCGGCTGGAGGTCACGAAGACGGAGGAGACGTCACCGTCGTCCACCGCATCGGTGAGGAAGCCGCCGCTCGTGGCGAAGTAGCCGTCGGCGCACGTGATGGTCTCGGTGACGGTCGTGCCGGCCCCGACGCTGAGGTGGGCCTCGGCGTCGGTGGTCTGGATGCCGTGGCCGGCTGTCTGGATCGAGCCGGCGCCGGCGGCGCCGGTCATGAGGGGGGAGGCGAGTGCCGTTGCGGCGGCCAGGACGGCCGCTCCCCCCAGTGCTGTGCTGCGCAAGCCTCGCATGAGGCAGTCCTCTCCCTCGGGTAGGCGCCCGGACCGCCGGTGATGTCAGTCGAAGGGTGGGTGCTCGGAGCCATTTGCACCACGACCGACCACGGACGGCGGCGGGCTCCGACCCCGCCTCGAGGACGTCTTCCCAGGCAGGGGGCGGGTTCCCGCCCGTGGCGGCGGTCCAGTCGACCGGACCAGCCGTCAGGACCGGGTGTCCGTACCGGGGGAGCAGACCAGGTTGCCCCCGGTGCGGCGGGGGAGTGTCCTGGAGGGTTCGGCCACCACCCGTTCCGGTGCACGGAGGGCCCTGGCGGAGCGGGGAACCGCACCAGCGGCGACCATGCGTGCGCGCCGGATCCGCCGCGGTGACCAACGACCCCGACGCGGTTCGGTCACGGCGCGCGCCGTTCGCGCTCGATCGGTGAACGGACGGTTTCGGATGCGGCGCCGGCGGTCATGGGACGGGGGACCACCGACCGCACCGCGAGGAGCGATGGCATGGGGCGCCAGCACGACGACGAGACCTGCGTGACGATGCGGCTGCCCTACCAGCCCAGCAGCGTCCGGCGAGCACGACACCTGCTGACCGAGGACCTGCGCCGCTCCGGGCTCCGGGAGAGCGTCGTGGACGACGCCGGGCTCGTGGTCAGCGAGCTGCTCACCAACGGGCTCGTCCACGGCCGGCCGAACGCCGACGAGCGGATCGCGGTCTCGTGGTGCCTGCGCCCCGACCACCTGTGGCTCAGCGTCATCGACGGCGGCGACGTCGCCGAGCTCCGCCCGGTCGACCTGAACGACCACGCCCTGAGCGGTCGCGGGCTCGCGATCGTCGACCACGTCTGCGAGAGCTGGCGCTTCGACCGGACCGACGGGACGCGGGTGACCGCCGAGCTCGCCTACGCCTGAGCCCCGGACGCACCCCGGGCACACCCTGGACGCACCCCGGGCGGGGGCACGGGCCGCGACCCGGAGGTCGCGGCCCGCGGACGGCCGGAGCACTGGGGGGAGGCCCGGGCCGTCGTCGACACGGTCCCCCGGTGTGACAGGAGTCATGCATCCTCGGCGGTGGAATCTTCCGCTGGATGCGAGTCGGACGCGTCCGCGCTGCGGACCTGTGCTCGGGTGGGAACGGGACGGACTACGGTGCAGGCACCGGGACGAAGGCAGGCGATGGACGCGAACAGCGAGCAGGACGTCGTACCTGTGTTCTTCCTGTCCGACTCCACCGGCATCAGCGCCGAGACGATGGGCAACGCGCTGCTCCTGCAGTTCCCCGACCTGCAGTTCGAGCGGACGCTCATCCCGTTCATCCACACCGTCGAGGACGCCGCCCGGGTGGTGGAGATGCTCGACGAGGTCGCCGACGGGCCGGTCGTGCCGTTGGTGTTCACCACCGCGGCCAGCGACGAGGTCCGGGCCGCGCTCGCGCGGACGCGGGCGCCGATCATCGACTTCTTCGAGATGCACATGAACCGGGTCGAGGCGATCCTGGGCCGGCGCGGCCGCCGCGAGGCCGCCCGCCTGCACGGCGTGGGCGACATCAAGCGCTACAACGCCCGGATGGCGGCGGTGGAGTTCACCATCGAGCACGACGACGGCCAGAGCCTGCGGGCGCTGGAGAAGGCCGACGTCATCCTGCTGGCGCCCTCGCGCTGCGGCAAGACCCCGACGAGCATGTACCTCGCGCTCCAGCACGGCCTCTTCGTGGCCAACTACCCCCTCGTCGACGAGGACCTCGACGACGACGACCTGCCCGAGGTGGTCCGGCCCTACCTGGACCGCTGCTTCGGGCTGGTCACGACCGTCGACCGGCTCAGCCGGGTCCGCAACGAGCGGCGCCCCGGCTCGCGGTACGCCTCGCCCGACCAGTGCCGCTGGGAGCTGCGCCGCGCCGACGCGCTCTTCCGCGCGCACCGGCTGCCGGTCATCGACTCCTCCGCGAAGTCGGTCGAGGAGATCTCCGCCCTGATCCTCCAGACGCTCAAAGCCAGCGCGCGCAAGCAGGCGCGCCGACAGCAGGACGCCAGCACCGAAGGGAAACGCCCATGACCAGCCAGCCCACCTCGAACATCCGGTGGTTCTCCGACCTCGGCCTCGCCGACCTGGAGGAGGTCGGTGGCAAGAACGCCTCGCTGGGCGAGATGGTCTCCCAGCTCGCCGACCTCGGGGTGAGGGTCCCGGACGGGTTCGCCACCACCTCGGGGGCCTTCCACCGCTTCATCGGCGAGACCGGGCTGGCCGAGCGGATCGCGGGCCTGCTCGACGGCCTCGACACCGACGACGTACGCCGCCTGGCCGAGGTCGGCCGCGAGATCCGCGACGCGGTGGTCGCCCAGCCGTTCCCCGAGGACCTCGAGGCCGACATCCGCACCGCCTACGAGCAGCTCGCCACGGCCTCGGCCGGGGCCGGCGGCGAGGCGCCGTCCTTCGCGGTCCGCTCCTCGGCCACCGCCGAGGACCTGCCGGACGCCTCCTTCGCGGGGCAGCAGGAGACCTTCCTCAACGTCCGCGGCATCGAGTCGGTGCTCACCGCGATCCGCGAGGTCTTCGCCTCCCTCTACAACGACCGGGCGATCGCCTACCGGGTGCACCACGGCTTCGCCCACGGCGACGTCGCGCTCTCCGCCGGCGTGCAGCGCATGGTCCGCTCCGACCTGGCCGCCTCGGGCGTGATGTTCACGATGGACACCGAGTCCGGCTTCACCGACGCCGTCTTCGTGACCTCCGCCTACGGGCTGGGCGAGGGCGTCGTCCAGGGCGCGGTCAACCCCGACGAGTTCTACGTCTACAAGCCGGCCCTGCGCGCCGGTCGCCCCGCGGTGCTCAAGCGCGGCGTCGGCGGCAAGGCGACCAAGATGGTCTACACCGACGACGCCACCGTCGGCCGCACCACCGAGTTCGTCGACGTCTCCCCGCAGGAGAGCCGGCGGCTCTCGCTGACCGACGAGGAGGTCCAGGAGCTCGCTCGCCACGCGCTGACCATCGAGGAGCACTACGGCCGCCCGATGGACATCGAGTGGGGCAAGGACGGCCTCGACGGACAGCTCTACGTGCTGCAGGCCCGGCCGGAGACGGTGCAGTCGCGCCGCACCGGTGCGCTCGAGCGGTTCAAGATCGACCGGGCGGTCACGCAGGACGCCCCCGTGCTCGTCGAGGGCCGCGCGATCGGCCAGAAGATCGGCGCCGGCGCCGTGCGGGTGCTGAGCTCGGTCGAGGACATGCACGAGTTCAACGCCGGCGAGGTGCTGGTCGCCGACATGACCGACCCCGACTGGGAGCCGATCATGAAGCGAGCCTCGGCCATCGTCACCAACCGCGGCGGCCGGACCTGCCACGCCGCGATCATCGCCCGCGAGCTCGGCATCCCCGCCGTGGTCGGCACCGGCAGCGCGACCGACGCCCTCGCCGACGGGCGCGAGGTCACGGTCTCCTGCGCCGAGGGCGACACCGGCCTGGTCTACGAGGGCCTGCTCGACTTCGAGATCGAGCGCACCGAGCTCGACTCGATGCCCGAGGTCCCGGTGAAGATCATGATGAACGTCGGCACCCCCGAGCAGGCCTTCGCCTTCTCCCAGCTGCCGAACGCCGGGGTCGGCCTGGCGCGGCTGGAGTTCATCATCAACCGCCAGATCGGCATCCACCCCAAGGCGCTGCTCGACCTGGCCAGCGACCCCGACTCCCTCCCCGCCGACCTGCGCGAGGAGGTCGAGGAGCTCACGGCGGCGTACGCCGGACCGCGGGAGTTCTTCGTCCAGCGGGTCGCCGAGGGCGTCGCGATGATCGCGGCGGCGTTCGCGCCGGAGCCGGTGATCGTCCGGATGAGCGACTTCAAGTCCAACGAGTACGCCAACCTCGTCGGCGGCGAGCGCTACGAGCCGCACGAGGAGAACCCGATGATCGGCTACCGCGGCGCGTCGCGGTACCTCTCGGAGGACTTCGTCGACTGCTTCGCCATGGAGTGCGAGGCGCTGCGGCACGTGCGCGACGAGATGGGGCTGACCAACGTCAAGGTGATGATCCCCTTCGTCCGCACCACCAGCGAGGCGGCGGGCGTCATCGAGCTGCTCAAGAAGCACGGGCTGGAGCGCGGGAAGAACGACCTCCAGGTCGTGATGATGTGCGAGGTCCCCTCCAACGCGGTGATCGCCGAGCAGTTCCTCGAGCACTTCGACGGCTTCTCGATCGGCTCCAACGACATGACCCAGCTGACCCTGGGCCTGGACCGCGACTCCGCGCTGGTCGCGGGGTCCTTCGACGAGCGCGACGCGGCCGTGCTGCACATGCTCGAGCTCGCCATCCGGGCCTGCAAGGCCCAAGGCAAGTACGTCGGCATCTGCGGGCAGGGGCCCTCGGACCACCCCGACCTCGCGCGGTGGCTGCTCGACCAGGGCATCGAGTCGATGTCGCTCAACCCCGACACCGTCGTCGACACCTGGCTGCACCTGGCCAAGGCCGCGGACTGACCCGACCGCGACGGTCGCAGACGAGGGGGGCCGGGAGACCGGCCCCCCTCGGTCGTCCGCGGGGTGGTCGCGAGGTGGACGCGAGGGTGACGGCGGCGGCCTACGGGGCCCCGCGGGGCTCCTCGTAGGCCGAGGTGTCGCGGAGGTCGTCGACCACGAGCAGGTCCTCGCGCACCTGCCCGGCGCGGAACGAGGCCCGGCCGACCATGTGGCTGGCCACCACGCTGGTGGCCATCTGCAGGAGCACCACGAGCAGCAGCAGGCCGAGGACCGACGGCTCACGCAGGCGCAGCGCCAGCCCGGCGACGACGAGCACCGTGCCGAGCACCTGGGGCTTGGTGGCGGCGTGCATGCGGCTCAGCAGGTCCGGCATCCGCACCTGGCCGATCGCCGCGACGAGGGTCAGGGCGGCGCCGACCAGGAAGCACGCCGCGGCCGCGCCGTCGGCGAGGAGGGTCCAGCTCATGGGCGCCTCCCGGCAGCACGCTCGTCGTCGCCGTTCTCGGCCTGGAGGTCGTCGCTGCGGCTGGTGTAGCGCGCGACGCTCACCGCGCTGACGAAGGCGCACCCGGCCAGGACCACCAGCACCGGGAGCGCGTAGGTCTCGCCGGTGTGGGCGGTGAGCAGGGCGATCGCGCACACGGTGACCGCCACCATCACGTCGAGCGCGACGCTGCGGTCCAGGATCGTGGGCCCGATGGTCATCCGGACGACGAGCAGCAGGGCCGCGACCACCAGGATGGCTCCGGCCACCACCAGGACGACGGTCATGCGCGGACCTCCTTGTGCGGGCGCGGCGGGAGGGCTCGCAGCACCCGCTGCTCCAGGTCGAGGGCGTCGCGGCGGAACGCCTCGGCGCTCTCCCGGTCGGGCACGTCGAGCACGTGCAGGAACAGCGTGTGGGTCGACCGGCGGGCCTCGACGACCACCGACCCCGGGACGAGGGAGAGCATCGAGGCGACCAGGGTCATCACGAAGTCCGAGGAGCTCTCCAGGTCCACCGCGACGACGGCGTTGCGGAACGGCCGCCGGCGCAGGACCACGCCGGAGACCTGGATGCTGGCGCGCACGACGTCGACCGCGAAGCGCCCGACCAGCGCGGCGAGGGCCAGCGGCCGCACGCCGGAGGCGAGGTCGATCGGGGGCAGGGGGAACATCACGCAGACCAGGACCGCGACGAGGACGCCGCCGATGACCAGCACCGGGGTGACCTCGCCCCACAGGGCCAGCCACACGAGGGTCAGCCAGAGCACGGCGAGCGGCTGCACGGCGCGGTAGCGCGCCGGCCGCGTGCTCCCGTCGCGTCGGGTGCGCAGCACCGGGCTCATCGGTCCTCACCCGTCAGCACCGAGGTCAGGTACGGCCCGCGGTCGTGCAGGTCCGCGGCCGCGCGGTCGCACAGCGCGTAGAGCGGCCCGGCGACGACGCTGAGCAGCACGCTCGCGGTGACCAGCGCGGCCGCGGGGCCGAGCATGCCGCGGGGGGAGTCACGGTTGTCGTCGCCGGCCTCGATCAGGGTGTAGAAGTCCCGGTCGGGGGTGTCGTCGTCGCCGAGCCGCCGCGCCTCCTCGATGTCGGCGCGGGAGACCACGCCCCCGGCGGTGTGGACGTGCCCGCGGTGCGCGTGCACCGCGTGGGTGTCGTGCCCGGGCACCGGCTCCCCGCCGGCGTCGTCGGTGGCGCCGATCGCCTCGAGGGCCTCGTGGGCCTCCAGCGGCGTCCGCCAGAAGGCGACCGCCCACGTCTTGGCGACGGCGTACAGCGTCAGGAGGCTGGTGATCGCGCCGCCCGCGACCAGCGTCCACGCCAGCGCGCTGCCGTCGTCCTGCGCGGCCTGGAAGAGCCCCACCTTGCCGATGAAGCCGGAGAACGGCGGGATGCCGGCGAGGTTCATCGCCGGGACGAAGAACAGCACCGCGAGCAGCGGCGCGATCCGGGCCAGGCCGCCGATCCGCATCAGGGCCGTGCTGCCGGCCCGCCGCTCGACCAGGCCCAGCACGAGGAACAGCGCGGTCTGGATGGTGATGTGGTGGACGACGTAGAACGTGGTGCCGGCCGTCCCGGCCCGGCTGTCCAGCGCGATGCCGAGGATGAGGTAGCCGATGTGGCTGACCAGGGTGAAGGACAGCATCCGCTTGATGTCGGACTGCGCGACCGCGCCGAGGATCCCGACGAGCATCGTCAGCAGGGCGGCCCACAGCAGCAGGTCGGTCAGCGGGCTGTCGGGGAACAGCAGCGTCTGCATGCGCAGGATCGCGTAGACGCCGACCTTGGTGAGCAGGCCCGCGAAGACCGCGGTGACCGGCGCCGGGGCGGTGGGGTAGCTGTCCGGCAGCCAGAACGACAGCGGGAAGACCGCCGCCTTGATCGCGAACGTGGTCAGCAGGAGCAGCTGGATCATCAACGAGACGTGGTCGGGCAGCTCGGCGAGCTTGTCGGCGAGGTCGGCCAGGGTCAGGGTCCCGGTCGCGGCGTAGGTGACCGCGAGGCTGATGAGGAACAGCGTCGAGGACAGCAGGTTGACCAGCACGTAGATCGTGCCCGCGCGGATCCGGGTCGCGGTGCCGCCCAGGGTCAGCAGGACGTAGCTCGCGAACAGCAGCATCTCGAAGCTGACGAACAGGTTGAACAGGTCGCCGGCGAGGAAGGCGTTGGCGACGCCCGCGACGAGCACGAGGAACGTCGGGTGGTAGACTGAGAGCGGCGCACCCTCCTCGTCCTCGGTCATGCCCTGACCGACGGAGTAGGCGAGGACCGCGAGGGTCACCAGGGCGCTGACCAGCAGCATCAGGGCCGCGAGCCGGTCGGCGACGAGCACGATGCCGAGCCGCTCGGGCCAGGCGCCGATCCACACGGTCTGCGGGCCGTGCTGGTCGGCCTGGTAGAGCAGCACGCCGGCGATCGCGACGACGCCGCCGAGCACGGCCAGGCTCAACCAGCGCTGGATGTGGGGGTGCCGGCCCAGCGCGAGGGTGGCGCCGGCGCCGAGGATCGGCAGCAGGACCGGGAGGGGGACGAGGGCGTTCACCAGCCGGCTCCCTTCGCCTCGGCCGCGTCGGCGCGGAGCGGGTCGCTCTCGATCGGGTCGCCGGTGCGCGGATCGGCCCCGAGCGGGTCGTCGTGCGGACCCTCGCCGGGGTCGCCGCTGGAGTCGTCGCCGGGGAACTCCGAGGTCGTGGCGTCGTACGCCTCGGAGGTGACGTCGATGGTCGCCAGGCGCCGCACGGTGGCGTCCTCGACGTCGTCCTGGACGTCGTCGTGGCCGTTGAGCTGCCAGCTGCGGTAGGCCATGGCCAGCACGAACGCCGTCGTGGCCATCGTGATGACGATGGCGGTGAGCACCATCGCCTGCGGGAGCGGGTCGGAGATGCCGGCGCCGTCGCCGTCCTTGCCGACGATCGGGGCCTTGCCGGCCGGGCCGCCGGCGACGAGGAAGCCGAGGCTGACGCCGTTGCCGATCATCACCAGGCCGACCAGCACCCGCGAGAGGCTCCGCTCGAGCAGCAGGTAGACCCCGCAGCCGAGCAGCGCCGCGGTGACGACCACCAGGGTCAGGTTGACGTCGATCACGCGCGTGCCTCCTCGGCCTCGCGCAGGGCGCGCTGGATGTCGCGGTCGATGTGGGAGCCCAGGGCGCGCAGCAGGTCCAGGACCAGGCCGACGACCACGAGGTAGACCCCGATGTCGAAGCCGACCGAGGTCACCAGGTGCAGCGTGCCGAGCGGGCCGAGCGGGACGTCGAAGACGGCCGACTGGAGGACCTCGCCGCCGAAGGCCATGGGGATGACCGCGGCGAGGGCGGCGATGGCCAGACCGGAGCCGATGAGCCGGCCGGCGTCGACCGGTGCGGCCTCGTTGAGCTCGTAGCGCCCGCCCGCGAGGTAGCGGACCACCAGCGCCAGGCCGGTCGTCATCCCGGCCGCGAAGCCGCCGCCCGGCGCGTTGTGCCCGGCGAGGAGCAGGTAGATCGAGATGACCACGAGGGTGTGGAAGACCAGCCGGGTCATCACCTCGAAGATGATCGAGCGCTTGTCCGGCGGGAGGGTGCGGGACCCGGGCAGCCAGGCACGGCGGCCGGGCGCGGTCGGCACCTTGGGCACCGTCGTCGGGTAGGGGATCTCGTGGACCCGCCGGATCTCCGCGCCCCGGGTGTTGATGAAGATCAGGCTGGCCACGCCGGTCGCGGCGGTGATGAGGACGGCGATCTCGCCGAGGGTGTCCCAGGCGCGGGTGTCGACGAGGATCACGTTGACGATGTTCTTGCCGCCGCCGAAGTCGACGGCCTGCTGCGGCAGCCCCAGCGACACCGGGTCGGCGGTGCGCGCGGAGACGGCCACGAGCAGGAAGCCCGCGGTGACCACGCCGACGCCCAGGCCGATCGCGGCGCGGACGTAGCGCTGGCGGCTGAGCGGTCGGTCGGTGAAGTACTCCGGGAGCCGGCGCAGCGCGAGGACGAAGACCACGACGGTCAGCGTCTCGACGAGCGCCTGGGTCAGCGCGAGGTCCGGGGCCCCGTGGACCACGAACAGCAGCGCCGTGCCGTAGCCGGTGACGCCGACGAGCAGGACGGCGCGGATCCGGCGGCGCGAGCGGGCGGTCATCACCGCGGCGCACACGATCACCACGCCGATGACGGCCTGCACGGGGGTGTCCCACACCCGCACGCGCAGGTCGCCGAGGCCGCGGACCATCGCCGAGCCGGGGACGACGATGACGACGACCAGGATGATGCCGAGGTACGCCGCCGCGGAGCCGCGCTGCACGACACCGGTCAGCTCCACCGCGCTGCGGTCGAGCAGCCGCATGCCGGCGTGGTAGGCCCGCTCCATGCTCCAGTCGTGCACGAACCGGGCCTGGAACCGGGCGACCGGCTCGCGGGCGAGGAACAGCAGGGCGCCGACGCCGAGGGAGAACGCGGTCAGCAGCAGCGGGAGGCCCACGCCGTGCCACAGGGTGAGCTCGGCCTCGTGGACACCGGGCGGGAACGCGTCGGCCTGCCCCGCGAGCGCCGTGCTCAGCGGGTGGCCGAGGAAGCCGAGGACCAGTGAGAGCGCCCCGAGGGCGACCGGGGCGGCGACGAACCCCGCGGACGGGCGGTGCACCTCCACCGGCTCGGCGACCGAGCGGCGGCCGAAGGCGCCCCACACGAAGCGGGCGGAGTACGCCGCGGTGAGCACCGAGCCGAGGACCACGCCGGCCAGGACGAGCCAGCCCGCGAGGTGCCCGAGGCCGGTGCCGTCGCCCTTCTCGGCGACGTCGAGCAGCGCGACGAGGACGCTCTCCTTGGCGACGTACCCCAGCAGCGGCGGGACGCCGGCCATCGAGGCCGCCGCGAGCCCGGCCGCGACGGCGAGCGCGGGCATCTTCCCGGCCAGGCCACTGAGCCGGCGCAGGTCGCGGGTGCCGGTGCTGTGGTCGATGATGCCGACGGTGAGGAACAAGGTGGCCTTGAACAGCGCGTGCGCCAGCAGGAGCGCGAGGCCGGCGAGCATGGCCGCGCGGGTGCCGGTGCCGAGCACCAGCACCAGGAAGCCCAGTTGGCTGACGGTGCCGTAGGCGAGCAGCAGCTTGAGGTCGTTCTGGCGCAGCGCCCGGATGCCACCGAGCAGCATCGTGGCGACACCGAGGGTGAGCAGGACCGCCCGCCAGCCGGGGACGCCCGCGAAGGCCGGGGCGAGGAGGGCGACGAGGTAGACGCCGGCCTTGACCATCGACGCGGCGTGCAGGTACGCGCTGACCGGGGTCGGGGCCGCCATCGCCGCCGGGAGCCAGAAGTGGAAGGGCACCAGGGCGGACTTGCTGATCGCCCCGATGAGCAGCAGGAGGACGGCGACCGTGACGGCCGTGCCGGCCGGCGGGTCGGCCAGGATCTCGCTGATCCGGAAGGTGCCGGCCTGGTGGCCCAGCATGATCGCGCCGACCAGCATCACCAGGCCGCCCAGGGTGGTGACCACCAGCGCCTGGATCGCCGCCCGGCGGCTGCTGCGCCGGGCGGAGTCGTGCCCGATCAGCAGGAAGGAGAAGACGGTCGTGAGCTCCCAGAACACGTAGAGCAGGAGCAGGTCGTCGGCGAGGACCAGGCCGAGCATCGCGCCGATGAAGGCGACCAGGACGCCCGCGAACCGGGGCACGCCCGGCTCGTCGTCGTCGAAGTACCAGGCGCAGTAGGCGAGCACCAGGGCGCCGATGCCGAGCACCACCAGCGCCATCACCCACTGCAGGGTGCCCATGGCGAAGGCGAGCTCCATGCCGATGCTGTCGACCCAGGGGTGGACCTCGACGCGGGTCGCGCCGTCGACGACGTCGGGCCCGATCGCGGCGAGCCAGCCGGTGCCGGCGAGCGGGACGAGCGCGAGGGCGAGGAACGTGCGGCGGCCGCCGCGCAGGACTGCCCAGGGGGACAGCGCTGCCGCCGCGAGGAGAGCGGCGATCAGCAGCAGCACAGGCGGGTGTCCTCCCGGTCGGGATGGGCGTGGCGGGCGGAGCGGGCGACGGCTCCACGGACTCCAATCGTACGGGGGTGCGAACCATTCCCCTGACCGGTGAGGCGTCCCTGGGCGAAGATGGGTGGTGGACCCCATAGAGGCGTGCGCGGGCCTCCGAACCCGGGTCCGGCCCAGCCGCTAGCCTCCGCCCGTGACGATCGAGGATGCCAGGGAAGCCGGCTGGGACGCGGGTGTGGCGGGCGTGGTGGTCGTCGGCAGCGGCTTCGGGGGCGCGGCATGACCCGCCACACCCTCCGCAGCCTCCGGCGGGCCTGGTCCGGCCTGCGACCGCTCGCGCCCGAGGAGGTGCTGGCCACCTCGGTCGGCGACCTCCGGGCCTCCTTCGTCGCCCCGCTCGGCCGGGTCGCGCCCCGCGGCCTGGCGCTGGTCGGGCTGCGCGACTGGCACGGCAAGCGCTTCCGCGCCGACGACCGGGGCTCGGTCACCGGGGTCAACCTGGTCCGGCGGGGCGGTGCGCTGGAGGAGACGATGCCGATGGTCGTGACCCTCGGGGTCTCCCTCGTCGACGACCTGCCGGCGCTGCTGGTGACCTACCCGCCGAGCACCCGCAAGCCGTGGCCGTGGGTCCGCGACGAGCTGCGCGGGCTGCCCGACGGCACGGTCGTCGGGATGACGGTCGTGGACCTCCCGGGGCTGCGTGCCGCCGGCGGCATGCCGTTCCTGCTCACGCCCGGCTGACCGGCCTCGCCGGCCCCACCAGCCCCCTGGGGCCCGTCTCCGGGCCCGAGGGCGGTCGACCCCGGGAAGCAGAAGATCCCACCGCCGGCCCGCCTTCCGGCGGGGCCCTGCGATGGGATCCGATCCACTGATCTGGTGTCCGAGGGGGGACTTGAACCCCCACGCCCTAATACGGGCACTAGCACCTCAAGCTAGCGCGTCTGCCAATTCCGCCACCCGGACGAGTGCGGAGAAAACGTACTACACAGGTGTCGTGCGGACCGAATCGGGCAGGTCCTCGACCGGTGTCATGCTGGCCCCATGGCCACGACTGCTCGGGACGACGTGACGTACGACCCCGCTGCGGAGGTCGTCGACCTCTGCCGCGACCTGATCCGGATCGACACCTCCAACTACGGCGACCAGCAGGGGCCGGGGGAGCGGAAGGCGGCCGAGCACGTCGCGGCGCTCCTCGACGAGGTCGGCATCGGGAGCCGGTTGATCGAGTCCGAGCCCGGCCGCACCTCATTGATCGCCCACTGGGGCGGTGGCGGCAGCCGCGAGGACGCGCTGCTGCTGCACGGCCACCTCGACGTGGTCCCGGCGGCGGCCGAGGACTGGCAGGTCGACCCGTTCTCCGGTGAGATCCAGGACGGCTACGTGTGGGGCCGCGGCGCGGTCGACATGAAGGACTTCGACGCGATGCTGCTCTCGGTCGTGCGGGCCCGGCAGCAGGCGGGCCGGGCGCCGGAGCGGCCGGTCGTGCTCTGCTTCACCGCCGACGAGGAGGCCGGCGGCCACAAGGGCGCCCAGGTGATCGTCGAGCAGCACCGCGACGAGCTCGAGGGCGTGACCGAGGCCGTCGGCGAGGTGGGCGGGTTCTCCGCCACCGTCCGGGGCCGCCGGGTCTACCTGATCGAGGCCGCCGAGAAGGGCATGGCCTGGATGAAGCTCACCGCCCGCGGCCGCGCCGGCCACGGCTCGATGATCAACACCGACAACGCCGTCACCCGGCTCAGCGCGGCCGTCGCGCGGATCGGCGCGCACGAGTGGCCGGTGCGCCTGACGCCCACGATGGAGGTGCTGCTCGCGACGGTGGCCGACCTCGCGGGCACCGAGGCCACCCCCGAGAACGCCGCGACGCTGATCGAGGAGTTCGGGGGAGCGGCGCGGATGCTCGGCGCGGTGATCAGCAACACGACCAACCCGACGATGCTGTCGGCGGGCTACAAGGTCAACGTGATCCCCACCGAGGCGACGGCGTACGTCGACGGGCGCTTCCTGCCCGGCTTCGAGGACGAGTTCTTCGCGACCCTGGCCGAGCTGACCGGCGAGGGCATCGAGATCGAGCACGTCTCCCACCAGCAGCCCTGGGAGACGCCGTACGACGGCGACCTCGTCGCCGCGATGACCCGCTCGATCCTCGCCGAGGACGAGGAGGCCGTCGTCGCGCCGTACCTGATGAGCGGCGGCACCGACGCCAAGCACTTCCGCAAGCTCGGGATGCGCTCCTACGGGTTCGCCCCGCTGCGGCTGCCGGCCGACCTCGACTTCACCGCGCTCTTCCACGGCGTCGACGAGCGGGTGCCGGTCGACGCGCTGGAGTTCGGCGCGCGCGTCTTCGACCGGTTCCTCGACCAGGTCTGACCCCGGGGCCCGGGCCCGCTCCGGCGGACCCCTCAGGCGGTGCGGACGGCGCGGATGATCCTGCGCCGCAGGATGACCCGGCGGGTGCCGTCGGCGGTGATCCGGACCCGGTCGAGCTCCCAGCCGCCGTGCTCGGCACGCTCGACGAGGAGCTTGGTGACGACGTTGCGGGAGAACTCGCGGGAGAACGTCACCTTGTCGAACTCCCACTCGACCCCGCGGTTCAGCTGCAGACGGTGGCTCCGGGACATGGCTTCATTCTCCGGACACGTCGTCGAGCGCCTCGACGATCTCGGCCGGCAGGACGAGCTCGTCGATGCCGAGCGCGCCCCGCAGCTGCGTGGCGGTGCGGGCGCCGACGATCGGCGCGGTGACGCCGGGCTGGTCGCGCACCCAGACCAGGGCGACCTCCAGCGGGGACCAGCCGAGCCCGTCGGCGGCGCGGGCGACGGCCTCGACGATGCCGGCCGACCGCTCGTTGAGGTAGCTGCCGACGAAGCCGGCGAAGTGGGCGGAGGCGGCCCGGGAGTCCGAGGGCGTCCCCGAGCGGTACTTCCCGGTGAGCACGCCCCGGCCCAGCGGCGACCAGGGCAGCACGCCGAGGCCGAGCGCCTCGCAGGCCGGGATCACCTCGGCCTCGACCGCACGGTTGAGCAGGGAGTACTCCACCTGGGTCGACGCCAGCACCGCGCGGCCCGGCACGGCCCGCTGCCAGGTCGCGGCCTGGGCGGTCTGCCAGCCGGTGTAGTTCGAGACCCCGACGTACGACGCCCGGCCGGTCGAGACCGCGAGGTCGAGCGCGGTGAGCGTCTCCTCCAGCGGGGTCTCGTCGGACCACAGGTGCACCTGCCACAGGTCGACGTGGTCGACGCCGAGCCGGCGCAGGGAGGCGTCGAGCGTGGTGAGCAGGTGGCCGCGGGAGGTGTTGTACTCCCGGCCACCGCGGCGCGCGCCGATGCCGGCCTTGGTCGCGAGCACGACCTCGTCGCGGTCGACCACGTCGCCCAGGAGCGAGCCGATGAGCTCCTCGGAGGCCCCGCCGCCGTACCCGGCGGCCGTGTCGAGCAGCGTGCCGCCCGCCTCCGTGAAGGCGACGAGCTGGTCGCGCGCCTCGTGCTCGTCGGTGTCGCGACCCCACGTCATCGTGCCCAGGCCCAGCCGGGAGACCTTCAGACCGGTGGCACCCAGAGACCTGTGCTGCATGCCGACAACGTAGTGGGCGCCGCCCCGCACGCCGCGCCCGGCTCGCGGGTCCGCGACTCGTAGGATCTCCGCCCGTGTGGGAATTCCTCCAGGCCGTCGTGCTCGGGACCATCCAGGGTCTGACCGAGTTCCTGCCGATCTCCAGCAGTGCGCACCTCCGGATCTTCCCGGAGATGTTCGGGTGGGGAGACCCGGGCGCCGCGTTCACCGCGGTGATCCAGATCGGGACCGAGCTGGCCGTGCTCATCTACTTCCGCCACGACATCTGGCGGATCGCCACGGCCTGGCTGCGCTCGCTGGTCAAGCCGGAGTACCGCGGCACGCTCGACGCCCGGATGGGCTGGTTCATCATCATCGGCTCGCTGCCGATCGTGGTGCTGGGCGTGGCGCTCAAGGACGCCATCGAGTCCGACTTCCGCAGCCTGTGGATCATCGGCACCACGCTGATCGTGCTCGGCATCGTGCTCGGCGTGGCCGACAAGCTCAGCGCCTCGAACAAGTCGATCAAGCAGATGAACCTGCGCGACGCCGTCCTCATGGGCCTGGCCCAGGCCTGCGCCCTGGTGCCCGGCGTCAGCCGCTCCGGCGCGACCATCTCGATGGGCCGGATCCTCGGCTACGAGCGCGAGGCCGCGACCCGCTACGCGTTCCTGCTCGCCATCCCCGCGGTGGTCGGCGCCGGGCTCTTCGAGCTCAAGGAGATCCCGAACGGCGAGAACACCTACGGCTGGGGACCGACGATCACCGCGACCGTCGTCTCCTTCATCGTCGGGTACGCCGCCATCGCCTGGCTCCTGCGCTACGTCTCCACCCGCTCCTACGCACCGTTCGTGATCTACCGCATCGGGCTCGGCGCGCTGGTGCTCGTCCTCGTCGGCACGGGCGTGCTGGTCGCCTGAGCCGCGGCGCCCATCCGGGCTGACCGCCTAGCAGTCCCCGCCGGACCCGCCGCCACCGTCGGCCGACCCGCCCGACGCGGCGCCTCCGTCGCCGTGGCCGCCGTGCCAGTGGCCGCGCGGTCGCCCGCCTCCGGTCCGATCCGGGAGCGGCGCGACCAGGCCGACCAGGAACAGCGCCGCGATGCCCACCGCGATCACCCCGCCGGCCAGGACCACGCCGGCGCGGGCCGGGTCGCCGGTGCGCAACGCCGCCACGACGCACCCGGCGAGCACGAGCAGCGCGGCCGCGGCGAAGACCGCCCACGGCAGGCGCGGCCAGGCGGGGACGCTCAAGGTCCGGCGGTGGTCCATCACCCGAGTGTGCGCCGCCGGCGGGCCGGAGACCAGGGGCGCGCCGGCATCCGCGGCCCGCTACAGCCAGCCGGAGCGCTTGAAGAAGATCCAGAGCACCGCCGAGGACCCGACCATCAACGAAAGCGCGAACGGGTAGCCGAAGGTCCAGTGCAGCTCGGGCATCTGGGAGAAGTTCATGCCGTAGATCCCGGCGATCAGCGTCGGTACGACGACGAGCGCGGCGCCAGCGGAGATCTTTCGCATGTCGTCGTTCTGCTGCACCGAGATCCGGGAGACCTGGGCGTCGAAGGCCGAGGACAGCATCGTCTCTAGGTTGTCGACGACCTCGTCGACCTGGCCGAGGTGGTCCAGGACGTCGCGGAAGAACGGCCCGGCCTCGGGGGCGATCCCCTCGACCTCCCCGGCGGCGAGCCGGCGCATCGGGTCGCGCAGGGGCAGCACGGCGCGGCGTACCTCCGCGATCTCCCGCTTGAGGGTGTAGATCCGCGCCGAGTCGTCGGATCGGGTGGGGGCGAAGACCGACTCCTCGACCTCGTCGACGTCCTGCTCGAGCTCCAGGGCGACCTCGCGGTAGGCGTCGACCACGGAGTCGCAGACGGCGTAGACCACCGCGGAGAGCCCGTGGTCGAGGACCCGCCGGTGCTCCTCGAGGTGCTGCCGGGCCGGCCGCAGGTCCGCGCCGCGCCCGTGCCGCACGGTGACGACGAAGTCCGGGCCGATGAACATGTTGATCTCGCCGGTCTCCACGGCGTCGTCCGCGTCGACGTACCAGAGCGTCTTGAGCACCAGGAACAGGCTGTCGGCGTACCGCTCGAGCTTGGGCCGCTGGTGGGCGTTGACGGCGTCCTCGACCGCCAGGGGGTGCAGCCCGAAGGCCGCGGCGACCTCGGACAGCTCGTCCATGTCGGGCTCGTGCAGGCCCAGCCAGACGAAGTCGCCCTCCTCGCGGACCTCCGCCCGCAGCCGGGCGTAGTCGTGCGCCTCGCACTCGTCCGGGACCCGGGCGCCGTGCCGGTAGAGAGCGCTGTCGACGATCACCCCGCCACGGTAGCGAGGGATCGGCCAGTAGGGTTCGGCGCCATGGCCACCGTCATCCTCGTCCGCCACGGCCGGACGACCGCGAACGCGAGCGGCATGCTGGCCGGTCGGATGCCCGGGGTGAAGCTCGACACTACGGGCCAGAAGCAGGCCGCCCGGGCCGGCGAGCGGATGAAGGACCTCCCGGTCCAGGCCATCGTCAGCAGCCCCCTCGAGCGCTGCCGCCAGACCGCCAAGGCGATCATGCAGGCCCAGACCCCGCCGCTCACCCTGGTGACGGAGAAGGGGATCACCGAGTGCGACTACGGCGAGTGGCAGGGCCGGCAGCTGCGCGACCTGGCCAAGGAGAAGCTGTGGTCGACCGTGCAGTCCCAGCCGTCGGCGGCGGAGTTCCCCGGCGGTGAGTCGCTGGCGGCGATGCAGGCCCGGGCCGTCGCCGCCGTACGACGCCACGACGCCGCGGTCGAGGCCGCGCACGGGTCCGGCGCGGTCTGGGTGGCGGTGAGCCACGGCGACATCATCAAGTCCGTCCTGGCCGACGCCCTCGGCATGCACCTGGACCTCTTCCAGCGGATCAACATCGACCCCGCGTCGATCTCGATCGTCCGCTACACCGGCTCGCGGCCCTACGTGCTCGCCACCAACACCCACGCCGGCGACCTGGGCTGGCTCGCCCAGAAGCCCTCCCGCAAGCCCCGCGCCGGCAAGCGGGCCGCCTCCGCGCCGGCCGTCGGCGACGCACCGGTCGGCGGCGGCGCCGGTCCTTCTGCGGCCTCATAGGGTGGGGGACATGGCACCACTCGTCCACGGGTTCGACCCGCCCGAGCGCTTCGTCTCCGGCACGGTCGGCCCCCCGGGTTCCCGCACGTTCTTCCTCCAGGCCCGCAGCGGGGCCCGGGTCGTGAGCGTCGCACTGGAGAAGCAGCAGGTCGCCGCGCTGGCGGAGCGGATCGATGAGCTGCTCGACGAGGTGATGAGCAGCGAGCGGAACACCGCGATGATCCCCGCCGTCGCGCCGCTGGACCTCGAGGACGCCGCGCCGCTGGAGCAGCCCATCGAGGAGGAGTTCCGCGCCGGGACCATGACGCTGTCGTGGGACCCCGACGACGAGCGCGTGGTGATCGAGGTCTTCCCGTTCACCGAGGCCGCGGTCGTCTCGCCCGACCAGGTCGACGAGGACTTCGAGGAGCCCGAGCCCGACGAGGTGCTCCTGGTCCGCCTCGGCGCCGGAGCCGCCCGCGCGTTCGTCAAGCGCAGCGCGCAGGTCCTCGAGGCCGGGCGGCCCACCTGCCCGTTCTGCGCGCTGCCGATCGACCCCGACGGCCACCTGTGCGTCCGGGCCAACGGGTTCCGCCGCCGGGACCCGTGACCTCCACCGATCCGACCGGGGTCGACCTGGTCGAGGACGAGCTGGTCCTCCACGGCCGGATCATGCCGGCGAGCAACGCGACGTTCCTCGGTGAGATCGCCGGCGTGAAGGTCGTCTACAAGCCGGTGGCGGGGGAGCGCCCGCTGTGGGACTTCCCCGACGGCGACCTCGCCTCGCGCGAGGTCGCGGCGTACCTCGTCTCGCAGGCCACCGGCTGGGACGTCGTCCCCGAGACGTGGCTGCGCATGGGCCCGCACGGCGTCGGGATGGTCCAGCGCTGGCGGGAGCCGGACCCCGAGCAGGCCGCCGTCGAGATCGTCGCCGTCGACGAGGTGCCCGCGGGCTACCACCATGTCTTCGACGGGGTCGACGGCCGGGACCTGCCGGTCAGCCTGGTCCACGAGGACACCCTGCCGCTGCGCCGGATGGCGGTCTTCGACGTCGTGGTCAACAACGCCGACCGCAAGGGCGGGCACGTCCTGGAGATGGCCGACGGCCACCGCTACGGCGTCGACCACGGCATCACGTTCCACCACGAGAACAAGCTGCGCACCGTCTTGTGGGGCTGGCTCGGCGAGCCGTTGCGGGCCGAGGAGGTCGAGGTCGTACGTCGCCTGCGGACCGCCCTGGGCGAGGAGCTCGGCGAGGACCTCTCGCTGCTCCTGACCGACCAGGAGATCCACGCGATCGACCGGCGGTGCGCGCGCCTGCTCGACCTCGGCGTGATGCCCGGGCCGCACGGGGGCATGCCGGCCATCCCCTGGCCACCCTTCTGACCGGACCGGTCCGCGGGGGTCGTTAGGCTGCCGCCATGCGCGCCTGGACGTCCCCGGAGATCCCCGCCCTCCCCGTCACGGGCCCGGAGGTCGCGGTCCACGACACCGCGACCGGCGCGCTCGTGAGCGTCACCCCCGAGGGCCCCGCCCGGATGTACGTCTGCGGCATCACGCCGTACGACGCCACCCACCTCGGCCACGCCGCGACGTACGTCGGCTTCGACCTGCTCAACCGCGCCTGGCGCAACGCCGGCCACGAGGTCCGCTACGTGCAGAACGTGACCGACGTCGACGACCCGCTGCTCGAGCGGGCCACCAAGGTCGGCACGGACTGGACCGAGCTCGCCGAGCGCGAGACCGAGCTGTTCCGCCAGGACATGACCGCGCTGCGGGTGCTCGCGCCCGACCACTACATCGGCGCGGTCGAGTCGATCCCGCTCGTGCTCGACCTGATCGAGCGGCTCCAGGCCGCCGGCGCGATCTACCGCGTCGAGGACGACCTCTACATGTCGGTCACCGCCGACCCCGCCTTCGGCGAGGAGTCCGGCTGGGACCGCGAGACGATGCTGCGGATCTACCCCGAGCGCGGCGGCGACGTCGACCGGCCCGGCAAGAAGGACCCGCTCGACTGCGTCGTGTGGCGCGGCGAGCGCGAGGGCGAGCCGTCGTGGCCCAGCCAGTTCGGCCCCGGGCGGCCCGGGTGGCACGTCGAGTGCACCGCGATCGCGCTGGAGCACCTCGGCGGCGCCTTCGACGTCCAGGGCGGCGGCAGCGACCTGGTCTTCCCCCACCACGAGATGTGCGCCGGCCACGCCCAGGTCGCCGAGCCGGGCACGCCGTTCGCGCGGACCTACGTCCACGCCGGCATGGTCGCCTACGACGGCGAGAAGATGTCGAAGTCGCGCGGCAACCTGGTCTTCGTCTCCGCGCTCCGCAACAGCGACGTCGACCCGATGGCGATCCGCCTCGCGCTGCTGCGCCACCACTACCGCGCCGACTGGGAGTGGACCGACGCCGAGCTCTGGGACGCCGTCGACACCCTCGCGGACTGGCGGCGCGCGCTGGCCCTGGGCGCCGGCGCCCCCGCCGCGCCCGTGGTCGCCGAGGTCCTCGCGGCGCTCGCCGCCGACCTCGACGCCCCGCGCGCCGTCGCCGCGGTCGACCGCTGGGTCCGCGCCACGCTCGGCACCGACGGCCTCGCCGACACCAGCGACCCCGACGCCGCCCTCGCGATGATCGCCGTCCTCGACGCCGCGCTCGGGCTGACCGTCTGAGGGTCCTCGGGCGTGACCCGGGTCATCGGAGTCCCCGGTGCCCCGGGGAGACCGGTACGTCTCAGGGGAATCATCCCCTGAGAAGCGCCTGCCTTCCCTGAGGAGTCACCTCGGGGCGCTCCTCGGGCCCGCGGCCGGACGGGAGGGCGACACCCTCAGCCGGCCCCGCCGCCGGCCTCGTCGCCGCGGCGCTTGAGGTAGCGCTCGAACTCCCGGGCGATCGCCTCGCCGGAGGCCTCGGGCAGGTCGGTGGTGTCGCGGGTCTCCTCGAGCGCGCGGACGTAGTCGGCGACGTCCTCGTCGTCCTCGGCCAGCTCGTCGACGCCGCGCTCCCAGGCGCGGGCGTCCTCGGGCAGGTCGCCGAGGGGGATGGAGACCTCGAGCAGGTCCTCGAGCTGGACGAGGAGCGCGAGCGTGGCCTTCGGGCACGGCGGCTGGGCGACGTAGTGGGGCACCGCGGCCCAGTACGACACCGCGGGGATGTCGAGCTGGGCGCAGGCGTCCTGGAAGACACCCACGATGCCGGTCGGGCCCTCGTAGCTGGACTGCTCGAGCTTCATCCGGTCGACGAGGTCGGGCTCGGTGGCGGTGCCGGTGACCGGGATCGGGCGGGTGTGCGGGGTGTCGGCGAGCAGGGCGCCGAGGGTGACGACGAGCTCGCCGCCCAGGTCGTCGCAGACGGCGAGGATCTCGGCGCAGAACTGCCGCCACCGCATGTTCGGCTCGATGCCGCGGACGAGGATCACGTCGCGGTCGAGGTCCGGGGGAGAGGCGATGGCGATCCGGGTGGTCGGCCAGGTGATCCGGCGGTGGCCCAGCTCGTCGGTGCCGACGACGGGCCGGTTGACCTGGAAGTCGTAGAAGTCCTCGGGGTCCAGCGCGCCGACGATCCGGGCGTTCCAGGCCACCATCAGGTGGTCGACCACCGACGAGGCGGCGTCAGCGGCGTCGTTCCAGCCCTCGAAGGCGGCGATGACGACGGGGTCCACCAGCACGGGCAGGTCCTCGATCTCGATCACCTATCCAGGGTAGTCACGCCCCGGGATTTCGTCGGGCCCGACGCCCGGTGCCACGATCTGAGAACCCTGTCCAGCACTCGGACGCTGTTCCTAGGCTGGGCCACCCGCCCGAAAAGGAGCTGGCGTGCCCGATCTCGTGCAGCCGAACCACCGCCCCGACGCCTCCGAGGCGCTCACCGCGATGCTCCGGGAGCGGGTGATGGTCATCGACGGCGCCATGGGCACCGCCATCCAGCGCGACCGGCCCGACGAGGCCGGCTATCGCGGCGAGCGCTTCGCGGACTGGCCCAGCGACGTCGTCGGCAACAACGACCTGCTGACGCTCACCCAACCGGCCATCATCGAGGCCATCCACCGCGAGTACCTCGAGGCCGGCGCGGACATCATCGAGACCAACACCTTCAACGCCAACGCGGTCTCGCTGGCCGACTACGGCATGGAGGAGCTCGCCTACGAGCTCAACCTGGCCGCCGCGCAGCTGGCCCGCAGCGCCTGCGACGCCGTGGAGACCCCCGACCGGCCGCGGTACGTCGCCGGCGCCCTCGGCCCGACCACGCGCACCGCGTCGATCTCGCCCGACGTCAACGACCCCGCTGCCCGCAACGTGACCTACGACCAGCTCGTGGCGGCGTACCGCACCGCCGCGCAGGGCCTGGTCGACGGCGGGGCCGACCTCATCGTCATCGAGACGATCTTCGACACCCTCAACGCCAAGGCCGCGATCTTCGCCGTCGAGACGCTCTTCGAGGAGCAGGGCCGCCGCTGGCCGGTCATCATCTCCGGCACCATCACCGACGCGTCGGGCCGCACGCTCTCGGGCCAGACCACCGAGGCGTTCTGGAACTCCGTGCGCCACGCCCGCCCGCTGGCCGTCGGCCTCAACTGCGCGCTGGGCGCCAAGGAGATGCGCCCCTACATCGCCGAGATGAGCCGCGTCGCCGACACCTTCGTCAGCTGCTACCCCAACGCCGGCCTGCCCAACGCCTTCGGTGAGTACGACGAGGCCGCCGAGGAGACCGCAGCGGTGGTCCGGGAGTTCGCCGAGGCCGGGTTCGTCAACCTGGTCGGCGGCTGCTGCGGCACCACGCCGGCCCACATCGGCGCCATCGCCGACGCGGTCGCCGACGCCACCCCGCGCGAGGTGCCCGAGCTCCGGCCGGCCCTGCGCCTCTCGGGCCTGGAGCCCTTCACCATCGACGCGGACTCGCTGTTCGTCAACGTCGGCGAGCGCACGAACATCACCGGCTCGGCCCGTTTCCGCACGCTGATCAAGGACGGCGACTACGACACCGCCCTCTCGGTCGCGGGCCAGCAGGTCGAGAACGGCGCGCAGGTCATCGACGTCAACATGGACGAGGGGATGATCGACGGGGTCGCGGCGATGGACCGCTTCCTCAAGCTGATCGCAAGCGAGCCCGACATCAGCCGGGTCCCGGTCATGGTCGACTCCTCGAAGTTCGAGGTGATCGAGGCCGGGCTGAAGAACGTCCAGGGCAAGCCGATCGTGAACTCGATCTCGCTCAAGGAAGGCGAGGACGCCTTCCGCGCGCACGCCCGGCTGTGCCGGAAGTACGGCGCCGCCGCGGTCGTCATGGCCTTCGACGAGGACGGCCAGGCCGACAACCTCGACCGCCGCAAGGCGATCTGCGAGCGGGCCTACCGGATCCTCGTCGACGAGGTGGGCTTCCCGGCCGAGGACATCATCTTCGACCCCAACGTCTTCGCGGTCGCCACGGGCATCGAGGAGCACGCGTCGTACGGCCTGGACTTCATCGAGGCGACCCGCTGGATCAAGGAGAACCTCCCCGGGGCGAAGGTCTCGGGCGGCATCTCCAACGTCAGCTTCTCCTTCCGCGGCAACAACCCGGTGCGCGAGGCGATCCACGCCGTCTTCCTCTTCCACGCCATCGCTGCCGGCCTCGACATGGGCATCGTCAACGCCGGCGCGCTGGTGGTCTACGACCAGGTCGAGCCCGAGCTGCGCGAGCGGATCGAGGACGTCGTGCTCAACCGGCGCCCCGACGCCGCCGAGCGGCTCCTCGAGGTCGCGGAGTCGTTCAACAGGAAGGGCGAGGAGGTCGAGGCCACGGCCGAGGAGTGGCGCTCGCTGCCCGTCGGCGAGCGGATCACCCACGCCCTGGTCAAGGGCATCGACGCCCACGTCGAGGCCGACACCGAGGAGCTGCGCCAGGAGATCGCCGAGCGCGGCGGCCGCCCGATCGAGGTGATCGAGGGCCCGCTGATGTCCGGGATGGACGTCGTCGGCGACCTGTTCGGCTCCGGGAAGATGTTCCTGCCCCAGGTCGTGAAGTCCGCGCGCGTGATGAAGAAGGCCGTGGCCTACCTCATCCCGTACATCGAGCAGGAGAAGCTCGACAACCCCGCGCTGGCGACCGCCAAGGACACCAACGGCACGATCGTCATGGCGACGGTCAAGGGCGACGTCCACGACATCGGCAAGAACATCGTCGGCGTGGTCCTGCAGTGCAACAACTTCGAGGTCATCGACCTCGGCGTCATGGTGCCGGCCCAGAAGATCCTCGACACCGCCCGCGAGGTCGGCGCCGACGTCATCGGCCTGTCCGGCCTGATCACCCCGTCGCTGGACGAGATGGTGACGGTCGCGACCGAGATGCAGCGCCTGGGCCTGGAGATCCCGCTGCTGATCGGCGGCGCGACGACCTCCCGGGCGCACACCGCGGTCAAGGTCGACCCCCGCTACGACGCCCCCGTCGTCTGGGTCAAGGACGCCTCCCGCTCGGTGCCGACGGTGGCCTCGCTGCTCCACGCCGAGCGGCGGGTGCCCCTGCTGGAGGCGGTCAAGGCCGACTACGACGCGTTGCGCGCCCGGCATGCCACCAAGCAGGACCGGCCCCAGCTCGCCTACGCCGACGCCTGCGCGAACGCCACGCCGATCGACTGGGAGGGCTACCTCCCGCCGGCGCCGCAGCAGCCCGGCGTGCACGTGCTCGACGACTACGACATCGCCGAGCTGCGCGAGTACATCGACTGGCAGCCGTTCTTCAACGCCTGGGAGATGAAGGGGAAGTTCCCCGACATCCTCAACAGCCCCACCTCCGGGGAGGCCGCCCGCAAGCTGTACGACGACGCGCAGGCCATGCTCGACCGGATCGTCGAGGAGCGCTGGCTGACCGCCCGCGCCGTCTACGGCTTCTTCCCCGCCGGCTCCGAGGGCGACGACGTCGTCGTCTGGTCCGACGGGGACCGCCGCGAGCGGCGCACCGTCCTCCACCAGCTGCGCCAGCAGGGCCAGCACCGCGAGGGCGTGCCCAACCGCTCGCTCGCGGACTACGTCGCCCCCGTCGACTCCGGCCTGCCCGACCACGTCGGCGCGTTCGCGGTCACCGCCGGGATCGGCCTGCCCGAGCGGGTCCAGCAGTTCAAGGACGACCTCGACGACTACTCCGCGATCATGATCGAGGCGTTGGCCGACCGGCTCGCCGAGGCCTTCGCCGAGCGGCTGCACCAGCGCGTCCGCACCGAGCTGTGGGGCTACGAGCCGGCCGAGTCGCTGTCCAACGAGGACCTCATCGCCGAGCGCTACACCGGCATCCGGCCGGCGCCGGGCTACCCCGCCTGCCCCGACCACACCGAGAAGCAGACGATCTGGGAGCTCCTCGACGTCGAGGCGAGCACCGGGATCCGGCTGACCGAGTCGATGGCGATGTGGCCGGGCGCCTCGGTCTCCGGGCTCTACTACAGCCACCCCCAGTCGCAGTACTTCGTCGTCGGCCGGCTCGGCCGCGACCAGGTGGCGGCGTACGCCGAGCGCAAGGGGTGGACGCTCGCGGAGGCCGAGCGCTGGCTCTCCCCGAACCTCGGCTACGACCCGGAGGACTGAGCAAGGACGGCGCTCTCCAGCGGGATCGGGGTGAACATCTCCGCCTCGTCCTCCGGGAAGAGCGCGGTGGGGCCGTAGAGCCAGTCGACGAAGGAGTAGTCGTAGACGTCGCGCGCCCGGAGGATCGCGTTGCGCTGCCGCCGCTTCACCCCGACGTGGTGCCACAGGATGCCCCACTCTCGCGAGGTCGCGAGCACCCGCGCCGTGTGCTGGGTGCGCACCGCGTTGTACGCCTGCAGGGCGGTGTCCCAGTCGACCTCCCCGGAGGGGGAGCGGTTCATCTCGACGTGCTTGGCGAGCACCCAGCCGTCCTCGATGGCCATGATCGCGCCTTGCGCGATGTACTGGAGCGGTGCGTGCGCGGAGTCGCCGAGCAGCGCGACGCGACCGAAGATCCAGTTCGGGATCGACTCGCGGTCATACATCCGCCACCAGCGGTCGCGCCACATGAACTTCAGGCCGTCCTGGACGTCGCCGACCGTGTCGGCGAAGGCAGCGTCGAGCTCATCGGGCGTGCCCCAGTCCTCGTCGCCGGCGAGCGCCGCGGGTGACTCGAAGACGGCGACCTGGTTGAACATCTCCCCGCCGCGCAGGCCGTACTGCACGAAGTGGCAGTTGTTGCCCAGGTAGAGCACCACCGCCTTCTCGTGGATGTTGTTCTCCCGGGCCTCGGCCATGGGGATGGCGCCGCGGTAGGCGACGTAGGAGGACGACACGGGGTCGTCGCCGACGAACCTGGCGCGCGCCGGGGAGTGGATGCCCTCGGCGGCGATCACGATCGGTGCGGTGTGCCGGGTGCCGTCCTCGAGGATCACGGTCGCGCAGCGGCGGCCGTGCTCGTCCACGCCGGACTCGTAGTCGACGGCGGTGGCGCCGTTGACCAGCTGGACACCCCTGCGCTGACAGGCCCGCAGGAGGATGCCGTGCAGGTCGGACCGGTGGATGACCACGTACGGGAAGCCGTACCGCTTCTCCAGGTCGTGCAGGTCGAGGCGGGTCATCTCCTCGCCCGAGCGCTGCGGGCCGACGCCGTCGAACATGATCATGTCGTCGGGCAGCACGCCGAGGCTCGTGACCTCCTCCAGCAGCCCGTACTCGTCGAGGATGCGCGTGCAGTTCGGGGCGATCTGCAGGCCGGCGCCGATCTCGCCGAACTCCGGCGCGCGCTCGAGCAGCCGGACCTCGAGACCGACGCGGGAGAGGGCGTACGCCGTCGACAGGCCGCCGATGCCACCGCCGACCACGACGACGTCGGGGCTCGCGGTGTGCTCGGTGTGCTCGCGGCTCACAGCCATGCTCCGATCTCGGGGGCGTCGGTCAGCGCGTGCGCGCGTCCGGCCAGCCAGGCGGCCACCTCGGCGGCCGGCCCGGCAGGCAGGTCCTCGCGGCGCAGCCCACGCTTGAGGCGGGTGTCGTCGATCAGCGCGTCGAGGAAGCCGACCGGCAGGTCCGCGAAGCGCACCCCCCGGTCGAGATCCACGACGTGGACCAGGCTCTCGCGGCTGCGCATGTAGGGCAGCTCGCTCGCCGGGACCGTCCGGCCCTGCGCGGTGACGACCTCGTTGCTCCACTGCGCCTCGCAGAGAGCGTCGAAGCCCTCGGCGAGGGCAGCGACCGAGGACTCCAGCCATGCATCGGCCGCGGCTGCGGTCAGCGTGTCGCCTCGCGCGATGCCCGCCGCGCGGGCCTCGGGTGAGGCGTACATCGGTGTCTCGACACCGGTCCGCGCCCAGGTGACGAGGTTGAGCAGCGCGTCGCCGTTGGCGGCGATGTGGGCGACCAGGTTGCCGACCGACCAGCCCGGAAGCGTGGACGGTGCGCGCAGGTCGTCGTCGGTCAGGCCGGCCGTCGCCTCGAGGAGCAGCTCGTTCCCCACGGCGACCCAGCCCCGGGCATCTGCCAAGGAGCGCGCCACGTCACGCCTTGACGATGGTGTTGATGCACTCGCCGATGCCCTCGACCGAGGTGACGACCTGCTCGCCGCCCACGAGGTAGACCTGCGGGTCGCGAGCGTGGCCGACGCCGGCCGGTGTGCCGGTGGCGATGATGTCCCCGGGGTTCAGCGTGATCATCGTGGAGATGTACTGGACCAGGAAGACCGGGTCGAAGAGCAGCGTGCCGGTGTCGTCGCTCTGCATGACCTGGCCGTCGACGGTGGTCTGCACCCGCAGCGCGGGGCGGACGCCGCCGATCTCCTCGGGCGTGACCAGGTACGGACCGACCGGGGTGGTTGCCTCCCAGATCTTGCCCTGGGTCCACTCGATGGTGCGGAACTGCCAGTCGCGCACGGAGATGTCGTTCATGACGGTGAAGCCGGCGATCGCGTCGGCGGCCTCCTCCTCGCTCGCCCGGCGAACCGGCTTGCCGATCACGATCGCGAGCTCGACCTCCCAGTCGAACGCATCGGTCTCGTCCGGCTTGACGATGTCGTCACGGGCGCCGATCAGGGTCTGGCCGAACTTCGGGAACAGCGTCGGGTGGGTCGGCAGAGGGCGGCCCATCTCCTGGATGTGGTTCGTGTAGTTGTGGCCGACGCAGATCACCTTCGACGGGTTCGGCACGACCGGCGCGAAGTCCGCCGCCTCGACCGCGTACGTCGTGGCGTCCTCGGCCGGGGCGGGAGCGCCCGCGGCGAGCCACGCGCCGAGGTCGGCGAAGCCGAGGTCGACGTGCCGGTCGCCGCGCAGCTGAACGGAGCGGGTGCCCTCAGCGGTGCGGATCGTCGCGTTCTTGGTCATCAGGTGTCCTTCTGGGTGCGGTGGAGGTGGAGCGCCTCGAAGATCGGGGCGTCGGAGAAGCGGAAGAGGTCGAGGGCGCCCTCGTCGGAGTCGGTCGCGCCGGCTTCCGAGCGGAAGGAGACGGGCTCCCAGGACGGGACGACGAAGAGGTCGCCACGGGCGACGGTCCAGGACGTGTCGCCGACGCTCACGACGCCGGAGCCGTCGAACACCTGGAAGACCGAGGAGCCGGTCTCCCGCACGGGTGCGGTCGCGGCGCCACGCGCGACACGGTGGAGCTCGGCGCGGATCGTCGGCAGCACGTCGCCGCCGGTGCGCGGGTTGGCGTAGCGCACCGCGGCGTGGCCCGGCTCGACGGTGCCACCGAAGCCCGCCCTCTCGAGCGCGAGCTGGTCGCACAGCGCGGCGTTGGTGTGCGACCACTTGTAGTTCAGCAGCGGGGAGCCCGGGGTGGCGTGTGTCGCCGAGAGCGGGCGTAGGCCCGGGTGGCCCCACAGCTGCTCGGAGCGGGAGCGCACCGGCGTCACGCACTCCTCCGGCGTGAGCGCGTCGCGCCCGAACTCGAAGAACTGCGCCTCGCTCGTCCACTGGAACGGGATGTCGAGGCCGTCGATCCAGGCCATCGGCTCGCTGGTGGCGTTGTGGTGGGCGTGGAAGTTCCAGCCCGCCTGGGGCAGGAAGTCTCCGCGGTTCATCGGCACAGCGTCCGTGCCGCCACCGCTCGGGCCGTCGCCGCCGACGCAGGTCCACACCCCCGAGCCCTCGACGACGAAGCGGAAGGCGTGCTGGGAGTGGCGGTGCTCCGGCGCGCTCTCGCCCGGCATCAGGTACTGGATCGCCGCCCACAGCGTGGGGGTGGCGAACGGGCGGCCGCCCAGCGAGGGGTTCGCCAGCGCGATGGCGCGGCGCTCCCCACCCCGGCCGACCGGCACGAGGTGCCCGGCCCGGTCTGCGAGCGTGCGCAGGTTCTCCCACCGCCACAGGTGCGTGCTCGCCTTGCTGCTCGGGTGGGCCGGCATGAGGTCGCCGATCTCGGTCCAGAGCGGGACCAGCAGCTCCTCCTCGAAGCCGCGGTAGAGCTCCTCGAGGGCGGGGGTCACGTCCGGCTGGTCGGGTGCCGCGACGGCCGTCAGGCGCACCGGGGTGTCGAAGGCGGTCATGTGCCCTAGAGTGAGCCCGATCACAGGCCCCAGAACAGTCGATTCTGTTCTGAGGAACAGGGTCCGGGAGGGCGGGGGATGAAGACAGCGCCGACGTACGCCGTCGCGAGCGTCGACCACGCCCTGCGGTTGGCCACCATGCTCCAGCTCGAGGGCACGCTCTCCGTCGCGCAGGCCGCCGAGCG
Source organism: Nocardioides marmotae (assembly GCF_013177455.1). Classification (NCBI taxonomy): domain Bacteria; kingdom Bacillati; phylum Actinomycetota; class Actinomycetes; order Propionibacteriales; family Nocardioidaceae; genus Nocardioides; species Nocardioides marmotae. Next base: position 2,170,683 of record NZ_CP053660.1, read on the forward strand.
CCTCGGGGTCGCGCGCTCGACCGCCCACCGGCTGTTGCAGATGCTGGTCTACCGCGACTTCGCCGTGCAGGACGACGCTCGGATCTACCACGCCGGACCGGTGCTCCAGCTCGCCACGCACTCCCGGTCGCAGACCTCCCGGCTCCGGTCCGCAGCGATGCCGCACCTGGATCGCGTCGTCGAGGTCGTGGGGGAGTCGGCCAACCTCACCATCCGGACCGGCACGACCGCGCGCTTCATCGCTTCGGTCGAGTGCAGCCAGACGCTGCGGGTCGGTTCCCGCGAGGGGATGGTGTTCCCGGCCCACCGCAGCACCGGTGGGCTCCTCCTGCTGGCCGAGCTGCCCGACGAGGAGCTCAGCGTGATCTACGCGGAGCCGGTCGACGATGACGGAGATCCGCCCGAGCTGGCGGCGCTGCGCAAGGAGCTCGCGGTGATCCGCGCCCAGGGCTTCGTGGTCAACCAGGGACGCTCGGAGCGTGGCGTGGTGGCGGTGGGCGTCCCCGTGCGCGACGAGGACGGCAACGCCCTGGCGGGCCTGTCGATCTCGATGCCCGAGGTTCGCTACGAGAAGGGCCGCCTGCCGCGCCTGGTCGCGACCCTGAACAGGACCGCCGGCGCGATCGAGGCCTCGCTCACCGCCTAGCGAGCCGCTAGACCTGACGCGAGGAGGTCCGTGGCCCGTCGAAGGGCGAGCTGCGCAGCGGGCGCAGGTCGAGGTCCTCGACCGGCTGCGCTCCCGAGCGGATGCCGCGCGCAGCACGGGGCTGGGCATCGATCCGCTCGAGCGCGCCCGCGAAGGCGACCAGGTCGTCCAGGTCGCGGGCAGGCAGCATCGCGTCGACGAGGGGCCGGGCGAGGAGCAGGCCGGGAGAGGGCGCGTACGACGGCAGGGGGTTGAGCCACACCAGTCGTCGGCACTGTCGCGACAGCCGCCGCAGCGCGGCGGCGAGCTCGGTGGGCCGACCTTGGTCGAGGCCGTCGGAGCAGATCACCACGGTCCCGCCGCGGGCCACGCCGCGTCGGCCGTGGTCGTGCACGAACGCGTCCAACGAGGCGCCGATCCGGGTGCCACCCTCGAAGTCCACGACGGCCGCCGCCGCCCGGGTCAGGGCGTCGTCGATCCGCCGCTGGCGCAGGTCGACGGTGACCCGGGTCAGGGTGGTCCCGAAGCAGAACACCTCGGTGCGGCGGTCCACCTGCGAGGTCGAGTGCGCGAACTGCAGCAGGGCCCGCGACGAGGCCACCATCGACCCCGAGACGTCGAGGATCAGCACCAGCGGACGCCGGCGCAGCCGGGGTGCCGCCCACAGCTGACGGCGGGGCTCACCCTGGGTGCGCAGTGTCTCGCGGACCGTACGGCGCAGGTCGTGGAGCCGACCCCGACGGGCGGCTCGCAAACGACGGCTGGAGCGCTGCGGCCGGCGCAACCGCAGCGAACGCATGACCCGCCGCAGGTCGTCGAGCTCGGCCGGGGTGCAGGCGGTGAACGGCTTGGCATGCAGCCCCTCCGCGTCCGAGCCGAGCGTCCCCGCAGCGCCCGACCCGTCGACCGCACCCTCGAGGGTCTCGGTCGCCGGGAGGGCGTCGAAGTCCGGCAGGTTGAACGTCACCCGGCCGTCCTCGGCAGCCGCGCTCTCGCCGTTCGCGTCCGCGCCCGCAGCGGCCGGCGCGAGCCAGTGGTCGAGGAAGACCCGGTGGTAGACCGCGATCTCGTCGCGGTGCCCGACGAGGGTGGTGCGACCGGCCCAGTAGAGGTCCCCGGCGTCGTTGGGGTCGAGCTCGGCGACGGCTGCGGTGAACGTGAGCAGCTCGCTGGTCCCGACCGCGAGGCCGGCCCCGCGCAGCGCCGCGCCGAAGCCGACGATGCGGGCGAGGAACGGGCTCTCCACGCGGCTATCCGGCGACGGCCGCGCCGACGACGTCGGGCAGCCGGCCCTGGACCAGCTCGAGGTCGTCGCGGTCCTTGATGACGGTGCCGAGGGTGTCGGCTGCGGTCTCGGCGTCGAGGTCACCGGCCCCCAGGACGTCCAAGCCCCGCGCCCAGTCGATCGTCTCGGCGACGCCGGGCGGCTTGGCCAGGTCGAGCTCGCGCAGGCGGGTGACGGCGGCGACGACCTTGGTCGCCAGCTGCCGGCTCGCCCGGGGAACCCGCTCGAGGACGACCTCGATCTCGCGCTCGGGGCTGGGGTAGCCGACCCAGTGGTAGAGGCAGCGGCGCTTCAGGGCGTCGTGCAGGTCGCGGGTCCGGTTGGAGGTCAGGATGACCAGCGGCGGACGCTTCGCGGCGATCGTGCCGATCTCGGGGATGGTGATGGCGAAGTCGGAGAGAAGCTCGAGCAGGAACGCCTCGAACTCGTCGTCGGCGCGGTCGACCTCGTCGATCAGCAGCACGGCCCGATCACCGGCGCGGACGGCCTTCAGCAGCGGCCGTTCCACGAGGAAGCGCGGCCCGTAGAGGGACTCGACCGCCTCGTCGCCGGCCAGGTCGGCCTCGGACAGGGCACGGATCTGCAGCATCTGGCGGGCGTAGTCCCACTCGTACAGCGCCTGGTGGGTGTCGATGCCCTCGTAGCACTGCAGGCGGATGAGGTCACGGCCCAGGACGGTGGCCAGCGTCTTGGCGACCTCGGTCTTGCCGACACCGACCTCACCCTCCAGCAGCACCGGTCGGTCCAGCGCCAGGCCCAGGTGGAGGGCGGTGGAGAGTCCCCGGTCGGCCAGGTAACCGCTCCCGCGGAGCGCGGCGGTGAGGTCAGCGACGGATCGCACCGGTCGCTCCTCCCGTCTGCTCGCCCACCGGCTGGAGGCGCGCGGCGAACGACTCGCCCATCGCCGCCGCCGCCTCGGCGAGGTCGGCCATGTCTTCTGTCATGGTGCGCCGCGGATCGGCCTGGCCGTCGAGGAAGGCGCCGTCGATCCCCGACAGGACCAGGCGCTCGAGGCGGTCGGCGATCGCCTGTGCCTGGTCCGGATAGGCCAGGGAGAACGACGCTCGGATCATCTCGTTCACGTGCCGCATGCCGTCGGTGCGCACCTTCGCGATGGCGGTGGCCACCTCCGCGGAGGTGGCGTCCTCGTCCTCGCTGAGGATGAGGAACATGTGCAGCCGCAGGAACTCCTGGCGGGCCGTCAGGACGGACGCGGCATGCTCGAGGAACCACTGCAGGCGCTCACCCGGGGGCCCGTCGGGAGGCGTCTGGGCCCGCGCTTCGTCGAGGTCGGCGAAGAAGTCGTCGAGGCCCCGCTCCATCACCGCGGAGAGCAGCCCGGCCTTGGTCCGGAAGTGGTGGAGGATGACGCTCTTGGCGAGCCCGATCTCCGCGCTCATCGCGGACAGCGACGTGGCGGCGTACCCGCGCTGACCCATCACGCGCGCGGCCGTGTCCAGGATCTCCTCCCGCGACTGCCGTCCGCGCCGGTTGCTGACTCTCTGCGTCTCCACCCGCGGAAGCATAGGGCGCCGGCTGTGACGTACGTCCCCCTCGCGCCGCGCGTGCGTACGCACCTGCACGGGCCGGTCGCAAGCCCATTCTTCACAGCGGAATCTTGCCCGAACCGATTGACGCGACCCCTCCGTGCTGTGACGCTCCTCACTTATCGACCGACCGGTCGAACACTGAGGAGTCATTCATGTCTGAACACTTCGACGCCGACGTCGCGATCGTCGGCTACGGACCGACCGGCCTCGCGGGCGCCCTCACCCTCGCCGCCAAGGGCGCGAGCGTCATCGCCTTCGAGCGCGACCACGACATCTACGCCCGCGCGCGCGCCGTGACCATCAATGACTGGACCATGCGGATCTTCCAGGAGCTCGGGGTCGACGAGCGCGTCGAGAAGGTCATCGAGCCGGAGAACAAGCTGCGCTGGGTGACCTACGACGGTCACGAGATCATGCGCACCGAGCACGCGCAGTCGGAGCTGGGGACCCGCAACACCAAGCCGCGCTTCTTCAACATCTACCAGCCGAGGATGGAAGCCGAGCTGCGGCGCTGTGCCGAGGAGTACGACGCGCTCGAGGTGAGGCTCGGCGTCGAGGTCATCGGTCTCGAGCAGGACGACGCCGGCGTCACGCTCACGGCCCGCGATCGCGAGACAGGCGCGGAGACGACCACCCGCGTCCGCTACGTGATCGCTGCCGACGGCGGCTCCTCGCCGACCCGGAAGGCGCTCGGCATCGCGATGCTGGGCGACACGGCCCCGACGCAGTGGATCGTCATCGACTGCAGGGCCAAGCGGTTCTGGCCGGACTCGGACTGCCCCACCTTCTGGACCGACGCCGAGCACCCGGTCGTCGACATCTCGCTGGCCGGCGGCCACCACCGCTGGGAGATCGCCCTGCGCGACGGCGAGTCCGAGGCCGACTACCCGACCGCAGCCGAGGTCTGGCCGCTGCTGCACGCCGTGGGCAAGTCGGAGGAGGACGTCGAGATCGACCAGTACGCCTTCTACCGTCACCACGTCCGCGCCGCGGAGAGCTGGCGCGAGGGCCGGGTCTTCCTGGCCGGCGACGCCGCCCACCTGATGCCGCCGTGGGCCGGCGCCGGCATGCAGTCGGGCATCCGTGACGCCCACAACCTCGGCTGGAAGCTCGCGCGGGTCCTCCGCGGCGAGCTGGGTGAGGAGTGGCTCGACACCTACGAGGCCGAGCGCCGCCCGAACGTCGAGTTCTTCACCAACATCGCCGTCGGCCTCGGCCGCGTGATCACCCAGCAGGCGACGCCGGAGGAGATCGCGTTGATGGACGCCGTCCCCGAGAACACGGTCACGCCGCACGAGCAGCCCATCTTCGCCCCGCCGGTGCTGCAGGCCGGCTGGCTGCGTGGTGAGCTCGGCGACGCGAGCATCGTCGGGCGGATGCTTCCCCAGCCGCACGCTGGCGACCACGTCGGAGCGCGCGCCCGCCTCGATGAGCTGATCGGGCATGGCTTCGTGCTCCTGGGCGCCGAGGTCGACCCGACCTCGCTGCTCACCCCCGACGAGAAGGCGGCCTGGGACGCGCTCGGCGCCACCTACCGCACGGTGCGCTCCAAGAAGTCCTACACCGAGGGCGAGAACGACCTGGTCGACCTCGACGACACGTTGCTCCCTTGGTTCGCCCGCTACGGCGTCCAGGCGGTCGCCGTGCGCCCCGACAAGTTCATCGCCGCATCGGACAAGTCCGGTCTCGCGGCCCCCGCACTCTAGAGAGAAGGAAAGACCATGACTGGAGTCAAGGAACTCGCCTACGTCGTCTACGAGGTCAGCGACCTCGCGGCGTGGGAGCACTTCGCCGCCGGGCTGCTCGCCATGCAGGTCGGCCACAAGGACGCCGACTCGATCGGCTTCCGCACCGACCAGAAGGCCTACCGCTGGCTGTGCACCCAGGGTGCCGCGGACGACCTGGTGGCCACCGGCTACGAGGTCGAGAGCAGTGCCTCGCTCGACAGGATCGTCGAGGCCCTCACGGGAGCCGGCGTCGAGGTGACCGAGGGTGGCGCCGCCCTTGCCGCCGCGCGGAAGGTCGAGCGGATCGTCGTCACCCAGGACCCCATCGGCAACCGGCTCGAGCTGGTCACGGGCTTCGCCGAGGCCGACACCCCCTTCAGCTCCGAGAAGATGATCGGCGGGTTCGTGACCGGCGCCGGCGGCGCGGGTCACCAGGTCCTGGTCGCCAAGGGCGTCAGCCGCGAGGTCTACCTGGCCTTCTACCTCGACCTGCTCGGCTTCCGGATCAGCGACTTCATCCTCGAGGAGGTCGCGCCCGGCATCGTGATGGACGCGGTCTTCCTGCACTGCAACCCGCGCCACCACACCGTGGCCTTCGGTGACATGCCGCACCCGAAGAGCACCCACCACTTCATGATCGAGGTCTCCGACATCCGCGACGTCGGCTCTGCCTACGACCGCTGCATGGACGCCAAGCAGCCCTTCGAGATGACGCTCGGCATGCACCCGAACGACCACATGTTCAGCTTCTACGTCCGGACGCCCTCGGGCTTCTCGGTCGAGTACGGCTGGGGTGGGCTGCTCATCGACGACGAGACCTGGGAGGTCCAGACCCTCGGCCAGCTCAGTGCGTGGGGACACCGTCCGCCCGAGGTCGTGCACGCACTGCTCGGCGAGGCGCCGTTCACCAACATGAGGCCGGAGGGCGTCGCCTGATGGGTCTCACCGAGACCGATGTCGTCAAGGACGTCCAGACCCCGTCGTTCATGATCCACTACAACGAGGCCGGCCCGGCCGACGGCCACCCGGTCATCCTGATCCACGGCGGCGGCCCCGGCGCCACGGGGTGGAGCAACTACAACCCCAACATCGAGCCGATCGCCGCGCCCGGCCTGCGGGTCATCGCCCCGGATCTCCCCGGCTGGGGCGACTCGTCGGCCGTCGACTGGGCCACCTACGACCAGGTCGATGCCGTGATCGAGCTGCTGGACGCCCTCGGGATCGAGAGGGCCGCCTTCGTCGGCAACTCCATGGGTGGTCACACCTCGCTGCGACTGGCGATCGAGCACCCGGACCGGGTCTCGCACCTGATCACGATGGGCGCGCCGGTCCAGATGAAGCCGATCCTCTTCGGCGCCGCCGACGGTCCGCCGGAGGGTCTGAAGGTGATGGGCCAGACCTGGCGCGACTACGGCCCGGAGCAGATGAAGCGGCTCGTCGAGATCATGGTCTACGACAAGGCTCGCTTCGCCACCCCGGAGCTGTGCGAGCAGCGCTCCGCTGCGATCGCCAGGCGACCCGAGCACGTCGCCAACGTCGTGGCGCACGCTCCGCGCGCACCGATCACCAGGTGGCTCGACACGAGCCGGCTCTCGGAGATCAAGGCGCCCACGCTGATCATCCAAGGGCGCGACGACCGTTGCGTGAGCGCGGAGACGGCCGTCTTCCTCGGGGTCAACATCCCCGACAGCCGTGCTCACATCATCAGCCGTTGCGGCCACTGGGCGCAGCTCGAGCACGCCGACGAGTTCAACCGCCTCGTCGTGGACTTCGTCCAGCACCACTGAGGCCGATCGCGGCCCCGGGCCCTGACGGGCCGTCCCCGGTCCCGGCCCGGGCCGCGTATGCCGCTGCTTCTCACCGCCCATCCCGGAGGTCTCCGATGATCCACGTGCAAACCCTCAGCAACATCGCCCTGGCGGTCCCCGACCTCGACGAGGCCGTGGACTTCTACCGCGACCGCTGGGGCCTGGCCGCCGTCCAGGGCGACGGCGACGGCGGGCACCACTACTTCCGGACCCTGTTCTCGGCCCACCACGGGCTCTCCCTGGAGCAGGCCGCCGAGGGCGCCACCCGTGGGGAGATGGTGCACGTCTCCTTCGACGTCGCCACCCGCTCGGACGTCGACAGCGTCGTCGAGCAGGCGCTCGCCGCCGGCGGCACGCTCGAGCGGGACCCGGGCGATGCCATCGGCCCCGGCCACGAGGCGAGCGCGGCCGTGCGCGACCCGGACGGGAACCTCGTCCAGATCCTCTACGGCGCCGCCGTCACCGAGGAGGGCCACCGGGCCCGCATCGTCGCACCACGCAAGCTCGGCCACGTCGTGCTCAACACTCCGCAGCGCGACGCGATGGAGCGCTTCTACGCCCACGTCGGCCTCCGGGTCAGCGATCGCACCGCGCGCGGCATGTCCTTCCTGCGTTGCAACCGCGACCACCACAGCCTCGCCCTGTGCGACTCCGAGCGCACGGGCGTGCAGCACATCGCCTTCGACGTGGTCGAGATGGACAACGTCATGACCGCCCTCGGCGCACTCACTCGCGAGGGGACCGAGTGCGTCTGGGGCCCGGGCCGCCACGGGCCCGGCCACAACATCTTCACCTACTACGCCGACCCGGCCGGCGTGTTCGTCGAGTACTACGCCGAGCTCGAACAGGTCGACGAGGAGATCGGCGACACCCTCGAGGCCCGCTTCTGGGGCGAGGAGTGGAAGGGCGACACCTGGGGCTATGCCGGGCCCCCGCCGAAGAACTTCACCCAGTAGCGACAAGGAGCACTGATGATCACCGCAGCACAGATCAGCGGGATGTACGGCATCATCCCGACCCCGGCCTTGCCGGGGGCCGACCGGCTCGACGCGACCGACACCGTCGACGTCGCCGAGACCGTTCGCCTGGTCGACCAGCTCATCCGCGACGGCGTCTCGGGCATCATCGCGCTCGGTACGACGGGGGAGTGCCCGACCCTGAGCGAGGACGACTTCGACCGCGTCGTCGACGCGGTCGTCCAGGGCGCTGCCGGGCGCGTGCCGACGTTCATCGGCGCCACCGGGGCGGGTGGTCACGCGACCGCGAGGCGACTGCGCAAGGTCGCCTCCGCAGGTGCGGACGGTGCCCTCCTCGGCCTGCCGATCTGGCAGCCGCTCACGACCGAGATGGCCATCGACTACTACGCCCAGGTCAGCGAGGCGTTCCCCGAGCTGGCGATCATGGTCTACGCCAACGCCCGCGCCTTCCGCTACACCTTCCCGGTCGAGTTCTGGGAGGGCGTCGCCAGCCAGGCCCCCACCGTCACCTCGGCCAAGGTCTCGCGCGCCCCCGAGCTGGAGCGCATGCTCGAGGTCACCGACGGCCGGATCAACTTCATCCCCTCCGACATGGTGGCTCACGACTTCGCGGCCCGTTCCCCGCAGACCACCACGGCCTGCTGGGCCACGGCGGCGGGCATGGGCCCGGAGCCGTCGATCGCCCTGATGGAGGCCATCGCGGGCGGCGAGGAGCGCGACCTGAAGCAGGCGGTGGCCGACATCGCCTGGGCCAACGAGCCGTGCGCCCACCTCTTCGCCGACCAGGAGGTCTTCGCCTCCTACAACATCCAGATCGAGAAGGCCCGGATCGCTGCCGCCGGCTACTGCCGCCCCGGACCGGCCCGCTCCCCGTACCACCACCTCCCCAGCGAGTACGCCGCCGCCGCGATCGCCTGCGGAGAGCGCTGGCGCGAGCTGCGCGCGCGTCCCGGCGCGGCGTCCGCCGACCGCTGACCCGACTGCTGACGGAACCAGGAACCCGATGTCATCCACCACCGCCATCGCCACGCCCTACGAGGCGGACTACGCCGCCCACCGCACCACGCTCGAACGCATCCGCTCGCGCCCCTGGGGCCTGCTCATCGACAACGAGCTGCGCCCCGCCGCGAGCGGCAGGACCTTCACCACCTTCGACCCGGCGACCGAGCTGCCGCTGGCCGAGGTCGCGGACGCCGGCGCGGCCGACGTCGAGGCGGCCGTACGGTCCGGCCAGCGCGGGTTCGAGACCTGGCGCCGGTACTCGCCGCAGTCGCGCGCCGCTGCGGTGCGCGAGCTCGCGGCGCACATCCGGACCCATGCCGACGAGCTCGGCTTCCTCGACGCCGTGGACGGCGGCAGCTCGGTCACCTCGATGCGCAAGGACGCGCTGTGGGCGGCCGACCACCTCGAGATGTTCGCCGACTGGGCGCTGATGATCAAGGGTGAGACCTACCCGGGCTCCGGGACCGGGCTGCACTACTCGCGCCCGGTTCCGTACGGCGTCGTGGGTCGCATCATCCCGTTCAACCACCCCATCTTCTTCGGTGCCGGCAAGCTCGGCGCCCCGCTGATGGCGGGCAACGCCGTCGTGCTCAAGCCGCCGCCGCAGGCCCCGCTCTCGGCGATCCGCCTCGGGGAGCTGATCGCCGACGTCCTGCCTCCGGGCGTGGTCACCATCGTCAACGGCGCGAGCCCCGAGCCGGGCGTCGCGATCGCCGCCCACCCGGAGATCGAGCGGATCGCGTTCATCGGCAGTGAGCGCACCGGTCGCGACATCCAGCGCGTCGCAGCGGGCGCCGCGGTCAAGCACGTCAGCCTCGAGCTCGGCGGCAAGAACGCCATGGTCGTGCTCGGTGACGCCGACATCGAGGCAGCCGCTCAGGGCGCCGTCTTCGGCATGAACTTCACCGCGACCCAGGGTGAGTCCTGCGGCTCGAACTCCCGGCTGCTGGTCCACCGCTCCATCGCCGAGCAGGTCGTCGCCCGGGTGGTCGAGCTGGTCGAGCAGATCGAGGTCGGCGTGCCGATCTCGGAGTCCACCCAGATGGGCGCCCTCGTCTCGCGCGAGCACTACGAGCGGGTCATGGGCTACATCGAGGCGGGCCGGCGAGAGGGCGCCGTCCTCGCCACCGGCGGCGGTCGCCCCGCCCACCTGCCCACCGGCTACTTCCTCGCTCCGACCGTCTTCGACCAGGTCACCCCCTCGATGACCGTCGCGCAGGAGGAGATCTTCGGCCCGGTGCTCTCGGTGCTGACCTTCGACGACGACGACGAGGCGGTCCGCATCGCCAACGGCGTCCGCTACGGACTCACCGCCAGCGTCTGGACCCAGGACGTCGATCGCGCCCATCGTTTCGTCGACGACCTCGAGGCCGGCTACCTCTGGATCAACGACTCCTCTCGGCACTTCCCGGGGCTGCCGTTCGGCGGCGTCAAGGCATCCGGGCTGGGCAAGGAGGAGTCGCTCGAGGAGATCCTCAGCTTCACCCAGACCAAGACCGTCAGCATCCCCCGCCGGGGCCTGTGATGCTGCACCACGTCATCGAGCTGCGCTTCAACGACGACACGACCGACGCTCAGGTCGAGGAGATGGCCGCCGGCCTGCGGGGCCTGCGCGAGCAGATCGACACGATCCGGTCGATGCGGATGGGTCGCGACCTCGGCCTGCGGGCGGACAACTTCGACTTCGCCTCGCTGCTGGAGTTCGACGACCAGGCCGGCTACCTCGCGTTCCGGGACCACCCCGCCCATCAGCAGTGGGTCCACGACCACGTCCGGCCGATCATCGCCGAGCGCGCCGGCGTCCTCTTCCTCAGCCCCTGAACCGCGATCTCAGAACATCGGACGGACCCCCTCATGACCCAGCAGGCGACCACCCCCGCAGCCGACCTCTCGACCGTCGCCGACCTCGTCGCGGCGAACCACATCCTGGTGCGACAGGGCGTCCTCGACGCCTTCGGCCACGTCAGCATGCGCGTTGCGCCCGGCGCTGACACGTTCTGGCTCTCCCGGAACCTCGCCCCGGGCTCGGTGACGGCCGCGGACCTGCTCGAGCACGACCTCGACGGCCGCACCCAGGACCCGCGCAAGCCCTACCTGGAGCGGTTCATCCACGCCGAGATCTACCGCCGCCGACCCGAGGTGATGGCCGTGGTGCACAGCCACTCACCGGCGGTCGTGCCCTTCAGCCTGGTCGCGACGCCGATGCGCCCGGTCATCCACATGGCCGGGTTCCTCGGCGGCGCGCGGACCCCGGTCTTCGAGATCGCCGACGTCGCGGGCGACGACACCGACCTGCTGATCACCTCCTCCGCGCTCGGCGCCGCGCTGGCGGAGACGCTGGGGGAGTCCGCCGTCGCGCTGATGCGGGGTCACGGATCGGTCGCGGTCGGCTCCTCGGTCCAGGAAGCGGTCTACCGCGCGGTCTACACCGAGATCAACGCTCACACCCAGGCGTCCGCGCTCGCGCTGGGCGAGCCCCGCTACCTCACCTCCGGGGAGGCCGACACGGCCCGCCGGACGATCGGCGCCCAGTCCGTCCGGGCCTGGGACGTCTGGCGCGAGCAGGTACGAGTCGCGGCCGGGCAGGGGTGAGAGCAGCCATGCAGTTCCACCACCACGGTTACGTCTCGGGGGATCCGCGGCGCCAGCCGGTCGCCGGCGTCGGCATCGACCGTCCCGTCGACCTCCCCGAGCAGATGGACGTCCTGGTCGTCGGCACCGGGCCGGCCGGCATGATCACCGCCGCCCAGCTCTCCCAGTTCCCGGGCGTCAGCACCCGGATCATCGAGCGACGTGAGGGCCGACTCGAGGTGGGTCACGCCGACGGGCTGCAGGCCCGCAGCGTGGAGACGTTCCAGGCGTTCGGCTTCGCCGAGCGGCTCGCCGCCGAGGCCCACCACGTGACCGAGTTCGCCTTCTGGCAGCCGGACCCGGCCGATCCGAGGCGCATCGCACGCGCCGGGCGTGCTCCCGACGACCCGAAGGGGCTCAGCGAGTTCCCGCACATCCTGGTCAACCAGGCTCGCGTCCTCGACTACTTCGCGGCGTTCATGGCCGACGCGCCGACCCGGATGAGCCCGGACTTCGGCATCGCCTACGTCGACCACGAGGTGTGCCCCGGACGTGAGTTCCCGGTCCGGGTCACCCTGGCCCGCACGACAGGGGAGCGGGCCGGGGAGCAGCTCGAGGTGGAGACGAAGTACCTGGTCGGTGCCGACGGCGCCCACAGTCGCGTCCGGACCGCGATGGGCCGCACGTTCGAGGGGCACAGCGCCAACCACGCCTGGGGGGTGCTCGACGTCCTCGCCGACACCGACTACCCCGACGTGCGGGTGCTGTCGACGATCCAGTCGAGCGCCGGGAACATGATGGTCATCCCGCGCGAGGGCGGCTTCCTCTTCCGGCTCTACGTCGACCTGGGAGAGGTGTCGCAGGACGACGCGGGCGCGGTCCGCAACACGCCGGCGGAAGCGGCGATCGCGCAGGCCAACGCGGTGCTGCACCCGTACTCCCTCGACGTGAAGCAGGTCGCGTGGTTCAGCGTCTACGAGGTGGGCCACCGCCTCGCCGACCGGTTCGACGACGACGCGGCCGAGCCCCGGGTCTTCATCCTCGGCGACGCCTGCCACACGCACAGCGCCAAGGGCGGCCAGGGGATGAACGTCTCCCTCCAGGACGGCTTCAACCTCGGGTGGAAGCTCGGCCACGTCCTCGACGGCCGTGCCGCTGCGAGCCTGCTCACCACGTACGACGCCGAGCGCAAGGCGATCGCGAAGAACCTGATCGACTTCGACAAGGCCTGGGCCGCGGCGATCGGTTCGAAGGCGGACGGATCCGCCGAAGCGGCCGCGGTCCCGGAGCACTTCACCTCCACGATCGAGTTCCGGACCGGGTTCCGCACCGAGTACCCGCCGTCGATGGCCGTGGCCGAGGGGACCCACCAGGCGCTGGCGACAGGCTTCCCGATCGGCCAGCGCTTCGCCTCGCCCCGGGTCGCCCGGGTAGCGGACACCAACCCGGTCCACCTGGGCCACCACGCGACCGCTGACGGCCGGTGGCGGGTGTACGTGTTCGCCGACGCCGCCGCGCCCGGTGACCCCGGGTCGGTCGTGGCGAGCACGGCTCAGTGGCTCACCACGTCACCGGACTCGCCGCTCGTCGGGCTGCCTGAGGGCGTCGTCGTCCACGACCGGTTCGACCTCAAGGTGGTCTACCAACAGCACCACCACGCCGTCGAGTGGGGACAGGTCCCGGACCTGTTCAAGCCGCGGGTCGGCCCCTACGCACTCGTGGACCGCGGGTGCGTCCACGCCACGTTGCCCGACGAGGACGTCTACGCCCTGCGCGGCATCGACCGCGCCGGCGTGATCGTCGTGGTCCGGCCCGACCAGTACGTCGCCGCGGTCCTTCCGCTCCGAGCCCCCGAGGAGCTCACCGGCTTCTTCGACGGGCTCGGCCCCCGCTCGGGAGTCCTCGATGTGCAGCACCGACAGGAGCTTGCGCACTGAGACCTTCCCGCGGATGCATCGCAGCCGCGCGGGACCGGTCTCACCGCTGGTTCCCGTCGGCGGCTGCTGGGCGGCGTGCTCGGCGCCGAGGGTGCGGGGGCGCAGCTGCGGGCGATCCAGACCGACGCACGCGCCGAACACGGCGGAGCCACACGGACCGCGCCGAGGAGACCGGCGAAGAAGTCCGCGCGGACCTCCGCGACCCGGTCCTGAACCGCCCTGCGCCCCGCTGACCCCCGGCCAGCCGACGAGCGCTGGCTCTCCCGAACCTCCGTCACAGCCCGGACGACTGAGGCCGGAGCCCGCTCCGACCAGGGCGGTCCAGGGGAGACCTGCAACCTCAAGCACCGCTTCACCCCGTGGGGCGTGGCTGCGCAAGGTAGGGCAGGGGCACCGTGGACGCAATGCCCATCAGCGGCGTTGTGGTACCGATCCAGGAGGTGTCCGCTCATGCGGGGATCCAGCCCCATCCAGCTCACCGGCGTCGACCAGCACTGCGCCGTGCACCACTTCATCCGCGTCCACGGCCGGCGTCCCGCACCCGAGGAGCTGGAGCGCTTCGGGCAGGACGGTGGTCCTCAGGACCGATCAGGCTCGCGGTTCGGCGTCTCCGGCGCCGGCGGCGTCGCCCTGCTCGCACGACGTGGCATGGCGCGGCTCATCGCTCGCACCTGATCGACGCGGCCACGCCGTCCCGGTCGGTCAACCAGCGGTTCTAGGTGAGGTGCGGGCCGTGCGCAGCACCAGCTCGGGGTCGATGGTGCGAAGGGTGTCGGGCTCGAAGCCGTTCTGCATTCCCCACAGCACCGCCTGCGAGCGCCGGTTGGCCCCGATCTTCTGGTAGGCGGTGCGGATGTAGGTCTTGACCGTGTTGATGCTCAGGAAGGCGCGCGCGGCGATCTCCTTGTTGCTGAGGCCCTGGGTGACGAGCGCGATGATCTCCGCCTCGCGGGGGGACAGGCCGGCTTCCCGCCCGGGCCAGTCGCCGTCGCCCTCGCCCTCGCCGCTCGCCTCCTCGGCTCCGGGGAGGATGACGATCTCACCTGCCATGACGCGCTCCAGCGCAGCGACGACCTGCGGTCCGGTGAGCACCTTGGAGAGGTAGCCACGAGCACCCGCCGCGATCACCTGCTCGATGAGCTTCGGCTCGAGGTTCCAGCTGTAGACGACCACCAGTGCGTCGCTGTCGCGGACGAAGTCCTCCAGGTCGATCCCTCGTCCCTGGACCTGGCCGAAGGTGTCGTACAGCACCACGTCGACGTCGGAGTGCACCGAGGTCGACGCCCCCGTCTCGACCACGTCGATGTGCTCGTCGGCCAGGAACGCAGCGACCCCCGCGACCACGACCGCGTAGTCGTCGACGATCGCGATCCGCAACGGACGCTGGCGCTTGCTCTCCACACCACGAGGCTAACGGGGTGACCGACCCCTGAGCACGTCCACGTGCCAACCACCCGTGTGCCGGTCCCCGCGCGCCTCGACGATGGCGATCGCTGCGCGTCTGCGTTCTAGGGTGGTTAGCCGTTCGTCGCACCGGACGTGGCACGGGATTCCTCGGAGGGCATGCTGAGTACCGAAATGTCTGATGATCCTTCAGGTCAGGCACCAGATCACGCGGCCCGACCACCCGCCGCCGTCCTGTGGGACATGGACGGCACGCTCGTGGACACCGAGCCGTACTGGATCGAGACCGAGTTCGCGCTCGCCGAGCGCTTCGGCGGCCGCTGGTCCCAGGAGCACGCGCTCGCGCTGGTCGGCAACGACCTCATGGTCTCCGCGCGCTACATCCGCGAGCACATGCCCTTGGACCTCCCGCCCGAGGAGATCGTGGAGCTGCTCCTCGACGGCGTCGTGGAGCGGGTACGCCGCGACGTGCCGTGGTGCCCGGGTGCGCGCGAGCAGCTGGTCGCCCTGGCCGAGGCGGGCGTGCCGTGCGCGCTGGTGACGATGTCGTGGACCCGGTTCGTGGAGCCGATCCTCGAGCAGCTCCCGCCGGGGACGTTCTCCGCGATCGTCACCGGCGACCACGTCACCCACGGCAAGCCCCACCCCGAGCCGTACCTCACCGCGGCGGCGCGGCTGGGTGTCGACCCGACCGCCTGCCTGGCGGTCGAGGACTCCGCGACCGGCGCCACCTCGGCCGAGGCGGCAGGGTGCCCGGTGCTCGTCGTCCCCAACCACGTCGAGGTGCCCCCGGGCCCGGGACGCACGTTCGCCGCCTCGCTGGTCGACCTCGACCTGACCGAGGTGTGGGCGACCACCCGGTCCGGCCAGGACCGGGCCATGCCGGGCGCCGTGAGGTCCTAGTACCACCGGGCAATGGCGCGCGTACGCTCCGCACGGGAGGATCGTGCTCGCTCGGAACACCTGGTGCTCCGAGGTACCACCAGGAGAGGTTCCACATGTTCGTCCGACGTAGCCCCGCCATCGTGCTCGGCCTGGTGTTGAGCGCAGCGGCCCTCGTCCCCGCCCCGGCGGTGGCGAGTGATGGCGGGGCTGCGGAGGGCGTGCCGGCCCCGGTCGTCGCCGCCGCCGGCAGCGCCAGCAGCACCTCGGACGGAGCCGGGCTCGTCCCGACCCTGAGTGCGGACGGCACCGCCGCCAAGCGCCGCAAGGACACCCAGAACAGCTTCTGGGGCAACTGCCAGGACGGCAGCCGGGTCAAGCTGCGCACCACGATGATGACCAACGGCGAGATCGAGGTCGTCGGGGTGGTCTTCAGCGACGACGACGACGTCTGGTCATGGAGGTTCAAGCACAACGACGACCTCTCCTTCATGGGCGAGGTGCGCGCCAAGGACGCCGACCGGTCGCTCCGCATCGTGCGCTTCATGGTCGACCTCTACGGCCCCGACGTCGTGCTCTTCCGGGCCGTGAACCAGAAGACCGGCGAGGCCTGCAAGGTCGAGGGAACCGCCTGATCCGCACCCGCCGGCGCCCTATCCTGTCGGCTGCGCCGCCCGGCGCGTCGTCGAGAGGCAGCCGTGCGGTTCCTGCGTAGTCCGGTCGTGCAGTTCCTCCTGCTCGCGGTGGTCACGATGACCGCGATCGTGGTCGGCACCAGCTGGATCGCCGAGGGCGTCGCCGAGGAGGAGGCGATCGCGGAGGCCCGCAACACCACGATCGTCCTCGCCAACTCCGTCGCCCTCCCGGCCATGGACGAGCGGTTCCTGCGGGCCAAGCCCGGCGCGATCGACCGGTTCCGGGACGTGACCAGGCAGGGCCTGCTCATCGACAACCCCGAGACGGTCCGGATCAACGTCTGGCTGGCCGACGGGACGCTCGTCTTCAGCGACCTCCCCAGCCTCAGCGGGGCCCCGTTCGACCTCAGCGCCGACCACCGCCGCGTGCTCCGCGACGGCGGGACGGGGTACGCCGTCGCCGACGCGGACGACCCCGAGAACGAGGGCACCAGCCTCGAGGAGCAGCTGGTCCGGGTCTACACGCCCCTGGTGGTCGCCGACCAGCCGGTGCTGTTCGAGGCCTACTTCAGCCTCGACCGGATCGAGCAGCGGCGCCAGGACATCCTCGCCCCCTTCCGCTGGATCACCATCGGCTCGCTGGCCGGCCTGCTTCTCGTCGTGACCCCGATGCTGTGGCTGCTGACCCGCCGGCTCACCCGGGCCGGCGAGGAGCGCGAGCGGCTCCTGGTCCACGCCGCCGACGCCTCCGACGCCGAGCGGCGCCGGATCGCCCGCGACCTGCATGACGGGGTGGTGCAGGACATCGCGGGCACGACGTTCTCCCTCACGGCGCTCGCCCGCGACCCGGACGTGCCCGCGCCGGCGCGGGAGACCCTCGACGGGGCCGGCGACGCACTGCGCGACAGCCTGCGCGCGCTGCGGTCCCTGCTCGCCGAGATCCACCCGCCCGACCTGCACGCGGACGGCCTGGAGCCGGCGCTGGGCGACCTGATCGCCCCGGCGGTCAACGCCGGCATCCAGGCCTCGGTCAGCGTCAGCGGGATCGAGGGAGCCTCCGACACGGCCGTCGCGCTCGTGTGGCGCGTCGCCCAGGAGGCGGTCCGCAACGCCCTGCGGCACTCCGGCGCCAGCACCGTCGCGGTGACGGTGCAGGGCGTGGGGGACCGGCTGCGGCTCGAGGTCGTCGACGACGGGGTCGGCTTCGACCCGGCGGTCGCGGACCCCGACCGCTACGGTCTCAAGGGCCTGCGGAGCCTGGTCAAGGACATCGGCGGCGAGATCGACGTGGTCTCGGCGCTCGGCGAGGGCACGACGGTGCGGATGGAGGTAGCACGGCAGTGAGCAGCACGAGCAGCACGCCGATCCGGGTGGTCCTCGTCGACGACCACGCCGTCATCCGCGCCGGCCTGGCCCAGCTGCTGGCCGGCACCGAGGACATCGAGGTCGTCGGTCAGGCCGAGGACGGGGAGAAGGCGCTGGCCGTCGTCCGCGAGGTCCAGCCCGACGTCGTCCTGATGGACCTGCAGATGCCCCGGGTGGACGGCGTCACCGCGACCCGGAACATCAAGGCCGCGGGGCTCGCCGCCGACGTGCTGGTGCTGACCTCCTACTCCGACAGCGAACGGATCGTCGGCGCCCTGGACGCCGGAGCCGTCGGGTACCTCCTCAAGGACGCCGACCCCGACGACGTGCTCGCCGGGATCCGGTCGGTGAGCCGCGGGGAGTCGCCGATCCACCCGCGCGCGGCGCGCGCGCTGCTCGGCGTACGGTCCGGGGCCCCGCAGGTGCAGCTGACCGGCCGCGAGACCGAGGTGCTGGGACTGGTCCGCGCGGGCCTGGCCAACAAGCAGATCGCCCGGCGCCTCGACATCAGCGAGCGGACCGTCAAGGCCCACCTGACCTCGGCCTTCGCCCGGATCGGCGTCGCCGACCGCACGCAGGCGGCCCTGTGGGCCGAGCGCAACGGGATCTGACCGACCCCTCAGCCGTCCCCGGCCTCACCGGTCTCCGCAGGGCGGACGACCGGGTCGGGCAGCGGGGGAGGGGTGCCGCCGAACTCCGGGCACAGCGCCTGGTGCTGGCACCAGTCGCACAGCCGGCTGCGCCGCGGCCGCCAGTCGCCGGACTCCTCCGCGGACCGGATCGCCCGCCAGACCGCCTCGACCTTGCGCTCGGTCGCGAGCAGGTCCTGCTCGTCGGGTCGGTAGCGCAGGATCTCCCCGTTGCCGAGGTAGACCAGCTGCAGCACCGCCGGCACGACCCCGCGGGTGCGCCAGAGGACCAGGGCGTAGAACTTCATCTGGAACAGCGCCCGGGCCTCGAAGCCCTCGCCCGGGGAGCGGCCGGTCTTGTAGTCCACCACGCGGATCGAGCCGTCGGGTGCGACGTCGACCCGGTCGACGAAGCCGCGGAGCAGCAGCCGGGAGTCCAGGAGGCTCTCGACGTACAGCTCCCGCTCGGCGGGCTCGAGCCGGCGCGGGTCCTCGAGGGTGAAGTAGCGCTCCAGGGAGGTCGCGCACGAGGCGAGCCAGGCCGCCGTCTCCGGGTCGTCGTCGCCGAAGAGCGCCGCGAGGTCGGGCGCCTCCTCGCTGAGCCGCTCCCAGACCGGCCGCACCATCGCCAGGGCCTGCTCGGGGGTCCGCTCCGCAGCGGGCAGGTCGAAGAGGTCCTCGAGCACCTTGTGCACGACCGTGCCACGGACCTGCTCGGGCGACGGCGGCTCGGGGAGCCGGTCGACGGTGCGGAAGCGGTAGAGCAGCGGGCAGGTCAGGAAGTCGCCCGCGCGGCTGGGGGAGAGGGCACCGAGGACCTCCACCCCGTCGACGGGCGTGGAGACCCGCTCCGCCGGCGACACGCCCTGCTGCACGCTCATGGGGAGGACCCTAGGCGAGCCCGCCGACAGCCGTGCGCACCTCCGGGCGGTCCGGGCACGGGGGCGCCCGGTTAGGCTGCGGGCGTGGCCGACCCCGATCATCCCGGCGACGGCCGGGCCACCGACCGCACGCCCGCCCCGCGCCCGCCCGGCACCTTCAAGGTGGGGACCATCGCGGGCGCCGACGTGCTGGTGTCCTCCTCCTGGTTCATCGTCGCGGCGCTGATCGCCGTGGTGATCGCGCCACGTGTCGAGCAGGTGGAGCCCGGGCTCGGGGCGCTGAAGTACGTCGCCGGCTTCGCCTTCGCCGTGGTGCTCTACCTCTCGGTGCTGCTCCACGAGGCCTCCCACGCGGTGATGGCCCAGCGCTACGGCTACCCGATCAGCTCGATCACGCTGCACTTCCTGGGCGGGATGACGGCCATCGAGGCCGAGACCACCAAGCCCAAGCAGGAGTTCGCGATCGCGGTGGTGGGTCCGCTGACCTCGCTGGCGGTCGGCGCCGCGGCGTTCGGGCTGTGGTTCGTCGTCCCCGACGGGCTGCTGCGGCTCGCCGTCGAGGGCCTGGCGGCGGCGAACCTGCTCGTCGGCGTGCTCAACCTGGTGCCCGGCCTGCCGCTCGACGGCGGCCGCGTGCTCAAGTCGGCCGTCTGGGGCGCCACCGGCGACCCGCACCGCGGGACGATCGCAGCCGGCTGGGGCGGCCGGGTGACCGCCGTCCTCGTCCTGCTCTGGCCGCTGGCGCTCGAGCCCCTGCTGGGGCTCCAGCCCGAGCTGCTGGACTTCCTGCTGGCCTTCGTCGTCGGGCTGTTCCTGTGGACCGGCGCGACGGCGGCGATGACCTCCGCCCGGGTCCGCCGCCGCCTGCCGAACCTCGTCGCCCGCGACCTCGCCCGGCGGGCCCTCGCCGTGCCGGAGGACCTGCCGCTCTCCGAGGGCGTGCGCCGTGCCCAGGAGGCCCACGCCGGCAGCCTGCTCACCGTCACCTCCGCCGGCGTCCCGGTCGGCGTCGTCAACGAGGCGGCCCTCCTGGCGACGCCCGAGGACCGCCGCCCCTGGGTCGCGACGTCCACCGTGGCGCGCACCCTCGAGCCCGGGCTCCGGCTCTCCGCGGACCTCGCCGGCGAGGAGCTGGTGCGCGCGATCGGGCAGACGCCCGCGACGGAGTACCTCCTCGTCGAGGACGACGGCGAGGTCTACGGCGTGCTGGTGACCGCCGACGTCGATCACGCGTTCCGCCACGGTCGCCACTAGGGTCTCGCCCATGCCCGACGCACTTCCCGACGTGAGCCGAGACGCCTGGTCGGGGGTCCACCGCGGCCCCCTCCGCGAGGGGGAGTGGGTGCGCCTGACCGACCAGAAGGGCCGCCGCCACAACTTCGAGCTGGTCCCCGGCAAGCGCTTCTTCTCCAACCGCGGCCACCTCGAGCACGACGAGCTGATCGGCCGCGAGGAGGGTTTCACCGTCACCTCCTCCGCCGGCGGGGAGTACCTCGTCTTCCGCCCGCTCCTCTCGGAGTTCGTGGTCTCGATGCCGCGCGGCGCGGCGGTGGTCTACCCCAAGGACGCCGCGCAGATCGTCGCCATGGCCGACATCTTCCCCGGCGCGCACGTCGTCGAGGCCGGCGTCGGCTCCGGCGCCCTGACCTGCTCGCTGCTGCGCGCGGTCGGCCCCTTCGGCAAGGTCTCCTCCTACGAGCGGCGCGAGGAGTTCGCCGAGGTCGCCCGCAAGAACGTCACGCAGTTCTTCGGCGCCCCCGACGGGCAGACCCACCCCGCCTGGCAGCTCACCCTCGGCGACCTCGCCGAGGCGCTGCCGGCCTCGGGGGAGCGCTGCGACCGGATCATCCTGGACATGCTCGCGCCCTGGGAGTGCCTCGACGCGGCCGCCGACGCGCTGGTCCCCGGCGGCATCGTGTGCGCGTACGTCGCCACGACCACCCAGCTCTCGCGGTTCGTCGAGACCGTGCGGCTCCACGGCGGGTTCACCGAGCCGCAGCCCTGGGAGTCGCTGGTCCGCGACTGGCACGTCGAGGGCCTCGCGGTCCGCCCCGGCCACAAGATGATCGGCCACACGGCGTTCCTCGTCACCGCCCGCCGGATGGCACCGGGCCAGCGGCCCCCGCTGAAGAGGCGGCGCCCGGCCCCCGGCGCGTACGGACCCGACTACCTCGGGCCGCGCCCGCCCGGCGTGCCCGCCGAGGACGCCATCGAGGACCTCGCCGCTGACACCACCGCGGACACCACCGCGGACGTCACGGGGGACGTCACCGAGGCCTGAG
Organism: Nocardioides marmotae; assembly: GCF_013177455.1. Classification (NCBI taxonomy): domain Bacteria; kingdom Bacillati; phylum Actinomycetota; class Actinomycetes; order Propionibacteriales; family Nocardioidaceae; genus Nocardioides; species Nocardioides marmotae. Next base: position 2,192,264 of record NZ_CP053660.1, read on the forward strand.
GCCCTTCGTCGTCCGCATCGTGGTCTCCCCGGCGGTTCGGCCCCTTCCGTTGTCGTAGTGCACGGGTAGGGTCGCTGGACACGAGGAGGTGCGCCGATGACATCCGACATCCCCAGCTCGGGTAGCCGCGCTCAGGACGGCCCCAGCCCCGAGGAGCTCGCGAGCCACGTCCGGTTCCTGGAGGCGGAGGTGACCGACCTGCGCCGGAGGCTCAGCGACTCGCCCTCGCACAACCGCGGCCTCGAGCTGCGGCTCGCCGACGCGCAGCGGTCCCTGGCCGCCGTGACCTCCCAGAACGAGCGGCTCGCCGGCACGCTGCGCGAGGCCCGCGACCAGATCATGAAGCTCAAGGAGGAGGTCGACCGGCTCGCCCAGCCGCCGGCCGGCTTCGGCACCTTCCTGGCCCGCAACGACGACGACTCGGTCGACGTCTTCACCGGCGGGCGCAAGCTGCGAGTCAACGTCAGCCCGACCGTGGACCTCGACGGGCTGCGCCGCGGCCAGGAGGTCATGCTCAACGAGGCGCTCAACGTCGTCGCCGCGCTCGACTTCGAGGAGGTCGGCGAGGTCGTGATGTTCAAGGAGGTCCTCGCCGACGGCGAGCGCGCCCTGGTCATCGCCAACGCCGACGAGGAGCGGGTCGTCCGGCTCGCCGAGCCGCTGCGCCAGCAGACGATCCGGGCCGGCGACAGCCTCCTGCTCGACGCCCGGGCGGGCTACGTCTACGAGAAGGTCCCGAAGTCGGAGGTCGAGGAGCTCGTCCTCGAGGAGGTCCCCGACATCGCCTATGAGTCCATCGGTGGTCTCGGTGGCCAGATCGAGCAGATCCAGGACGCCGTCGAGCTGCCCTACCTCTACCCCGAGCTCTTCCGCGAGCACGAGCTCAAGCCGCCCAAGGGCGTGCTGCTCTACGGCCCTCCCGGCTGCGGCAAGACCCTGATCGCCAAGGCCGTGGCCAACTCCCTGGCCAAGAAGGTCGCGGCGCGGCACGGCACCGACGGGTCGGGCCAGGAGGTGAAGTCCTACTTCCTCAACATCAAGGGCCCCGAGCTGCTCAACAAGTACGTCGGCGAGACCGAGCGGCACATCCGCCTGGTCTTCCAGCGGGCCCGGGAGAAGGCCAGCACCGGCACGCCCGTGATCGTGTTCTTCGACGAGATGGACTCCCTGTTCCGCACCCGCGGCTCCGGGGTCTCCTCGGACGTGGAGAACACCATCGTCCCGCAGCTGCTCAGCGAGATCGACGGCGTCGAGCTGCTGGAGAACGTCCTGGTCATCGGTGCCTCCAACCGCGAGGACATGATCGACCCGGCGATCCTGCGCCCCGGCCGCCTCGACGTGAAGATCAAGATCGAGCGGCCCGACGCGGAGTCGGCGCGCGACATCTTCTCCAAGTACCTCACCCCGAACCTCCCGCTGCACGCCGACGACCTCGCCGAGTTCGGCGGGGACCGGGAGGCGACGGTGGCGGGGATGATCCGGGCGACGGTCGAGCGGATGTACGCCGAGACCGAGGAGAACCGCTTCCTCGAGGTCACCTACGCGAACGGTGACAAGGAGATCTTGTACTTCAAGGACTTCAACTCCGGGGCGATGATCCAGAACATCGTCGACCGCGCCAAGAAGATGGCGATCAAGGACCTCCTCGAGCAGGACCAGCGCGGCCTGCGGGTCGCCCACCTGCTCCAGGCGTGCGTCGATGAGTTCAAGGAGAACGAGGACCTCCCGAACACCACCAACCCCGACGACTGGGCGCGGATCTCGGGCAAGAAGGGCGAGCGGATCGTCTTCATCCGCACGCTCATCAGCGGCAAGCAGGGCACCGAGCCCGGCCGGTCGATCGACACCGTCTCCAACACCGGCCAGTACCTCTGACCCGTTCGCGTCGGGGCCGTTGTGGGTAACGGTCCCGGCGCGGCGGCCACCCCGGGCCGCCCGGATGGAGGGAACCCCTGTGCTGAAGATCCTGCTGATCGTGCTCGTCGTCCTCGCGATCGTCTACGTCGCCTCGATGGTCCTGCGCCGCCGCTAGGCGCGGGCCGCCTCGACAGTCTCGGTGACGTCGGCGACCTGGGCGCCCAGCGCGGCGACCAGGTCGCCGGCGTCGACCCTCACGCCGACGCCGTGCTCCCCGCCTCCGATCGAGATCCGACCCGCGACACCGGCGTCCGCGACGACCGGCAGCGCGTGCGCGCTGCCCAGCGGCGTGATCGTGCCCCGCTCGTAGCCGGTCACCCGCCGGGCCTCCTCAGCCGAGGCCATCGTCAGCCGGTTGACGCCGAGCAGCCCCCGCAGCTTCGGCCACGCGATCTGCCGGTCACCCGGCACCAGCACGAACCGGTGGTCGTCCTCGGCCACCCGCACCACCATCGTCTTCACCAGACGGTGCGGCTCCACGCCCCGGGCCGCCGCGGCCTCCGCCAGCGAGGCGACCGGGCCGTGCCGCACCACCTCGACCGCCAGGCCCAGCGCCCGCGCCGCGGCGACCACGCCGTCGACACCGCCGTCGACACCGCCGTCGACACCGCCGTCGACACCGCCGTCGACACCGCCGTCGACACCGCCGGCCCCTGCCCCGGCCTGGCCCGCCGGCTCCTCGGGCGGGGCGCTCACCCGGCCACCGCGCGGCCGGCGAAGCCGTGGGTCCACGGCCGCGACACCGCCGGGCCGGGCAGGTACTCCGTGCGCAGCTCGACGACGTCCAGCCCCGCCGAGCCGACGAGGTCCGGCACGTCGCGGCTGAGGTGGCACCCGCCGCAGACCGCCCGTTGCACGGGGTCGAGCCGGCGCTGCCAGGCGGCCACCCGGGCGTCGGGCGCCCGGCCGTGCTCGACGAAGTGGAAGGAGCCCCCGGGGCACAGCACGCGGCGTACCTCTGAGAGGGCCGCGGCCACGTCGGGGATCGTGCACAACGTGAACGTGGAGAGCACCGCGTCGTAGGAGGCCGCGTCCGCCTCGAGGGACGCGCCGTCGAGGCCGACCCGGTCCACGGCGACCCCGGCCGCGGCCCGGCGCCCGGCCGAGAGGCGCCACGCGACGTCGGAGGGCTCGACCACGTCGAGCCGGGTGACCGCCGGCGGCAGGTGGGACAGGTTCAGCCCGCTGCCCGCGCCGATCTCCAGGACCCGGCCGGCCAGCCCGGCGCACGCCGCGTCGCGCAGCGCGCGCACCTCGGGGGTCGACAACGCCCGGTCGACCAGGTGGGGGACGACGCGATCGCTCCACAGGCCCATCCGCCCAGCCTAGGCCCGTCGCCCCCGTAGGCTCGGAGCATGAGCGTCCGCCGCGTGATGGGGACCGAGGTCGAGTACGGCATCTCGGTGGCCGGCCAGCCGATGGCCAACCCGATGGTCGCGTCCTCCCAGGTGGTCAACGCCTACGCCTCGGCGACCGCCCGGGCACGGCGGGCCCGCTGGGACTTCGAGGAGGAGTCCCCGCTGCGCGACGCCCGCGGCTTCGACATGTCGCGCCAGGTCGCCGATCCCAGCCAGCTCACCGACGAGGACCTCGGCCTGGCCAACGTCATCCTCACCAACGGGGCCCGGCTCTACGTCGACCACGCCCACCCGGAGTACTCCACGCCCGAGGTCACCACGCCGCTGGACATCGTGCGGTGGGACAAGGCGGGGGAGCAGGTGATGCTCGACGCCCAGCGCCGGGCCGCGCTGCTGCCCGGGGGCGCACCGATCGCGCTGTACAAGAACAACACCGACGGCAAGGGCGCCTCCTACGGCGCCCACGAGAACTACCTGATGCGGCGCTCGACCCCGTTCACCGACATCGTCAGGCACCTCACGCCGTTCTTCGTCAGCCGCCAGGTCGTGGCCGGCGCCGGTCGCGTCGGCCGCGGGCAGGACGGCCGCGAGCGGGGCTTCCAGCTCACCCAGCGCGCCGACTTCTTCGAGGTCGAGGTGGGCCTGGAGACCACGCTGAAGCGGCCGATCATCAACACCCGCGACGAGCCGCACGCCGACCCCGAGAAGTACCGCCGGCTCCACGTCATCATCGGCGACGCGAACCTCGCCGAGGTCTCGACGTACCTCAAGGTCGGCACGACCTCCCTGGTGCTGGCGATGATCGAGGACCGCTTCATCACCTCGGACCTCTCCATCGACGGTCCGGTCTCGGCGCTGCGGGCGGTCTCCCACGACCCGACCCTGCGCCAGACGGTGCTGCTGCGCGACGGCCGCCGGCTGACCGCGGTCCAGCTCCAGCTGGAGTACCTCGACCTGGCCCGCAAGTACGTCGAGGACCGGTACGGCGCCGATGCCGACGCCCAGACCGTGGACGTGCTCGAGCGCTGGGAGTCGGTCCTCGACCGCCTCGAGCGCGACCCGATGCTCTGCGCCCGCGAGCTGGACTGGGTCGCCAAGCTCCAACTGCTGGAGTCCTACCGCTCCCGCGACGGCCTGGACTGGGACGACGCCAAGCTGCACCTCATCGACCTGCAGTACTCCGACATCCGCCCCGAGAAGGGCCTCTACTCCAAGCTGGTCGCGGCCGGCCGGATCGAGCGGCTGCTCGACGACGCCTCGGTGGAGTCGGCGATGCACGACCCGCCGGAGGACACCCGCGCCTACTTCCGCGGCCGCTGCCTGGAGAAGTACGCCGAGCACGTCGCCGCCGCCTCCTGGGACTCGGTGATCTTCGACCTGCCGGGGCGCGAGTCGTTGCAGCGGGTGCCGACCATCGACCCGCTCCGCGGGAGCCGGGCAGCCGTCGGGGCGCTGCTGGACCGGTGCGACACGGCCGAGGACCTGTTCGCGGCGCTCACGCGGTAGAGCGAGAACGCACGGGGTCCCTTCGTCGTGCTCGGCTAGGGTCGGGACATGGCACAGGAGCAGAAGCAGCCGAAGAGGTCCTCGGAGACCGAGGAGGCCGTCGAGACCGCCCCGGAGACCGACGTCGCGGAGCGCAAGGAAGCCCTGGACAGCGACATCGACGACATCCTCGACGAGATCGACGACGTCCTGGAGACCAACGCCGAGGACTTCGTGAAGTCCTTCATCCAGAAGGGCGGGCAGTAGGTCTTGTCCGATCCTCGCCTGCCCGCGGCCTACCTCCAGCCGGGCGTCTCGTCGTTCGCCGACTTCCTCGCCGAGCAGGCGCCCGACCTGCTGCCTGCGCGCCGGACGATGCCGCCGGGCAACGCCGGCGACCTGGCGCCGCACGGCACCACGATCGTCGCCGCGACCTTCCCCGGGGGCGTCGTGATGGCCGGAGACCGCCGGGCGACGATGGGCAACATCATCGCCCAGCGCGACATCGAGAAGGTCTTCCCGGCCGATGAGTACTCCGCGGTCGGCATCGCCGGCACCGCCGGGCTCGCGGTCGAGATGGTGCGCCTGTTCCAGACCGAGCTCGAGCACTACGAGAAGATCGAGGGCACCACCTTGTCGATGGACGGCAAGGCCAACCGCCTCGCCGCCCTCATCCGGGGCAACCTCGGCATGGCCATGCAGGGCCTGGCCGTCGTGCCGCTCTTCGCCGGCTACGACCTCACCGCCTCCCAGGGCCGGATCTTCAGCTACGACGTGACCGGCGGCCGCTACGAGGAGACCGCGTTCCACTCGGTCGGCTCCGGCTCGCTGTTCGCCCGCGGCGCACTGAAGAAGCTCTACCGCGACGACCTCAGCACCGAGGACTGCGTCACCCTCGTCGTGCAGGCGCTCTACGACGCCGCCGACGACGACTCCGCCACCGGTGGCCCCGACCTGGCCCGCCGGATCTTCCCCGTCGTCCAGGTGATCACCGCCGACGGCGGCCACCGGATGACCGACGCCGAGGTCGCCACGATCGCCGACCGGGTGGTCGCCGGCCGGATGAACCGCCCCGACGGCCCCGTCGCCCCGCTCACCGGTCCCACGACCGGAGGTGAGGTGCGATGAGCACCCCGTTCTACGTCTCGCCCGAGCAGCTGATGAAGGACCGGGCGGACTTCGCGCGCAAGGGCATCGCGCGCGGCCGCTCGGTGGCCGCGGTGCAGTACGCCGACGGCGTGCTGTTCGTCTCCGAGAACCCCTCCCAGGCGCTGCACAAGGTCTCCGAGATCTACGACCGGATCGCCTTCGCGGCCGTCGGTCGCTACAACGAGTTCGAGAACCTCCGCATCGCCGGCGTGCGCCTCGCCGACATGCGCGGCTACGCCTACGACCGGCGTGACGTCACCGGTCGCGGCCTGGCCAACGCCTACGCCCAGACCCTCGGCACCATCTTCTCCAGCGGCGGGGAGAAGCCCTACGAGGTCGAGATCTTCGTCGCCGAGGTCGGCGACGAGCCCGCCGCGGACCAGATCTACCGGCTGACCTACGACGGCCAGGTCGCCGACGAGCACCGGTACGCCGTCATGGGCGGCGCCGCCGACCAGGTCTCGACGTACCTCAAGGAGCACTACCGCGAGGGCGCGGCGCTCGAGGACGCGCTGCGCACCGCCGTGGCCGCCCTCGGCCACAGCGACACCGAGGACCGGGTGCTGCCCATCGAGGACCTCGAGGTCGCCGTGCTCGACCGCACGCGCACCCGGCCGCGCAAGTTCAGCCGCCTCTCGCCCGCCCGGCTCGAGACGATCCTCGCCGGGCGGGCACCCGCCTCGGCGCCCGAGCCGGCGACGGCGGCCGCCATCCCGCTCCCGCCCGCACCCGCCACGGGCGGGCCCGCGGACCCGCCGCCCTCGGACCCCGAGCCGCCGGTGGCACCCCCGGTCTCCTGACCTGACGCGCCCGGCCGGTCACCGCGGGTCGCCCCCGCGGTGACCAGCCGGTGCGTAGTGTTCAGCCATGGACCGCCGGATCTTCGGGATCGAGAACGAGTACGGCGTCACCTGCACGTTCAAGGGCCAGCGCCGGCTCTCGCCCGACGAGGTCGCGCGCTACCTGTTCCGCAAGGTCGTCAGCTGGGGCCGCTCCAGCAACGTCTTCCTGCGCAACGGCGCCCGGCTCTACCTCGACGTCGGCAGCCACCCCGAGTACGCCACGCCCGAGTGCGACGACGTGACCGAGCTGGTCACCCACGACAAGGCCGGCGAGCGGGTCCTCGAGGGGCTGCTGCTCGACGCCGAGCAGCGGCTGCACGACGAGGGCATCGCCGGCGAGATCTACCTGTTCAAGAACAACACCGACTCCGCGGGCAACTCCTACGGCTGCCACGAGAACTACCTGGTCAGCCGCAGCGGTGAGTTCTCCCGCCTCGCCGACGTGCTGATCCCGTTCCTGGTGACCCGGCAGATCGTCGTCGGCGCCGGCAAGGTCACCCACACCCCGCGCGGTGCCGGCTACAGCGTCAGCCAGCGCGCGGAGCACATCTGGGAGGGCGTCTCCAGCGCGACCACGCGCAGCCGCCCGATCATCAACACCCGCGACGAGCCGCACGCCGACGCCGAGAAGTACCGCCGGCTCCACGTGATCGTCGGCGACTCCAACATGAGCGAGACCACGACCATGCTCAAGGTCGCCAGCTGCGACCTGGTGCTGCGCATGATCGAGGAGGGGGTCGTCATGCGCGACCTCACGATGGAGAACCCGATCCGCGCGATCCGCGAGATCTCCCACGACGTCACCGGCACCCGCAAGGTCCGCCTCGCCAACGGCCGCGAGGCCAGCGCGCTGGAGATCCAGGGGGAGTACCTCTCCAAGGCCCGCGACTTCGTCGACCGCCGCGGGATCAGCACGCCGGTGATCGAGCAGGCGCTGGACCTGTGGGAGCGCGGGCTCAAGGCGATCGAGTCCGACGACCTCGGCCTGGTGGACCGCGAGATCGACTGGGTCATCAAGTGGAAGCTCATCGAGGCCTACCGCGCCAAGCACGGGCTGCCCCTGGGCCACCCGCGGATCGCCCAGCTGGACCTCGCCTACCACGACATCCACCGCGACCGCGGCCTGTACTACCTGCTCGAGAAGCGCGGAAAGGTCGCGCGGGTGACGACCGACCTGAAGATCTTCGAGGCCAAGTCGGTGCCGCCGCAGACGACCCGGGCCCGGCTGCGCGGGGAGTTCATCCGCAAGGCCCAGGAGCGCCGCCGCGACTTCACCGTCGACTGGGTCCACCTCAAGCTCAACGACCAGGCGCAGCGCACGGTCCTGTGCAAGGACCCGTTCCGGGCCCACGACGAGCGGGTCCAGCGCCTCATCGACGGCATGTGAGCCGCCCAGCCTCCTCTCAGGCACCGCTTGTAGGGTGAGCGCCGCTCCGACCGCCCAGCCTCGAAGGTGAACCCTGTGCTCCGACGACTCCGTCGCCCCGCGCTCGTCCTGGTCCCCGTCCTCCTCGCCGCGTCGTTGACCGCCTGCGGCGACGACGAGGGCGGCTCCGGCGCCGCCGGCGACTTGGAGCGCCTGGACGCCGTCGAGGTCACCGGCGACATCGGCGAGCAGCCGAAGGTGGAGTGGAAGGGCGTCATGGACGCCGGCGACATCGAGGCCGACACGGTCGTCGAGGGCGACGGCGAGGAGCTGGCCGACGGCGACAAGGTCGTCACCCACATCTGGATCGGCAACGGCTACACCAAGACCAAGGCCTACAGCACCTACGACGACGGCGGCCAGCCGCAGACCCTCGAGGTCGGATCCGACCTGGCGCCGATCTTCGCCGAGGCCCTCGAGGGCCAGACGATCGGCTCGCGCGTCGCGGTGACCGCCTCGGCCGAGGAGGCCTTCGGCGAGGTGGGCAACCCGCAGCTGAACATCGCCAACCAGGACTCCGTGCTCGTGCTCGTCGACCTGGTCGAGGAGTTCGAGCCGCCCGCCCCCAAGGACGTGCCCGCCTCCCAGATGCCCGGCATCGTCTTCGGCCCGAAGGGCGACCCGGTGCGGCTGCGCTTCAAGGGCCTGCCGAAGCCCGAGGCCGACGGCGAGCTGCTGCGCCACGTCGTCCGCGAGGGCAAGGGCAAGACCGTCACCGAGGACAGCACCATCAAGGCCGACTACCTGGGCATGACCTACGGCGCGGGCAAGCCGTTCGACGAGTCGTTCTCCAAGCAGCCGCTCGAGAGCCCGCTGCAGGGCCTGGTGCCCGGCTGGACCTACGGCCTCTCGGGCGTGAAGGTCGGCAGCCGCGTCCTGCTCTCGATCCCGCCGGACCTCGGCTACGGTGACCAGGCGCAGGGTGAGATCCCGGCCGGCAGCACGCTCTACTTCGTCCTGGACATCATCTCGGCGAAGTGATGCGACGCCCCGGTCGCGTGCGACCGGGGCGGACGCGGGCCGGCGCGAGGGCCAGGACGGGAGAGCGATGAGCGGGACGACCGGCAAGAAGACCGAGCGCCTGCTCAACCTGCTCATCATGCTGCTGGTCCAACGCCGTTTCGTGCCCAAGGAGCGGATCCGCTCGATCCTCTACCCGGGGACGAGCGACGAGGCGTTCGAGAAGATGTTCGAGCGCGACAAGGACGAGCTCCGCTCGCTCGGAGTCCCCATCGAGGTCGGCCAGATCGACGCCTACTTCGACGACGAGCCGGGCTACCGGATCCGTCCCGACCAGTTCGCGCTCCCCGCGATCGACCTGGAGGCCGACGAGGCCTCGGTGATCGCGCTGGCGACCAAGGTGTGGGAGCACGCGCGCCTGGCCGACGCCACGACCGAGGCGGTCCGCAAGCTGGTCGCCCTCGGCGTACCCGTCGACGTCAGCGCTCTCGACATCGTCGAGCCGCGGCTGAGCGCCGACGAGCCGTCCTTCGACGTCTTCCTCGAGGCGACCACCGAGCGCACGCCGGTGGAGTTCGACTACCTGCGCAGCGGCGAGGCCACGCCGACGCGCCGCCACCTCCAGCCGTGGGGCGTCGCCCGCTACTCCGGCCGGTGGTACGTCGTCGGGCTGGACACCGACCGCGGCGCGGAGCGCGTCTTCCGGCTCTCCCGCGTCCAGGGCGAGGCGCGCAAGGCCGGCGAGCCGGGGTCGTACGACGTCCCGCCGGGCACCGACGTGCGCGAGGTGGCCCGCCGGCTGGCGCCACCGCCGAGCAGCGACCGCACCGTCGTGCTGGTGCGCGCGGGCGCCGGGTACGCGCTGCGGCGCAACGCCGACGAGACCGAGACCGGCGTGGCCGGGCCGGACGAGCGCACCCCGTGGGACCGCCTGGTGCTGACCCGCGGCATCCCCGGCGCGGCCGACGAGATCCTCGCCCACGGCGCCGACGTCGTCGTCGAGGAGCCGACCTGGCTCCGGGAGACCGTCGTCGCGCGGCTCACCGCGGCGCTGGCCGCCGCCCGGCCGGGGGAGCAGGCCTCGTGAGCGCGCGACGTGCCCCCCGCGGCGGGCAGCCGACCAGCGGGGCCAAGGACCAGGTCGCCCGGCTGCTGGCGCTGGTGCCGTACCTCCACGCACACGGCCAGGTCCGCGTCGACGACGCGGCGGCCGCCCTCGGCGTACGCCCCGAGCAGGTCGTCAAGGACCTCAAGGTGCTGCTCATGGTCGGGCTGCCCGGCGGTTACCCCGACGACCTCATCGACGTCGACCTGGACTCGCTGGAGGGCCCGGAGGCCGACGGGGTCATCCGGATCTCCAACGCCGACTACCTCGCCCGGCCGCTGCGGCTGACCCCCACCGAGGCGACGGCGATCATCGTTGCGCTGCGGGCCCTGCGCGGCGGCGCCGGTGAGGAGACCCGCTCGATCGTCGACCGCGCGCTGGCCAAGCTCGAGGCCGCGGCCGCCGAGGCCGTGCCGCGCGTGGACCCCGGGCTGGACGCCGCCGACGTCGACCTGGCGCTGCGCGCCACGCGTCTCCAGCAGGCCGCCGCCGATCGGCGCCAGGTGCGGATGACCTACTGGGTGCCCAGCCGCGACGAGCAGACCGAGCGGGTCGTCGACCCTCGCGGGGTGGTCCACCACCACGGCTGGTCCTACCTCGACGCCTGGGACCACGGCGCCGAGGCGCCGCGCCTCTTCCGTCTCGACCGGATCCAAGGGCTCGAGGTGCTCGACCGGCCGATCGAGACCGAGCCCACGGCCCCCCGCGACCTGGGGGAGGGGATCTTCAGCCAGTCCGAGGAGACCCGCCGGGTCACCCTCCACCTGGACCCGCCGGCGCGCTGGGTGACCGAGTACTACGCCATGGAGGAGGTCCGGCCCCGCGACGACGGCACGCTCGAGGTCGACCTCGTCGTCGCCGACGAGCGCTGGCTGCTGCGGCTGCTGCTGCGCCTGGCCCCGCACGCCCGCGTGGTCGTCCCCCCGGAGTTCACCGAACCGTTCGTCGCCGCCGTGCAGGATGCGCTGAACCTGTACCGCAACCCGGCGTAGACTCAGGGCCAGACGCACCCCGCACCGCCCCCCAGCACCCGTGAGGATCCTCATGCTCCCCCTCGTCGCAGGTCTCGGCACCACCGAGCTGCTCATCATCCTGGCCGTGCTGATCCTGCTCTTCGGTGCCTCCAAGCTCCCTGAGCTCGCCCGCGGCAGCGGTCGTGCGCTGCGCATCTTCAAGGCCGAGACCAAGGGCCTGATGGACGACGACGCGGACGACGCCGCCAAGACCATCGAGCAGCGGGAGATCGAGGCGCGCCAGCAGGCGCAGCTCGACGCCGAGACCGAGCGCCAGCGCCGCGGCGACACCGCCTGATCCAGGGCCACGCTTGTCCATCTCCGGGGTCCTCGACCTCTTCCGGGGTCGACCGCACCACCCGGTGGGCGCGGACGGCCGCATGGCGCTGTCCGACCACCTGCGTGAGCTGCGGGCCCGCCTGCTCAAGGCGTCGATGTTCTTCCTCGTCGCCTTCATCATCGGCCTCGTCGTCTACGACCCGTGGCTGCTCGACCTGATCCTCGACCCCTACAACGAGGCGCAGGCCGCGCTGCCCGGCGTCGAGACGAAGGCCTACATCGCCTCGGCCGGCGGACCGCTGCTGCTCCAGCTCAAGCTCGCCGGCGTGGCCGCGATCGTCGCGAGCAGCCCGTTCTGGCTCTACCAGATCTGGGCGTTCATCGTGCCGGGGCTGCACGCCAACGAGCGCCGCTGGACCCGCGTCTTCGCCGCGATCGCCGGCCCGATCTTCTTCCTCGGCGTCGCCACCGGCTACTACGTGCTCCCCAAGGGGCTCGAGGTGCTCATCGGGTTCACCCCGGACGGCCTGGAGAACCTCGTCGAGTTCGGCGAGTACTTCAGCTTCTTCACCCGGATGCTGCTCGTCTTCGGGATCGCCTTCGAGATCCCGCTGTTCGTCATCATGCTCAACCTCGCGGGCGTGGTGAGCGGCAAGGCGCTGGGCCGCTACCGGCCCTGGATCATCATCGGCACCTTCGTCTTCGCCGCGGTCGCGACGCCGTCGACCGACCCGTTCTCGATGCTGATGCTCGCGCTCCCCATGCTCCTGCTGTTCCTCCTGGCCGAGGTCATCGCCCGGATGGTCGACCGCTCCCGCGGTCGGGGTGCGCACAGCACCGACCAGTGGGACGACGACGCCGTCTCGCCGCTGTGACCGGAGCAGGGGCGGGCCCAGGGGCGGGCCCGGTGACCGGGCCGGCCGGGCTGGTCCCGCAGGACCCCTTCGACCTGCCGGAGTGGCTGGCGGAGGGCGACGTGCTGTGGGTGCCGGAGTCCGGGGTCCGCACCGGGCACCTCGTGCGGGGGACGCTCACCGGCGCCGGTGACGACCTGCCCTGCGACCTGCTCGCGCTGGACGAGGCCTGGCCCGGGCCGGTCGCCGAGGAGGACGCCCGCCGACGGGCGCACCAGGCCTGGCGGCACGGCCAGGTCGACGTCGTACGACGTGAGGAGCGGCTGACGCTCGCGGTCCCGGGGACGTCGTTCACCGCCGACCGGGTGCTGGACGTGCTCGAGCGGCTGGCCCGCGCGGTCGGCGCCGACCCCGACCGGTACGCCGCGCGCCTGCGGATCGGTGCCGAACGCCGCTCGTAGCCGGCTCCGCGCCGGTAGGGTCCGCCCGTGGCCGGCAGCACCCGCGAGATCGCGCTCCTGACGAACCCGTCCGCGGGCAAGGGTCGCGGTGCGCGGCACCGGGCCGCCGCGATCGGGCGCTTCCGCGACGCCGGCCTCGGCGTCCGCGACCTGGTCGGCCGCGACGCCGACGAGGCGCTGGACCTCGCGCGGGCCGCCGTCGCCGACGGCGTCGAGGCGCTGGTGGTCTGCGGCGGCGACGGGATGGCCCACCTCGCGGTGCAGGCGCTCGCCGGCACCGGCGTGCCGCTCGGGCTGGTGCCCGCGGGGACCGGCAACGACGTCGCGCGCATCCTCGACCTGCCACGCACCGACCCGCTCGCCGCGGCCGACCGCATCATCGGGGGGCGCACCCGCACCATCGACCTGGCGCGATCCGGGCGGCGGTACTTCGTCACGGTGCTCGCCGCCGGCTTCGACGCGATCGTCAACGAGCGGGCCAACGCGATGACCTGGCCGCGCGGGCAGATGCGCTACAACCTCGCCACCCTCGCCGAGCTGCGCGTCTTCGAGCCGCTGCCCTACACGATCGAGGTCGACGGCCGCCGGATCCGCACCGACGCGATGCTGGTCGCGGTCGGGAACGGGCCGTCCTTCGGCGGCGGGCTGCGGATCGCCGAGGGCGCCTTGCTCGACGACGGCATGCTGGACGTCGTGATCATCAAGCCGCTGAGCAAGGTCGGCCTGGTGCGCGCCTACCCGCGACTGTTCGCGGGCACGCACACCACCCTGCCCCAGTACGAGCACCACCGCGCCCGCACCGTCACCGTCGCGGCGCCCGGGATCGTCTCGTACGCCGACGGCGAACGCTTCGGCCCGCTGCCCCTGACCATCGAGGTCGCGCCCGGCGCGCTTACCGTTCTCGCATGAGCGCCGCCGAGGAGCCCGAGACCGACCAGCTCAGCCCGGCGCAGCGCTACGCGTCGTACCGCGCCACCAAGCAGCACCCGGTGCTCAAGGACTTCCGGGCGCTGCACGACTTCCCGCTCGACGACTTCCAGGTCCGCGCCTGCGAGCACATCGAGGAGGGCCGCGGGGTGCTCGTCGCGGCGCCGACCGGCTCGGGCAAGACGATCGTCGGCGAGTTCGCGATCCACCTCGCGCTGGCCAGCGGCCGCAAGGCGTTCTACACCACGCCGATCAAGGCGCTGTCGAACCAGAAGTACAACGACCTGGTCCGCCGCTACGGCCCCGAGCAGGTCGGCCTGCTGACCGGTGACAACGTCATCAACGGCGAGGCGCCGATCGTGGTGATGACCACCGAGGTGCTGCGCAACATGCTCTACGCCGGCTCGCGCACGCTGATCGGGCTCGGCTACGTCGTCATGGACGAGGTCCACTACCTCGCCGACCGCTCGCGCGGCGCGGTGTGGGAGGAGGTCATCATCCACCTCCCCGAGTCGGTCTCGCTGATCTCGCTGTCGGCCACGGTGTCCAACGCCGAGGAGTTCGGCGAGTGGCTGGAGACCGTGCGCGGCGACACGGCCACGATCGTGGAGGAGAAGCGGCCGGTGCCGCTCTACCAGCACGTCATGGTCGGGCGCCGGCTGCTCGACCTCTTCGCCTCCTCCGACGTCGACGCCGCCGCCGGGTTCGTCAAGGAGGGCGCCCCCGTCAACGACGAGCTGATGAAGGTCGCCCGCGACGACTGGGCCGCCTCCCGGATCAAGGACCGCCGCTCGGCGCGCGGGTCCGGCGCGCGGGGCGCACGGCAGGTCGGCAACGGTCGCCGGGTCTGGATCCCGAGCCGGTACGACGTCATCGACCGCCTCGAGCGGGAGAACCTGCTCCCGGCCATCGTGTTCATCTTCAGCCGGATCGGCTGCGACGCCGCGGTCACCCAGTGCCTCAACGCCGGCGTCCGGCTCACCACCCCCGCCGAGCGCGACGAGATCGTCGCCTACGTCGAGGAGTCGACCCGGCACCTGGCCAAGGAGGACCTCCACGTCCTGGGCTACCACGACTTCCTCGAGGGGCTCTCCCGTGGCGTCGCCGCCCACCACGCCGGGATGCTGCCGGCGTTCAAGCAGTGCGTGGAGGAGCTGTTCCTGCGCGGGCTGTGCAAGGTCGTCTTCGCCACCGAGACCCTCGCGCTGGGCATCAACATGCCCGCGCGGACGGTGGTCATCGAGAAGCTCAGCAAGTGGAACGGCGAGACCCACGCCGACATCACCCCGGGGGAGTACACCCAGCTCACCGGCCGCGCCGGCCGCCGCGGCCTCGACGTCGAGGGCCACGGGGTGGTCATGTGGCAGCCGGGCATGAACCCGCGCGAGCTCGCCGGCCTCGCCTCGACCCGCACCTACCCGCTCCGCTCGTCGTTCCGGCCGTCGTACAACATGGCGGTCAACCTGGTCAGCCAGTTCGGCCGGGCGCGCTCGCGCGAGCTGCTCGAGCAGTCCTTCGCCCAGTTCCAGGCCGACAAGGCCGTCGTCGGGCTCGCCCGCCAGCTGCGCAAGAGCGAGGACGCGCTCGAGGGCTACCGCGAGGCCGCGCAGTGCCACCTCGGGGACTTCATGGAGTACGCCGCGCTGCGCCGCCGGATCTCGGAGGTGGAGAAGGAGACCAGCCGGGCGCGCCGGCAGGACCGTCGCGACGAGGTGATCGCCTCGCTGGCCCGGCTCAAGGTCGGCGACGTCATCGACGTGCCGTCGGGGAAGTTCGCCGGGTACGCCGTGGTCGTCGACCCCGGCTACAGCGACGAGGGCCCGCGGCCGTACGTCGTCACGCTGGACCGGCAGGCGCGCCGGCTCGCGATGATCGACTTCCAGACCCCTGTGGAGGCGCTGACCCGGCTGCGGGTGCCGCGGAGCTTCAACGGCCGGAACCCGCAGATGCGGCGCGACCTCGCCTCGGCGCTGCGCGATCGCACCCGCGACCTGCCGCCGGCGCCGGTCCGCCGGCGCAAGGGCGCGCCCGACGCCGACGTGGACCCCGAGGTCGCCGAGCTGCGCCACCGGCTCAAGGACCACCCCTGCCACGCCTGCCCGGAGCGGGAGGACCACAGCCGGTGGGCCGAGCGCTACTTCAAGCTCGAGCGGGACGCCGCGACGCTCGCGAGGCGGGTCGAGCAGCGGACCAACACCGTGGCCCGTCAGTTCGACCGGGTCTGCGACGTGCTCAGCGTCCTGGACTACCTCGACGGCGAGTCCGTCACCGACCGCGGCCGACACCTCATGCGGCTCTACTCCGACATGGACCTGCTCGCCGCCGAGTGCATGCGGCACGGCCTGTGGGACGACCTGACGCCGTCGGAGCTGGCGGCCGTCCTCTCGGTGCTGGTCTTCGAGGCCCGCCGCGCCGACGACCAGTCCTCCCCGCGGATCCCGGGCGGTCGTGTGCGCGGCGTCGTGGAGGAGATGGGGCGGCTGTGGGCCGACCTCGACCGGCTCGAGAAGGAGAACCGGCTCGACTTCCTCCGCCAGCCCGACCTCGGCTTCGCCTGGATGGCCTACCGGTGGGCCGAGGGTGACGAGCTCGACGACGTGCTCGGCGCCACCGAGCTCGCCGCCGGCGACTTCGTGCGCTGGATGAAGCAGCTGCTCGACCTCGCCGGCCAGGTCGCCGACGCCGCCGGCGACTCGCCGCTGCGCGGCACCGCCCGCGACGTGGTCAAGCGACTGCGCCGCGGCGTCGTCGCGTACTCCGGTCTCGCCGACTGACCCACTACCCACCCACCCCGCCGAGTCGGCACTTCTGACCTGCCGAGTCGGCACTTCTGACCGACCGAGTCGGCACCTTTTGCCGGGATGCTGGCACGAAGTGCGGACTCGGGGCGCGCGAAGTGCGGACTCGGCCCGCGCGAAGTGCCGACTCGGCGGGGAGGGGTCAGGCGGAGGCGACGGCGTCGGCGATGGGGGTGTCCCCGCCGACGAGCTCCCACTGCTTGCCGATGCTGCGGTCCTCGTCGAGGCAGACGGCGAGGACGGCGGCGACGTCGGAGCGGGTGACCTGGCCGGGCTCGACGGACTCGGCGAGGGTGACCAGGCCGGTGCCGGGGTCGTCGGTGAGGCCTCCGGGGCGGATGATCGTCCACTGCAGGCCGCTGTCGCGCAGCGCGGCGTCGGCGTCGCGCTTGGCCTCGACGTACGCCTTCCACACGTCCTCGGTGTCGTCGGGCAGGGGAGCGTCGACGCCGATGGCGGAGACCTGGACGAAGCGCTCGATGCCGGCCTTCTGCGCGCCCTCGATCGACTTCAGCGAGCCGCCGAGGTCGACGGTGCGCTTGCGCTCGATGTTGCCGTCCGGGCCACCGCCGGCGGCGAAGACGACCGCGTGGCAGCCCTCGAAGGCCGCGGCGAACGCGGCGGCGTCCTGCTGCTCGATGTCGAGGAGGCGTACGACGGCGCCCTTGGCCTCGAGCTCGTCGCGGTACTCCTCCTTGCGGACCAGCGCGACGGGCGTGTGACCGCGCGTGACGAGGGTCGTGATGAGGTGCTGGGCCACCTTGCCGTGGCCCCCGACGATGGCGATCCGGGACATGCTCCCCACGGTACGCACGGGTGGGTGAGCCGCGGACCGGCCCGGTGGGTCAGCGGGCGAGGGCGGCCGTCAGCCGCTCGACCGGGCTGCTGAGGCCCCACTGCTCGGCGAGGGCGGCGAGGCGCTCGGGGTCGCGCGGCGTGTGCGGCAGGGCCGTCCCGGAGCGGTCGAGGTCGATGTCGCGGGCGACCGCCACGACGCGCGGGGCCACCTCGAGGTAATCGGCGGCGGCCTTGAGCTTGGCCCGCGGGCCGGGGCCCATCCCGGACTCCGGGTCGAGCGCGGCGGCGCGGATGCCGGCCATGTCCCCGTGCCGGCCGAGCAGGCTGGCGGCGGTCTTGTCGCCGACGCCGGCCACGCCGGGGAGGCCGTCGGAGGCGTCCCCGCGGAGCGTGGCGAAGTCGGCGTACTGGCGCGCGTCGATGCCGTACCGCTCCCGCACCCAGTCGTTGGTCACCCGCTCGTGCTTGCCGACGCCCCGGGCGATGTAGAGCACCCGGACGTCGGCCTCGTCGTCGACGAGCTGGAACAGGTCGCGGTCCCCGGTCACGATGTCGACCGGCTGCCCGGCCCCCGTGGCCAGCGTCCCGATGACGTCGTCGGCCTCGTAGCCGTCGGCGCCCAGCACACGGATCCCGAAGGCGTCCAGCACCTCGCGGATGATCGGCACCTGCACCTGGAGCGGGTCGGGGACCTCCTCGACGTCGGGAGCGCTCGGCACCTCCTCCACGACGCGGTGCGCCTTATACGACGGCAGCAGGTCGACCCGCCACTGCGGGCGCCAGTCGTTGTCCCAGCAGCAGACCAGGTCGGTCGGCTGGTACTCATCGACCAGCCGGGTGATGAAGTCCAGCAACCCGCGCACGGCGTTGACCGGCGTGCCGTCGGGGCCCTTGATCTCGGGCACGCCGAAGAAGGCGCGGAAGTACATCGAGGCGGTGTCGAGCAGCATCAGGCGGCCGGGCGCGGAGGTCACCGCCGCATCCTCTCAGAAACCCACGCGGCCGCCCGGGCGTCGCGAGCCGGCCGACGACCTTCGCCACCCGTCCACCACGACCCCGCCCCGCTGGCTAGGCTGGGGGCCGTGGGCAACAGCGAGGTCGAGGCGACCGATCGGCACATCCTGTCGCTCCTGGCGACCGATGGGCGGATGTCGTTCACCGACCTCGGCAAGGCCACCGGCCTGTCCACCTCCGCGGTCCACCAGCGGGTCAAGCGGCTCGAGCAGCGGGGGCTGATCCTCGGGTACGGCGCGTCGATCGACCACGCGCAGGTCGGGCTGCCGCTGACCGCCTTCATCTCGATCCGCCCGATCGACCCCAGCCAGCCCGACGACTCCCCGGAGCAGCTGACCGCGATCAGCGAGATCGAGTCGTGCTGGTCGGTCGCGGGGGAGGAGTCCTACATCCTCAAGGTCCGCACCGAGACCCCGTCGGCGCTCGAGGGCCTCCTCGCCCGGATCCGCGCGGCCGCGAACGTCAGCACGCGCACCACGATCGTGCTCAACACCTTCTACGAGAACCGCCCGGTCAGCTCCGAGGAGCCCGAGGTCGACGAGGGCTGAGCGTCGTCCTCCTGACCCGTGTCGAGCCCGACGACTGGCAGCGCCTCCGAGCCGTGCGCCTGGCGGCGCTGGCCGAGTCACCCGAGATGTTCGGCTCCGACCTGGCGAAGGAGCAGGCGTTCGACGAGGCGGAGTGGCGTCGTCGAGGCGCTCAGCCAGGCCTGCGAGTCCGTGGCCCAGGACGCGGGCGCGACCACGCTCGCGCTGGGGGTGATGGAGGACAACCCCCGCGGACGACGCGCCTACGCCCGCCTCGGCTACGACCTCACCGGGGAGCGGGTGCACGTGCGCGAAGGCCGGGACGAGCTGTTCCTGGCCAAGACGCTGCCACCGGCACCGTCGTCGCGCTGATGCCTGCTGCCGACCTCAGGCCAGGCTGAGCCCGGCGTCGAGGCCGGCGCGACGCACCCACCACTCCTGGCCCGCGGCGGGCAGGGTGTGGATCGGGTCGTGGTACTCGTAGGTGCGGGTCAGCGCCTCGGGGTCGTTGGCCTCGATCGAGGTGCGGTAGTTCTTCGTCCAGTACGACACGCCCCGCTCGGTGTCGTACGACGTCACCTGGTGCACCCAGCGCTTGCCGACGAACGGCACGTCGCAGACGATCCGCGGGGTGGCGAAGCCGGGGAGGTAGCCCATGATCGCCGTCTGCAGCCGCTGGGCGTCGCCGAGCGAGACCCGCCAGTGCTCCGCGGCGGGGATCATGTCGCACATGTAGAAGTAGTAGGGCATGATCCCGGCGCCGTCGAGGAGCGCGAAGGACAGGTCGAGCAGCGCGTGCGGGTCGGCGTTGACCCCGTCGAGCAGCACTCCCTGGTTGCGCACGTCGCGTACGCCGGCCTCGAGCATCGCCCGCGCGGCATCGGCGACCAGCGGGGTCACCGAGTGCGCGTGGTTGGCGTGGGTGTGGATCGCCAGGGACACCCCGCGGGCCCGGGCGACCGTGGCCAGGCGGGTCATCCCCGCGCGGACGTCGTCCTGCAGCCAGTGCTGCGGCAGCCCGACCAGCGCCTTGGTGGCCAGCCGGATGTCGCGGATGTTCTCGACCTCGAGCAGGGCGGCGACGAACGCCTCGAGCCGGGGCCAGGGCAGGTTGGCCACGTCGCCGCCGGAGACGACGACGTCGCGGACCTGCGGGTTGGCGCGCAGGTAGCCCAGCATCGCCTCGAGCCGGTCGTGGGGCTTGGCGAGGAACTTCAGCTTGTCGACGACCGGCGTGGAGTTGCCGACCAGGTCCATCCGGGTGCAGTGGCCGCAGTACTGCGGGCAGGTCGGCAGCAGCTCGGCGAGCACCTTGGTCGGGTAGCGGTGGGTCAGCCCCTCCGCGACCCACATGTCGTGCTCGTGCAGGGAGTCGCGGCTGGCGTGGGGGTGGGAGGGCCAGTCGGTGCGCCGGTCGGAGAAGACCGGGATCATGTAGTGGCGCACGGGGTCGCCGTAGAAGGCCTCGGTCAACGAGCCCGGCCCGGCGGGCAGCGCGTGCGGCACCATCGTGTTGAGCATCTGCGGCGGCACGAGCATCGACATCGTGGCCCGCTCGCGCTGGTCGCGCTCCAGGTCGGCGTAGAACCGCTCGTCGAGCAGGTCGCCCATCAGCTCGCGCAGCTGCTTGAGGTTCTTCACGCAGTGGCTGCGCTGCCACTGCACCGACTCCCACTCGGCGCGGGTGACGTCGCGCCACCCCGGGAACCGCGTCCAGTCGGGCTCGACGAGCTCGACCCGCCGGTAGGGGTAGGGCTGGCCGGTCTCCAGGCCGATCGACGTGTCGATGCTCATGTGGCGACGATAACGGATGATCTCCGTCACAACCACCCATACGCCGGAGGATCTCCCGTCAAAGGAGTCCACTGGCCGCCAACGTGCGGCGCACGACCGCGTCGTCCGGCGTTCGTCCGTAGCGCCACCGGAAGACCGCCTCGACGACGTCCCGCAGCGCGGGGTCCTCGTGGTCCGCGCCCGACGGCCCGAGCGCGGCGTCCATGAGCAGCAGCCGGGGTGCGTGCCCGTCGTCGTGCGGGGGCTCGTAGTCGCGCACCGGCAGCAGCCGGCCGCCCAGCCGCTCGTAGAAGACGATCCGCCGCCGGTGCTCCTCGACCGCGACGGGGGACAGGCCCGGCTCGCCGGGGTCCTCGACGTCCCAGACCAGCCGGGTGCGGCCCTCGGCGGCGAGCAGGTCGGTCAGCCCGGCCCACATCGTCGACCCGGTGCCGCGGCCGCGGCGGCCCACGGCGTAGTAGCGCAGGAACGTCCACGCCGTCGGGCCCAGGTCGCGCACGAGCGCGAAGCCCGCGGGCCCGTCGTCCTCGAGGTGGACCAGCATCCGGTCGGCGAGCAGGTCCTCGAAGGGCGCGAGCAGCTCGTCGGGGAAGGACGCCTCGTAGATCCCCCGCACCCGGGCGAGGTCCGCGGGCGCGAGGTCGGCGGCCTCGACCAGGCGGCTCATCCGTGCACCACCTCCCCGCCGAGCACCGTGCGCAGCACCTCGATGTCGCGGATCCGCGACGGCTCGATCGTCGCCGGGTCCTCGGAGAGCACGGCGAGGTCGGCCAGCCGCCCGGGCAGCACCTGGCCGCGGTCGTGCTCCTGGTGGGAGGCGTACGCCGACCCCAGGGTGTACGCCGTCAGCGCCTCGAGCCCCGTCATCGCCTCCTCGCGACCCAGCGGCTGCCCGCCCTCGGTGGTGCGGTTGACCAGGTCGTGGATGCCCAGCAGCGGGCGGCCGTCGACGACCGGTCGGTCGGAGCTGGCCGGCACCACGATCCCGGCGTCGAGCAGCGACCGACCGCGGTAGGCCCAGCCGGCCCGCCCGGGCCCGAGCGCGCGGAGCATGCCGTCGCCGATCTCCCCGACGAACCGCCCTTGCGGCACCGGCACGACCCCCAGTGCGGCCGCGCGGGCGACCTGGTCGGGGCGGGCCACGCCGAAGTGCTCGACCCGGTGCCGCACGTCCGGGCGCGGCCAGCGGCGCTGCGCCTCGTCGTAGGAGTCCAGCACGAGGTCGATGGCGGCGTCCCCGATCGCGTGCGCCGCGACCCGCCAGCCGGAGCGGTGGGCGTCGAGGATGCGCGCGCGCAGCGCCTCGGCGTCGTCCTGGAGGTAGCCGCGGGAGCCGGGGGTGTCGGCGAAGTCCTCGCTCAGCGCGCAGGTGTGGCCGATCAGCGAGCCGTCGGAGAAGACCTTGACCGGCCCGATGCGCAGGCGGTCGTCGCCCAGCCCGGTGCGGATGCCGAGGTCGAGGCCGGCGGTGAGCCCGTCCTCGCCGTGCGCGGCGAGCGGGTGGAGGACGTCGGCGGCCACCATCAGCTCCACGCGCACCGGCAGCCGCCCGGCGTCCCGCGCGGCCTGGTACGCCGCCACCTCCACCGGGCTCTTGCCGATCCAGCCGCCGCCGACCCCGGCCTCCACGACGCTGGTGATCCCCTCGGCGAGGTAGGCGCGACCGGCCCGCTCGATCGCGTCGACCAGCGTGGCGACCGGGTAGGGGAGCACCAGCCGCGACAGCAGCGACTGCGCGGTCTCCTGGAGCAGCCCGGTCGGCCGGCCCGCGGGGTCGGTGACGACCAGCCCGCCCGGGACGTCGACCGCGGCCTCGGCGATCCCGAGGTCGGCCAGCACCGCGGAGGAGACCACGCACATGTGGCCCGAGGCGTGCTTGAGCCACACCCGCCGCCCGCCGGCCGCGCGGTCCAGCGCGTCGCGGTCGGGATGCCCGCCGAGCTTGTTCTCGTCGTACCCCGCCCCGACGACCCAGGCGTCGGGCGGCAGCGCGGCGGCGCGCTCGGCGACCGCGGCGTACACGTGGTCGAGGGAGGGGAGCCGGAGGTCGACCTCGGCCAGGGAGAGGCCGTACCACGCCATGTGGTTGTGGGCGTCGTGGAAGCCGGGGACCACCACGGCCCCGTCGAGGTCGATGACCCGGTGCGCCGGCACGTCCTCGAGCGCGACCACGCGCCCGTGGAGCACCGCCACCGAGGAGGCGACCAGGTCGTGGTCGGGGCCGCCGAGCGTGCGGACCCGGGCGTTGGTCAGCAGCAGGTCAGCGCGCAGGCCGGAGGTGCGGTTGCCGGAGAAGCGGGCGCGGCTCATCGCAGCTGCGCCTTCGCGACCCGGTGGGAGGCGGTCAGCGGCAGCTCCTCGCGCAGCGCCCACCGCGAGGGCACCTTGAAGGCCGCCAGCCGCTCGGCGCACCAGGCGCCGAGCACGGCCGGTGCCTGGTCGGCGGGCAGGCCCGGCGCGACGACGTAGGCCATGACCTCCTCGCCGCGCAGCTCGTCGGGGACGCCGACGACGGCGGCGAGCCGGACGGCCGGGTGGGCGGCGAGGACCTCCTCGACCTCGTGCGCGGCGACGTTCTCCCCGCTGCGCCGGATCATGTCCTTGAGCCGGCCCTGGAGGGTCACCCGCCCGGCCTCGTCGATCCGGGCGAGGTCCCCGGTGGGGAACCAGCCGTCGCGGAACGGGCTGGGGTGGCCGAGGTAGCCCGTCATCATGCCCGGCCCGCGCAGCCACAGCTCGCCGTCGACGACCCGCGCCTCGCGGTGCCCGGCGGGCAGCCCGAGCGAGCCGGTCCCGACCAGCTCGTCGTGGTCGGTCTCGGTCACCCGGATGTCGGCGCCGGTCTCGGTCATCCCGAACGCCTCGTACCACCCGACCCCCCACCGCTCCTCGAGCGCCGCGTGCAGCGACGGCGGGATCGCCGAGCACTGCACGGCGCGCACCCGGTGGTCGCGGTCGGCGGGGTCCGGCGGCATCTTGTGCAGCAGCACCGGCATCGAGGCCAGGCAGTAGAAGTAGGTCACCTCGTGGGCGCGCACCCGCTGCCAGAACGTCGAGGGGTGGAACCCGTCGAGCACGACCAGGTGCGCGCCGGCGAGGAGCGCGGCGACGACGTTCCACTGCGGGTCGACGTAGTGGACCGGCTGGGCGGTCAGCAGCACGTCGTCGGCGGTGATCCGGGGGAACTCGTGGAGCATCGAGCCGCCGAGGGTCGTCCAGTACTCGTGGGTGAGCAGGCAGCCCTTCGGCCGGCCGGTGGTGCCGGAGGTGTACTGCACGTTGACGACCGCCGCGGGGTCCACCGGGCCCTGCTCGTACGCCGCCGCCGGCCGCAGCTCCTCGACGAGCACGACCTCGGGGGAGCGCTCGAGGCCGTCGAGGACCGTGCGGTGCTCGAGGGTGGTGACCGCGAGCCGGACGCCGGCGTCGTCGAGGAGGTGCTGGGCGTCGGTGGACCGGTAGCGCACGTTCATCGGCACGATCGCGGCCCCGATCCGCGCCAGCGCCAGCCACACGAGCGGGAAGCCGGGCTCGTTGCCGAGCAGCACCGCCACCCGGTCGCCCGGTCCGACGCCGCGCTCCCGCAGCGCCCCGGCGTACGCCGCCGTCCGCTCCGCCACCGCGGCGAAGGTGAGCCGGGTGGTGCTCCCGTCGGCGGCCTCGAACGTCCACGCCGGCCGGTCCGGCCAGGTGGCGGCCGCGTGCTCGACGGCGGCGACCAGGTCGCGGGGGAGCGAGGGGAGCTGCGCGCGCTGCTCAGCCACGGCCGAACGCCTCGCGCGGGGCGTCGCCCTCACCGGAGAGCGAGGTGAGGACGGCGTGGTCGACCTCGCGGGCCAGCGCCTCGCCGAAGGTCGCGTCGAGGCCCTGGTCGAGGACCTGCTTGGCCAGGCTGACCGCCAGCGGCGGCCGCTCGGCCAGCCGCCGCGCCAGGTCGAGCGCGACCGTCTCGTGCTCGCCGGGCGGGACGGCCCGGGCGACCATCCCGATCCGCGCGGCCTCGGCGCCGCTGACCCGCTCGCCGAGCAGGAGCAGCTCCTTGGCCCGGGCCCAGCCCACGAGGTGGGGGAGCAGCCGGGAGATGCCGCCGGTCACCGAGAGGCCGACGCCGACCTCGGGGAAGCCGAACGCGGCGTCCTCGGCGGCCACGACGACGTCGCAGGCGAGCGCGAACTCGCAGCCCGCGCCGAGCGCGTAGCCGTGGACGGCCGCGACCACCGGCGCCGGGATCTCGCGCACCAGGCGGGTGACGTCCTGGATCGCCTCGAGCCGGGCGCGGGTCTGGAGCACCGTCTCGGCCGGCGGCTCCTCCTTGAGGTCGTGGCCGGCGCAGAAGGCCCGGCCGCTGCCGCTGAGCACGACCGCGCGCGCCCCGTCGGCCAGCGCCCGGCGCAGGGCGGCCACCAGGGCGTCGGTGAGCTCCGCGGTCACCGCGTTGAGCCGCTCCGGCCGGTCCAGGACCACCCGGGCGACCCGCCCGTCGTACTCGTAGCCGACGACCACGTCCACCCCTCCCTTGGAGCCGTTCGATCGATCGATCGATCGGCTAACCTGACCGTAGTTCGCGGCGCGCGTCGCGGGCAAGGGAACGCACGGACGAGCCGGGGAGTCGAGCATGGCGGGAGCAGCCGACCGGGTGCGGGAGGCCGCGCTGGACCTCTTCGCCGACCGCGGCTTCCACGGCGTCGGCATCCGCCAGCTCGCCGACCGCGCCGGGCTCTCCTCGGCCTCGCTCTACCACTACATGGGCACCAAGGAGGACCTGCTCGCCGCGATCATGCGCGAGTGCCTCGAGCGGCTCCTGCGCGATGCCGAGGCGGCGGCCGCCGCCCACGCCGACCCCGTCGCGCGGGTCGAGGCCCTGGTCCGCGCCCACGTCGTCAGCCACGCCGAGCGGCCGCGCGAGACCCGTGTGGTCGACGGCGAGCTGGCCGCGCTGAGCGGGGGACCGCGGGCCGAGGTGGTCGCCCTGCGCGACAGCTACGAGCGGGTCTGGCAGGACGCGATCGACGCCGGCGCCGCCGCGGGCGCGTTCACGGTGGGCTCGCCCGCGGTCGCGCGCCGCGCGCTGCTGGAGATGTGCAGCGGCGTCGCGCGGTGGTACGACGCCGCCGGCCCGATCTCGCTGGAGGAGCTCGCCGACCTCTACGCCACGATGGCGCGCCAGCTGCTCGGCGTGCGCCCCGCGGACGGCCCCCCGGACGGCCCCGAACACACGCCCGACGACGACTGATCCGGCCGCGGACCGTGCCTCTGGGGTGACTCGGGCGTGACTCTCGCCTCACCTCGCACGAGAACCTCGCCACAGCGCGTGAACAGTCGTCCTGCGCCACGTACCTTGGCGGTGCCCCGACCTGCAGGAGGAACCTAGTTGACCACCGGAACCCACCCTTGGGCCGACTCCTACGCCCCGGGTGTTCCCCGGGAGCTGGACTACCCGGACCGGTCGCTGGTCGACCAGCTCGCGCTGACCGTCGAGCGGCACGGCGAGCAGGTGGCACTCGACTTCCTCGGCGGCGAGACGACCTACGCGGAGCTCGGCGAGCAGGTCGAGCGGGTGGCCGAAGGGCTGCGCCGGCTCGGCGTCGGCCCCGGCGACCCGGTGGCGCTGCTGATGCCGAACTGCCCCCAGCACGTGGTCACGTTCTTCGCGGTGCTGCGCCTCGGCGCGATCGTCGTCGAGCACAACCCGCTCTACACCGCCGAGGAGCTGCGCGCACCGTTCCGCGACCACGGTGCCCGCGTCGCGGTGGTCTGGGACAAGATCGCGCCCGTCGTGGAGAGCCTGCGCGGCGACGCGCCGCTGGAGCACGTCGTGGCCGTCGACCTCACCACCGCGCTGCCGCTGCTCAAGCGGCTCGCCCTCCGGCTGCCGGTCGCCCGCGCCCGCGCCACCCGCGCCGAGCTGACCGCCCCCGCCCCGGGCGCGATCCCGTACGCCGAGCTGCTCGCCGCGCCGCCCCTGGCCGCGGACCACCCGCGGCCGACGGCCGACGACGTGGCGCTGGTGCTCTACACCTCGGGGACCACCGGGGAGCCCAAGGGCGCCGAGCTGCGGCACCGCAACCTGATGGCCAACTGCATCCAGGGCCGCGCCTGGGTGGCCGGCCTGCGCGAGGGGGAGGAGACCTTCCTCGTCGCCCTGCCGCTCTTCCACGCCTACGGGATCACCATCTCGCTGCTGTTCGGGGTGCTGCTCGGCGCCCGGCTGGTGCTGCTGCCCAAGCCGGACGTCGACCTGGTGCTCGACGCGGTGCGCCGCCGGGTGCCGTCGTTCGTCCCGGCCGTGCCGCCGCTCTACCGGCGGATCGCGGAGGAGGCCGAGCGCCGCGGGGTCTCCCTGCAGGGGATCCGCTACGCGCTCTCCGGCGCGATGCCACTGCCGGCCGACCTCGTGGAGCGCTGGGAG
This sequence comes from Nocardioides marmotae, assembly GCF_013177455.1. Classification (NCBI taxonomy): domain Bacteria; kingdom Bacillati; phylum Actinomycetota; class Actinomycetes; order Propionibacteriales; family Nocardioidaceae; genus Nocardioides; species Nocardioides marmotae. Next base: position 2,219,380 of record NZ_CP053660.1, read on the forward strand.
AGCGCGACCGGCGGGCTGCTGGTGGAGGGCTACGGGCTGACCGAGACCTCGCCGGTCGTCGTCGGCAACCCGATGTCGTCGGCCCGCCGGCCCGGCGCGATCGGCGTGCCGTTCCCGGACGTGGAGGTCCGGGTCGTCGACCGGAACGACCCCTCGCGCGACGTACCCCTCGGCGAGCCGGGGGAGCTGCTGGTCCGCGGGCCGCAGGTCTTCTCCGGCTACCGCGGCCGCCCCGAGGAGACCGAGGCCGCCTTCCACGACGGCTGGTTCCGCACCGGTGACGTGGTCACGATGTCCGACGGCGGCTTCCTGACCGTGGTCGACCGGGTCAAGGAGCTGATCATCACCGGCGGCTTCAACGTCTACCCCAGCGAGGTCGAGCACGCCCTGCGCAGCCACCCCGACGTCGCCGACGTCGCGGTCGTGGGCCTGGCCCGCGGCACCACGGGCAGCGAGGACGTCGTCGCGGCGGTCGTCGCCACGGACGGGCGCACCCCGGACCCCGCGGCCCTGGAGCAGCACGCCCGCCACGCGCTGACGCCGTACAAGGTCCCGCGCCGGTTCGTGGTCCTCGACGAGCTGCCCACCAACCCCATGGGCAAGGTCCTGCGCCGCGAGGTCCAGGCGCTGCTGCGCGAGCGCGACTGACCGGGCTGGACCGGGCGGGCTGGACCGGGCCCGGCGGCCCGGGCCGACACGCCGGGGGACACGCCGAGGACCGGTTATTTCCTGCGGCAGATCGGCCCGGCCGTCGGGCCCGTTGACCTGCTGCAACGCGCGTCGGCGCAGGTCAGGGGCCGGTTGACACGGGGCCGCGCCAGCGGTGAGTGTGTGCCGTCCGCCCAGGCACGTCGTGGCTCGCGGACCGACGTCCGAGTGACCGGGCCAGGGGGTGTGGTGCCCAACACCGCTCCGGCCCGGTTCGCGGAGGTCGGTCCGTCCCGCGTGGGCGGATGCGGAGCAACCCCCGACCCCCGTAGACAACGTCCCGGCGCCGGCACCCAGCGGTGGTCGGGACGGACCGAAGGGGTGCGGGGGTTCTCCGCCGCCGGGTGCGCGCCGGCTCGGGCCGCGGGATACCGTCGTGCCCGTGCTGAAGCGGTGCCTCGTCGCCCTCGTGGCCGGCGTCCTCCTGGCGGCGGCCTTCGAACCCGTCGCCGCGGCGTACGTCGTGCCGGTCGCCGTCGCCGGGTTCGCCCTCGCGACCCGCGGCCTGCGGGCGCGCTCGGGCTTCGTCGTCGGCCTGGTCTTCGGCGTCGCGTTCTACTTCCCGCACATCTCCTGGATGACCGCCGTCGGCACCGACGCCTGGCTCGCGCTCGCGGGCGTCGAGTCGCTGTTCTACGGCCTCCTCGGCGCCGCCGCGGCCTACCTCCACCGGCTGCGCGCCTGGCCGCTGTGGCTCGCCGCGGCGTGGGTGACCGTGGAGGTCTGGCGCAGCGGGTGGCCCTTCAGCGGCATGCCCTGGGGCCGGCTGTCCTTCGCCGTGGCCGACACCCCCGTCGCGCCGGCCCTGGCGTACGTCGGCATGGTCGGCGTCAGCTTCCTGCTCGCGCTCCTCGGCTTCCTGCTGGCTGCGCTCGTGCTCGCCGTGGCCCGGGCCCGCGACCGCCGGGCCCTGGTCGCCGGGGCCGCCCTCGCCGGGGTGGCGCTGCTCTCGGTGCTGCCGGCCGCGGTGCCCTTCGAGCCCGCGACCGAGGAGACCGCCACGGTCGCGGCGGTCCAGGGCGACGTGCCGGGCCCGGGCAACGACATCCTCTACGACTTCCGCGGGGTCACCGACAACCACGTCGAGGCCACCGTGGACCTCGCCGAGCAGGTCGCCGCCGGCACCGTGGAGCGGCCCGACTTCGTGGTGTGGCCCGAGAACTCCACCGCCGTCGACCCCTTCGCCGACGCCTCGACCAACGCCGGCATCCGCCGCGCCGTCGAGGCGATCGGCGTGCCGGTGCTCGTCGGCGCGATCGTCGACGCCGGCCAGACCAACGTGCTCAACCAGGGGATCGTCTGGGACCCGGTCACCGGGCCGGGAGAGCGCTACACCAAGTGGCACCCGGTGCCCTACGGCGAGTACATCCCGTTCCGGGAGTTCTTCACCGGCCAGTTCGGACGGCTGGCGATGATCCCGCGCGACATGATGAGCGGCACCCGCGAGACGCCGCTGGAGATCGCCGGCACCGCGGTCGGCGACGCGATCTGCTTCGACGTCGCCTACGACGACGGCATCCAGGCCCAGGTCCGCAACGGCGCGGAGATGCTCACCGTGCAGACCAGCAACGCCACCTTCATCGAGACCGACCAGATCGAGCAGCAGTTCGCGATCACCCGGCTGCGCGCGATCGAGACCGGCAAGACCGTGGTCGTCGCCGCCACCAACGGCGTCTCGGGGATCATCGGCCCCGACGGCGGCGTCGTGGCCAGCGCCGCCCCGCGCACCCAGGAGGTCCTGGTCGCCGAGGTCGGCCTCTGGGAGGGCACCACCCCCGGCGTGCTGGTCGGCCCGTGGGTCGGCCGGCTCGCCGCGATCGCCACCGGGATCGGCCTGCTGCTCTCGGTGCTCGCGTATCGTCGAGGGCGGGGGACGACCGCACCCCGGAACGCCGACGAGGCGTCGCCGGACCCGCGGGCCGCCCGGGAGGACGAGGAGCAGGAGAGCGTGCGGTGAGCGAGCCACGGGGCCGCGTGGTCATGGTCGTCCCGACCTACGACGAGGCCGAGAACATCGCCTGGATCATCGGGCGACTGCGCACCGCCGAGCCCGAGGTCGACGTGCTGGTGGTCGACGACGCCTCGCCCGACGGGACCGGCGAGATCGCCGACCGGCTCGCCGCGGAGGACGACCACGTCCACGTGCTGCACCGCACCGGCAAGGCCGGTCTCGGGGCGGCGTACCTCCACGGCTTCGCCTGGGCGCTGGAGCAGGGCTACGACGTCATCGGCGAGATGGACGCCGACGGCTCCCACCAGCCCGAGCAGCTGCACCGGCTCCTCGACGCGCTCGAGGGCGCCGACCTGGTGATCGGGTCGCGGTGGATCCCGGGCGGGTCGGTGGTCAACTGGCCGTGGCGCCGGATGGCGCTCTCCCGCGGCGGCAACCTCTACGTGCGGCTGCTGCTCGGTGTCGGGGTCCGCGACGCGACCGCGGGCTACCGCGTCTTCCGCCGCCAGACCCTGGAGAAGATCGACCTCGCCGCCGTCCGCTCGACCGGGTACGTCTTCCAGACCGACCTCGTCGCCCGCACCCTGGCCGCCGGGCTCACCGTCGTGGAGGTGCCCATCGAGTTCATCGAGCGCGAGCGCGGGGACTCCAAGATGAGTGGGTCCGTGGCCGCGGAGTCGCTGCTGCGGATCACCCAGTGGGGGCTGGCCGAGCGCCGCGCCCAGGTACGACGAGCGTGGAGGCGCAGGCGCGCATGAGCCATCCCCGGACGATGCCACCGCCGCGACGCCGGCGCTGGCCCTTGCTGCTGCTGGTGCTGTTCGTGGCCATGCCGGTGCTCGAGCTCTACGTGCTCATCCAGGTCGGGCAGGTCATCGGCGCCTGGTGGACGATCCTGCTGCTGATCCTCGCCGGCGTCCTCGGCAGCTGGCTGATCAAGCGCGAGGGCGCCCGCGCGTGGGCCGCGCTGCGCACGACGCTGGCCGCGGGCCGGATGCCGGCCCGGGAGATCGCCGACGGGGCGCTGGTGCTCCTCGGCGGCACCCTGATGCTCAGCCCCGGCTTCGTCAGCGACGCGTTCGGCATCCTGCTGATCCTGCCGGTGACCCGGCCGTTCTTCCGCCGGCTGCTGACCTCCGTGGTCGCCCGCCGGCTGGTCGTCGTCGGCCCGCTCGGGCCGGGCGGGCCGGGCGCCGGGCCCGGGAACGACGGACGCCCCGGACCAGACGTGGTCCGGGGCGACGTGGTCGACGAGCCCTAGCGCGATCCCGCGCCGGCGGGTCCGCTCAGGCGGACGCCTTGCGCTTCTTGGCGTTGGCGCGGTGCAGGTGCGCGGGGCCGATCTCGCCCCCGCGGAGCAGCTCGAGACGCTCCTTGAGGATGTCCTCGAGCTCCTTCTCCGAGCGGCGCTCGAGCAGCATGTCCCAGTGGGTGCGCGCGGGCTTCTCGGCCTTCTCCTCCGGCAGGATGCCGGCGGTGCTCAGCGCCTCGGCGCCGCAGCGCGGGCACTCCCAGACCGCCGGGATGTCGGCCTCGACCGACATGGTGATCTCGAACTCGTGGCCCTGCTTGCAGCGGTAGCCGACCTGCTGGCGAGCGGCGAACTCGATGCCGCGCTCGTCCTCGAAGCTCTGGCCCCCGAGCCGCGCTCCACGAAGTGTGCGCTCTGCCATTGAGACGCCTCCCAAATCTGTGTTCGCTACCTGATATCGGCCATTGACAGCCCGAAGTCTTGAACGGTACTGAGCCGCCCGGCATTCCGACAATCGAGCGGCGTTCGTCACTCCGGTGCCCCGCGCGGAGGGCGTCCACACGGCTCGTGGTCCGCGCGGTCGGTCACAGCCCCAGGGAGAGCCTGCGGGAGCACCTGCTCCCCGGGGAGCCTGCGGGTGTCAGACGACCGCCGGGGCGTCGTTGCCGGCGTCGCGGATCCCGCGGGCGGTGTCGACGCGGAGCAGCAGCAGCCCGCCGATGACGAAGAAGACGACCAGCGCGAAGATCGCCGGCCGGTAGGAGTCGCTGAACTGGTAGACGAGCCCGAAGACGAGGGCGCCGAGCCAGGACGTCCCGCGCTCCATCGCGTGGTAGAAGCTGAAGTACTCCGCCTCCTTGCCGCGGGGGACCAGCAGCGAGAAGTAGGACCGGGACAGCGCCTGGGTGCCGCCGAGGACGATGCCGATCGCGGCGCCGAGGAGCAGGAACGGCACCAGCGCGCCGTCGGGGATGAAGATGGCCGCGGTGACGATCAGGCACCAGATGACGAGCCCGACGAGGATCACCTTCTTCGCCCCGACCCGCTCGGCGGCCCGGCCGAAGGACAGCGCGCCGGCGATCGCGACGACCTGGACGAGCAGGTAGGTCCCCAGGACGGTGCCGGTCTCGAAGCCGAGCTCCTTCTCGCCGTACACCGCGGCCTGGCCGATGACGGTCTGGATGCCGTCGTTGAAGAACAGGTAGGCCAGCAGGAAGGTGACCGCGACCGGGTAGTTCCGCAGCTCGCGCAGGGTGACCCACAGCTGCCCGAAGCTGCGCTGCACGACACCGCCCTCGACGTGCTCGACGTCGGCGGGCTCGTGGTTGCGCAGCCGCAGCCACGGGATGATCGTGAAGCCCGCCCACCACACGACGGCCGAGAGCATGCTCAGGCGCACCGCCATCGCCTCGGTCAGCCCGAGGCTGTCGTGAGCGGTGACGACGAAGAAGTTGACCGCGAGCAGCAGGCCGCCACCGGCGTACCCGAACGCCCAGCCCCGCGAGGAGACCCGGTTGCGCTCGGCCTCGGTCGAGATCTGCACGAGGATCGAGTCGTTGACGACCGCGGCCGCACCGAAGCAGATGTTGGCGACGAGGAACGACGCCACGCCGAGCTGCCAGTTGTCGTCGGTGACGAAGAACAGCAGCGCGCCGGCCGCGGCGCCGGCCCAGGCGAACCCCGCGAGCAGGTCCTTCTTGCGCGAGGTCCGGTCGGCCACGGCCCCGAGCAGAGGCAGCACGATCGCCGAGATCAGGGTCGAGGCGGTGACGACGTACGCCGGCAGCGAGCCCGGCGCGAGGCTGAGGCCCAGCAGCGAGACCCGGTCGCCGACCGCGGCCTCCTCGGCGACCGCGATCAGGTAGGGACCGAAGAGCACGCCGGCGACCGTGGTCGCGAACGCGCTGTTGGCCCAGTCGTACCAGTACCAGGCGCGCTGCTCCCGGGCGCGGGCGAGCGGCGCGAGGTCGGCGATCTGGGTCGGGTTCACGGTTGTTCCCTCCGTTGTCCTCGCTGCTGCTCCTGCCCCCGCCACTGGCCGCGGCGGACCAGGACGTCGCGGAGCAGGTCGGTGCGGTCGGTCATCAGCCCGTCGACGCCCCGGTCGAGGAGCAGCTCCATCTCCTCGGGCGCGTCGATCGTCCAGACGTGGACGTGCTTGCCCGCGCGGTGGGCGCGGCGGACCAGGCCCGGCGTGGCGATCACCCACCGGGCGCGGCGGTGCGGCACCTGCAGGGCCGCGACCCGCCGCCGGGTCACCAGGTCGGCCAGCCGGCCGCTGGGCAGCAGCCGGAACGCGACGATCTCCGCGGGGGTCGCCGCGGTCGGCACGCGGCCCGCGGTGAGCGTGCGGAACCGCCGGACCCGCGACTGCACGAAGGAGCCGACCAGCAGCCGGTCGTGGGCGCGGTGGTCCTCGACGAAGCGGGCCAGCGCGTCGACCGCCCCGTCGGACTTGAGGTCGACGTTGAAGCGCGCGTGCGGGAACGCCGTCACCAGCTCGGCCAGGGTGGGGACCTCCTCGCGCCCGCCGACGTGCGCGCGGCGCACCTCGGCGTACGTCAGGTCCGCGATCGCGCCGCGCAGGTCGGTGACCCGGTCGAGCACGGCGTCGTGGAAGGCCAGCAGCACGCCGTCGGCGGTGACGTGGACGTCGGTCTCGAGGTAGTCGTAGCCGAGCCCGACCGCGTGGGCGAAGGCGGCCCGGGTGTTCTCCAACCCCTCGATGTCGGGGTGGTAGGCCCCGCCGCGGTGGGCGAAGGCGAGCACCGACCCCGGTGTCGCGAGCACCTCGTCGAGGTAGGCCCAGCCGGTCCGAGGTGCGGTCACCGGAGCAGTATGGCTGGCTCCGGCGACCGCCTCGGGACCCGCGGGTCAGATGTCACGGGTCAGATGTCGCGGAAGGACTCGATGTTCGCGCCGAGCAGGTTGAGCCGCTCGGCGAGGTCCTCGTAGCCACGGTGGATGACGTAGGTGCTGCGCAGCACCGAGGTGCCCTTGGAGGCCAGCATCGCGAGCAGGATCACCACGGCCGGCCGCAGCGCCGGGGGACAGATGAGCTCGGCGCCCGAGAACGACGTCGGGCCCTCGATCATCACCCGGTGCGGGTCGAGCAGCTTGACCCGGCCGCCGAGCTTGTTGAGGTCGGTGAGGTAGATCGCGCGGTTCTCATAGACCCAGTCGTGCAACAGCGTCTGGCCCTGCGCGACGGCCGCGATGACCGCGAAGAACGGCAGGTTGTCGATGTTGAGGCCGGGGAACGGCATCGGGTGGATCTTGTCCAGCGGCGCGTGCAGCAACGAGGGGTGGGTGGTGATGTCCACCAGCCGGGTCTGGCCGTTGAGGGCGACGTACTCCTCGGAGCGGTCGTAGGAGAAGCCCATCTCCTCCAGCAGCGCCAGCTCGATCTCGAGGAACTCGATCGGCACCCGCTCGATGGTGATCTCGGACTGGGTGACGATCGCGGCGGCCAGCAGCGACATCGCCTCGATCGGGTCCTCGCTGGGGGCGTAGTCGACGTCGACGTCGATCTCGCTGAGGCCGGTGACGGTCAGGGTGGTGCTGCCGATGCCGTCGACCCGGACGCCGAGCTTCTGCAGGTAGAAGCAGAGGTCCTGGACCATGTAGTTCGACGAGGCGTTGCGGATGACGGTGGTGCCCGGGTGCAGGGCGGCGGCCATCAGGGCGTTCTCGGTGACGGTGTCGCCGCGCTCGGTGAGCACGATCGGGCGGCTCGGCTCGACGTTGCGGTCGACCCGCGCGTGGTAGGAGCCGTCGGTGGCCTTGACCTCGAGCCCGAAGGGGCGCAGCGCAGCCATGTGCGGCTCGACGGTGCGGGTGCCGAGGTCGCAGCCGCCGGCGTAGGGCAGCTCGAAGTTCTCCGCGCGGTGCAGCAGCGGGCCGAGGAACATGATGATGGAGCGGGTACGTCGCGCGGCGACCTCATCGACCGCGCCGAGCTCGAGCTCGCGGGGCGGCACGATCTCCAGGTCGTTGTCGTCGTTGAGCCAGGTCGTCTGCACGCCGAGGCTCTGGAGGACCTCGAGCAGGCGGTTGACCTCCTCGATCCGGGCGACCTTGCGCAGCGTGGTGCGGCCGCGGTTGAGCAGCGAGGCGCACAGCAGCGCGACGCCGGCGTTCTTGGAGGTCTTCACGTCGATGCGGCCCGAGAGGGTGGTGGGGCCCGTGACGCGGAGGTGGGTGGGGCCGGCGCCGAGCGCGACGATCTCGGAGTCGAGGGCGGCGCCGATGCGCGCGATCATCTCCAGCGAGAGGTTCTGCTGGCCCTTCTCGATCCGGTTGATCGCGCTCTGGCTCGTGGAGAGCAGGTCCGCCAGCTGGTGCTGGGTCAGCCCCCGGTGCTTGCGGGCGTCGCGGATGACGTTGCCGATGCGTCCCTTGTAGTCCTGGGTCTGCGTCATGCCGACCAAGGTAACTCACATGTGAGATAACGCCATTCCCAACGCCGCGGCGCGTGTCGGGTGCCCGGCCGGGGTGCAGGATGTCGCCATGCGTGCCACGACCATCCACGGCCCCGGCGACATCCGCTTCACCGAGGTCCCGGACCCCACCATCATCGAGCCCACCGACGCGATCGTCCGGGTCACCTCCTCCTGCATCTGCGGGTCGGACCTGTGGCCCTACCGCGGGGAGAACCCGATCACCGAGGGCGCGACCATCGGCCACGAGTGCATCGGCGTCGTCGAGGAGGTCGGCAGCGAGGTGCGCGACATCCGCGTCGGCGACTTCGTCGTCGTCCCCTTCGACCACTGCGACGGCACCTGCGCCCACTGCCTCGCCGGGGTCCAGTCGGCCTGCGTGAACCTCGGGATGACCACGAGCGGGCAGGGGGAGTACGCCCGGGTGGTCCACGCCGACGGCAGCCTGGTCCGCGTCGACGGCGTCTCTGGCGGGGCGCCCGACCCGGCGCTCGTGCCCTCGCTGGTCGCGCTCTCCGACGTCCTGCCCACCGGCTGGCACGCCGCCGTGGCCGCCGGGGTCAAGCCCGGCGACACCGTGGTGGTCGTGGGCGACGGCGCGGTCGGGCTCTGCGGGGTGCTCGCCGCCTCGACGATGGGCGCCGAGCGGGTCGTGGTGATGTCGCGCCACGAGCCGCGGCAGCGGATCGCCACCGAGTTCGGCGCCACCCACGTCGTCGCCGAGCGCGGCAAGGAGGGCGCGGAGGCGATCAAGGAGCTCACCGGCGGCGTCGGCGCGGACGCCGTCCTGGAGTGCGTCGGCACCGACCAGGCCATGGGCACCGCCTTCGCGATCGCCCGCCCCGGCTCGACCGTCGGCTTCGTCGGCGTCCCGCACGGGGTGGAGCTGCCGGTGCGCCGGATGTTCCAGAAGAACGTCGGCCTCGCCGGCGGCATGGCGCCGGTGCGCCGCTACCTGCCCGCGCTGCTCGACCTCGTGCTCGCCGGCACGATCGACCCCGGCAAGGTCTTCGACCTGACCCTGCCGCTGGACCAGGTCGCCGAGGGCTACCGCGCCATGGACGAGCGCCGGGCGATCAAGGTGCTGCTGCAACCGTGAGCGACCTCCTGCGACTCGGACCGCTGCTGCGGTTCGTCGACGAGACCAGCGCCACGGTGTGGGTGGAGACCGAGCAGGCCGCCTCGGTCACCGTCCGGGCCGGCACCGCGACCGGGACCGCCCGGACGTTCGCGGTCCACGGCCACCACTACGCGCTCGTCGAGGTCGCGGGCCTCACCCCCGGCACCCGCACGCCGTACGTCGTCGAGGTCGACGGCGCCCGGGCCTGGCCGCCCGCCGAGAGCCCCTACCCGGACCCCGTCATCGGGACCTTGGAGGCGGGGCGGCCGCTGCGGATGCTGTTCGGCTCCTGCCGGGTCAGCGTCTCCCACGACGAGGCCGGCAACGCCCAGCACGGCGTCGACGCGCTGCGCGCCTACGCCCTCCACCTCGCCGGCGACACCAGCGCCGGCGTGGCCGACGACGAGTGGCCCGACCTGGTGCTCTTCCTCGGCGACCAGGTCTACGCCGACGACACCAGCGCGGAGATGAAGGCCTTCATCGAGCAGCGGCGCGACCCGTCGGAGGCCCCGTGGTACGAGCTGCAGGACTACGAGGAGTACGCCCACCTCTACCGGCTCGCGTGGAACGACCCCGCCAACCGGTGGCTGCTCTCCACGCTGCCGAGCGCGATGATCTTCGACGACCACGACATCCGCGACGACTGGAACACCAGCGCGAGCTGGCGGGCGAAGATGGAGGCCACCGAGTGGTGGCACGACCGCGTGGTCGGCGGCCTGGCGTCGTACTGGGTCCACCAGCACGTGGGCAACCTCAGCCCCGCCGAGCGCGCCGCGGACCCGCTCTGGCAGCGGATCGCGTCGTACGACGGCGCCACCGAGCTCGACCTGACCGCCGAGCTCGACGCGCTCGCCGAGCGGGCCGACCAGCAGCCCGACCACTACCGGTGGAGCTTCTGCCGCGACTTCGACACCCAGGCGCGGCTGGTGGTCGTGGACTCGCGGGCCGCACGGGTGCTCACCCCCGAGCTGCGCTGCATGCTCGACGACGCCGAGATGGCCTGGCTCGAGGAGCGGATGGTCGGCGACGTCGACCACCTGATCATCGGCACCTCGCTGCCGTTCCTGCTGGCGCCGGCGCTGCACCACGTGGAGGCCTTCAGCGAGGCGCTCGCCCAGGGCCGGTTCGGCCGGGTGTTCAAGACGGTGGGGGAGAAGGCGCGACAGGCCGCCGACCTCGAGCACTGGGCGGCCTTCCAGGACGGCTTCCAGCAGGTCGGCCGAATGGTCGTCGAGGTGGCCGCGGGGGAGCGGGGGAGGCCGCCGCGGACGGTGACGTTCCTCTCCGGCGACGTCCACCACAGCTACGTCGCGCTCGCCGAGCCGGACCCGGCCAGCGGGCGCACCGCGCAGAGCGCGATCGTGCAGGCCGTGTGCTCGCCGATCCGCAACCCGCTGCCGCGGGTGATGCGCGCGGCGACCGCACTGGCCGCGCACGGCCGGGCGCGGCCGACGGGGCGGCTGCTCGGCGGCCGGGTGCCGCGCAGCCCGCTGCGGTGGCGGCTGCCGCGCGGCCCCTGGTACGACAACAACCTCGCGGTCCTCGAGCTGCGCGAGCACGAGCTGCACCTGGCCTGGTCGCACGGCGTCACCGACGGCGAGCCGGACCGGCCGTCACTGGAGCAGGTGGCCGCCGTCGACGTGCCGTTCCGCGGGTGAGGGTGGGGCTTGTCGGTTTCCCCGGTTCTCCCCGAGAAGTGATGGCCGGCGCGACTCAGGCGTGGACGAGGTTCCGCACGGGCTGGCAGCGGCAGGTGTCCGAGCAGGCCAGGTAGGTGTGCGGGGCGTGCCCGCACTGCCCGCACGGCAGGTCGTGCGAGATCGGTCGGGCGCTGGTCTGGACGGTGTCCCACATGTCGATGACCTCCGAAGTCGTCCCTGCGACCGTAGGCCCCCAGGTCGGCGATGTGGGCCACAACACACCGAGATGACCCCGATGGGCCATCCGGACCGGCCGGTCGGCCCCGCCCGGGGGAGCCCGGGCCACCGGCCTAGGCTGCCGTCGTGACCACCGAGCGCACCGGCACCCTCCACGACACCGAGGTCGGCGGGCCCGGGGGAGCACGCACCGTCTTCCTGCACGGACTCTTCGGGCAGGGCAAGAACTTCACCCAGGCCGCGCGGACGCTCGAGCCGGACCTGCACTCGCTGCTGGTCGACCTGCCCAACCACGGCCGTTCCGCGTGGACCGACTCGGTCGACTACGTGGACGTCGCCGACGCCGTGGCCGACCACCTGCGCGGTGGTTTCGCCGCCGACGGTCCGGTCCACCTCGTCGGGCACTCGATGGGCGGCAAGGTCGCGATGGTGCTGGCGCTGCGGCACCCCGACCTGGTCGGCCGGCTCGTCGTGGTCGACATCTCGCCCACCGCCAACGGCGGCACGGGGGAGTTCGAGCACCTGCTCGACAGCCTCGCGCGGCTCGACGTGGACGCCGTCGCCCGCCGCGCCGACGCCGACCGGCTGCTCAGCGAGGACATCCCCGACGAGCGCGTCCGCGGGTTCCTCCTGCAGAACCTGCGCTCGCACGGCGCGGACTTCCGCTGGCAGGCCAACCTGGCGCTGCTGCGCGCCGAGCTCGCCACCATCGGCGGGTTCCCGGACGCATCCCAGCTCGGCGACGGCGTCTTCGACCACCCGGTCCTGTGGCTGGCCGGCGAGCGCTCGTCGTACGTCCGTGACGAGCACGACGCCACCATGCGCCGGCTCTTCCCGCGCACCCGGCTGGTCACGATCAAGGGCGCCGGTCACTGGGTGCACTCCGAGCAGCCCGAGGCGTTCGTCTCCGCGCTGCGGGTCTTCCTCACCGCCTGAGCCGTCGGCCCACGCGGCGGGTCGGGCTGGGTCGGGCGGTGCGCAAACTCCCTACTCGCCGGTTTACCCAGCCTGGGGGATGCCTGAGGTACGCCGCGGCGCGGATCCTCCTTCGGTGACCTCGTGGACTGTCATCTGGACCCGCCGCGCGCTCTCGCTGACCATGTCGCAGGGCCGAGCCCGACACAACGCCCGACTCTCCGCCCTCGAGTGCGCCGCACGGCGCCGGGAGAGGGAGGACGCGGACCAGGCCCTCGCCGAGGCGTCGGCCGACGAGGCCGCCTCGGCCTGACGTCTGGACCGGGCGCGGGGCCGCCATGACCCCGTGGGGCTGGCGACACCTCGTCGACCCAGGGGTCCGGGCCGACGCGATGCCCTAGCCTCGGCGCGAACACGGGGGAGGACCACGCCTGGGCTGGCCGGCGGCCCCCGCCGAGGAGGACCGATGACCCCGCTCCGGACCCTGACGGCCCTGCTGCTCGCCGTCCTGCTGGGCGCTCTGCTGCAGCCGAGCGCCGCGACCGGCTCGGACGGCAGACCGATCGAGGTCGCCTGGCCGGGTCCGGTGCCGGTGGGCACGCCGGCCCGCGTGAGCGTCACGCTGGCCGCGGACAGCTTCGACCGGCAGGCGGAGCTGCTCCGCAAGGAGCAGGACAGCTGGGTGGCGCTCCGGGCTCGCACCGTGGCCGCGGGGAACGGCCGGATCACCTTCACGCTGCCCACGTCCTACCAGCACCGGGCCCGGTACCGGGTCAGGGTGGCGCCCGGCGCGGTCCAGCCCGAGCTGGCCCAGACGGACCGGGTCGAGGTGGTGCTGCCGTACGAGCCACGGGGCAACCCGAAGGCGCACCGCCGGATCTACCAGGGATCCTTCGACCCGCCGGACGTCTACATGCGGTGGGACCCGTGCCGGCCGGTGGCGTACGCCGTGAACGACCGGCTCGCCACCCGCGGCGCGGTGCGGGACGTCAAGCGCGCCTTCCGCCGCCTCCACGTGGCCAGCGGCATCCGGTTCCGCTACCTCGGACGCACGCGCGACCGGGTCGCCGCCAAGCCGGTCACGTTCTCCTCGGGCGCCGACATCGTGGTCGGGTGGGTCAAGGACGGCACGTCGATGCTGTCAGGCAGCTACACGGGCTCCTGGGGCCGTGCGGTCCCGCACTACGACGCGGATTGGCAGGACAGCCGGGGTCGGCGCGTCGCGCGCATCTACCAGGCCAGCATCGCGATCTCCGACGAGGAGGACCTCTATCTCCACCCGGGCGCTCGCCGCTTCCCGAACCGCACGCACCTGCTGATGCACGAGCTCGGCCACGCCGTCGGCCTGGGACACGTCAACGCCGAGAACCAGGTCATGCTGTCCTCCATCCCCGACAGCACGGCCAACGCGCGCTACCAGGCCGGCGACCTGGCCGGCATGCACACCGTCGGTGCCTTGCAGGGCTGTCTGACGCCCGGTCCGGACGGCCTCGACCCGCGTCCGGCGAACCCGCGCTGAGCGGGTGGGCCGACTCGGTCCTCGTGGACCCCGGACGTCCAGACCGCGAGCCAGATGCGGGGGATCGCCTGCACGGTCGGCACCGCCGTGCCTACGCTCCCGGCCGACGGGAGCGCCCAGCCCCGCGAACCTCAGGGGGACTCCCATGCTCCGTGCCACCAAGGCCGTCGTCGCGGCGATCGCCGTCACCGCCGGCACGCTGTCGCTGACCGCGTCGCCTGCTTCCGCCGCCGTCATCGACTACGCGAACTGCGACGCGCTGCACCAAGACTTCAAGTACGGCGTCGCGCGCTCGAAGAAGGCGGCCAACGCGCAGGTGCGCTCGGGTCACTACCGCCCGGCCGTCGCGCCGAAGGTCTATGCCGCCAACGACGAGAGCGACGCCGACAAGGACGGCACCGCGTGTGAGGTCAGCCGCTGAGTGTCGATCCCGGCCTTCTTGTGCATGGCGTCGAGTACACGGTCGGCGCTCCTCCCAAGACTGGCAGCAACGGGAGTTGGCGAGCCGGGAGTAGGCCGTCGGTGGCCTCGGAGCGACCAGGACTCAGGTCACCTCGCAGTGTCGGGTTCCGGCACGCTCAGCAGGGCACGCAACCGATGACGTGCCCGATGGTGTCGGCTACGAACAGTGCCCTCGGACATGCGCAAGTGCCGTGCCGCTTGAGCCAGGGTGAAGCCATCCCAGTAGGTGAGTCGAATGATCTCCTGGTCGAGTCGCTCAAGTCGGCTGATCGCATCTCGAACGTCCAAACTCATCGGGTGGGTTGTCTCCACCCGTGATTCACCGGCGAGTTCGTCCCGGAGTTTGTCGTGAAGGGCGCTGCGGCGCCGAAGACTACGGTGATGGGTGAGCAACACCTTGCGGGCGACTCCGTACATCCACATACGGGCCTCCACCTCGTCGGACGGAGTCGCGGCGCGCCTGCGCCAAACAACCAGCAGCGCGTTGTGCAGCAGATCGGCGGCATCCTCGGGCGCCTCGACCCGCCGCAGGAAGAAGGCGAGCAAGGGTGAGGTGTTGGCATCGACAAGCGCCCGTACGCGGTCATCGACGTCACGGTCACGGGCGCCCATCCACGCCTCCTGGATTTGCGCACGAGAACGACCACCCGTTGAACACAGGGCCGGTGGAGTCCTCCATGTAGACCATCTCGGGCACGGCCTGGCGTGCTGCCTCCCACAGGTCTTCGCCGAGCACGTCGGAAATGGCGTCATTCTGGGCCTCAGGTGCCGCCTGAGGCATGCCCAGGCCGGTCAGAACCCGCTCTCCATAGCCCTCCCAGCGATCATCGTTGGACGCTGTCTCGATCGCAGCCCGCTGTTCTGCGTCGAGCTTGCGGTACTCGATGAAGGCCAGGCACTCGACCTCCCGGCCCAGCGAATTCGTGTACGTCACGGGAATCCCGGTACGAGCTCGTTCGACACCGTCCTCCAGCGTCTGAAACGGCGGAACGCTGAGTTGGTAGGCGGCAATGGTTCCGGCGCCTGTCAACGCGAGCGTGCTCGCCACCACCACCGCGGCCATCCGCCCGCGGTACGGACCTCGACGCTCGCGCGGAGTAGCACCATCGTGAGCACCATGCACCTGCCTTGCTAGGCGAAGCGCGGTCTGGGTCGCTGCCGGCGAGAGTGTCGGCGCGCTCTGGCGCAGCATCTCGTCGAGCTCGGCTTCATTCATCGCCGCGTTGGCCTTCCTTCTGGGGAGCTGATGTGAAGGTCATGACCGGCATCGAACGATCCGTTGCATACGTCCGCTCAGAATGAGCCCTTTCGTCTCGTAGGCGGCGTCATCCCCCCGAAGGTTCTCACCGGGTCCGGGCTGTATGCACTTCTACTCCCGTTGGTTGATCGCCGATAACTGACATTATGTCAGGTAGCGTTGGCGGACTGCCCCTTTCCACGTCTGGTCCGGTTAGGTGACTGCTGCGGCCACAGGCCGAGCACCTCTCCTGCGGCGTTCGAGGCCGGCATGCCAAAACCGCTCGACATGCGCACCGGCAGCGCACCACGGTGGCCGCCATGGACGTCACCGCGTTGTCACAGCCCGACCGGTATCCGCTCTCGGCCACGTACGACCCCGCGTGGCTTCTCGGCCTGGACATGGGCCCGCACCCTCTCTGGCAGCTCGAGGATCTCCTGAAGGATCTCGATGTTCGTCCAGGCGCGAGAGTCTTGGACCTCGGCTGCGGCAAAGGTGCCACATCGGTCTTCTTGGCACGGGAGCTCGACGTCGACGTCGTGGCGTTCGACCTGTGGGTCGAGGAGGACGAGCTGCGGAGCAATCTCGAGGCGCACGGCGTCGCCGACCGCGTGACGGCCGTCAACGGCGATGTGCGAGACCTTCCCTTCGATGACGACGAGTTCGACGTGATCGTCAGCATTGACGCCTTCGAGTACTTCGGCACCGACGTCCGAATCTTGCCGTCCGTGTTACGTGTTCTGAAGCCGGCTGGGGCTCTCGGCATGACGACCCCTGCCCTGCGGACAGATCCCTACGAGAGCTCGCCACCCACCTACGTGACCGATGTGATCGGGTGGGAAGCGGCCGGCTGGCACGCGCCGGACTGGTGGGAGACGCACTGGCGCCTCAGCGGATTGGTCGACAACATCACTGCCCGGATGCAGGAGCAGGGACGCGAGGACTGGGTGCGCTGGTCGAGAGCACTCGGCGAGGACGAGGACGGCCCGGTGATCAGCATGCTCATGGCCGACCACGACGATCAGATCGGCATCTCCATCGTCAGTGCCCAGAAGAAGGTGAAGCCCTGAAATAGCATCAGGCGCTTCACCTTCGCGTCGTGCCGTCGGCGGGCGACTCCCCCGTCCGACGTCGCGTGGCCTCGCGGGCCCTGCGCGGTCAGACGACGAGCAGCGTCGCGCTGGCGGCGAGCACGGCCGCGCAACCCACCGCGACAGCGGCATTGCCGAGCCTGCGACTGCTTGCCTCCGTGCGCGCGACGAGCCCCAGGACCACGGCGACAGCGGCGACGAGGAAGGCGTACGGGCTGAGGAAGTACGACACGGACAAACCCGCACTCAGGATCGCCGAGCCGAGTGCGAGAGCCCCGAGGGGTCGCACGTCCGGGCTCGCAGCTTGTTTCACGATGCGAAACCCTAGGTCCACATCCTGGGGGCGAGGGAGGCAGGGGTCCGCAGACCCGCCCCTCCGGGGCCCGAGGACTGGCACCATCACAGGATGAGCGAGCGTCTGCACGTGGCAGGGCCCGAGGGCCGGTCCATCGAGGTGCTGGTGGGCGGCGCGGACGCCGGCCCGTGGCTGTTGTTCCACGGCGGGTCACCGTCGGCGGTGGCCGAATGGGCGCGCATGGACGACACGGTGCGCGCCGCCGGGCTGCGGCTGGCGACGTACTCCCGCCCCGGGTACGGCGCCTCGACCCCGCGCCCGCAGGCCGGCAGCTTCGCCGACGACGTGGCCGACTCGGTCGCCGTGCTCGACCACCTCGGGGCCGCGACGTTCCTCACCGCCGGCTGGTCCGGCGGCGGGCCGCGCGCGCTCGCCTGCGCCGCGATGCTCCCGGACCGGTGCCGTGCCGTCGCGACGATCGCCGGGGTGGCGCCGTACGACACGGAGGGCCTGGACTGGTTCGCCGGGATGGCCGAGGAGAACCACGAGGAGTACCGCGCGGCCGAGCAGGGTCCCGAGGTCTACGGCAGGTTCCTCGAGCGAGACGCCCTGGACCTGTTGCAGGCCTCCCCCGACCAGGTCCTCGAGGGCATGGGCGGCCTGGTGACGCCGGTCGACGCGGCCGCCCTGGACGCGGGCTTCGCCGACTGGATGAGTCGCACGTTCAACCACGCAGCCGCCCAGGGGGTGGTCGGGATGCGCGACGACGGCCTCGCCGCGGTGGCGCCGTGGGGCTTCGACCTCGCCGACATCCGGGTTCCGGTGGCGGTCTGGCAGGGCCGGCAGGACGCGATGGTCCCCTTCGAGCACGGCGTGTGGCTGGCCGAGCACGTGCCGACGGCCGAGGCGCGCCTGCTCGAGGACGAGGGCCACCTCTCGCTGATCGTCCACCTCGATCGGATCCTCGCCGATCTGATCCGCCTCGGCGGGCTCGGCGGGGCCGGCTGAGGTCGCCCCACTCTCAGTGCCCCTTCGCCGCCACCCGCGAGGTGGCGCGCCCGACCAAGCCGGTGCGGCCCGGCGCAAGACGGGCGGCGAGGTCGAGGACGCGGGCGTCCGGGCCGACGACCATGCGCGGCTTGTCCTTCTCGATCGCCCGGACGATCGCCTTGGCCACCCGGGAGGGCGGCGGCATCAGCGCCGACATCCGCGAGGCGCCGAGCTTGGCGATCCGCTCCCCCTCGGCGCCGCGGGCGCTGCTGGTGATGTTGGTGCGGTGGGTGCCGGGGAAGATCGTGCTGACGCCGACGTTCGTGGTGATCAGCTCACCGCGCAGCCCCTCGGTGAACGACTTCACCGCCCCCTTGGTCAGGGCGTACGCCGCGTTGTGCGGCAGCCCGAGCAGGCCGGTCATGCTCGAGACGTTGACGATGTGCGCCTCGTCCTGCTCCAGCAGCGCGGGCAGGAACGCGTGGCAGCCGTGGACGACGCCCCACATGTTGACCCCGACCATCCAGCGCACGTCATCGAGCTTCTCGTCGGCGAACGCACCCGCGGAGGTCACGCCGGCGTTGTTGACCAGCACGTGCACGGCGCCGTGGGCGTCGACCACCTCCGCGGGAAGCTCGGCCACCCGATCGGCGTCCGAGACGTCGGCGACGTGGGTCGAGACCGTCACGCCGGCCTGCCGCACCAGCGCGGCGGACTCCTCGAGCCCGCCGGGGCTGACGTCGACCAGGGCGAGATGGCACCCGCGGGCGGCGAGCCGTTCGGCGGTGACCCGGCCGATGCCGCTGCCCCCGCCCGTGACGACGGCGACCCGACCGGCGAGCTGGCGCATGCGACTCCCCCACGACTTCCCTGCGACGACAGAACTAGAACGTGTTATATCACCGGTGGGTGGCCCTGCCTGCGGCGGTGCCCACGCGCGTCGGTGAACGGCGGCGCAGATTCCCTTCGTGCAGCGACCGGTGTGGCCAGGGCGCTCGACCCGCACGAAGTGCCGACTCGACCCGCACGAAGTGCCGACTCGACCCGCACGAAGTGCCGACTCGACCCGCACGAAGTGCCGACTCGACCCGCACGAAGTGCCGACTCGACCCGCGCGAAGTGCCGACTCGGCCCGTCAGCCGCCGCGCCTGCGTCGGGCGGCTGCGGTCCCATGGAACTGCGCGGCGCTGCGCAGCACCAGCCGCTCGAAGCCCGCCGGGTCGGCGTCGTACCGCTCGAGCAGCGCGCGGGCCCCGGCGCTGAGCGCGTCGTCGGCGGCCGGGGCCGGGTCGGCCGCGAGCAGCGCGGTCTGCAGCGCGTTGCGGACCGCCTGCCGGCTGACCGCGATCCGCTGCTCCCCCGCGGCGACGACGGCGGTGTCGGCGTCGGCGGGGCGCACCACCAGCTCCCCGCGCCGCCCGTCGTAGGCGAGGCGGTCGCCGGTGGCGGTCCGCAGCCGGTCGTCGAGCTCGTCCACGCCTCACTCCCCGATCCGGCCTCGCGAGGGCGCGGTGGATCCACGCCGGATCACGACGGTACGCCGCCGGGGGCTCGTCCGACGTCGTTCGTGCTCACCCTTTCGGACCCCACCCACGCGGCCACTGCCGCACGATCCGCGCGGTCCGTGGCGCGAGCCGGACGGTCTGGCCCGCGACCCGGGTCGTCCGGGTCCGCCCGGTGGGGTTCACCACCACCGTGCCGCGGGTGTAGGCGCGTCGGTGGAGCCCGCCGGCGACCACGCGGTCCGGGCCGGCGGGGCGCCCGAGCGGCTGGTTCGCCGCGGGCTGGCGATGGCTGGCGGACGGCTCCTGGGGCACGTAGATCCCGGCGCCGGTCACGCCGTTCCAGGTCAGCAGCCAGGTCGCGCGGTGGTAGACCTGCGTGGCCCGATCCCTGCCCGAGCCGTAGGTCACCGCGAGCAGCGGCACGCGCCGGCGGGCACACCAGGCCGCCATGCGGACCTTCCAGCGCCAGTCGGCGGCGCCGAAGCGGGGCTCGCGGCCGAGCCCCCACTTCACGAAGTACTCGTTCTCCCAGCCCGACACGTGCCGCGTCCAGGCCCGGAGCGTGCTGCGCCAGGTGTCCCACTCCACCGTCACGTTCGGCACGGCGAGGTGGCCGGCGCGGCGCAGCCGCGGACCGACCCGCGCGAGGAAGGAGGAGGTCGCGCGATACATCGCGGCGTCGGTCGGGATCTGGACCGAGACCCGGCCCCCGATGGTCGGGTGGGACAGGCCGGTGAGGGTGTCGTCGAGCATCACTCCGTCCCAGGGGTGCCGCCGCAGCTCGGCCAGGACGTTCGCGGCCCAGGCGTCCTGGTAGCCGCGGTCCCCCACGTCGACGGGGAAGAGCCCCGGCCAGTCCGACCACTCCAACCGCCGGCCGCGCTCGTCGGTGAGCAGCCAACCGCCCCGGCGCGCCTCGGCGTACCCGAGGCCGGTGGCGAAGACTCCCGACTCGTGGGGGCGACGGACCACGGCGGAGACGTCCTTGTACATCAGCACCCGCAGCGCGGGGTTCGCCCGGTGCAGCGCCCGGAGCCGGGCGTGCTCCCACGCCTGGATCACGACGTAGTCCCCGCGCGCGATCGCCCGCGCCGGCGTGCGGTCGAGGTCCCCCCAGTCCAGCGCGATCGTCCCGGTGCCCGATGGGCGCGCCCCGGCCGAGGCCGGGGCGGACCGCCCCCGCTCCCCCGGCGCCGCCTGCTGCGCGTGCTGCGCCTGCGGCCCGGGCCCCGGCACACTGGCGAGGACCACCACCGCCGCGACCGCGACCGCCGCGACCAGGGCGACGACGGCGCCCAGCCGGGCGGTGCCGACCTCTGCTGCCATGGGCGCTCCCGGGACGAGTCCCGTCGAGCCTGCGCGTCCCCCGCGCCCCGGGGGCCGGCGGCGGCCGCACTTCGCCAACGTTGGGGACGCTCGGCGCCTGCCTAGACTCGGTCCGTGCCTGTCACCCGTGGCTTCTTCCGCAAGCGCGCCGACGGCCCCGCGGGGCGGCTGCCACCAGGCCAGTACGACACCGGCAGCGGCTGGCCGGTGCTCACCGCCGAGGCCACGCCCCGGATCGCGCGGTCTGACTGGTCGATCACCGTCGACGGGCTGGTCGAGGAGCCGACCACCTGGTCGTGGGACGAGGCGCACCGGCTCCCGTCGGCGACGTACTCCGGAGACATCCACTGCGTGACGACCTGGTCGAAGTTCGACATGGTCTTCGGAGGCATCAGCGTCGACGACCTGCTCGCCGCCGCGCGGCCGCGGCCCGAGGCGCGGTTCGTGCTGGCGCACTCGAGCACCGGCTACACCACGAACCTCCCGCTCGAGGACGTCACCGGCGGCAAGGCGTGGGTCGTGTGGGAGGCCGAGGGGCGTCCGCTGACCCCCGAGCACGGCGGCCCGGCTCGGCTGCTGGTCCCCCACCTCTACTTCTGGAAGTCCGCCAAGTGGGTCTCCCGGCTGGAGCTGCTCGACGAGGACCAGCAGGGGTTCTGGGAGCGCAACGGCTACCACGACCGCGGCGACCCGTGGCGCGAGCAGCGCTACCAGGGCGACGCGTGAGCGCGATCGACGACGTCGTCCCCCGCGCGACGGAGTGGACGACCGGCACGATCATCACCAAGGAGCAGCCGACGCCCGACCAGGTCCGGCTGCGGCTCCACGTCGAGGACCGGCAGCCCCACGACCCGGGCCAGCACTACGTCGTCCGGCTCCGCGCGCCCGACGACTACACCGCCCAGCGCTCCTACTCCGTCGCCTCCGACGGCGAGGACCCGCTGATCGAGCTGCTGGTCGAGCGACTCCCCGACGGGGAGGTCTCAGGCCACCTGGCCGACGTGGCCGAGGTCGGCGACGTGCTGGAGGTGCGCGGCCCGATCGGCCGCTGGTTCCGCTGGGACACCCGCACGCCCGCGGTGTGCCTGGTCGGCGGCACCGGCGTGGTCCCGGCCGTCGCGATGCTCCGCACGGCGCGCCGCCTGGGCCGCACCGACCTGCTCCGGGTGGCGGCGGTCGGGCGCGACCCCGAGCACCTGCCGTACGCCGCCGAGCTGGCGCGCGCCGGAGCGCTGGTCGCCTACACCCGTCACGACGGCGGCGACCGGACCCGCGGGGTGCCGACCGGGGCCGAGCTGCGGGCGCTGGCCGACGGCGCGCAGGTGGCGTTCGTCTGCGGGTCGCCGCGCTTCGTCGGGCTCGCCACTCCCCTGCTCATCGAGGCCGGCGTCGACCCCACGACCATCCGGGTCGAGCAGTTCGGGGCCAGCGGCTGAGCCGTCCCCGGAGGACGGGCCGGCACCGGCGGACCTCACCCGGCGGGGTGAGAGGTCGCGGGAATCGCGCGGAACGGGTGGGGGTCGGACTTCGTGCCGCTGCTTCACCTGTCTGCGCCATACCCACTCGGGTAACGGACCGGTGACCGACATCAGACGGAAGGTGGACACCGAACGTGAACCCCAAGGACGCCGCGAAGGCCGCGATCGACAAGCTCGAGGGGGCCGCTGACATCACGGTCCCCGGTGTGCCCGGCCCGGCGCCGGCCACCCTCGAGGAGCCGACCACCCCGAAGCCCCCGCTCCCCCCGAAGCCCGACCAGGGCGCCCCCGCCACCGGCACCGCGACCGGTGCGCCCACGGGCGCTCCGCCGACCGCGCGCGCCCAGCAGTCGGCGTACCTCACCAACGCCACCGGCACCCGCCTGCGCGACACCGACCACTCCCTCAAGGCCGGCAGCCGCGGGCCGACCCTCCTGCAGGACCACCACCTGCGCGAGAAGATCACCCACTTCGACCACGAGCGGATCCCCGAGCGGGTCGTCCACGCCCGCGGCGCCGGCGCCCACGGCGTCTTCGAGGGCTACGGCACCGCCACCTCGGTCTCGATGGCCGGGGTGTTCGCCAAGGGCAAGGAGACGCCGGTCTTCGTCCGGTTCTCCACCGTCCTGGGCTCGCGCGGCTCCGCCGACACCGTCCGCGACACCCGCGGGTTCGCGACGAAGTTCTACACCGACGAGGGCAACTGGGACCTGGTCGCGAACAACATCCCGGTGTTCTTCATCCAGGACGGCATCAAGTTCCCCGACGTCATCCACGCCGGCAAGCCGCACCCGGACCGCGAGATCCCGCAGGCCCAGAGCGCGCACGACACGTTCTGGGACTTCGTCTCGCTGCACACCGAGGCCCAGCACCACACGATGTGGAACATGTCCGACCGGGGCATCCCGCGCTCCTACCGGATGATGGAGGGCTTCGGCGTCCACACCTTCCGGTGCATGAACGCCGAGGGCGGGACCTCGCTGGTGAAGTTCCACTGGAAGCCGAAGCTCGGCGTGCACTCCCTGACCTGGGAGGAGGCGCAGATGATCGGCGGCATCGACCCCGACTTCCACCGGCGCGACCTGTACGACGCCATCGAGGCCGGCGCCTACCCCGAGTGGGAGCTGGGCGTCCAGGTCTTCCCCGACGAGCCCGACCAGATGTTCGCCGGGATCGACCTGCTCGACCCGACCAAGATCGTGCCGGAGGAGATCGCGCCGGTGCAGCCCATCGGCAAGCTGACCCTCAACGCCAACCCGACGAACTTCTTCGCCGAGGTCGAGCAGATCGCCTTCCACGTCGGCCACCTCGTGCCGGGAATCGACGTCACCGACGACCCGCTGCTGCAGACGCGGCTCTTCTCCTACGTCGACACGCAGCTCTCCCGGCTCGGCGGGCCGAACTACAACCAGATCCCGGTGAACCGGCCGCACGTGCCGACCAACGACATGTTCCGCGACGGGTTCCACCAGCACGCGGTGCACTCCGGCGTGGCGCCGTACAAGCCGAACTCGATGGACGGCGGCTGCCCCTTCGCCGCCGGCACTGACCTCTCCGAGGAGCAGACGCGCGCGTTCGTCGAGGCGGCGGTCACCGTCGCGGAGGCGACCAAGGTGCGGGAGAACCCGGCGTCGTACGACGACCACTACAGCCAGGTGCGCCAGTTCTGGCTGTCGATGACGCCGGTCGAGAAGGAGCACATCATCCGGGCCTACACCTTCGAGCTCGGCAAGTGCTACGAGCAGGCGGTCAAGGAGCGGCAGCTGCAGAGCCTGGCCAACATCGACCCGGTGCTGTGCCAGGAGGTGGCGACCGGTCTCGGCCTGCCCGCGCCGGAGCCGACGATCCCGCTGCAGGACCTCGAGCCCAGCCCGGCGCTGTCGCAGATCAAGGGCCCGTTCCCGCCCGACGGCCGGATGATCGGCATCGTCGTCGACCCCGACGGCGACCTCGGCGGCGTGGACGCGCTGCGCCGCAGCATCCACGAGGCCGGGATGGTGCCGCTGCTCTTCGGCCCGCACGGCGGGATGATCGACGGGATGCCGGTGCAACGGACCTTCGCGACCGGTCGCTCGGTGGAGGTCGACGTGCTGCTGCTCGCCGGCGCCCCGAAGCCCGCGCCCGACGCGCTCGCCGCCCGCGACGACAAGGCCGGCGCCCCGGGCTCGGCCGCGCTCGACCCGCGCGTCGCGCTGCTGGTCCAGGAGTGCTACCGCCACGCCAAGGTGATCGGTGCGTGGGGCGACGGCGTGAACGCGCTGGCCGGCGCCGGTGTCTCCATCGACGAGCCGGGCGTGATCACCGGCGACACCCCCGTCGAGGTCTTCGGGACCGTCTCGGAGGAGATGGGCTTCCACCGCGTCTGGGACCGGTTCCCCACGGCCGTCTGATCCCTTCCGGTCGGTCTGACCCGGACCACCGCCCCGGCGTCGTACCTCGGCGCCGGGGCGGTGGTGCGTCGGGGTGTCGGGCCGCCGGGCGCCTGTCGGGGTCCCCGGTTCACCGGTGACCCCTGCACTTACCGCGACAGATCTGCCCCGACATGTGCAGGACTCCCCTGAGATGTGGTGCATCTGGGCGGCGCGCCGGAAGGTTCATCGGCCGGCCGACGAAACTCCCGGTTGGACGCTGAAGTTCCATCGGCCCACCGGCAGGTTTATCGGCCGGCCGATGAACCTTGCGCCCCGCCGAGCCGCCGAGCCGCCGCGCACCGCGGGCGAGCGCCGACCGGGCGGGGAGTCGCCCACGTCACACGCGCCGCGGTTGGTTGCCTGAGGCAATCATCTCTACGGTGTGACCCTCATGCCGATCGACAAGGACTCACCTGTGCCGAGCCCCACCGCACCCGCGGCCCCACGGACGCCGAACCCGCGTCTCGCGATCGCCGTCCTGTGCATCGGCGGCCTCACCGCCGCGCTGACCCAGACGCTGGTCATCCCGATCCAGAGCGACCTGCCGCGCCTGCTCGACACCTCGGCCGCGAACGCCGCCTGGGTGGTCACCGTGACCCTGCTGGCCGGCGCGGTGTCGATGCCGCTCGCCGGTCGCCTGGCCGACCTCTTCGGCAAGAAGCGGGTGATGGTGGCGACCTCGGCGATCCTGCTCGTCGGCTCCGCGCTCGTGGCGATGTCGTCGACGCTGGTGCCGGTCCTCGCGGGCCGGGCGCTCCAGGGCCTGGCGATGGGCTTCATCCCGGTCGGCATCTCGATGATTCGCCAGATCGTGCCGCCGCACCTGGCCGGCGGCGCCGTCGCCGCGATGAGCGCGACCCTCGGCGTCGGAGGCGCGATCGGCCTGCCGCTCTCGGCGTGGATCGTCGAGGTCGGCGACTGGCACGCGCTGTTCTGGGTCTCGACCGGCCTCGCCGCGGGCGTGATGGTGCTGACCGCCGTCGCGATCCCCCACGTCCACGACGGCGGCAAGGGCCACTTCGACCTCGTCGGCGCGCTCGGCCTCGCGGTCGGCCTGGTCTCCCTGCTCGTCGGGGTCTCCAAGGCCACCACCTGGGGCTGGGCCGACGCCCGGACCCTCGGCGCGATCGCCGCCGGCGTCCTCGTGCTGCTCGTCTGGGGCGCCTTCGAGCTGCGCCAGGCCGAGCCGCTGGTCGACCTGCGCGCCACCGCCAAGCTGCCGGTGCTGATGACCAACCTCGCCGCCGTCGCGGTCGGCTTCGGGATGATGGCGCAGGCCATCGTCGTGCCCCAGCTGCTCCAGCTCCCCGAGGCCACCGGCTACGGGCTGGGCCAGTCGATCCTCGCCGCCGGCCTCTGGATGGCCCCCGGCGGCCTGGTGATGATGCTCTTCGCGCCGGTCTCCGGGCGGCTCATCTCCACCATCGGCGCCCGCGTCACCCTGATGATCGGCGCCGCGGTGCTCGGGGGCGGCTACCTGGTGGCGTACGTCCTGATGGACGCCCCCTGGCAGCTGCTGCTCGTCTCCTGCATCCTCTCCGCCGGCGTCGGCATCGGGTACGCCGCGATGCCGACGCTCATCCTCGACGCGGTCCCGCCGCGCGAGGCCGGCGCCGCGGTCGGCCTGAACGCGCTGATGCGCTCGGTCGGCACCACCGTCTCCGCGGCCGTCATGGGCACCCTGCTGACCAGCAACACCATGCCGGCCGGCAACGGCTTCGAGATCCCGACCGAGGGCGCCTTCCAGCTCTGCTTCCTCGTCGGCGCGATCGCTGCGTTCGCCGGCGTCGCGATCGCCGCTCTCATCCCCAAGCGCAAGGCCGTCGACGCCACCCCTGGCTCCGAGCCCGTCGGCGCCGGCCTCACCGCCGGCTGACCCACGCACCCCGCCGGTCGAGCCCGAGGTGGCTCACCCAGCGGGGGCGGTGGCGGGGCCGGCGACAGGGCAGTCCCCGCCGCAGTCGTCGGTGAGCTCGCGGATGCGGGCGGCGACGAGGTCGACGGCGTCGACGTAGCTGTCGGCGTCGACCTGACGGAGGTCGCCGCCCGCCAGGCCCCGGTCGGCGACGAGCCGGACGACGTAGGGCCCGACCGCGGCGTACGCCTTGACCACCCGCGTGCTGGAGACCTCCTTGGTGTCGAGGATGTAGAGCCAGTCGGCGTCGCTGGCCCGGGGGGTCGCCATCCGGAAGGCGACCAGGTCCTGCAGGCCGTACTTCTTCTCGTACTCCTCGTTGTAGAAGTTGTCGACCGCCCACTCGCCGATCAGCTTCTGGGTCCTCCTCGCATCAGCGGCGTAGCGCACCTCCACCTCGACGCTGCGGGTCTTGATGTTCGTGGGCCCGCCCTCCGCCTCACGCTCGCAGGACGCGCCCGGGCTGCGGTAGAACGGCGCGTCGCCGCCCTGCCGGGCCCGGCGGCGTACGTCGCGCTCGGTCGAGTACGACCGCACCTCCACCGTCGGCTCCCACTGCACGAGCGTGGTGACGACCTCGTCGTCGGCCAGGGCGCAGGGCTCGAGGTAGGGCGTGCCCTCGAACGTCTCCTCGTTGGCCAGCTGCACGGGCAGCGGGGTCTGGTCGGTGACGTCGGCGGTGCGCGCCACCTGGGTCAGGGCCTTCATGCGGGGCGCCTGGAACCGGTACTCCTGCGGGCTCAGCGGCTCGTCGCGGAACACGTCGACCGGTCGGCTCCACGACAGGGTGATCAGCGCGTTGTCCCGCCACGTCACCCAGTGCTGGCGGCCCGGGACGTGGAGCAGGTGCTTCGCGCCGGCGACGGGCTCGCCGCCTGTGTCGGCCTCGAGCTCCTTCTGCAGGTCCTTGACCCACTCGAGCCACGCGGGGAAGTCCAGCCCGGCCAGCTCCCGGCTCTCCGCCCCGGTGCCGAGGTAGGCGATCGCCGCCCACTGGGCCTTGGCCCGCTCCTCGGACTCGTAGTGGTCGACCCGCACCCGCAGCGAGTGGCCGTCGCCCCAGCTGTAGCTGCAGGAGGCCTCGACGCTGTCGTTCACGGAGGCCTGCTCCCAGGCCGCGCCGGTGACCGAGGCGGTCGGGTAGTGCTGCTCGACGACTCCCTGCTTCGGCATGGGCCCGAACTGCTGCTCCACGGCGTCGAGGTCGACCAGGCGGCAGGGCTGGATGAGCGGCTGGTCACCCAGCAGGACCGGCTCGGCCGCGGCGACCTCCTCGGCCTCCGTCCCCTCCCCCGACGCCCCGCCGGACGCCGACGGAGACGCCGACGGAGACGCCGACGTCCCGCCGGTCTCGGGGTCGTCCGACCCGTCGCCGCCGGAGCAGGCGGACAGCGTGGCGAGCGCCAGGACAGCGGCGAGGAGCCCGGCTGGTGCGCGGCGGAGGGAGCGGCGGAGGGGGCGGCGGAGGAAGCGGTCGGCCATGTGGGGGTGCTTCCCGGCGGCGTCCGGAGACAAACGCGGGGGCCGACGTGTGCGTGCGCGAGGTGGGTACAGGTCGCGCATGACCGAGCCGAACGCGAACGAGAAGAACGAAGCCGTCCAGATCATCGTCGACCGGGTCTCCTCCTGGCAGGACGGCGCCACCGAGGGCACCGTCGCCGAGGAGCTGCGCAAGGGCGCCGACGAGGTCGGCATCAGCCTGTCCGCCGACGAGATCGCCAAGCTCGCCGACGCCATCGAGTCCCGGCACGGCGCGGTGGACGCCGCGAGCGTCCTGTCGTGACCGGCGGCCCGGCCGGCGGCCCGGACGAGCGCCACACCCGGCCCGAGGGCGTCACCGACGCCACCGTCGAGGCGCTGGGCAAGCTGTCGGAGGCCCTCGAGGCGGTCGAGGCCGCCCGGGGCTTCCTCTACAACTTCCACCGGATGAGCGGCACCGCCGACCTCACCGCCGGTGACGCGGTGGAGCTGCTGGAGAAGGCCGGGCACACCGAGCTCGCCGAGAAGGTCCGCACCGAGATCGTCGGGCGCAACGTCATCGAGGGTCGCTGGACCTTCCAGATCGTCGAGGCCTACGACGACACCTACTACTCGGCGTTCAAGGACGTCGAGCGGGAGGCCCGCGAGACGCTCGTCGGCGGCCGCCGCCACCTCTACGAGGCGGAGATGAAGGAGGAGCGCCGCACCCACGGCGCGACCCACCACGAGGCCACCCCGGCCGAGACCCCTCCCGACAAATGACCGGCGCCGTACCGCGGGAGCGCCGCCTGCTCGACGGCTCCACCCTCCCCGCCATCGGCTTCGGCACCTACCCGCTCAAGGGCGAGGAGTGCGTGACCGCGGTGCGGTCGGCGATCGAGGCCGGTTACCGGCTGATCGACACCGCGGTGAACTACGGCAACGAGCGCGAGGTCGGCGAGGCGATCCGCCGCTCCGGCGTGCCGCGCGAGGAGCTGGTGGTGACCACCAAGCTGCCCGGCCGGGCCCATGCGTACGACGACGCGGTCGCCAGCGTGCGCGGCTCGCTGGAAGCCCTCGGGCTGGACCGGATCGACCTGCACCTCATCCACTGGCCCAACCCCCGCGTCGGGAGGTACGTCGAGGCCTACCGCGCGCTGGTCGACCTGCGCGCCGAGGGGCTCGTCGGCTCCGTCGGGGTCTCGAACTTCACCGAGGAGCACCTCTCCCGGGTGGTCGAGGCGACCGGCGTGGTGCCGGTGGTCAACCAGGTCGAGCTGCACCCGTGGTTCCCCCAGGTCGAGCTGCGCGCCGTCCACGACCGCCTCGGCGTCGTGACCGAGGCGTGGAGCCCGCTGGGCAAGCGGCGGGCGCCGTTCGGCGAGGCGCCGGTCGTGGCCGCCGCCGAGCGGCACGGCGTGACGCCGGGCCAGGTGGTGCTGCGCTGGCAGCTCCAGCTCGGCAACGTCCCGATCCCGAAGTCGGCCACGCCCGAGCGCCAGCGGCAGAACCTCGACGTCTTCGGGTTCGAGCTGTCCGAGGAGGAGGTCGCGGCGATCACCGGGCTCTCCCGGCCCGACGGGCGGCTCTTCGACGGCGACCCGGAGACCCACGAGGAGATGTGACATGCCGGCGGTGACCCCCTTCCTGTGCGTCGACCTCGACCGGCTGCGGCGCAACGTGCGGGTGGCCGCCGAGTTCGCCGCGGCCCGCCAGGTCGCGCTGCGCCCACACGTCAAGACCCACAAGAGCCCCGAGATCGCCCGGCTCCAGCTCGCCCACGGCGCGAGCGGCGTCACCGTCGCGACCATCGGGGAGGCCGAGCTGTTCGCCCGGCACGGCTGCGAGGACGTCTTCATCGCCTCCCCGCTCTGGCTCGATGAGCGCGCGGCTGCGCGGGTCCGCGAGCTCGCCGAGAAGGCGACGGTGGCCTTCGCCGTCGACTCCGCCGCGGGTGCCGCCAACGCCGGGCGCCTGCTCGGCCGGACCCCCGTCGAGGTGCTGGTCGAGGTCGACAGCGGCCAGCACCGCACCGGCGTGCGGCCCGAGGAGGCCAGCGAGGTCGCCACCACCGCGGTCCGCGCGGGGCTCGAGGTGCGCGGGGTGTTCACCTTCCCCGGCCACTCCTACGCCCCCGGTGCGGTGGAGCAGGCGGCCCGCGACGAGGCCGCCGCGCTGGCCGCGGCACGCGCCTCGCTGGAGGCCGCCGGCGTCGAGGTGCGCGTGGTCAGCGGCGGGTCGACCCCGACGTTCCAGCACACCGACACCTCGGTGGTCACCGAGCTGCGCCCGGGCGTCTACGTCTTCAACGACGCCCAGCAGTGGGAGCTCGGCACGGTCCCCCCGGACCGGGTCGCCCTGTGCTGCCGGACCACCGTGGTCAGCCACAGCGGCGGTCGCGCCGTGCTGGACGCCGGGAGCAAGCTGCTCGGCGCCGACCGGGCTCCCTGGGCCACCGGGCACGGCCGGCTGCCGGCGTACCCCGACGCCCGCGTCGTCCTGGTCGCGGAGAACCGTGCCGTCGTCGACCTGGGCGGTGCCCCGCTCCCCCGCCTCGGCTCGCAGGTCGACGTCGTGCCGAACCACGTGTGCACCTCCGTCAACCTCGTCGACGACCTGTGGGTCGAGGAGGCCGGCGGGCTGCGGCCGTGGCCGGTGGCCGCCCGCGGCCTCAACTGCTGAGGTGGTGGCGCCTACCATCGAGCCCATGCTCAAGCGCCCGCTCGCCGCCCTGGCCACCCTGGCCGCCGTCTCCCTCCTCGCCTCGTGCGGCGACGACGAGAGCTCGCCCGACGCGGGCGACAGCCCCGCCGCGTCCGCCTCGTCGGGCTCGGAGAAGGCGACGCCGTCGGCGGAGGGGGCGAGCGGCCCGACCTGCGTCTACCCCCAGGACGGCCAGCCCGCTGCCAAGGACGTCGAGCTGCCGCCCAACCCGGCGGCTGTCAAGGGCACCATCGAGGGCAGCATGGCCACCACCATCGGCGACATCGGCATCTCGCTGGACGCCAAGGCCTCGCCGTGCACCGTC
Organism: Nocardioides marmotae; assembly: GCF_013177455.1. Lineage (NCBI taxonomy): Bacteria > Bacillati > Actinomycetota > Actinomycetes > Propionibacteriales > Nocardioidaceae > Nocardioides > Nocardioides marmotae. The sequence continues at coordinate 2,250,357 of NZ_CP053660.1, forward strand.
AACAGCTTCGTCTCCCTCGCCGAGCAGGGCTACTTCGACGACACCACCTGCCACCGGCTGACCACCGCCGACACCGGCATCGAGGTGCTCCAGTGCGGCGACCCGACCGGCACCGGCACGGGCGGACCCGGCTACACCATCGAGGACGAGGTCACCCCGGACACGACGTACCCCGCCGGCACCCTGGCGATGGCCAAGACGCCGGCGCCCGACTCGGGCGGCTCGCAGTTCTTCATCGTGTACGGCGACACGCCGCTCCCGCCGGAGTACACCGTCTTCGGCAGCATCGACGAGGCCGGCCTGAAGGCCGTGCAGGAGGCCGCCGCCGAGGGCACCACCGACGGCGGACCCGACGGCCAGCCGAAGGTCGCCGTCGACATCGAGTCGGTCACGATCGACGACTGACCCAGGGCGCTGCCCGCCCGGACGTACGCCGGCGGCGCCGCGCGGCCAGCTCGAGGACGATCGTGCCGGCCACGGCGATCACGAGCAGCCCGCCGAGCCAGAGCGCCGTCCGGGCCGGGCCGCCCCCGGGCCAGGTCCGGTCGAGCACGGCGCCGGTGAGCCCCGGGCCCAGGCCGCCCAGCGACACCGCCCAGAACACCGGGTGGACGACCAGCCACGGCTCCCGGGCGCCCGCGGTCCGGCGGCGAGTCGCGCCCCACAGCAGACCGGTCCCGCAGGCCGCGACGGCGACCACCGCGACCGACCAGAGGGCCCAGGCGCCCGCGGTGCGGTCCGGCAGGTCGCCGAACATCGCGTCGACGACCACCGGCCAGGCGCAGGCGGCCGCGACGAGCGGGAAGAACCACGCCCACCACCGCACCGGCTGCTCCGGCCCCGGGCCCCGGCGCGCGGTCACAGCGGGAACCGCACGCCGGTGAGCTGCTCGGAGCACTCCCAGAGCCGGCGGGCCAGCTCGGGGTCCAGGGCCGCGGGCGCACGCCGCGCGGTGGTCGGCCAGCCCTGCATCTCGCCGGGTCCGTGCGGCCCGACGTAGGTGTTGCCCGGCACGTCCATCGTGGCGGCGTACAGCGTGGGCAGCGCGCCCTGCCAGGGCGCCATGCCGGCGAGCCGGTGGCCCCAGGAGCCCACCCAGGCGAAGACGGCGTTGCCGGAGCTCGCGGTGATCGCGGTGGCCGTCGAGCCGGGGTGTGCGCCGGTGGCCCGGAGGGTGGAGCCGGCGGCGGTGAGCCGCCGCTGGAGCTCGGCGAGGAAGAGCAGGTTCGCCAGCTTCGAGGCGGCGTACGCCGCGTAGGGGCGGTAAGCGCGCCGCTCCCAGCCGAGGTCGTCGAGGTCGAGCTCGCCGTGCAGGTGGGCGCGGGAGCCGGTGACGACGACCCGGTCGGTGAGCCGCGGGAGCAGCAGGTTGGTCAGCGCGAAGTGGCCGAGGTGGTTGGTCGCCAGCGTCGTCTCGAACCCGTCGGCGGTGCGGCTGAACGGCACGCCCAGGACCCCGGCGTTGTTGACCAGCACATCGACCCGGTCCAGGCCGTCGGCGAAGGCACGCACCGAGGTCAGGTCGGCGACGTCGAGCACGCGCACCTCGACACGGCCGGGCAGGTCGGCGGCGACCCGCTCCCCCTTGGCCCGGTCGCGGACGGCGAGCACGACCTCGGCGCCGGCGCCGGCGAGCGCGCGGGAGGCCTCCAGCCCGATGCCGCTGCTGGCGCCGGTGACCACGAACCGGCGGCCGTGCTGGGGCGGGACGTCGCGCCACCGGGGCACGGAGGACCGGCGGAGGACGGGCAGCTTCGGCACGGGCGGCAGCCTGCCACGACACGCCGGCCTGCGCCTCGACTTGTGCCACCGCGGCGTCTCGGGAACGGTGGGTCGGGACCTGCACACGATCTGGAGGAGGCGAGCCGATGCTCACCCTCACCGAGAACGCCAGCACCATCGTGAAGGACATCTCCACCCAGCCCGGGCTGCCGGACACGGCCGGCCTGCGCATCACCTCCGAGAGCGCGAGCGAGCCGACCTTCGCGGTCGCGCCCGCCGAGGCGGCCGAGCCCGGGGACCAGGTGGTCCAGCAGTCGGGGGCCACGATCTACCTCGACGAGGCCGCGGCGCTGATGCTCGACGACAAGGTCCTCGACGCCGCCGTCGACCCCAGCGGGAAGGTGGAGTTCGCGCTCGGCATCCAGCCCTGAGCGCCTCCGGCTCCACTCGAAGGGCCCCGACCGCCACGCGGTCGGGGCCCTTCGGCGTCCCGGGCGCCCAGCCGGTTGGCAGGATCGGCCCATGCCCACGACGACCCGAGAGATCCACCTCGCCTCCCGACCCACCGGCTGGCCGGTGCCCGAGAACTTCCGCACCGTGACCACCGAGCTCCCCGACCCCGGCCCGGGCGAGGTGCTCGTCCGCAACACCGTCCTCTCGGTCGACCCCTACATGCGCGGCCGGATGAACGGCACGAAGTCCTACGTCCCGCCCTTCGCGCTCGACGCCCCGCTCGAGGGCGGAGCGGTCGGCGAGGTGGTCGCCTCCGGCGACGAGCGCCTCTCCCCCGGCGACACCGTGCTCCACCAGGCCGGCTGGCGCGAGCACGCCCTGCTCCCGGCCGGCCAGGTCCGCAAGGTCGACGTCTCCCGGGCGCCGGCCAGCGCCTACCTCGGCGTGCTCGGCATGCCCGGCCTGACGGCGTACGTCGGGCTCACCCGCATCGCGCCGGTCCAGGAGGGCGACACGGTCTTCGTCTCCGGCGCCGCCGGCGCGGTCGGCTCGATCGCCGGCCAGGTGGCGCGCGAGCTCGGCGCCGCGAAGGTGATCGGCTCGGCGGGCTCGCCGGAGAAGGTGCGCTGGCTGACCGAGGAGCTCGGCTTCGACGCGGCGTTCAACTACCGCGAGGGCCCGGTCGCGGCGCAGCTGAAGGAGCACGGCCCGGTCGACGTCTACTTCGACAACGTGGGCGGCGAGCACCTCGAGGCCGCCATCCAACGGATGGCCGACTTCGGGCGGATCGCCGCGTGCGGTGCGATCGCCTCCTACAACGACACCGAGCCGACGCCCGGGCCGCGCAACATGTTCATGGTCGTGCAGAAGCGGATCACCCTGCGCGGCTTCATCGTCACCGACCACGGCGACGCCGCCAAGGAGTTCTACAGCCGCGCCGGCGCCTGGCTCGCCGAGGGCCGGCTGAAGCACCGCGAGACCTTCACCGAGGGCCTCGACAGCACCGTCGAGGCGTTCCTCGGCCTCCACCAGGGCGCGAACACCGGCAAGATGCTCGTCCGCCTCTGACGTCGGGCGATGAGAACGGGCGGCCGATGAGAACGGGCGGGCCGGCGGGTCCACCCGGGCGAGGCCGTACCCGCCCATCGGAGGAGCCGCCATGTCACGCGCCCGGGTCCACAACTTCTCGATCTCCCTCGACGGGTTCGGCACCGGCGACGGGCTGAGCCTGGAGGCGCCGTTCGGGCACGCCGCCCACCGGTTGCACACCTGGATGACCGCCACCCGGTTCTGGGCGGACATGACCGGTGGGGACGGCGGGACGACCGGGGTGGACGGCTCGTTCGCCGAGCAGCACGGGCCGGGCATCGGCGCGGAGGTGATGGGCGCGGGCAAGTTCGGCCCGCCCGGCTGGCAGGACGACCCGGAGTGGCGCGGCTGGTGGGGCGACGACCCGCCGTTCCACACGCCGACGTACGTCCTGACCCACCGGCCACGCCCGTCGCTGGAGATGGCCGGCGGCACGACGTTCCACTTCCTCGACGCCCCGCCCGCCGAGGCGCTGGCGGTCGCGCAGGAGGCGGCCGGCGGGCAGGACGTCCGCATCGGCGGCGGGCCGACGATGGTGCGGGACTTCCTGGCCGCGGGACTGGTCGACCACCTGCACCTGGTCCAGGTGCCGATCCTGCTGGGGCGCGGCGTACGGCTGTGGGACGGTCTGGAGGGTCTCGAGGCGCAGTACGACGTCGAGGTCGTCGCCTCCCCCAGCGGCGTCACCCACCTGACGTTCACCCGCTGAGACGTCGCCGGCGGGGTGGGTCGTTCCGGGGACGCGGGCGGGCCCGGACGGGACAATGCGCGGGCCCCCTGACCAGGAGAAACCATTGCGCAAGCGCCCCACGACCGGCCTCCTCGCCGCCGGTCTCGCCCTGACCGTCACCGCCTCCCTCGGCGCCGCCCTCGCCTCGCCCGCGACCGCCGGCCCCGGGCCCGCGTCCCAGACGTCTGCCGCCGCAAAGGCCGGGACGGCCGCGAAGGCCGCCCTCGCCGAGGCCGAGGCTGCCGTGACCGGCACCGCCGGCGCGAGCGCCACCGAGGGGCGCAACCTGACCCTGGTCCTGCGCGACCTGCTCCTCGCCAAGGACACCCTGCGCGGCCAGGACCGCGCCGATGCCGAGAGCCTGCTGCTGCGGCCGACGACGCCGCCGGACGACCCGAGCGACCCGCGCGACATCTACTACGGCGCGGACGCCGACCTCCGGACGCAGTGCACGGCCACCTTCTGCCTGCACTGGGTCGAGGAGGGCGAGCACGCCACCACGCCGGCGTTCGCCGCGACCGCCTTCGAGACGATCCGCCACGTCGCCGGGGTCTACGCCGCGGCCGGCTTCCGCGCCCCGCTGCCCGACGCGGGCCAGGAGGGCGACACCCGCACCGACTTCTACCTCGGCGACATCGACGCCTACGGCGCGCTCGGCTTCTGCCGCTCCGACGCCGACGGACCCGTCGTCGGCTCCGCCTGGTACGCCTACTGCGGCTTCGACAACGACTACGCGAGCTCGCCGTGGCTCGACCCGACCTCGCTGCTGCGGATCACGGTCGCCCACGAGTACTTCCACGCCGTCCAGTTCGCGTACGACGCCGAGGACGACGGCTGGCTGATGGAGTCGACCGCGACCGCGATGGAGGACGAGCTCTACGACGCGGTCAACGACAACGCGAGCTTCCTCGGCTACGGCCAGCTGGGCGACCCCGCGGCGTCGGGCTACCCGCTCGCCGGCCCGGCGACGCCGCTGGACACCTTCGACTTCACCGCCTACGGCAACTGGATCTTCTGGCGCTACCTCACCGAGCAGCACCCCGACGAGACCGCCGGCGTGCCGAACCTCGTCCGCGAGGTCTGGGAGGCGCTCGACACCACCCGCCGCCCGAACCCGACCTCCTCGCTCCAGGCGCTGGAGAAGGTGCTGCGGGCGCGCGGCACCTCCACGCCGCAGGAGTACGTCGCCTTCGCCGACGCCAACCAGCACCCCTGGGACGTCTACGAGGAGGCCGTCGAGCAGCGCTACCCGACCGCGCCCGACACGCTCGCCGCGGCCACCCTCGCCCGGAACGCCCCGCACGCGACTCGCACCGCCGTGCTGGACCACCTCACCAGCGCGACCGGCTCGGTCGTGCCGTTCGCCGGCAGCCGCAACCTCAAGGTCCGGGTCGACCTCGGTGACGCCACGGCCGGCCGCGCCGCGGTCACGGTGCACCGCGCCGGCGGCGCCACCACGACGACGTACGTCGCCACCAACAAGCAGGGCAAGGGCGACGTCACCGTGCCGTTCGCCGCCGGCACGGTCTCCCGCGTCGAGGTCACCCTCGCCAACGGCGGCGTCGCCGACGCCATGACCGCGGAGGTCCGCTACCAGGCCGTCGGCTGAGCCGTACGCCGCGCGGCTGGTGGGCCCGGCGCTCCATGTAACGCACTGTTCGCCGCTCTTGATGCACGTTGCAGCGTGCAGGAAGAGCGGCGAACGGTCCGTTACAAGCCAGCTCGGCCCCGCCCGGCGGACGCCGGGACCGACCACCCCGAGACACACCGACGGGCCGGGAGCTGGTGCTCCCGGCCCGTCGGTGCCGTGCCGCTGCGCGTGGGTGACGCGCGTCGGTCAGGTCGTCACTTCACGACGACCCGGACCCGCTTGGAGCCGAAGACCACGCGGTCGGCGGGGCCGACGACCTTGGTCCGCTCGACGTTCTTGCGCTTCTTCGAGAGCGACAGGCTGAGCTCGACCTCGTCGTTGCGGATCATCGCGTCGACGACCTTCTTCGCCTTGGTGACGGAGTTGATGTTGCCGCCGCTGTACATCCAGCCGCCGCCGGTGAGCGAGAGCCGGCCCTTCATGCCCTTGGCCGAGGCCGGGACCTTCATCGACGCCGGGACGTAGCTCAGGCCCTCGGGCCCGGCGAGGACGGCACGCAGGACGAGCGTCTTGCCGGCCTTGGCACGGGCGACCTCGCCCTTGCCGAGGGGGACCCACCTCGAGCCGCGCTTCTGCTGGACGCCGCGGACCCGGTAGCTGGTGCTGTCGTCGCTGATGACCGACTCGCTGGTGACGCTGTCGAGGGTCACGCCGGTGATCCGGGTCAGCGCGTAGACCAGGTCGGACAGCTCGTAGCCGACCTCGTAGGTGAGGTCGTAGTCCGAGGCGTAGCGGTCCTCGAAGCGCAGCTCGAAGGGCGAGCCGTCGGTGTCGGTGCCCGTGATCGACCAGGCCATCGTCTCCGAGCCGGGCATCATCGCGTCGAGGACGCGGTCGTGGTTGGCGACGATCTGGTAGAAGGTCGTGCTCGCCGCGGCGGTGTCGACGGTGTTCTTGGTCGTGCCGGTGCGGGTGCGGCCGTCGTACGTCGCGGTGTTGCTGATCGTGGTCGCGCGCGGCACGGCGCCGAGGAAGCCGGTGATCCCGGTGAGGTGGTCCTCGGAGATCGTGCCGGTCGGGGCGCCGAGGTTGGAGACCTTGAAGGCCGGGGAGACCGGGTCCTCCTGGATGTAGAGCACCGAGGCCGGGTGCAGGCTCAGCGTCGTCTCGCCCTCGAAGGACATCGGGTGGCCGAAGCCCACGATGCGGCCGTTGCAGACCGAGGTGACGGTGCCGACGCCGGCCTGGGTCACGTCGCCGTAGGACAGCGAGGCGGCCATGTTGCCGCCGGCCACGAGCGTCTCGGGCCCGGCAGCGGCGGCGGAGGTGCCGCCGGCGCTCGCCGTGGCGCCGCGGCGCAGGTAGGGCCGCTTCTCGGCGCCGTCGATGCGCTGCTGGCTGATCCCGGAGACGCCCACCGGCATCGGCAGCTGGCGCAGGCCCTGGGAGGCCTGGGCACGGGTGACGTCGGTGGCGGCGGCGATCCGGGCAGCGAGACCCTTGCCGACCTTGACCCGGGCCGGCGGCTCGAACGGCTCGTCGAGGTAGTCGTCCATGTCCTCGAACGGCGTGATGCCGGCGACCGGCGAGGGGCCGTAGGAGAGGCCGTAGGCGATCGCGCCGATGAGGCGGCCGTCGGCGGCGTACACCGGCGAGCCCGACATGCCCTGCCAGATCCCGGCCTTCGCGACGGCGGGCATGTCGACCTCGACCATGATCATGTCGAGGTCCGGGCCGATGCCGTCCTCGTAGACCCCGATGACCTCGCCGGCGAACGACTCGGGCGTGGTGCCCTTCGTGACCGTCAGCCCGGTGACCGCGTCACCCTCGGCGAGCTCGGAGACCGGGAACGGAGTGGCGCAGTCGCCTGCCGGCTCGGCCGAGGTGGCCGGACCGGCGCCGAGGGATGCTGTCCCGAGGAGCAGTCCCGTCGTGGCGGTGAGGGTGACCAGGGCCGTGCCCCGGCGTCGAGTGGTGGTCATGAGGGTCTTCTTTCGTCCCGGACGTCGGAGCGTGATCACGCTCGCTGCAACTTACGACGCGGCGCCGACACGTTTGGTTGCCTCGGCCGGGACACGCGGTGACTTTTCCGGTCACGACGGCCCGCCGCCGAACATGCCCGGCGAGCCCCGACGACTCCGCGGCCCTCCGTAGGGTGGCGGCGTGAGCACCCCCTTCCGCAGCCTGCAGCGCACCGAGGCCGAGGCCCGCGCGGCCCTCCTCACCGTCGAGTCGTACGACGTCAGCCTGGACCTGGCCGCGGACGAGGCGACCTTCGGCTCGACCACGACGATCCACTTCGACTCCCTCGGCGGGCCGACGTTCGTCGACCTCAAGCCCGTGGACGTGCACCGCCTGGTGCTCAACGGCCGCACGCTCGACCCCGACACCCTCGACCGCGGCCGGCTCCCCCTGGAGACCGCGTCGGGTCCCAACGAGCTGGTCGTCGAGGCCACGATGCGCTTCCGCAACGACGGCGAGGGGCTGCACCGCAGCGTCGACCCCGCGGACGGCCGGCACTACGTCTACGGCATGTCGTTCATGGACGCCGCGCCCAGCGTCTACGCCTGCTTCGACCAGCCCGACCTCAAGGCGCCGTACACCTTCACCGTCCGCGCGCCGGAGGACTGGACGGTCGTCGGGAACGCGCCGGCGACCAACCCCGAGCCGGGGTTGTGGCGGCTCGGCCCGACGCAGCCGCTGTCGACGTACTTCGTCACCGTCGTCGCCGGGCCCTACCACCTCGTGCGCGACGAGCACGACGGCATCCCGCTGGGCCTGAGCGCCCGGCAGAGCCTCGCGGGCGCGCTGGAGGCGGACGCCGAGGAGCTGCTGACGATGACGCGGCAGTGCTTCGACGAGTTCCACCGGCTCTTCGGGATCCGCTACCCGTTCGGCGACTACCACCAGGCCTTCGTGCCGGAGTTCAACGCCGGTGCGATGGAGAACCCCGGCTGCGTCACCTTCCGCGACCAGCTCATCTTCGACACCCGCGTCACCCGCGGGCTGAAGATGTCGCGCGCCACCACGGTCGCCCACGAGATGGCCCACCAGTGGTTCGGCAACATCGTCACCCCGCGCTGGTGGGACGACCTGTGGCTCAACGAGTCGTTCGCGGAGTACATGGGCGTCCGCGTCACCGCCGACGTCACCGAGTACGCCGACGCCTGGGTCGACAACTCCTACCTGCGCCGCCAGTGGGGCCTGACAGCGGACCTCGGCCCCTCGACCCACCCGGTCGCCGGCAACGGCGCGGCCGACGCGGTCTCTGCGCTCCAGGACTTCGACGGCATCTCCTACGCCAAGGGCTCCACCGTGCTGCGCCAGCTCGCAGGCCGGCTCGGCGACGAGACGTTCTTCGCCGGCGTGATCGACCACCTGGAGTCCCACCGGTTCGGCAACGCGACCATGCACGACCTGTTCGCCAGCTGGGAGAAGGCCGGCGCCGGCGACCTGGCCGGGTTCACCGACCAGTGGCTGCGCACCGCCGGGCCGGACACGATCACCCTCGACCGCGCGGCCGGGACGCTGCTGCGCACGCCCCCGGCCGACCACCCGGCCGACCGGGCGCACTCCTTCCGCGTCGCGGTCGCCCGTGAGGGTCGCTGGGAGGTCGAGCGGGTCGCCGTCGACGGCCCGGAGACGACGTACGACGCCGGCGACGCGCCGGTGCTCATCGACCCGTTCAACGACACCTGGGCCGCGGCCGTGCCCGACGCCGCGACCGTCGCCGCGCTGCCCGCGCTGCTGCCCGACGTCGAGGACCCGGCGCTGGTCGCCGGCGCCTGGAACAACGTCCGCACCGCGCTCCACCTCGCGCAGGTCGACCCCGCGGCGCTGGTCGACCTCGCGGTGGCGCGCTTCCCGGTCGAGGACACCGGCGACTTCCCGCACGTGGCGGTCCCCCGCCGGACGATCCCGTGGCTCTTCCAGACCCTGCTGCCGCTCGCCCCGACCGGCTCGCTGGAGCGGCTGCACGAGGCGGTCGTCGGCCGGCTGGCCACGCTCGAGGCGGGCTCGGAGGAGCAGCTCGCGGCGTTCCGCGCGGCGATCCGCTCCGCCTCCGACCCCGACCTGCTCCGGCGCTGGACGACCGAGACGCCCGAGGGCATCGACGCCGACCTGGACCTGCGCTGGCGGGTGCTGGTCCGGCTCGCCGTCCTCGGTGCGACCGACGCCGCCGAGCTCGACGCCGAGCTGGCCGCCGCCCCCACCGCGGCCGCGACCGTCGAGCACACCCGGGCCCGGGCGTCGCTCCCCGACGCGGAGGCCAAGGCGTGGGCCTGGTCGCGGTTCACCGGCGACGTCGACGTGCCCAACTACGAGCTCGAGGCCGCGGGCCTGGGCCTGTGGCAGCCCACCCAGCCCGAGCTGACCGCGCCGTACGTCGACCGCTACTTCGTCGAGCTCCCCGCCACCGCCGCGGTGCGCAGCGGCTGGGTGCTGGCCCAGGCCGCCGAGGCGTTCTTCCCCTTCGCCTCCCTCGAGCGGTCCACGCTCGACCGGGCCCGCGCGCTGCTCGACGACCCCGCCCTCGAGGCGTCGGTGCGCCGCCGGTTGGCCGACTGCACCGACCGGCTGGCGCGGATGCTCGCGGTCGCCGAGGCCCACCCGCGATGAAGGACCGCCGCCCCGGCCCCACCGTCCGCACCCGCGTGCACGAGCTGCGCGCCGACGGCGAGCGGCGCCACGAGGACCGGCTGGCCACCGAGGAGCCGCTGGAGATCCGGCTGGCCTGGCCCGGGACTGCCGCGCGGCGGGTCTGGGTCACCATGCGCACGCCGGGCCACGACTTCGAGCTGGCCGCCGGCTGGCTGGTCCACGAGGGCATCACCCGCGGCGTCCACGGCGTCGCCTACTGCACCGACACCGACCTGAGCCCCGAGCAGGAGTTCAACGTCGTCACCGTCACCCTCGACGGGCCGCCGCTGGCCGACCCCGGCCACCGGCACGACACGTTCTCCTCCGGCTCCTCCGCGTGCGGGGTCTGCGGCAAGGACTCGGTCGCCTCGGCGCTGACCGTGAGCGCCGCCGCGCGCTGGCCCGGGGACCTCCCCGAGCCCGACGTCGTACGTCGCCTGCCGGACGCGCTGCGCGAGCACCAGCGCGTCTTCGAGCGCACCGGCGGGGTGCACGCGGCCGGGCTGTTCACCGCCGCCGGCGAGGCGCTGGTGGTGCGCGAGGACGTCGGACGGCACAACGCCGTCGACAAGGTGACCGGCGCGCGCGTGCTCGCCGGGGCCTCGCCGGCCGAGGCGGCGCTCGTGGTCAGCGGGCGGGCCGGCTTCGAGCTGGTGCAGAAGGCGCTGGCCGCCGGCGTCGGGGCGCTCGTCGCGGTCGGCGCACCCACCAGCCTCTCCGCGCGGCTGGCGAAGGAGGCCGGGCTCGTGCTCTACGGGTTCACCTCCGCGCGGCGTTGCGTGCGCTACACCTGAGCCCTCCCCCGGCGTGGGTCCGAGGGACTGTCGGCGCCGCCTCCTACGGTCCTCGTGTGCGCATCCTCCACACCTCCGACTGGCACCTGGGCCGGTCCTTCCACCGCGAGGGGATGCTCACCCACCAGGCCGCGTTCGCCGACCACCTGCTCGAGGTCGTCGCCTCCGAGCGGGTCGACCTGGTGGTCGTCGCGGGCGACGTCTACGACCGCGCGCTGCCCCACGTCGACGCCGTCCGGCTCGCCGACGACGTGCTCGTCCGGCTCGCCGCCTCCCGCGCCCGGGTCGTCGTCTCCAGCGGCAACCACGACAGCGCCCAGCGGCTCGGCTTCAGCTCCCGGCTCATCGACGCCGCCGGCGTCTTCATCCGCACCGACCCCGCCGGGGTCGGCACGCCGGTGCTGCTCGAGGACGAGCACGGCCCGGTCGCGGTCCACGCGCTGCCCTACCTCGACCCGCACGCCGTCGCCGCCCCCTGGGACCTCCCCCGCCGCTCCCACGAGGCGGCGCTGACCGAGGCGATGGCCCGGGTCCGCGCCGACCTCGCGAACCGGCCCGGGGTCCGCTCGGTCGTCCTCGCCCACGCCTTCGTCGCCGGCGCCCAGCCCAGCGACTCCGAGCGCGACATCTCCGTCGGCGGCGTCTCGATCGTGCCGACCACGCTCTTCGACGGCATCGACTACGTCGCCCTCGGGCACCTCCACGGCCGGCACACCCTCACCGACCGGGTCCGCTACAGCGGCTCCCCGCTGGCCTACTCCTTCTCCGAGGCCGACCACCACAAGGGCTCCTGGCTCGTCGACCTCGCCGCCGACGGCGCGATCACCGCGGAGTACGTCGACGCGCCGGTCCCCCGCCCGCTCGCCCGGCTCACCGGCACGCTCGCCGAGCTGCTCGAGGACCCGCGCCACGCCCGCCACGAGGGCTCGTGGGTCCAGGCCACCCTCACCGACGAGGTGCGGCCGCTCCAGGCGATGGACCGGTTGCGCCGCCGCTTCCCGCACGCGCTGGTCCTCGGCTTCGCGACCCCGCCCCCGGGGCTCGGCGTCGCGCCCGCCGCGCGCACCGCGGGCCGCACCGACCACGACATCGCCCACGAGTTCGTCCGCGACCTGCGCGGCGCGCCGCCCACGGCCGAGGAGCGTGCGCTGCTCGACGCCGCCATCGACGCCTGCTGCGACGACACCGACCTCGACCGCGCCGTCCTCGGCGAGGCGGTGGCCCGGTGAGGCTGCACTCCCTCGAGGCGACCGCGTTCGGTCCGTTCGCCGACACGGTCCACATCGACTTCGACCGGCTCTCGGCCGCGGGCCTGTTCCTGCTGTCGGGGCCGACCGGCGCCGGCAAGACCAGCGTGCTCGACGCCGTGTGCTTCGCGCTGTACGGCGACGTCCCGGGCGACCGGTCCAGCGCCAAGCGGCTGCGCTGCGACGGCGCGGCCCCCGGCGTCGCCCCGCAGGTCGAGCTGGAGGCCACCCTCGGCGGCCGCCGCTTCCGCATCGTCCGCTCGCCTGCCTGGGATCGCCCGAAGAAGCGCGGCACCGGCACCACCACCCAGCAGGCCTCGGTCACGCTCTCGGAGCTGGTCGACGGCGCGTGGGTCCCGCTGTCCTCGCGGCTCGACGAGACCGGACACCTGGTCTCCGAGCTGCTCGGGATGAACCTCGCGCAGTTCACCCAGGTCGCCATGCTCCCCCAGGGCCGGTTCCAGGCGTTCCTGCGCGCCAAGTCCGAGGAGCGCCACGAGCTGCTCCAGCGGCTCTTCCGCACCGGACGGTTCGCCGACGTCGAGCGGTGGCTGCGCGACCGCCGGCTGGACCTGCGTCGCCGCTCGGAGTCCGCGCACCAGGGCGTCGCGGACCTCGCCAGCCGGGTCAGCGAGGTCGTCGGCGCTCCCCCGCCGTGGGACGTCCGCGACCTCACCGAGCCCGCCGGAGACGGCTCGCTGCTCTCCTGGGCCGGCGAGCTCACCGACGCCGCCTCCTCGTCCGCGGCCACCGCCGCCACCGAGGCCACCGCCGCCGGCTCGGTCGAGGCCGACGCCCGGCACGCCCTCGAGGCCGGCCGCGCACTGGCCGAGCGACGCGCCCGGCTCGACGCCGCCGCCGAGGAGCACCGCCGGCTGCTGGCCGAGGCCGACGCCGTCGAGCAGGACCGCGCGGTCCTCGAGGCGGCCCGGCGCGCCGCGGGCGTCGCCCCGGTGCTCCGCCTGGTCGACCAGGCCCGCTCGGCCCGCGACACCGCCGCCCGCGCGGTCACCCACGACGACCGCGACGCGCTGGTCACCGAGCTCGACACCGCCGTCGGCGCGGCCGCCCGGGTCGAGGCGCTGCGCCCGCGGGCGACCCGGCTGGCCACGCTGCGCGCCGAGGCCGGGCGGCTCGCCACCCGCTCCGCCGAGCTGGAGCGGCTCACCTCGGCCGCCCGCGCCCGGTGCGAGGCGGTCGAGGTGCAGGCCGCCCTCGACACGGTCGCCGAGCGGATCGCCGCCCACGCGACCGTGGCCCGCCTTCGGAGCGACCTGGCCGCCGCCCGGGAGGCCTGGCACGAGTCGCGCGAGGTCACGTTGGCCGCGCGGGAGCACGCCGTCGACGTACGCCGCGCGCGGCTGGACAGCATGGCCGCCGAGCTCGCGGGCGCCCTGGCGGTCGGCGCCTGCTGCCCCGTGTGCGGCTCCGACGACCACCCGGCCAAGGCCGTCGCCGGGCCCGACGCCCCCGACGAGCACGCCGAGAAGGCCGCCCAGCGCGCCGTTGACGACGCCGCGACCCTGGAGCACCTGCAGGACGGGAAGGTCCGCGATCTCGTCATCCGCCTCGAGCACGCCGTGGACGCCGCCGGCCCGGGCGACACCGCGGCCCTCGAGGCCGAGCGCGCCGAGCTGGCCCGTTCCCTGGAGCGGCTGCTCGCCTCGGCCGGTGGCCGGCCCGCACCGGACGCCGCGACCGCCTCCCGCGCCGTCGAGGAGCTGGTGGCCGAGTACGCCTCGGTGGAGGCCACCTCCCGCTCGCTCGCGGACGAGACCGAGCACCTCGCCGACGAGCTCGAGGAGGCGCTGGCCGACGCCGCGGAGTACACCACCGGCGACGCCACCGCCGACCTCGGCCGCCTGCTGCGCCGCCACCGCACGGCCGAGCGGGAGTGCCGCGCGGCCCTGGAGGCGCTGGACCGGCTCGCCGAGGCCGAGCGGGTCCTCACCGAGACCGAGGCGGCGCTGGCCGAGGCGGTCGCCGCGGCCGGGTTCGCCACGGCCGCCGACGCTTCCGCCGCGCTGCGCGACGCCGCCGCCTGCACCCGGCTCGAGCTGCGCCTCGCCCGCCACGAGCAGCGGCTCGCCGCCGTCACCGAGGTGCTGCGCGCACCCGGTTCGGAGGAGCTCGCCGCCACCGCGCCGCCGGACGTCGACGCCCTGGTCGCCGCGCACCGCGCCGCCCTGGCCGCCCTGCACGACGCCCGCGCCACCGAGGACCGGTGGACCACCCGCGCCGGCCGGCTCGCCTCGCTCCGCGCCTCGCTGGCCGAGGCCCTGGACGACTGGGCGCCGCTGCGCGCCGAGCTGGAGCTGGCCACCCGCCTGTGCGCGTTCGTCGAGGGCAAGTCGGCCGACAACCGGCTGCAGATGCGGCTCTCGGCGTACGTCCTGGCCTACCGCCTCTCCCAGGTCGTCGCCGCCGCGAACGAGCGCCTGGCCCGGATGAGCGACAGCCGCTACTCCCTGGAGCACACCGGACGCCGCGGCGCCGGTGAGACCCGCGGCGGCCTGTCGCTGCAGGTCCGCGACGACTGGTCCGGCGAGGCCCGCGACCCCGCCACCCTGTCCGGCGGCGAGACGTTCGTGGTCTCCCTGGCCCTCGCGCTCGGCCTGGCCGACGTCATCACCAACGAGGTCGGCGGCGCCGCGCTGGATACCCTCTTCGTCGACGAGGGCTTCGGCTCCCTCGACGCCGACACCCTCGACGACGTCATGGACACCCTCGACTCCCTCCGCGACGGCGGCCGCGTCGTCGGCGTCGTCAGCCACGTCGCCGAGATGCGCGACCGCATCCCCACCCAGCTGCTCGTCGCGAAGTCCCGCCACGGCTCGACCGTCTCGCTCACCGGCTGAGCCGGGCGCTCACCTGGTGGGGCCAGGTCTCTGCCCGTGCGCCCACACCGCCCACAAAGACGCATCTCGCTCTGCCACGAGGGCGGCCGCACCTCGATACCCGGTGTTGAGCGCGAGACCACCAGATCGAGCGCCTCGGCGCTGGGCCGACGCCTGCGTACTCCAGCGCGAGTGTCAGAGCGTCCAGACCGGACACTGGGGCGGGCCGGCGAATGGTTGATTCTGATCAGGACATTTGCTGGAGATCTGATTCTTGCCGGGACACTTGTCCGTGCCGGCGTAGATGTTCCTCGTCGACACCCGGCGCCCCTACTGCAGCAGACCCGCGCGCAGTCGGCTCGGATCACGCGACTCACTCGGAAACTTGCTGCAGATGCCCGGCTGCAGTGATTACATAGACGAGCCGTACACGGCGGCACCGGGGATCGGGGCTTGTTGGCCGGAATCGGTGGACTCTTCGACACTGACTAGGCGCAGGCATGACCCACCCCGACCCGAGCGACGAGCTGCTCGTGAAACTGAACGGCGAAGCCGTCCCCATCTCCCGGACCGGATTCGACCTGCTCTTCGACAACTCCCACCGCCGGGCATATGCCGACATCCGCCACGCCCGTGAAGATGGCTACATTCATTGGGCCGCCCTAGTGCACCACGCCCGGGCCGCCGACATCCCCTGGACCCTGTTCTTCGCCCCGGTCCAGAACATCCGCGCCCAGGTGAAACGGAAGACTGCACTGCTGCTCAAGGGCACGTCCAAGCAGGCATTCTCGATGAACTCTCGCCACGAAGTGCAGTTGGCTGACGTGGAGCTAATCGTCAAGGACCTGCTCCGCAAGCAAGAGCGCCTAAAGCGACTCGACTCCGGACTAGGGAGGAACAAGGTCGTCGGCTGCCTCGGTAAGCCCGCCATGACCAAGCGCTCAGTAGTGGAGGACGCCAGCATCCTTCGCGCCGCCCTCGGGTTCACGCTTGCGGAGCTACACGCCTACGGCAAGAAGGAACGGGCGTTCGCTTACCTCATTGAGCGATTCGAGGCCCAGCAGGTATTCGTGTCGCGCAACCAGCCCGGCTACATGCTCCAGCGGGTCCCGCAAGGCATCAAGTTCTCCGGGCTCACCGTTAAGGACAACAAGATCCCGTACCTGTTCCTGGCGTCTGGCGACGAAGGCGACTTCGAGCCTGAGGGGCGGAAGATTTTCACGATGGTCCTCCTTGCCGCCCTCATCGGGTACGGCACCTTCTCACCAGTCACGTTCGAAGATAAGACCGGTGACGGCGACATCAAGCGCGAGTACGAAGTCGCCGGTGAAGTTCTCATGCCCCGAGCCGAGCTCAAACGACTGTCGGTGCCTGACCTGGCGGCCGCCCGGGCGTACGCCGACGCTTACAAGGTCACCCCGTCTGCCTTTGTGATGCGCGCGTGGAAGCTGGGTCTCATCGACCGCGAAACGGCCGACGCGTGGCTCGAGGAACTAGCGCGGGCGTGGCGCGAACGCGAGAAGAAATCACTCGCCGGCCAAGCCACGCCGATCAACGCCATCAGGAGATACTGCGGTCATGAGTACTTCTCCCGCATGATTATCCAACTCGGCCTAGGCCGCATAGACGTTGGCGAGTTCCGGCGCAGCGTTTGCCTCAACCACCTGTCCGTCTCCGAGGTTCGTGACTTGGCGGGAGCATGATCGGCGACATTCGGCGCTATCTCTTCGACAACAACGCCCTGTTCCGTGTCCCTCGGACCATGCGGACATCCAAGGAGCTCCGGATGGTGGTGCGGTTCCCGTCCGAGGTGATCCATGAAGCCGGCCCGTACGCGACCAGGTACGACCTGCCGCCACTCGAGTACATGGCCACTTCGTCGGTGCTCCGGCACCTGAAGGACGTGATGGACCAAGTGCCGGCTGACGACTTTGAACTCATCGACTTGTACGCGGGCGAAGGTGCGGCTGACCCGCTTCTCGTCGCATGCGCCCTAGACGGTGCCGAGCAGCGCAGCCGGGTCCTCGTCGGTGAGGTCTACACGGTGGTCACCGACGACATCGCGGTCCGCGAAGCTTGCGAACGCCACCAGGTGAAGTGGATGAGCGCCGCAGACTTCGCCGACGAGTTGTCCCCGCGGGTCAGTGACTGAGCGCAAGCTTGGGTCGATCTCATCGGAAGGGCCGCCGGGCCTTGGGATGGGCAAGTGCGGCCGAATCGGCCCACGCGGCTCCACGAAGGTGCCTCAAACCGCCGCCTGTCCGCACGGATCTGCCGAAGTTGGACCGCGCAAAAGACCCCCTACTTGTACGGCGGCCTACGGAACAGCGGATGCGCGCGAAGGTAGATAATCGTCCCGAACCACGACAACGACAACAGAATAATGGCAAGGAGGCCCATGGCGATCTCCACTTGCCCCCCCTCGGGGTTCTGGCATCCGGGTCCCTGATAGTGGCACATGCTCGGATCGGTTCAAGGAGAGTTCTCCGCCGCGCTCCGCGCGCCTCCGTCCGAGAGGGGAGATCTCCGCGCGATCAGGTCGCTCCAGAGGTGCGTCTTTCCACCGCGATCGGCGACTGATCGGCGCGACCGCTCGAGCCGATGTCCGCGCGGCCGCTCGGCGCGCACCGCCAACTTCTTGGCAGGTGCCCGCCTATGGTCGATCCATGGAAGCCATCCCGCTCGCCGCCCTCCTCCCAGCGGGGCTGGACGCGACAGCCTTCAAGGTCCACTTCGCCGTCTGGAACGGCATCAAGCACCCGATTGATGTCCTAGCAACCAACCAGCAGGAGTGGCAGGGCTGGAACTCGTGGCGCAGCGTGAAGGACGACTTCAACCGTGAGTTCATTTTCTCGGTCGCCCAGGACAAGCACGACGCGACGCGCTGGCTCTTCGGTGGAATCTGGGAGGTCCTGGACCGTAAACCCGAGCAGCAGGCGCACTCGTACACCGTGGCGGTCCGGGAGGACCTCATGGGTCCGTTCATCCGCCGCCTCTACATCCGCCACAAGCGGACCGGCAGGAACATCCGACGCACGATGGAGTCGGTGCTGCCCACGATGTTCGTCTCGTCCATCCTTGAAGAGCCGTTCGCCGGCGACCCTTTCCCGGGGCACGACCGAATCAACCACAGCCTCGCCGACTTACAAGCTGTCGTCGCTCAAGCCCGGGCAGACTGGCGGATCGCGCTGGAGAGCATGAAAGGCGTCTACGTCATCCATGACAAGGAGACCGGACAGCGCTACGTCGGGTCCGCCTACGGCGACACTGGCGTCTGGCAACGCTGGTCGACGTACGCGGCAACGCTGCACGGCGGCAACGTCGGCCTGAAGGAGGTCGTCGACGCGAAGGGTGAGGAGTACTACCGGACCAACATGAGGTTCGCGCTCCTTGAGTACTGGTCAATGCGGACCGACGACGACCACGTCCTTGAGCGGGAGTCGTACTGGAAGGAAGTGCTTCACGCGCGATCGCTCGGACACAACAAGAATTGACCGGAGTGTGAGCGAAACGCTGGCCGCTCACCGTAGAACGCAGGTTCGGATCGGCCGCGCTGAGTGTGTCTTTTCGCCGCGACCAGGCCCTGATGGGGACTGTCCCGAGAGTCGCCCCCCGTTGCGGTCTCCGAAGACCGCTGTTGGCCAAGAATGGGGCAGATTCGTGCGGTCAATGACTGCGCGTGGTCGGCGTCACAGAGGCTGTCGCGGACGACGTCTCCGCGTCGGCTCGACCAGTCTCGGCTTCACCCCGCCAGAATCCGCAAGCCACCGCTTCCAGACCCGGTCGGACCCGTCGAGACTCCTGCCCACAGCCGACCGCGACGCCGGCACCCGGACCCAGAACTCGAGTCGTGCGTTGCGCTCACGACATGAACCCAAGCTAGAGCGTTCGGGTGTTTCGCATTGTTCGGGACCTCAGCTCCGCGATCCATTTGGGCGGCGAGTTCTTCTTGATCATTTCCCTGTCACACCGTTCGGGAGCTACGGCGAGTAGCGCACCGGAAAAGATCGCGTGCGACATACCGGCATCGGCTAACTGGGGCAAGTAGTACTTGGCTGCGCTCTTCCCGGACGGATGGGACCACCCGCCGTACAGCTGATCGACCATGCTCTGGAAGATCTCGAGCTGTTGTGGCGTTCGCTCGTCGGGGGTCGGGCGCTTGGTGCGCAGGTCCAGCGCCCCTAGCGCCATAGCCCAGCCCTTGAGAGGGAACGCCGGGTGCTCGGTAACCGCGATGCTGGATCCGTCGGCGCAGTCCATACCCCCGGCGACTTCTTTGGCGTAGCCGTTCGGGACCAGCGTGGCTCCCCTCGCTCCACCCCCTCGGTTGGTGACGATCTGTGCGCTGCGCGCGAACTGTGCGATCGCTCCCTGCCCTTCCTTGTAGTGATGCGCGTGGGAGGGGACCCGCAGGACAAGGGTGGTGTTGTCCGCCTTGGCTCGATGTAACACCCACGCGACGGCGAGCTGGTCGCGCCGGCGAAGCCAGTCGATCTCGGCTTCGCGGTCCGCCTCCCCGCTGTCGACTCCGGCGTAGTCAGCGTGTGGCGCCCAGGCAACGGCTTGAAACTCTTGCTCGCTCATGCACAGAGGCTAGGGAGGTGCACCGACTTTCATTCGAATCGCGTGTCCGAACTGTCCACACAATCGCGGTCCCGCTCGAGTTCGAACTCCGACTCTGCCGCCGTCAGGGTGTGGGCGACCTGAGTCTTTCCGCCGCGAGCCGGACGCCCGGGTGTGCTGATCAGCGGCCGTTGCGGGTGTCGACGCGATGGGGGTCCGTGGGCGCGCGGACGGCCGCGCTCACGAACGCTCGATCTCCCGAGCATGCTGGTGCGGTGACTATCCACGCCCTTGCTGCGGGGCCGCGCCATTCGCTGGGACTGCGGATCGATGGGACCGTCGCCTCGGCCGGGGCGGGGGCAGCGGGAGAGTCTCGCACCTTCGATTGGGCAGAGGTGGTGGCGGTGGCGGCTGGGAACGTGCACGCGGCGTCCAACACCGGGCGGTCGCACAGCGTGGGGTTGCTCGCGGGCGGCACCGTGACCGCGGTGGGCTGGAACGGGAACGGTCAGTGCGATGTGGCCGATTGGTGCGAGATCACCGCTGTCGCCGCAGGCTGGCGCTGGACGCTCGGGCTGCGGGCGGGCGGCACCGTCGTCGCTGCGGGACGTCGCGACGAAGGCGCATGCGATGTCGGTTCGTGGCGTCAGATCGTTGCGCTCGCCTGCGGGGACTGGCACTCGGTGGGCGTGCGCAGCGATGGGACCGTCGTGGCCAGCGGGAACGACCGCCGCGGGCAGTGCAGGCTCGAAGCTTGGCGTGACGTCGTCGCTGTCGCGGCGGGTTCGGTCCACACCGTCGCGCTCACCACGACCGGAACCGTCCTCGCGGCAGGATCGAAGTCGGCAGGTGCTTGCGAGGTAGATCAGTAGTCAGACGTCGTGGCCGTGGCCGCCGGCAGCCAGCACACGGTGGCCGTGACCTCGTCCGGCCGGGCGATGGCCGTGGGCAACAACGACGCGGGTCAGTGCGATGTCTCGACCTGGCGAGAGATCGTCGAGGTCGCTGCTGGCGCCAACCACACATTGGGGCTGCGAGCCGATGGCCAGGTAGTCGCTACCGGCGACAACGAGTACGGCCAGAGCAACGTCAGCAACTGGACCGCCATCGGGCGTCCTGCCTGACGCTGGCGAACTGCTGTCCATCGGAGCATCACGGTCTCCGCACCTGCTGCTGCTCATGCGTCCACGCTGGCTGCGTCCTTCCCCCGCGTGTCGGCCTGAGTCTGCCAGGCGATGAGAGATCGATCGCCGTGAGTGCGGCGCCTCCGCCCGTACTCATGGCGGTGGCACCTGGGCATCGACACCCACGCAACCGGAGCGAATGATGAGTCCGGTGACGCAAAGCGTGGACGATCCCACGGGCGGCGGGACGGAGGATGCTCTCGCCCCCTCCCAGTTGTCGGTCCGGAGCTGGCGACAACTGCTGGGGCGAGCCGCGAAGCATGTGGTGAAGGCCCGTCTTCCCTTCCTCAGCGCCGGGGTCGCGTTCTTCGCAGTCTTGTCGGTCGCGCCCGTGCTGGTGACCGCCCTCTCGGTCTACGGCGTCCTCAATACGCCCGCTCAGGCGATGAGTCAGCTCGCTCGTGGGGCGGAGGTGCTGCCGCCGCAGGTCGAACTGCTCGTCACCGACCAGCTGACCAGCATCACCACTGCCTCGACGGAGGTGCTGACGGTGCGCGGACTGGCCGGGCTCGCGCTGGCGCTCTGGACCGCCACGACCGCGATGGTGGCTCTCATCGATGCGTTGACCGTGGCCTACCACGAGACAGAGACGAGAAGTTTTCTGCGACGGACGTTCCTCGGCCTGCTGTTCGTCCTCAGCGGGGCGCTCCTGCTGGGCGCGGTGATCGCCGTTGCCGGCATGATCTCCCGGACCATCGAGGACTCTCCCAGCTACGTACGCGGGGTGGCGGCGATCGCGGCCTGGCCGATGCTGGCAGTTGTGATGGTCACGATGCTTGCTGTCCTCTACCGGTTCGCCCCGGACCGCAAGAGCCCCCAATGGCGATGGACGACGTGGGGAGCGATCGGTGCCACCGTGCTGTGGGCAGCCACCTCCGCTGCGCTGTTCACGTACGTGCAGAACCTCGGCACCTATGGGACCACCTACGGCTCGCTCGCCGGTGTAGCGATCAGCATGTTCTGGCTGTGGGTCACCATCCTGCTCATCGTGTTCGGAGCGGCTGTCAACGGTGAGTCGGAAAGGCAGACCGGGTACGACTCAACCACCGGTCCTGAGCGCCCGCCGGGCCAACGCAGAGCGGTGGTCGCCGACAGCACGCCGTCCCACCTCAACGAGCCCTGAGCTCGACCTGCGTCTATCCGCCGCGAGCCGGACGCCGTGGTGTTGAACGACTCCGCGAGCGCGTTGTCGGCCGAGGAGCCCACGGCGCCCATCGATTGGGTCACGCCGAGGTCGGCGCAGAGCTTGGCGTACGCCTTCGAGCAGTAGACCGACCCGTGGGCGCTGTGAAAATCGCGCCCGCCAGGGTGCCGCGGGTCGCAGCAGCGGCGTTGAGGGCATCCTCGACGAGCTCGGTGCGCATGTGGTCCGCGATCGCCCAGCCGGCGAGTCGACGTGAGTAGCAGTCGATCACGGTGGCCAGGTACAGGTTGGTGCCGTCGGCGAGGGGGAGGTAGGTGATGTCGCCGACGTAGCGCTGGTTGGGCGCCTGGGTGGTGAAGTCGCGCTTGAGCAGATCCGGGACCTTCTGATCGGCCGACAGGGTCGCTCCTGCTCAGAGTCCCGGCTGCCCGCTGGCCGGTGGACGTGCGTTGGCCCCCGGGTAGGCCGGCAGGGGTTGCGGCCCCGCGGTCAGGAGGTGGTGGTGCTGCCAAGCCCAGTACACGAGCTGCCCAGCGGCCACCGAGCCGAGCGAACCGAGCGCGAGGTCGCCCAGCGTGTCGGCGTACCGGTCGACGATGCCGGAGGTGCTGAGGAAGGCGTAGTACTCGGCGATCTCCCAGGCGAGCGCTGCGGTCACCCCGAAGGCGAGGGAGCGCTCGAGCACCTGTGCACGCGTCGACCGCGGCGGGAGAGTGAAGAGGATGAACGCCGCGGTCAGCACGCCAGTGTTGACGAAGTGCATCAGGTCGTCGAACCGTCGGACGGTGTCGTAGAGATTCATCCGGTTGCCCAGCGTGTCCGTGAAGCAGGTGAGGGTCACCATCACGTCCACGAGCCACGGGAACGTCACCCGGCGGCGCCAGCGCAGGAACCACGCGGCGGGGATGATGAACGCCGCCAGTGGATAGCCGACCGCCCGCGCGGTGGCGCCCTTGCCCTCGAGGTGGCCGAGCTCGGGGTACCGGAGCGCAGTCATCAGCAGGAGCAGGAGCATCACCTTGGCCGCCACGTCGAGGACAATGACGAGCCCCCGAACGGGAGGGCGGGCCGGGATCACGGTGAGTTCGCTCACACAGCCGACGCTAGCCGTCGTCATCGAGGAGCAGCACGGCGCCGATCTGCATCGGCACCGATCTGCGGTCCGTGGCGATACTGGTCAGATCGTTCGTCCAAAGCCGCGCATCGGTCGAACAGTCGGCCACGCCCCTGCCGTGTTGGCCTAGCCTGCGAACGTTGCGAAGGTCCAATGGTTGCCGTCGGGGTCAGCCACCGTGAAGTCGCGCGACGGATAGTCGGTCTGGTCGACGATCTCGCGCACGACTCTCGCGTCCAGTGAAGTTGCGCGAGCCAACACCGCGTCTGGATCTGCGGTCACCACGTGCAGCGAGGCGGTCCCCGGCCGGCACGGTGTGGGTCGCTCACCGGTGCTCGAGAGCAGGATCCGCCCACCCTCGGGCCAGTCGAGCTGGCAGTGGTGAATGGCATCCACACGCTCACCGGGAATCAGAAGGTCTTCGGCGAACCCGAGTTGGAGCAGCCAACCGCGAAGGGCCTGGGCGTCATCGCTGACGAGGCTCGCCCAGACGCTGTGCTGCCGCACCCTACTGACCCGGACGGTCATGATTGCCAGCGTACGTCTCCCGCGATCACGGCAATGTCGCGCGGTGCCGCGAGTCGAGTGGTTCCGAGGTGCGTCGCTCCGCCGCCACAGCCGCCGATCGACTGACGTGCTGATGTCGGTGGCCGATCGCCCCGCCGAGCGAGGATGAGGTCAGTAGCGCACGATCGGCTTGTGGGAGCCGAAGGCCATCACGAGGGCGACGATCCAGAGGATCACCGTCCAGCCACCCAGCAGGTTGATCCAGAAGATCGTCCAGTGGTTCGACTTGCCGCGCAGGGCCGCAACGGCCCACGGCAGCATGTAGCCGCCGGTCAGCAGGGCCACGACGACGGCGACGAACGCGCTGACCGGGCGATCACGTTGGTCGGTCAGGTAGTTGCTCACGCCGCCAGCCTACGAGGTGTCCCGAGTCGATCCGCGGCTGCGTACCGGGCCTTTTCGACTGGACGCAGCTGCGTCTCCAGCACGGTCTACGGTGACCGGATGCGCCTGGCCCGACGACGTACGCCGTGGGGGTCACCGGGCTCGGGGCGGGCTGCGCGCTGGGGAGCGCTGGCGCTGCTCGTGCGACCGGCCTACATCGCGACCGAGCTCGTCGTCGCGGCGGCCACGAGGGGCGGCTACAGCTTCCTGGCCGACTCGGTCAGCCGACTCGGCGAGGTCGGTTGCTCGGCGGCGTACTGCTCCCCGCGTCACGAGATCATGAACGGCTCCTTCATGGGCTTCGGGGCGTTGCTGGCCGGCGGTGCGGTGCTGCTCTCGCGGTCCCTGGGGCCGTGGGTCACGGGGCTGCTCGTGGTCTCCGGGCTGAGCTCGGTCGCCACGGGCCTGGCGCCTCTCGACCAGGACGCCACCCTGCATGCGATCGCCGCGACACCGCTGTTCGTGGCACAACCGGTCGCGCTGATCCTCCTCGGTGCGCGGATGCGGAAGGACCGGCCGCGTCTGGCCGGAACGCTCGTGGCGACGGGGGTCGTGACCGGCGCGGCAGCCGTGTCGTTCGTGCTCGCCGCCGACGGCCCCGCAGCGGGTGCCCTCGAACGCCTCGCCCTGTGGCCGGTGCTGGTGGGGCTGGCCGCTTTCGGGTGGACCCGGCTCGCTGCCGATGGTCGCACGGAGCCGGCGCCGGCGACGGGCGAGAGCCGCACCCTGGCGCCCGGGTAGCCCTGGCGGTGGTCCATACTTCCGACGTGTCGGCCTCGTCAGAGACCGGCTCCGCGGACGTGGTGTAGTTGCAGCACGCTTCCCTTCCAGGGAAGGGGTCGAGGTTCAAATCCTCGCGTCCGCTCCATGCTTCGAAGCCGCCTCGGGCTCGCGTCCCCGCGACCGCGGACGCCGTACCCTCTCGCTGTGGTCGGCGCGGACGTGTCGACGCGCGTGCGTGTCCACCTCCCGCTCGGCCGCTTCAGCCACGCCGGCGCGACCGTTCCCAGCTTCAGCCGGGAGTGGGGTGACGACTACTTCAGCCGGACCGCCACCCCCGCGCTGCGGGTGCCGGACTTCAACATGTCGAGCGTGTCGCAGGCGCTGTGATGGCGCCGCGACCGGCCTACTGCGCCCGCCGCCGCGCCCTCGCCAGGTCGTCACCGGCCAGCTCGAAGACGCGGGCCATCTACGCGAGCCTGCGGTTGAGCTCCCGGTAGAGGTGCGCGAGCTTGGCCCGGATCGAGGCGATCTCCTCGGCGTACGCCGTCGGGGCGGTCAGCCCGGCCGCCACCTTCGCGCTGATCGAGTGGTACTCCTTCCACAGGTCGACGTACGGCGCGAGGTGCGCCTGAGCGCCCCACTGCAGCCGGTCGAAGTCATGGTCGTGACGCGCCAGCTCGGATGCGTAGGCCTCGTAGGCGAACAGCCGGCCCGCGTCCGTCAGCCCCGTACGGCGCACGTAGGTCTCGTTGGCCAGTCCGGGGTCGCCCGCCTCCAGCGCGTCGAGCGCCAGCTGCAGGCGCGTGGCGTCGCGCTGCACCTGCTCGTGGGGAAAGACGTACTGGTCGAAGACGTCGAGGGCCACGAGCCTGCGCAGGATCATCCGCTCGGCCCTCATCATGGCGTCGCCCACATCGCGCTGGTGGGCGACCTTGCCCCGGGCCAGGCGGGCGTCGAGGCGCTCGGCGGCGGACCGGAACCGGGCGACGGCCTCCTGCAGTGCGCTGACGAGCGGCTGGTCCACGCCGGGGAGCTCGGCGAGGCCGACCTCGGGCTCGGGGTGGTAGTCGATGCGTGCCTCGGCCTCGGTGGCCCGCGCCACGAAGTCGAGGATGGGCAGCGTCGACCGGTCGTGCTCCACCCAGATGTCGTTGACGACCTCGACGTTCATGCGCAGGTAGTCGAAGTCGACGTTCTCGATGAGGTCGAAGTTCGTGTGGTAGTTGTGCGTGAGGTACTCGGTGCCGACCGTGTTGAAGTAGATGCTGGGGATTCCCGCGGCAGCCAGCGTGAAGTGGTCGGCGTTCGCCCAGATGACGTTCTGCGAGAGCGTGCCGTACGGCGTCCGCGCGGGGTCGGCCTCCAGCTTCTCGACGGCCTGGGCCAGGAGCTCGCCGTGGGTGCGGATCAGCAGCCGCTCCCCCGGGTCGCCGGTGCCGAGCAGCTCGAAGTCCAGCGACAGGATCGCCTTGCGTCCCCAGTCCGGACGTTGGTGCGTCACGGCGTACCAGGCACCGATCAGCCACTCGTAGTAGGCGTCGGTGTAGCCGTACTCCTCGTTGGTGCTGGCGAGGAAGAGCAGCGTCCGCCGGGGCTTGAAGCCTGACTCCTTGATCGCCTTCACGGTGCCGAGCATCGCGGCGATCGCGGTCGCGTCGTCGGCGGCGCCTCGGAACCAGGCGTCGTGGTGGCCGGTGAAGATGATGAACTCGTCCGCGCGGTCGGTGCCGGGGACCGCCCCGAGCACGTTGTAGCCCACCCCTCCCTCGGCTGCGCGGGTGAGCTCGACGTCGGACCTCAGGCGGACCCGCGTGGTGCCGGCGGCGATCCGGGCGATGAGGTCGTTGGCGGCGTTGCGGGTGACGAAGACGAAGGGCACCCAGTCGTCGTCGTAGGTGCCGTCGAAGCTGAGCAGGCCGTCGTCGCGCTTGTTGTAGTAGGCCCCCTCCGCGGTGCGACCGGTGTAGAAGATGACTGCCAGCGCGCCCTCCAGCGTCGCCTGGTGACCGTGCCGGTTGACCCAGTGGTCGCCGAAGGCCCAGTCGACGAGCACGATCTTGCCGGTGGCGTCGATCCCCTCGTAGTCGGCCGCCTGGCCGGCACCGACGTCGATGACCTCGGCGGTGATCCCGCCGGCGGGCGTGCCGGGGACGCCTCCCCACGAGCTCGCCTCGAACCTCGGTCCGCCGCCCGCCACCGTGACCGAGGCGCCGCGGAAGACCCACCGGTCGATCGGGACCGGCAGCTGGGCAACCTTGCGCATGCCGAGGCGGCGCATCTCCCGCTCGATGTAGTCGGCCGCCTCGAGGTTGGCGGGCGAACCGCCGGGCCGCCAGCCGTCCGCGGTGTCTCCGAAGCGGGTGATCCGCTGGGTGACCCGACGCATGTACCCGGTGTCGAGCGCCTCGTTCAGGGTGGTGACGTCCCCCCGCCACGGCTTGGCGGCCTGCGGCGCCGCAGCTGCCGACCCCGCCGGCCCAGCCCCGACCACTCCGGCCGCCACGCCGGCCGCCCCTGCCGCCAGCGCGCGCCGTCGCGTGAGGCTGGCCGCGACATGTCGGTTCATCGCCTCGGTGACGGGGGCCGGCTCTCCGAGGTCAGCCGGGTCCGGAGCGTCGGCACCGTGTCCCAGGACGAGGCTCAGGTCGGCGATGTCCTGCAGCGCCCACCACCGCCCCGTGTCAGCTGGTCCGAGAGGGTTCGTCGGGCTGGGGTGGGGCTCGCGTTCGGGCATGGTGGCCTCTTGTTTCCGCTGGCCGCCGGAGGGTTCCGGCGATTCCCCAGGGGGTGCTTGCCAACGTAGGACTGCCCGGTCTCCCCGGTCAACGGATCGCGGGGGGCACCCCGCGGACCACCACCCACGAGCTCGGCGACGTGCGCGGGCACCGCGGCACCGTGCCGGCCAGCAGGATCAGCCGGGAACGCCGCCGGGTATCGGTGCGTCCGGAAGCCGCCTCGGGGTCGCCTCCCCGCGACCGCGGACGCCGTACCTTCTCGCTGTGGTCGGCGCGGACGGGTCGGTCCGCGTAGATCTCCACCTCCCGCTCAGGAGGGCAACCAAGCATTCCTGACTGGTGTCCCAGGTGGACGACGACAGGTGGGTGGAGAGGGTGCCGGTGAGACGCAGAAGCGTGGCGGCGTGGTGCGGGACACTGCTGGCGGCCACGGGTTGTTCTGCCGGAGGTGAACCGGACACCGGCCCGCCTCCCGCTCCCGAACGGTCGACAGCCTCCCCCACATCGACTCCCTCACCTCCGCGAGCCCTCGACCCGATCCCCGACGCCCTTCGGCTGCGGCTCCCGACCGCGACAGTGCCGATCCAGGGGGCTATCGACATCGACCTCATGAGCGCCGTCGCGGCCCCGACGGTCGACGAGGCACCCGTCGGGACAGCGATGCTGCTCGCGCAGCTGCTCCCCGACTCGACGGACGAGGACCGCGACACGATTCGCGTGGGCCACCCCTACCTCATGACACGGACGGGCGACTGGCGGCAGCTCGACCTCCAGCGGTACGGCTTCGGTGCCGTCGCCTACCTGGAGCTGTCGACGGCGATCTCGTCGGACGGCCGGAAGGTGGCTCTGGCGGACCCGTCCGGGCTCGTGACGGTCGACCTCCAGAGCAACGGGTTCCGACGGTACGACCTGCCGGTGGATCACGCCGTCGCCCTGGAGTGGTCCGCGGACGGGGCGACGCTCTTCCTCAAGGACCGGACCAGTAGCAGGCGACCCTGCGGGCCGAAGGGCTGCGCCCTCGACGTGACCACCGGCGACCTCGGTCCCGTCCCGTACGACCTCTTCCACACCACGCACGGCGGCGCGGGGCAGGCGTTCGAGGTGAAGGGGTCGGCCAGGAGCCGCCCAGCGCGGATCATCACGCACCACGCAGGCGGGACGTCCACGGTCGCTGAGCTGGGACATCGCACCTCGTCGTACACCGCTGGTGGCCCGGCTGCCGGCAGGCACGTCGCGTTCTCCCACTGCTCCGCCCGGCCCCGGGCGCGGGACAACGGCGGCGTCGTCGTGGTCGAGCCGTCGGAGGGCACGGTCGTGGCCATGCTCGCCAACGGGCAGGGGCGTCAGTGCCAGCTCGTGCCGCAGGCGTGGCTCACGGACCGCACCTTGTTGGTCGACGACTGGAGCAGCGGAGACCTCTGGCTGTGGGACGTGCCCAGCGGACGCGTCTCCACGGTGGCGACGTCACGCACGCCTCTCGTGCACGTGCAGGTCGCGCGCGAGGTCATGGCTCAGCGTTTCGCAGCGACCCTGCGTCCCTAGCGCCTCCCGGCCCGCACCGGCCCGCACCGGCCCGCACCGGCCCTAGGGTCTGCGCATGGACGACGAGGCTCAGAGCCCACCACTCGGTTCGGCTGCGCCACCGACACCCCAGGAGTGGCGCGTGCGCGTCGACCTGGCCCTGTGGGGCGGAGGAGCGTTGGCCGCCGTGGGCGTCGTCGCAGGGTTGCGGATGGCCCTCGCGGACGGGGAGCAGACCACGCTGGGGGTCGCGGTCGTCGCCCTGTCGCTGCTGCTCTGGGTCCTGCTGTGGCTGACGTGTGCCGTCGCGCGGAACGTCGGCTCCCCGCAGGGCCCCGAGCCGGTCCGACCCTCCTCCCCCGGCGGCACGTAACAGCCCGACGTAGAGGACCTGACGGTCAGCGCGGCAGCGGGGTGTCGGTGACGGTCGTGCCGGGGTCGAGCGGGTCCGTGAGGGTCGTCGGAGGCGGTGGCGCGTCCTCGGGGGCGCCGGCACGCGCGTCGGCGAGGATGTCGGGCGGGACGTGCTGCTCGAGGTAGCGCCGCCCGGCGCGGGTCGCGGGGTGCATGGCGGCCGCGGCGACACCGACGATGGCGGCGATGGTGAGCCAGCCGACGGCGCCCCACTCCATGGCGAGGAAGCCGTAGACGGCCGGCGCCCAGAACCGGCCGAGGGTGTTGCCGAGCTCGGAGACGCCCTGGTAGTCCCCGCGCCTGCGGGGGTCCATCAGCTCGGCCTCGAAGGTCCACCCCGAGGCGGAGAGGTACAGCTCGGCCCAGGTCAGCACGATGTGGCCGACGAAGAACAGCACGACCGTGACCCAGCCGACGGTCTCGTGGGTGGCCAGGGTGACGATGCAGGTCAGCGCGAAGAAGACCGCGGAGAGGCGCACCGCGCGCAGGGCGGTGTCGATGTCGCGGATGCCGCGCGAGGTCAGCCGGGGCAGCACGATGCACATCACCGTGTTGGTGGCGAAGAGCACCGCCACGAGCTCGTGCGGAGCGTCGGTCTCCAGCACCAGCCACAGCGGGATCACCGTGTGCAGCAGCACCTGGTTCGACCACAGCACGCCGGTCAGGAACGTCACCGCCAGCCAGCTGCGGTTGCGGATCGCCGGCGGGCCCTCCGGCTTGCGGCGGGGCTCGGTCGAGCGGACGTCGTGGGAGGCGTTCGGGAGCCGGAGGATCGCCACCGCGTTGACCAGGAAGAGGACCGAGGTGAGGAGCGGGGCCCAGCGCAGCACGTCGGAGCCGAAGGCGATGGCGCCGCCGCTCAGGAACGCCCCGATGCTGAAGCCGACGTTGAGAGCCGAGTACATGTACGCCCGGGACTCCACGCGCTCGGCCGGGGGCAGCACGTCGAGGACGTACGCCCCGTGGGCGGCCCCGCCGAGGCTGCCCGCCAGCTCCATCACCACCGCCAGCGCGATGAACTGCGGGAAGCTGTCGATGAAGGGCCAGGCGAGGAACAGCGCGCCCTGCAGCACGGCGCTCAGCGACCACATCCGCTTCGGGCCGAAGTGGTCGACGAGCTTCCCGGCCGGCACCGCGGCGAAGAAGCTGGCGATCGCCGCCACCGTGAGACCCACACCGACCTGCCCCAGCGACAACCCGAGGATGACGCCGAAGTAGACGGCCGAGCCCGCGAGGAAGGCGCCCTCCCCCGTCGCGAAGAGCAGCGACTGGACCGAGAGGCGTCCGGCGAGGGTGGACGGAGGCTTGACGTAGTTGCGGAGCGCGGTGAGCATCGCTGGAGATTCTCTCCTGGAGCACCGACATCGTCGCGCGATTTTCGGACGGCGCGCCGGGGCTCGCTCCGGCAGGCGGTCAGGCCCAGCGGAAGCGGTCGACCAGGCGCGCCCCGAGCGGCATCTGCCGCAGCTCGGTCACCGCGAGCAGGCCGAGCGCGGCGCCGACGACGTCGAACAGCAGGTCGTTCACGTCCGCGACGTGGCCGCCCGCCAGCGTCTGCGCGGCGACGTACTGGCTCACCTCGATCGTGAGGCTGCACGCGGTCGCCACGGCCAGCACCCGGGCGCCCGACCACCGCGGCGCGACGAGCGCCAGCAGGATCCCGACCGGGACGAAGACACCGATGTTCATCACGGCGTCGGCGACCTCGTAGTCCGACAGCAGGTCGAGGTGGAGCGAGTCGTCCCACCGGGCGGTGCGCGCGGGCTTGTCGAGGTAGATCGGGAAGACGGTGTTCGCGACCACGCCGGCGGCGTACACGCACGCGGCGAGCGCGACCGCCGCGCGGGGCGCCGTCAGCGATCCCCGCCGGTGCAGGCGCCAGACCAGGACCACGAGCACCACCCCGGCGAGCGGGACCACCACCGGCAGCACCGACACCTCATGGAACATCCTGGCTCCTCCCCTCCCTGCGGGCCGCACCTGTCGACCTCGACCAGCCTGCCCGCCGGGACCGGGACGCGCCTCGGCCGGAGGTGCCGGACCGTCGGCCACAGGTACCGCGTGGGACCGGCAGCCCCGAGCTGCAGCGCTAGGTTGCGGACCATGCAGGTCGTGCCGCTGACGCCCGAGCAGGCGCTGGACATCTGCACGTGGCGGTACGACCCGCCCTACGACTGCTACGACATGACCGGTGCGGACCCCGACTGGTTGCTGCAGCCGGAGTCCGGCTTCCACGCGGTGACCGCCGAGGACCGGCTGGTCGGCTTCCGCTCCTTCGGAATCGACGGGCAGGTGCCGGGCTGGAGGTACGACGACCGGGCGCTCGACACCGGAGGCGGACTGCGGCCGCAGCTGGTCGGCCGGGGGCTCGGCCGGCAGGCCATCTCCGCCGGCCTGGCGTTCGGCCGGGAGACCTTCGCGCCCCCGGCGTTCCGCGTGACCGTGGCGACGTTCAACGTGCGTGCCCTGCGGGTCGTCCGGTCCCTGGGCTTCGAGCCGGTCGGCCGGTTCGACGCCACCCACGACGGACGCAGCTTCGAGGTGCTCGTGCGTCCGGAGGTCGGCCCGGACCGAGGCGCCTGAGCGGTCGAAAGCGCCGCGCCGGTCAGCGGCCGACGTCCTCCGGGAGCCGGCTCGCGAAGTAGCGCTCGAGCTCGGCGAGGGTCGCCGGGTCCAGCGCCTGCTCGGGGTCCGCGGCGATGTCGCGCTGGAGCCGTTCCCGGGCCGCGGCGTACAGCGGCGGGCTGAGCGCGGCAGGGAGGTTGGCGACGTACCAGCCGCGGAACGTGCGCGCGCCCCAGCGCTGCAGCGTCCGGGCGACCAGCCCGGGCCGGCCCCGCCGGACCCAGAAGCCGACCGCCTGGCCGAGCACGACGGCGAGCCCGAGCGCCAGCGCCATGACCGCGAGCGTGCCCACGATCTCGTCGCTCGCGAAGTTGTCGACCACGGCGAGCAGTCCGCCGTAGTAGACCGGGGTCAGCACCTCCACCTGGTCGACGTAGGGACCGATCCGCTCCGCCGTCGCGGCCAGGTCGGCGATCGAGCCCAGGTCGGGCTTGGCGCCCCACGCATCGCTGACGTGCCCCCACGCGTCGCGCGGGTTCCACGGGAGCGCGTCCCGCGCCTCGAGCACCGAGCTGTACGTCGTCTCGATGCCGCTCAGCGTCGCCGTGCTGCTCTCGATCGCCGCCTCGAGCTCCGCCTCGGGGGGCGTCTGCTCGTTGACGTAGTCGAGGGCGACCTGGATCTCCTGGCGGTGGTCCACGACGTACTCCGCGGCGCGGTAGCGCTCCATCAGGCTGGGCACCGCGGCGAGCGCGTCCTGCCCCTTGCCGCCCACCGTCTCGGCATCGCTGAGGGCGACCGCCAGGGCCGCGCCGGCGCCGTACGCCTTGATCCCGGCCTCGAGGAGCGAGCCCAGCAGGAGTCGGCCGGTCTCCAGCCGCCGCGACAGCGACGTGCGATCGGGGGCAGTTGCCACAGGGAGTCTCCCGGGAGGTTCGCGGCCGAGCCGCTGAGGTACGTCGACCTCCCCGTTGCCCCCTCGCGTGGATCTCAACGGGTCCGGGGACCCCCGCGACCTAGTGCAGGCCGGACCAGGCGGAGACGTCGAGCCCCCAGTCCTTCGCGAGCCGCTCGGCCTGCGGGCGGTACATCACCTGCAGCGACTCCTTCAGGCCCGGCGTCCAGTCCCACTCGGCCTGCGAGGAGGAGCCGGAGGCGCGCTCGACCTCCGCGAGCGGGACGGGGTCGACGCCGATCCGGCGCCACACCTCGTCGACCGCGGCCTGGGGGTCGCGGCGTACGACCTCATAGACCATGACGTGCATCCGGTCGCGGCCGACGGCGGCGGCCCAGGCGTCGAGCTGGTCGGCGTAGAAGCCGCTCCAGGTCTGGATGGTGATCGGGACCGGGTAGGGCCAGGACTTCCCGCGGGTGGCGGCGAGCCGCATCGCGGAGCGGAACCGCTCGACCGGGTCGCGCAGCAGCACCAGCACCGGCGCGTCGGGGACGAGCCGGGCGGCGGTCGCGGGAGCGGAGGCGTGGCGGAGGTACTGCGGGGTCCAGTCACCCCGGTGCACCCCGTCGGCGGGGAAGAGGTCGAGGTACTCGTGGGCCTCGACCCGCCCGTCGGCCACCTTGTGCAGGAGCTGCTGCTCCTTCTTGCCGTTGGTCCCGAGCCCCACCGCGGGGTGCTGGGTCAGCAGGTCGGTGAACCAGGTCGTGCCACTGCGCTGGGCGCCGATCCCCAACCATGCCGGTGCGCTCATGGGGAGCACCCTAACGAGCCGCCACCCCGCCCCACGCAAACCGGTCGCCCCGTTGTCGGTGCGCCCCACTAGGGTCACGCCATGAGCCAGCCGGGTCTCGATCCCACCTTCCTCGCCCTCCCCCACCGCCAGCTCGGCGACGTGGCGCTGAGCCGGGCGCGCGAGCTCGGCGCGAGCCACGCCGAGTTCCGCTTCGAGCGGGTGCGCTACCAGAACCTCGGCGTCCGCGACGGCGCCCTCCAGGGCGCCAGCGACGCCGAGGACCTCGGCTTCGCGGTCCGCGTCGTCCACCGCGGCGCGTGGGGCTTCGCCTCCGGCGTGGTGCTCACCCCCGCGGAGGCCGTCCGGGTCGCCGAGACCGCGATCCAGGTCGCGCAGGTCGCCGCCGCGATGACGCCGGTGCCGGTGGAGCTGGCGCCCGAGCCCGTGTACGACGACGTCACCTGGGTCTCCGCCTTCGAGATCGACCCCTTCTCCGTGCCCGTCGCGGAGAAGGCCGCCCTGCTCATCGACTGGACCCGCCGGCTGCGCGCCGGCGCGGCCGTCGACCACGCCAGCGCCCACCTCCAGCAGGTCGACGAGCACAAGTACTACGCCGACCTCGCCGGCACCCGCACCACCCAGCGCCGGGTCCGGCTCCAGCCCTCCTTCGAGGCGATGGGCGCCGGCGCGGACACCTTCGACTCGATGGCGAGCATCGCGCCGCCGGTCGGCCGCGGCTACGAGTACCTCGTCGGCGGCTCCGCCGGGCCGCTGTGGGACTGGGACGCCGAGCTCGCCGAGGTCCCCGAGCTGCTCGCCGAGAAGCTGAAGGCGCCCAGCGTCGAGGCCGGCACCTACGACCTGGTCATCCACCCCTCGAACCTCTGGCTGACCATCCACGAGTCGATCGGCCACGCCACCGAGCTCGACCGCGCGCTGGGCTACGAGGCCAACTACGCCGGCACCAGCTTCGCGACCTACGACCAGCTCGGCACCCTGCAGTACGGCAGCCCGGTCATGAACGTCACCGGCGACCGCACCGTCGAGCACGGCCTGGCGACCACCGGGTACGACGACGAGGGCGTCGCCACCCAGCGGTGGGACATCGTCCGCGACGGCGTGCTCGTCGGCTACCAGCTCGACCGGCCGATGGCCGCGATGAAGCCCGAGCTCGCCGGACCCGAGCACCCGCAGGGCCGCTCGAACGGCTGCGCGTACGCCGACTCCCCCGGCCACATCCCGATCCAGCGGATGGCCAACGTCTCTCTCCAGCCCGCCCCCGACGGGCCGAGCACCCAGGAGCTGATCAGCCGGGTCGAGCGCGGGCTCTACGTCGTGGGCGACAAGTCGTGGAGCATCGACATGCAGCGCTACAACTTCCAGTTCACCGGCCAGCGGTTCCACGCCATCCGCGACGGCGAGATCGTCGGCCAGGTGCGCGACGCGGCGTACCAGTCCACGACCACGGACTTCTGGGGCTCGATGGAGGCCGTCGGCGGCCCCGACACGTGGGTCCTCGGCGGGGCGTTCAACTGCGGCAAGGCCCAGCCCGGCCAGGTCGCGGCGGTCAGCCACGGCTGCCCGACCGCGCTCTTCCGCGACGTCCGGATCCTCAACACCACCGACGAGGCAGGCAACTGATGGCGACCACCACCCCGCAGGACCTGGTCGAGCACGCGCTCGCCGCGACCGGCGCCGACGAATGCCTGGTCATCGTCCGCGACCGCACCAGCGCCAACCTGCGCTGGGCCGGCAACACCCTGACCACCAACGGCGTCATGCACGGCCTCGACGTCACCGTCGTCTCCTTCGTCCGGCAGGCCGGCGGCACCAGCGCGGGCTCGGTCTCCGGCAGCGCGACCGACCCGGCGCAGATGAGCGCGCTCGTCGCCGCCGCCGACGCCGCCGCCCGGGCAGCCGAGCCCGCCGAGGACGCCGCTGAGCTCGTCCGCGACCGCACCTCGCCGGACTGGGCCGACGAGCCGGTCCGCACCGGCATCGGTGTCTACGACGCGTTCGCACCCGCGCTCGGCGAGGCGTTCGGCCGGGCCGGGGCGGCCGGCCGCGTGCTCTACGGCTTCGTCAACCACGAGCTGACCACCACCTACCTCGGTTCGACCACCGGCCTGCGGCTGCGCCACGTCCAGCCCACCGGCCACTACGGCTGCACCGGCAAGACCAGCGACCTGACCCAGAGCGCCTGGGTCGGCGGCGCGACCCGCGACTTCGCCGACGTCGACGCGCTCGCGATGGACGCCGAGCTCGAGCAGCGACTCGGCTGGGGCAAGCGCCGCGTGGACCTCCCCGCCGGCCGGTACGACACCGTCCTGCCGCCGAGCGCGGTGGCCGACCTGATGATCGACGCCTACTGGTACGCCGGCGCCCGGGTCGCCCACGAGGGCCAGTCGGTCTACAGCCGCCGGGGCGGCGGCACCCGCGTCGGCGAGCGGATCGCCCGCGAGGGGGTCCACCTGCTCTCCGACCCGGCCTACCCGGGCCTGGAGTGCTCGCCGTTC
The DNA here is from genome assembly GCF_013177455.1 of Nocardioides marmotae. Lineage (NCBI taxonomy): Bacteria > Bacillati > Actinomycetota > Actinomycetes > Propionibacteriales > Nocardioidaceae > Nocardioides > Nocardioides marmotae. The sequence goes on from NZ_CP053660.1 coordinate 2,286,579, forward strand.
GTCGTCGCCTCCTCCTCGGGCAACGAGTCCTCGGTCTTCGACAACGGCCTGCCGCTCGGCCGCACCGACTGGGTCCGCGACGGCGAGCTGACCGCGCTGCTCCAGACGCGGCACTCCGCGGCGATGACCGCCCTGCCGGTGACGCCCGCGGTCGACAACCTGGTGCTCGACGTCGACGGCGGGGCCGGCAGCACGCAGGACCTGGTCGCGGGTGTGGAGCGCGGGCTGCTGCTGACCTGCCTGTGGTACATCCGCGAGGTCGACCCGCAGACGCTCCTGCTCACCGGCCTGACCCGCGACGGGGTCTACCTCGTCGAGGGCGGCGAGATCACCGGCGCGGTCAACAACTTCCGCTGGAACGAGAGCCCCGTCGACCTGCTGCGGCGCTTCACCCACGCGGGCGCGACCGTGCCGAGCTTCAGCCGCGAGTGGGGCGACGACTACTTCAGCCGCACCGCCACCCCGGCGCTGCGGGTGCCGGACTTCAACATGTCCAGCGTCTCCCAGGCCATGTGAGCCGCAGGCGAGCGGAACCGGTGCGCCGCCGCGGGCGTCGCACCGGCATGCGCTCCTCCCGCCTCGCCGTCGCGCTCCTGGCCGGCGGTGTCCTGCTCGCGGGCTGCACCGGCACGGGTGGCGGCGAGGGCGGCGGGGGCGAGGCGTCGTGCGCGGCCGTCCTGGAGATCGACGGACGGACCTACCTCGGCCACGGCGACCTGCGCCGCGAGCCGGCGGTCACCGGCCGCAACCTCGAGGCGCTCGTGCCCGGGTGCGACGACACCGGCGGGCAGGACGATCCGGAGCCGGCGCGGACGGCCCGGGCGCAGGAGCTCGCGGACGTGCCCGCCGCCGTCGCGGTGCTGCTCGACGGGAGCGTCTACGTGCGCGAGGGCGAGGATCTCCCGCCGGCCGCGCGCGCCTGGTTCGACTCGCCGACCTGCGAGCACGCGGGCGTGGTCGAGCTGACCGGCGCCTGGCTGGGGGTGACCGGCCCGCACGAGGCGCAGTTCGACGGCGACATCCGGCCGCCGTACCGGATCGAGGTCGCGGTCACCGCCGGCCAGGCGGCGTACCTCGGCACGACGCTGCGGCTCCAGGTCACCGCCGCGACCGACCCACTGCTCGGGCCCGACGACGTGCGCGAGACGTTGTGGACCGGTGGCGAGGTGAGCGCGCGGGTGCGCTGCGACGGGGACCGGTTCGTGGCGACGGCCGTGCGGTCAGCCGGGTAGCCGCACCTCGAGCAAGGCGTGCAGCCGTCCGAGCAGGAACGCCTCGCCGGTCGTGGTCGCGGCGTCCGCCAGTGCCCGGACCTCGCGCTGGGCGCGCGCCCGGATGCGGGCGTCGTGGAGCAGCCAGGCCAGGTCCTCGGCCCGGCGCCGGGTCCGTTTGGCCTCCTTGCCGACCGCCGCCCGCGCCAGCGTGGCGACGTCCGCGAGCCGCTCCAGGTGGGCGAGGAGCCGCTCGGGGTCGAGGGAGTCCTCGTCCTGGCGCGTCTGGGCCGTCGCCGTCCGCGCGGCCTTCGCGAACCGGCGCCGCAGCTGCTTCTTCGTCGGCGGCTCGGCCGAGGGCGGCTCGGCGACGAGCCGGTCGAGGGTGCGCAGCAGGGCCAGGTAGCGATCGTCGCGCAGCCGCTCGAGCGTCCGCGCCGCGTCCGCCTTCTCCTGCTGGCCCAGGCTCGTGCGCACCAGCCGCCGGACCGGGGCGACGCCCACGCGCTCCCCCTCGAGCGCGGCCAGGATGCGCTCGCGCGCCACCACCAGGTCCGCGGCCTCGCCGAGCGGCTCGGCCAGCCAGGCGAGCTCGGCGCGCACGGGGTCGGTCACCGCGCGGCCCCACTGCGGGCGCAGCACCCACAGCGCCGACCGGAGCCGGCGCACCACCGCCGCGAGCTCCTCGGCGGCGGGCTCACCGCGCCGCAGCCGGCTGTCGAGGATCTTGAGCTCGCCGACGTCGGCGCCGACGGCCCCCAGCACCGGCCCCTCGGCCGTCGGGAGCCGCGGGACCCGGTCGCCGAGCACGGCGACGATCTTGCGAGCCAGCGGGCGCACCGGGGCGCCGTGGTCGGCGAACAGCTCGTCGGCCGCGGCGAGCAGGCTCGGGTCGCCCTCGACGAGCTCCAGCTCCCACTCCCGCCAGGTCACCGGCGGACCGCCGGTCGGGGTGCCGGTCGGGGTGCCGGTGACCTCGTCGTCGGCCAGCTCGGCCAGCACCGCCCCGTCCTCGCCGAGCAGCTGCCGCACCGTCCGGCGGGTCGTGACGGTGGCGACGGGGGCGAGCGCCTCGCCGCGGGTCCAGGGCACGACCAGCTCGCGCAGCCGGGCCGGCACGGTCTCGCCGCGGCCGAGGCGGTGGTGCATCTCCTCGCGGCCGCCCGCCGCGGGCAGCTTGAGGTGCCAGCCCTCGTCGGGCCCACCGGTCCGCGCGCGCAGGGTGACCCCGGCAGCCGTCAGGTCCAGCCCGCTCGTGTCGTGGTACGTCGCGTGCAGCTCGTGCACCACCGGCTCGCTGACCCGCGCCACCCCCGGCAGCCCGCCCTCGCCGGCGAGCTCGGGCGGCTCGGCGTCCGCCGGCGGCGCGTAGGTGTGCTCGATCTCGAGGTGGGTGCGCGGCATGCGGGCCCGGTACCCACCGACCGGTCCCGGCCACTGGGCACCCCGGCCCGGCTGCGACGCAACCGCGCCGCGCGCCCCGGCGTACTCCTCCTGACAGACCGCAGCGACCCGCTGCACCTCACAGGAAGAAGCACCACCGATGCGCACTCCCCTCGTCCTCGCCGCCGCCACCGCCCTCGCCGGCCTCGGCCTCTCCCCCAGTACTGCCAACGCTGCCAACGCTGCCGCCGAGCCGACCGTCACCCACGAGCGCGGGGTGGTCGTCGAGTGCGGCGGCAGGTTCCGCGGCGACGACGTCTACGTGTCGGTCTACGAGAACAACACCTTCGCGAACGTCTTCCAGGTCGTTGTCGGCGACGAGGGTCTCGGCCGGTCGCGGGAGTCCGCGAACGGGTTCGTCTCCCGCGGCGAGGTGCGGGCCGGCCTGCGGCTCGACGACCGCCGGGTCCTCGTCGCCGGCACCGCGAAGCGGGTCGGGAAGCGGATCGCCGTCCACGAGGAGCACGACGACGCCGGCCAGCACATCGTCATCGACGGCTTCCACCGCGCGCTGCGCACCGACCTGGCGATGACCTGGAAGGGCCGCACGATCGGCCTCGACTGCGGCGAGGCGTTCTTCTACGACCTCGAGGTCACCACGACCGACACCACCGGCGACTGACCCGGGCACGCCCAGCGGCGTGGCTCAACGACCCGGATGTCCCCCAGGAGCGGGGGCGTCCGGGTCGTAGGGCGTCCGGGTCAGCACGAACGTCGCCACCTCCAGGTGGCTGATCGAGCCGTCGGCGCGGCGCACCACGTGCAGCTCCTCGCCGTGGTGGTAGCCGCCGGTGCCGACGATCCGCCCGTCGACCACCGCGAAGCGCCACTTCTCCGCCCCACCGGGGCCGGTCGCCACGACCTCGCCCCCGCCCGGCCCGCCGGTCAGGGCCAGCACGAGCGGGGTGTTGCCCCAGTGCCACGTGCCGAGCACGCCGTCGAGCGCGGCCGGCACCACGTCGGTCGGCCGCCACGGGCGCGGCAGCGCGGGCTCGCACGCCTCGAGCTCCTCCAGCAGCGCCCGGGCCAGGTCGGTCGGCGAGAAGCCGGTCGTCGCCGGCGCGAGCACCACTGCGGCGGTCCGACGTGGGCGGTCGGTGAAGCAGGCGGCCAGGAACCCCGGCATCGACCCGCCGTGGCCGACCAGCGTCCCCGAGCCGCCGCGCAGCAGCTGGAGGCCGAGACCCTGCGCCGCGGCGAGCGCGTCCCCGGCCGAGCCGGCCTGGGGCACCGCGGCGACCTCCAGCCAGGAGGCGTCGAGCACGCCCGGGTGCCCCTCGACCAGGAACGCCGCGTACGTCGCCAGGTCGGCGACGGTCGACCAGAGCTGGCCCGCGGGTGCCATCGCCCGGGTGTCGGTGGCCGGCTCGGGCACGAGCTCGCGGGTGTAGGGGTCGACGCTCCAGCCCTGGGCGGCCGGCCCCGTCGGGAGGTAGGAGGTGCGGGTCATGCCGAGCGGCGCCAGCACCCGCTCCGCGACGCAGTCGGCCCACGGCCGCCCGCGCAGGCGGGCGACGACCTCGCCGAGGAGGGCGTAGCCGAGGTTGGAGTAGTGGAAGCGACTGCCCGGCGAGGTCACCGCCGGCGCGGCCGCGTGTCGCGCCAGCAGCTCCTCGAACGAGACGCCCGCCGAGCGCTCCCACCACTCACCGGCCGGCTCCGCGGTGATCCCCGAGGCGTGGGCCAGCAGCTGGCGCGCCGACCGGTCGGCGTACGGCACCTCGCCGAGGACGGCGCGGATGGGCGCGTCGAGGTCGAGCCGGCCCTCGTCGGCGAGCTGGAGCACCAGCACCGCGGTCAGGGTCTTGGTGATCGACCCGATCCGGTGCTGGACGTCGGCCGGGTCGTGGCCGGGCACCGCCGGGGTGCCGTACGTGCCCGACCAGGCCAGCGCGCCGTCGCGCACCACCCCCGCCGTCACCGAGGGCAGCCGGCCCGCGGTCTGGACGCGGGCGAGGTGGCCCAGCAGGCGGTGGGCGGTGGTGTCGCCGACGGGGCTGCTCACTCCGCGAACGCCTCCAGCGGCGGGCAGGAGCACTGCAGGTTGCGGTCGCCGTAGGCCTGGTCGATGCGGGCGACCGGCGGCCAGTACTTGTCCGGGTCGACGCCGGTGGGGAAGACGCCCAGCTCGCGGGAGTAGGGCCGGTCCCACTCGCCGACGAGCGCGCGGGAGGTGTGCGGCGCGCCCCGCAGCGGGGACTCCGCCGGGCTCCACTCCCCCGCGGCCACGCGGTCGATCTCGCCCTTGATCGCGATCATCGCCTCGCAGAACCGGTCGATCTCGCCGAGGTCCTCGGACTCGGTCGGCTCGACCATCAGCGTGCCGGCCACCGGGAAGGACATGGTCGGGGCGTGGAACCCGTAGTCGACCAGCCGCTTGGCGACGTCGTCGACGCTGACGCCGGTCTCCTTGGTGATCCCGCGGACGTCGAGGATGCACTCGTGCGCGACCAGGTCGCCGTGCCCGCGGTAGAGCACCGGGAAGTGCTCCCCGAGCCGCGCGGCGACATAGTTGGCCGAGAGCACCGCGCTCGCGGTCGCCCGGGTCAGGCCCGCGCCGCCCATCATCCGCACGTAGGCCCACGAGATCGGCAGGATGCCGGCCGAGCCGTACGGCGCCGCGCTGATCGGGCCGATGCCCTCGCGCTTGGTGACGTCGGGGTGCATGCCGTGCGAGGGCAGGTACGGCGCCAGGTGCTCGCGCACCGCGACCGGCCCGACCCCGGGGCCACCGCCCCCGTGGGGGATGCAGAAGGTCTTGTGCAGGTTCAGGTGCGAGACGTCGCCGCCGAACTCGCCGGGCGTGGCGTGCCCGAGCAACGCGTTGAGGTTGGCCCCGTCGACGTAGACCTGGCCGCCGTGGGCGTGGACCACCTCGCACAGCTCGGTGATGGTGTCCTCGTAGGCGCCGTGGGTCGAGGGGTAGGTGACCATGATCGCGGCCAGGTCGTCGGCGTGCTTCTCGCACTGCGCGCGCAGGTCGGCCATGTCGACCCCGCCGTCCGCGGCTGCCTTGACCACCACGACCCGCATGCCGGCCATCACCGCGGAGGCGGCGTTGGTGCCGTGCGCGGAGGACGGGATGAGGCACACGTCGCGGCCGGTGTCGCCGTTCGCGCGGTGGTAGCCGCGGATCGCGAGCAGGCCGGCCAGCTCGCCCTGCGAGCCGGCGTTGGGCTGGATCGAGACGCGGTCGTAGCCGGTGACCTCGGCCAGCCAGCCCTCGAGCTGGTCGACGAGCAGGTGGTAGCCCGCGGCGTCCTCGGCCGGCGCGAACGGGTGCAGGTCGGCGAAGCCCGGCAGCGAGACCGGCTCCATCTCGGTGGTCGCGTTGAGCTTCATCGTGCACGAACCGAGCGGGATCATCCCGCGGTCGAGCGCGTAGTCGCGCGCCGAGAGCCGGCGCAGGTAGCGCAGCATCTGGGTCTCGCTGTGGTGGGTGGAGAAGACCTCGTGGGTGAGGTACGGCGTGGTGCGGCGCAGCGGCTCGGGCAGCGCGTCGGCCGTGGCGCGGTCGAGGGCCTCGAGGTCGGTGCCCTCGACGCCGAAGGACGCCAGCACCCGCTCGACCGTGGAGCGGGTCGTGCACTCCGAGGTGCTGATCCCGACGGTGTCGGCGTCGACCAGGCGCAGGTGGAGGCCGCGCTCGCGTGCGGCCGCGACGACCTCCGCGGCCCGGCCGGGCGCCGCGACGTGGATCGTGTCGAAGAACTGCCCGTGGCGCGGCTCGTGCCCGGCCGCACCCAGCGCGGCGGCCAGCACGGCGGCGTACCGGTGGGTGCGGGTGGCGATCGCGCGCAGCCCCTCGGGGCCGTGGTGCACGGCGTACATCGAGGCGACCACGGCGAGCAGCACCTGCGCGGTGCAGATGTTGGAGGTCGCCTTGTCGCGGCGGATGTGCTGCTCGCGGGTCTGCAGGGCCAGGCGGTACGCCGGCCGGCCCTCGGCGTCGACCGACACCCCGACCAGGCGGCCGGGCAGGTGCCGCTCCAGGCCGGAGGCGACCGCCATGTAGCCGGCGTGCGGGCCGCCGTAGAACAGCGGCACGCCGAAGCGCTGGGAGGAGCCGACCACGACGTCGGCGCCCATCGAGCCGGGCGACTCCAGCAGGGTCAGGGCGAGCAGGTCCGCGGCGACGACGGCGAGGCCGCCGCGCTCGTGGACGGCCTCGATGACCGGCCGCGGGTCGAGCACCCGGCCCGAGGCGCCGGGGTACTGCACCAGCACGCCCGAGGTCTCGCCCTCGGGCAGGCCGTCGGTCAGGTCGGCGACGACGACCTCGATGCCCATCGCCTCGGCACGGGTGCGGACGACCTCGATGGTCTGCGGCAGCGCGTCGGCGTCGACGACGAACGGGCCGGCGGCCTTCTTGTTCCCGCGCCGCACGAGCGTCATCGCCTCGGCGGCCGCGGTGCCCTCGTCGAGGAGCGAGGCGTTCGCGGTCGGCAGCCCGGTCAGGTCGCCGACGACGGTCTGGAAGTTGATCAGCGCCTCGAGCCGGCCCTGGGAGATCTCCGGCTGGTACGGCGTGTACGCGGTGTACCAGCTCGGGTCCTCCAGCACGTTGCGGCGGATCACCGGCGGGGTGATCGTCGCGGAGTAGCCGAGCCCGATCATCGCCTCGAGCGGGTTGTTCAGCGCTGCGATCGCGCGCAGCTCGCGGGCGGTGGCGTCCTCGGACTGCGCCGGCGGGAGGTCGAGCGCGGCGTCGGCGCGGATGCCGCCGGGCACGGCGGCCTCCATCAGCGCCTCGAGGGAGTCGAAGCCGAGCCGCTCGAGCATCGCGCTCTGGTCGGCGGGCCGGAGGCCGATGTGGCGGTCGACGAACGGCAGCGCCGCGTCGAGCTCGGCGAGGGTGGGGTGGTCTGACATGGCGGGCTCCTCGGACGCGGGGGTCTGGGTGCCTCCCCCTCTGTCACAGCCTCGTCGGTGCTCCAGAGTCGCCTGGTCCGCACGGTCCGGGCGCCTGAGAGGTTCCGGGGAGGAATTGCCCCTTCGGCGCTCCGCTGCCGGCCGGGTGCTGCGAGTCCTGCGGTCCTGCGGGTGGCCGGGCGGAGACTCTCCCGTGCGGGATTGTCAGCGTCGCCGAGGCTACCAGCCACCCGGGGCACCGGGGAACGACGACGGCCCGCCCCCTGCGCGGGTGGCGGGCCGGACGACGTACGACGTCGCGTCGGTGTGCTGTGGTGCTCGGGTCAGCCGATCTTGCGGGCGGCGCGGCGCGCGGCGAGCTCGTCGCTGGCGCTCGGGGCGGCCTGGTCGGCGGTGCGCTCGCTGGGCAGCTCGGCGAGGGTGCCCTCGATCTCGCGCCACACGCCGCCGATGGCGATGCCGAAGACACCCTGACCGCCCTGGAGCAGGTCGATGACCTCGTCGTTGCTGGTGCACTCATAGACCGAGGCGCCGTCGCTCATCAGCGTCACGCGGGTCAGGTCGTCGGTGCCGCGCTCGCGCAGGTGGTGGACCGCCGTACGGATCTGCTGCAGCGAGATGCCGGCGTCGAGGAGGCGCTTGATGACCTTGAGCAGCAGGATGTCGCGGAAGGAGTAGAGCCGCTGCGAACCCGAGCCGCTCGCGCCGCGCACGGTGGGCTCGACGAGCCCGGTGCGGGCCCAGTAGTCCAGCTGGCGGTAGGTGATCCCGGCGGCGTTGCACGCGGTCGGACCGCGGTAGCCGGTGTCACTGGGCAGGGGCGAGACATCGTCGGTGAAGAGGAGACCCTGCTCCTCGGCCACCTCGGCCGCGACTGCGGCCTCTGGGTGCTCGCCCTGCTGCTCCTGCTCGTTCACACGGTCCTCCGTGGGTCTACTCCGTTGCGCGTAACTACCCGGGGAAGGTGCCGTGGCGGCGGGAGCGCAACCACAACGGTGGAGTTACAACAGAGACAGTTCAAGGTAGGCCCCTCTGTCGAGGCCGTCAAAGATCATGGCGGCGTGTCGGCACCCTCAAGTTGCGGTTGAGGGTGAGACCTCTCACGGAGAGCCCAGGAGGATCAGCGGGACTCGAAGTCCTCCGGGGTCACCTGGTCGAGGAACTCGCGGAACTTCTCGACCTCGTCCTCCTGCTCGGCCGGCACCGCCAGCCCGGCCTCGTCGAGCACCTCCTCGGCGCAGACGATCCGCGTGCCGGTGCGCAGGGCCAGCGCGATCGAGTCCGAGGGGCGGGCGCTGACCTCCGCGCCGGAGTCGAAGACCAGGGTCGCGAAGAACACGCCGTCCTGGACGTCGGTGATCCGTACCTCGGTGAGCTCGTTGCCGGTTGCCTCCAGCACGTCCTTCATCAGGTCGTGCGTCAGCGGTCGCGGCGGCACCACGCCCTGCTGCGCGAACGCGATCGCGGTCGCCTCGACCGCGCCGATCCAGATCGGGAGGTACCGCTCCCCCGTCACCTCGCGCAACAGCACGATCGGCTGGTTCGACGGCATCTCCACACGGACACCCATGACATCGACTTCGCGCACGCGTTCAGCCTACTCCCGCCCCGGAACCCCCCTCCCCCCGCCGAGGTGGCACCCCTGCACGGTCGAGGTGGCACTCGTGCACGGTCGAGGTGGCACCCCTGCACGGTCGAGGTGGCACCCCTGCACGGTCGAGGTGGCACCGGTGCACGAGTTCCCCTGCAGCACTGCCACTTCGGCACTGCAGGACTGCCACCTCGGCACTGCAGGACTCCCACGTCGGCGCTGCAGGACTCCCACGTCGCGGGGGTCAGGAGGAGCGGAGGCCGGCCTTGACGAGGGTGGCGTGGAGCCGCACGGAGAGGGCGGCGATCTCGGAGACGGCTTCCTCGGCGCGGGCCCGGGCGGCGGCGTCGCGGCCGCGCTTGTGGGGGGCGACGACCTGCTCGACGAGGCCGACCTCGCGGTCCGCGGCGGTCTTGAAGGCGCGCAGGTGGCGCGGCTCGAAGCCGAAGTCGGCCAGCTCGCGGGCGGTCTGGGCGATGACCAGCGCGTCGGTGTCGTAGTGGCCGGTGCCGGGCTTGGCGCTGATCAGGCCGTACTGCTCGAGCTGCTCGAGGAGGTCCTCGGAGATCTCGGCGACCTTGACCAGCTCGCGACGCGAGAGCCGCATGCCGTCGTGGCGGCGGAACGACTCGGGACTGGGCAGGCCGTCGGCGGAGAGGGCGACCTTCGGCACGGTCGGCACCACCGGCTCGATCGCCGGGGGCTCCAGGCCGCGGTCGATCGCGTCGAGGTGCTCGCCGATCACCTTCAGCGGCAGGTAGTGGTCGCGCTGCATGCGCAGCACGTAGCGCAGCCGGTCGACGTCGTCGGCCGAGAACTTCCGGTAGCCCGCCGGCGTCCGCTCGGGCTTGATCAGCCCCTTGTCCTCGAGGAAGCGGATCTTGGGGATGGTGATCCCCGGGAAGTCCGGCCGGAGGTGGTCGAGGACCTCTCCGATGTTCATCCGCGCGCGCGGCGCACTTGCCTGGCCGGTGCCGGCCGAGCCGATCGAGCTCATCTGCGGAGGGCTCAGCCGGCCTGGTGACCGGAGAAGAACACCAGTCGGTACTTGCCGATCTGCACCTCGTCGCCGTCCTTGAGCTGGACGGTGTCGATGCGGTCGCGGTTGACGTAGGTGCCGTTCAGCGAGCCCACGTCGCTCACGGTGAAGGTGTCACCGGAGCGGTCGAACTGCGCGTGCCGGCGCGAGACGGTCACGTCGTCGAGGAAGATCTCGCTCTCCGGGTGCCGGCCGGCGGTCACGACGTCGGCGTCGAGGAGGAACCGACTGCCCGACCCCGGTCCGCGCTGCACGACGAGCAGCGCGTGCCCGGCGGGCAGGGCGTCGACCGCCGCGGCGTCGACCGGGTTGAGCTGCCGGTCGGAGGTCTCGGTCTTCTCGCCGAGGCCGATCTGGATCGTGGCGGTGGAGTCGCCCGAGGTCGCGGGCTGGCCCGGCTGCACGGCGACGGAGCCCGTCGCGTCGTCGGCGGTGGCCAGCTTGGTGCCGCACTGCGAGCAGAAGCGGGCGTCGTCGGGGTTCTGCCTGCCACACGCGGTGCAGAACGGCATCGGGGCATCCTCCGGGGTTCGGCGTCGGGGGCGGAAAACCCTCACCTCGGGGCTGAGGCTGACGGTTGTCCGAACCTATCAGCCGGGCGAGGGTGATCAAGCGGTACTCAGGAGTCGAGCGAGGCCTCGTACGCCGCGGCGTCCATGAGGCCGTCGGTCCCACCGGCCTCGGTGGGCACGACCTCGAAGAGCCAGCCGCCGCCGTACGGGTCGTTGTTCACCAGCTCGGGGGTGGCGTCCAGCGCCTCGTTGCGGGCCACGACCTCGCCGGAGACCGGCGCGTAGACGTCGCTGACCGACTTGGTCGACTCCAGCTCGCCGCAGGTGCTGCCGGCCTCGATGGTCGCGCCGACCTCGGGCAGCGAGACGTAGACGATGTCACCGAGGGCGTCCTGGGCGTAGTGGGTGATGCCGACGCGGACCGAGCCCTCGGCCTCGCCGGGGGTCCGCAGCCACTCGTGCTCGCTGGTGTACTTCAGGTCGTCGGGGTACAACGCGGTCTCCAAGCTGTCGGTCCGAGGGGTGCCCGCCGACCCTACTGGCCCTCAGGGGGTGCTGGTGTCCAGCTCGGGGGTGGCGTTCTCCGGCTGGACCGGCTCGCGGACGCTCTCGATGTCCAGCGAGGGCAGCTCCTGCACCTCGACGATCGCGTTGTCCTTCTCCAGCTCGAAGGTCACGCCGCGGGCGATGGAGATGGCGCCGGCCAGGGTGTCGGGGTCGCCGATGGCGTCCAGGACGTACGGCGGGCCCAGCAGCTCGCCGTCGACGACGAGCCCGCCCTCGGCCTCGGCGAAGGAGGACTGGGCGACCAGCCGGACCTTGCCGTTGAGCTGCATCGCCTCGGCGTTGGAGGTGCGCAGCTCCTGGACCAGGTCGATGAAGTCCTGGGCGTCCACGGGGGTGTCGGTCTCGGTGATCGTGATCCGGATGCCGGGGCCGGTGACCGGCACGGTGCCGGCGAGGATCGCGAGCGTGTCGGCCTGGGTCTGCGCGGCCTCGAGTGCCGCGCCGACCCGGCGGTTGTCCGAGCGCAGGTCCTCCCGGGCCGCCTCGAGCCGCTCGATCTCGGACTCGGCGCGCTGGGTGGTGCCGGCGAGGCCGTTGAGGACGTCGATCAGGTCCTGCTCGCGCAGGCCGGCGTAGGTGGCGTCGACCTCGGTCGCGCGCACCTGGACGATCGCGGCGAAGCCGACCAGGGCGAGGAGCACGCCGACGACGACCTGGCTGCGCGAGGGGCGCAGCATCGCGCGGAACAGCCGGGTGCGTCCGCTCGATCGCTGGTCCGGGGGTCCGCTGCTGGTGCTAGGCATGGAACAGGTGGCGGCGGATGGCCGCGACGTTGGAGAAGATCCGGATGCCGAGGACGACGATGACGCCGGTCGAGAGCTGCCCGCCGACGCCGAGCTTGTCGCCGAGGTAGACGATCGCGGCCGCGATCACGACGTTGGAGACGAACGAGACCACGAAGACCTTGTCGTCGAAGATCCCGTCGAGGTAGGCGCGCAGGCCGCCGAAGACGGCGTCGAGGGCGGCGACCACGGCGATCGGGAGGTACGGCTCGAGGCCGAGCGGCACGTCGGGCTGGAAGACCAGCCCGAGGGCGATGCCGACGAGCAGGCCCAGCGCGGCGATCACGAGGCCTCCTCCGGGGGTCGCGGGTCGTTGTCCTCGAGGGGCTCGACCGAGCGCAGCTCGCGCAGACGCGCGGCAGGCAGCTCGAGTGAGTCCTCGTTCCTCATGTCGAAGGGTATGCCGTAGCTCGACTCGAGCAGCAACAGCCTGCCCCCCTCCGGCGATTCGAGGAACCGGGACTGCAGGACGTCGATGTCGCCGATGGCCTCGATGCGGTACGGCGGCGACAGGTTGACCTTGTTGACCCGCACCACCATCCCCGAGGTCCGGATCGCCGACAGCGCGGTCAGCCGCTGGCCGTTGATCGCGATCGCCTCCGCGCCGAGCCGCCACAGCCCGTTGACCGCGATCCGCAGGTCCTGGTCGCGCACGTCGCTGTCGACGATCTCCGGCGGCCCGTCGTCGAGGGTGATCACGACCCCGGGGCCGCTCACCGCGACGAACCCGGTGCGGGTCTGCACGCGGCGCAGCCGGGTGAGCACGCCCTCGTAGGTCGAGCGCGCCTGGGTGAGCTCGCCCTCGAGCTGGGCGTTGCGCTCGCGCAGGTCCACGATCTGCTCCTGGAGATCGGCCACCCGCTCGCGCTCGTCGGTCACGCGACGTACCAGCGTGGCGCGGCTGGCGGCGTCGACGTCCTCGTTGCGGGAGGTCTGCACGAAGGCCGTCGTGACGAGGACGCCGAAGAGCGCGACCACGACGGCGGCCATCCGGTGGGGTCGGCTGCGGACGGGCACGCCCGGCGTGCCCGAGCCCGACCCCGCCCCGGAGCCGGGCGCCGGGGCGCCGGCCTCGCGGGCGGCGAGGGCGCGCCGCTCGGCGGCGTGGAGGTAGTCCTCCTCCAGCGACTGCTGGGTGATCAGCGTGAGCAGCGGCAGCCGGACCCGCTCGGGCAGCGGCTGGTCCGGGGTCGACCGGTCGGGGGTGGGCCGGTCGGGCGGTGCCGACTCAGGCATCGAGCGCCGTCCGGCGCCGGGGCTCGGTGGTGGCGAGCAGGGTGCGCACCTGCCAGGCGTAGAGCAGGCCGGCCCACCAGTACAGGCCGATCCCCCACAGCGCGAAGGCCCAGCCGAGCACCTGCGCGAGCGTGGCGACGGTGCCCTCGCCGTCGCCGAGGAACAGCAGCGGGAAGGCGTAGAGCAGGTTGAAGGTCGCGGCCTTGCCGAGGAAGTGCACCGGCAGCGCGGTGTAGCCGCGGGTGCGCAGCAGCGGCACCAGTCCCCACATGAGCACGTCGCGCAGCGGCAGCAGCACCGCGACCCACCACGGGATCACGTCGCGCAGTGCCAGCCCGACGACGGCGGCGAGGATGTAGAGCCGGTCGGCGACCGGGTCGAGCACCTGCCCGAGCAGCGTGACCTGGTCCCACTTGCGCGCGAGGTAGCCGTCGAGCCAGTCGGTGAAGCCGGAGATCATGAGCACCACGAGCGCCCAGACGTCGGCCTCCGGGCCGAGCACGAGCCACAGGAACAGCGGGACGCCGGCCAGGCGCAGCATGCTCAACGCGTTCGGCAACGTCCACACGCGCGTCGAGCGGGGAGGATCGGCTGCCACACTCCCACCCTAACCGCCGGTACGACGCCCTCGAAGCAGCAGGTCAGGGGTGGTGCGGCGCGCGCCGCCCCGGCCGGCGGGGCCGCTCAGACGGCGGTGCTCGGGTTCGGCACCGGGTCCTCGTGGTGCGCGGCGTCGCGGATCTCGCCGACCAGCTCCTCGAGCACGTCCTCGAGGGTGGCCAGGCCGAGGGTGGTTCCCTCGCTGTCGACCACCCGGCCCATGTGCGCCCCGCGCCGCTGCAGCGTCTCCAGCGCGTCGTGGAGCGACTCGTCGGGCGTCACCGGCGCGAACGGGCGGATCCACTTGTCGTCGATGGGGCGCTCGCGGCGCTCCTCGTCGGGCTCGAGGACGTCCTTGATGTGCAGGTAGCCGATCAGGTCCCCATCGGCGCCGGCGACCGGGAAGCGGGAGTAGCCGGTGCTCGCGCAGACCGCCTCGACCTCCGCGGCGGTCGAGCCGCGACCGACCACGGTGAGGGTGTCGGCGGGCATGAGCACCGCGGCGACGGTCTTCTCGGTGAAGCCGAGCGCGCCGGCGAGCCGGTCGTACTCGTCGGCCTCCAGCAGCCCCTCGCCGCGCGACTCCTCGACCAGCGCCGCGACCTCCTCGCGGGTGAAGGCCGAGGTCAGCTCGTCCTTGGGCTCCACGTGCATCAGCCGGAGCACGGCGTTGGCGATCGCGTTGAGGACCACGATCAGCGGCTTGAGGACCGTGACCACGCCCAGCATCGGCGGGCCCAGCACCATCGCGGAGCGCTCGGGCCCGGCGATGGCGATGTTCTTCGGCACCATCTCGCCGAGCACGACGTGCAGGTAGGTGACCAGCGAGAGCGCGATGACGAACGCGATCGGGTGGAGGAAGGAGTCGGGCACGCCCAGGGCGTGGATGCCCGGCTCGATCAGGTGCGCGATCGCGGGCTCGCCGACCGCGCCGAGGGCGAGGGAGCAGATGGTGATGCCGAGCTGGGCGCCCGCCATCATCAGCGAGACCTGCTCCATGGCCCGCAGCGTGGTGCGGGCCATCCGGGAGCCGGCCTGGGCGTGGGGCTCGATCTGGCTGCGGCGCGCGGAGACGAGGGCGAACTCGGCGCCCACGAAGAAGGCGTTGAACGCCAGCAGCACGACGACGAGGAGGACACCGGCGAGGTCGCTCATCCGCGCTCACCCCTGCCGCGGGTCGTGGTGGCGGTCGACGGCTCGACGTCGTGCAGGCGCAGCGAGAGCCGGTCGATCCGCAGGCCGTCCATGTGCTCGACGGTCAGCACCGCGAGCCGCTCGCGCGGCTGCTCGGGGTCGCTGTGGTCGGGCACCGGCACCTCGGCGATGTCGCCGGAGTCGGGCACCCGGCCGAGCACGCGCAGCACGAGACCGGCCACGGTGTCGTAGTCCTCGTTCTCCGGGAGCGCGACGCCGGTGAGGTCCTCAACCTCGTCGGGGCGCAGCAGGCCCGAGAGCAGCCAGGTGCCGTCGCGGCGCTGGCGGGCGCGGGCGCTCATCCGGTCGTGCTCGTCGGCGATGTCGCCGACGATCTCCTCGACCACGTCCTCGAGGGTCACGATCCCGGCGTGACCGCCGTACTCGTCGAGGACGACGGCCATCTGGAAGCTCTCGTTGCGCAGCTGGGCCAGGAGCGGGTCCAGGCGGAGGGTGTCGGGCACGACGATCGGCTTGGCCATCAGGTGCTTGACCTTGGTGGTGCTCCGCTCGTGCAGCGGCAGCGCGACGGCGTTCTTGACGTGGACGGTGCCGACGACGGTGTCCTCGTCGTCGAGGACCGGGAAGCGCGAGTGGCCGGTCGAGCGGGCCAGCTCGATGACGGCCGAGGCGCGGTCGTTGGCCTCCAGGGTGTGGGTGCGCACGCGCGGGGTCATGATCTCCCCCGCGGTGCGGGTGCCGAACTCCACCGAACGCTCCATCAGCTCGGCGGTGTCGGCGTCGAGGGTGCCCTCGTCGGCCGAGCGGGCGATGAGCGAGGCCAGCTCCTGGGAGCTGCGCGCGGAGCGGAGCTCCTCCTGCGGCTCGATGCCCAGGCGGCGTACCACGGCGTTGGCGGAGTTGTTGAGCAGCCGGATCGGGCCGCGGTTGACCGCGGTGAACAGCCGCATCGGCCCCTGGGTCGCCCGGGCGACCTGGAGCGGGAGCGCGATGGCGAGGTTCTTGGGGACCAGCTCGCCGAAGATCATCGTGAGCACCGTGCCGATCACCAGGCCCAGGCCGACCGCGACCGGCGAGACCGCTCCGGCGGGCACGCCGAGGGTGCCCAGGGGCTCCTCGATCAGGTCCGCGATCGCGGGCTCGGCGAGGAAGCCGATGCCGAGGTTGGTCACGGTGATGCCCACCTGGGCCCCGGAGAGCTGCGTCGAGAGCGACCGCAGGGCGCTCTGCACACCGCGGGCGCCGGCGTCACCGGCCGCGGCGGCCTGGTCGACCTTCGTGCGGTCGACGGTGACGAAGGCGAACTCCGCGGCGACGAACAGTCCGCAGGCCACGACGAGCAGCAGCGCGATCGCGAGCAGGATCAGGGGGGTCATGGGCGCTCTCCATCAAGGGAGAGCGGGCTACTTTGAGAGCCGTCCATCAGGGGTTTCTCTGGGTCCTCGTCGGGTCAGGGCCGGTGAGCGGGGCCACGATACAGCGGCGCCGTCCCCCGACCCAGCCCGCGTGCGCGACGGGTCGGCCCTTCGCCGCCCGGGCATGGCCCACCCGGGCCATGGCGCGCCGGAGGAACAAGGGAGGTGAAACCGGCCCCCGCGGGGCCACACTGGTCCCGGCGGCATGGGGGGCTGCCCGGACCTTGCCCGTCACCGACGGGTCCGCCGGACCTCCTGGGAGCACCCGTGACCGTCGCAGCCAGCACCGCCCGCCCGGCGTACCGGCCCGCGCGCTTTCCCGGCGCGCCGCTGCTCGGCACCCAGGACCGCCACCTCGTCGGCCGCTTCTCCTACGGCGTGACCCCCGCGCTCGCCGCCCAGGTGCGCGCCGCCGGCGGGGCGCGGCGCTGGTTCGAGCAGCAGCTCGAGCCCGACCGGGTCGCCGACCGCCAGGCCGACGCCCTGCGCTCGTGGTGGCCGAGCTTCGAGCGCGGGCCCGCCGAGCTGTGGGAGCGCCAGGTCGCCGAGGTCGAGGGCGGCTGGGAGGTCATGGAGGACTACGCCCGCTGGGCGCTGGTGCGTCGGATCACCTCCCAGCGCCAGGTCCTCGAGGTGATGACCGAGCTGTGGGAGAACCACTTCAACGTGCCGGCCGTCGGCGACGCCCAGTTCACCTACCGGGTCTCCTACGGCGACACGATCCGCCGGCACGCGCTCGGCCGCTTCGACGAGCTGCTCCACGCCGCGATCACCCACCCGGCGATGGGGATCTTCCTCGACAACGCGGTCTCCACCGCCAAGCACCCGAACGAGAACCTCGGCCGCGAGCTGCTCGAGCTGCACACCGTCGGCCGTGGTCAGTTCGACGAGGACGACGTCAAGGCGTCGGCGCGGATCCTCACCGGCTACCGGGTCGACCTGTGGAACACCTGGAAGGCGGCGTACTCCCCGCGCGACCACTGGACCGGCCCCGTGCGGGTGATGGGGTTCAGCGACGCCAACGCCGACCGCGACGGCCGCGAGGTGGTACGCCGCTACCTCACCTACCTGGCCCACCACCCGGCCACCGCCGTCCGGGTCGCCCGCCGGCTCGCGGTCAAGCTCGTCCGCGACGACCCGCCGCAGGCGCTCGTGGACCGGCTGGCGAAGGTCTACCTCGACGCCGGCACCGAGCTCCGCCCGGTGCTGCGGGCCCTGGTCGCCAGCCCGGAGTTCAAGGCGTCGGTGGGCGCCAAGGTCCGCGACCCCGGCGAGGACGTGGTGGCGACCTACCGCGTGCTGCGCGCCGGGCTGGCCCGGCCGCCGGCGGGGCGGGCCGGCGGCGAGTACGCCGTGCGGGCGATGCTCTGGCAGGTCGGCAACCTGGGGGTGAGCCCCTTCTCCTGGCCGCGGCCCGACGGGCAGCCGATCGACAGCGAGTCGTGGTCCTCGGCCTCGCGCGTGCTGGCCTCGATGGAGCTGCACTGGACCCTCGCCGGCGGCTGGTGGCCCAAGCAGGGCATCAGCTACCGCACGCCGGCGCAGTGGCTGCCGCGCAAGCGGATCCGCTTCGACCTGCTCGTCGACCACCTCAGCCAGCAGCTGCTGCACCGCCGGTCGACCGCCACGCTCCTGCGCGCCTGCTGCGAGGCGTGCGTCATGAAGCCCGGCGAGGTCGTCACCGCCGACCACGCGCTGGTGAAGTGGGACTTCCACCGGCTGCTCGGCACCGTCCTCGACTCCCCCGCCCACCTGACCCGGTGACCGCCATGACCTCCTCGACGCACTCCTCCGACTCCGCCTCAGCCTCAGCCTCCGCCTCCGACGCCGCCTGCTGCGCGGAGTTCGCCCGCGTCTCCCGGCGCGGCCTGATCGGCGGCGCGCTGGCGATGGCCGGCGCCGCCACCGCGATCGGCTCGGCCGTGGTCACGGCCTCCCCCGCGCGCGCCGCGAGCGCGGACGCCGTGCTGGTCGTGCTCTCGCTGCGCGGCGCCGCCGACGGCCTCTCCCTCGTGGTCCCTCACGGCGACCCGGTCTACTACGCCGCCCGCCCGCGGATCGCGGTCCCGGCCGGCAGCCTGCTCGCCAAGGACGCGATGTTCGGCCTGCACCCGAACCTCGCGCCGCTGGTGCCGCTGTGGCGCTCGGGCCGGCTCGCGGCCGTCCACGCCACCGGGCTGCCGGCCCCGAACCGCTCACACTTCGCCGCCATGGAGGAGGTCGAGGACGCCAACCCGGGCTCGGCCGCTCGCCAGGGCTGGCTCAACCGGCTCATCAGCACCGACACCCGGCGCTCCCCGCTCCAGGCGGTCGCCCTCGGCGGCGGCGTCGTGCCGACCAGCCTGTACGGCGCCGAGCCGGTCATGTCGACGGGGTCGGTCAAGGCGGTGTCCATCCCGGGCGACGACCAGTGGGACACCACCGGCGGCCGGGTCCGCTCGCTGCACACGATGTGGGACCGCGACACCGGCCCGCTGGGTCGCGCCGTCGGATCGGCGTTCGCGGCGGTCGACGCCTTCGGGCCCGCGCGGGCGACGCCGGACCGCTCCGCGGCGTACCCCGGATCCGACCTGGGCACGTCGCTCGCCGAGGTCGCCCGGGTGATCCGCGGCGACGTCGGGGTGGAGGTGCTCACCGTCGACCAGGGCGACTGGGACATGCACTCCGACCTCGGGACGCTCGAGTGGGGCCGGATGCGACGCAACGTCGGCGACCTCGCCGCCTCGATCGCGGCGTTCTTCGCCGACCTCGGTCCGCTGGCCTCCAAGGTCACGCTGGTGACGATCAGCGAGTTCGGCCGCCGGGTGGTCGAGAACGACAGCAACGGGCTCGACCACGGCTACGGCAACGTGATGCTGCTGGCCGGCGCCGGGGTCAAGGGCGGCCGCTACTACGGCACCTGGCCCGGGCTGGCCGACACCCTCGACGCCGACCTGCTGGTGACCACCGACTACCGCAGCGTGCTCGCCGAGGTCGTCGCGAGCCGGTTCCGCGCCTCGACCGCCAAGGTCTTCCCCGGCTTCCGGCCCGAGGCGGTCGGGGTGATGACCTCGCTCTGAGCGGCTCGGCCGGTCCTCCGGCCTCAGGACTCGGGGTCGTCGCCGAACTGCCAGAGTCCCTGCGGTGCCCGGCACGCTGCGGCGAAGCGGGCCGCCCACGCCTCGGCGTCGGCTCGGGAGGCCGTCCTCAGCACCGCGAACCCGCCCGGGAGCCCGGCGTGCTCGGGGTGGGCGCCCGGCGTGACCGAGCCGTCCGCGGCGACGCGGACCGGGGCGACCTCGTCGAGGATCCCGCCGCCGAAGACCCAGACACCGGCGGCCTTGGCCTCCCGGACGGCGGCGTGGGACTCCTCGCTCACGCGGTCGAGCGGGACGTCGGTCAGGTCCATCGCGCCTCCGGGGAAGGCGAGGAGGTAGGCGGGCATGGGCGCTCCTGGGGGGTCGGGGTGGATCGGAGTCGGGTCGGCGTGCGGTCACCAGTCCGACCCGCCCTGCCATCGGGACTCATCGGCCCCGTCCCGACGCTGGACGAGAACGCGTTCCACCTGCCACGGTGGCGCCCGTGCGCGTCGTCCAGTGGGCCACCGGCGGAGTCGGCAAGGCCGCGATCGAGACCCTGCTCCTCCACCCCGAGCTGGAGCTGGTGGGGTGCTGGGTCCACTCCCCCGACAAGCACGGCCGCGACGTCGGCGAGCTGATCGGCCGCGCGCCGATCGGGGTGACCGCGACCTCCAGCGTCGAGGAGATCCTCGCCCTGGACGCCGACTGCGTCCTCTACTCCCCGCTCGTGCCCGACCGGGACGAGGTCGCGGCGCTGCTGCGGTCGGGCAAGAACGTCGTCACGCCGGTCGGCTGGTTCTACCCCTCCGAGCGCGCCGCCGGCCCGCTCGCCGAGGCGTGCGCCGAGGGCGGCACCACGCTGCACGGCACGGGGATCAACCCGGGCGGGATCACCGAGCTGCACCCGTTGATGTTCTCCGCGCTCTCCTCGGCGGTGACGTTCGTGCGCGGGGAGGAGTTCTCCGACATCCGCACGTACGACGCCCCCGACGTGGTCCGCCACATCATGATGTTCGGCGGCCTCCCCGAGGACGCGATGGGCGGCCCCATGCTCGGCCTGCTCACCGGCGGCTTCCGCCAGTCGGTGCGGATGTGCCTGGACGCGCTCGGCTTCAGCAAGGACGCCGAGCTGCGCACCTCCCAGGAGGTCGCGGTCGCCACCGCCCCGATCGACTCCCCCATCGGCCCCATCGAGCCGGGTCGCGTCGCTGCGCAACGCTTCGTCTGGGAAGCCGTGGTCGGCGAGCTCGTCGTCGTCCGGGTCGCGGTCAACTGGCTGATGGGCGAGGAGCACCTCGACCCGCCGTGGACGTTCGGGCCCGAGGGCGAGCGGTTCGAGGTCGAGGTGCAGGGCGACCCGCCGTCGTACGTCACCATCAAGGGCTGGCAGCCCAGCAGCGTCGCCGAAGGGCTCCTGCGCAACCCCGGCGTCGTCGCGACCGCCGCCCACTGCGTGAACTCCATCCCGTACGTCGTCGCCGCACCGCCGGGCATCCAGACCTTCCTCGACCTCCCGCTCGTCGCCGGCCGCGCGCACCCCGACCTGGCCTGAGCCGCACCCCGGCCGGCACAGCCTCGCAGGAGATCCCCCGGGCTGCCGAGCATCCATGCTCATGACGCCGGCCTCGGTGATCCCAGAGAGTGAGCCCATGACTCGCGTCGTCAGCACCAGCAGCTCTCGTCTCCTGGACTTCTCACTGTGGGCCGCGACCGGCGTCGGCCTGTTGGTCGTGGGCTGGGGAGCACTGGTCATGGTCAATGACGCCAGGACGCAGGGCGAGGACTGGGACGGCCTCGGGCTGTTCTTCGGTGGGCTCATGGTGGTCGGGGGTCTGCTCTGGTCGCTCCCGCACGTGATGCTGGCGTGGTGGCTGGTACGGGCCCGGAGACGCGGCCGAGCACTCACGCCGATCGGCGCGGCGAGCGTTGCCCTGGCCGGATCGCTGCTGTTGCTCCTGCTGTTCTACGTGACCAGCGGCGCCGCGCAGCTGAGCGCCCTGTTCGTCCCCATCTGCGCGTGCGTGCTCGTCCTGACCACCGGTGCCCGCGTCGTGCTCGACACCAGCCGATGACCTCGCGGTGGCGCCGGGAGTGATGGCACCAGGGGCCGCCGAGCTCCGGGCGTGCCTGTGCCCCGCCGGCTGGGTGGTCCGGCGGGGTCGGGGCGGTGGGCTATGTCGGGGGCGGTTCGGGGCCGAGGTCGTGGGTGCCTCGGTGGTCGACCCGGTAGGTGAGTCCGGTCGGACTTCGCCACTCAAACGTGCCCGGCGAGGGTGATTGTTGTGACCAGCCGCCGTGGGTCTTGGCGCGGTGGTGGCGCCTACAGAGTGGGGCGATGTTCTCGGTCGCCGTCGGTCCGCCCCTGGCGTGGGGGATGACGTGGTCGTCATCCACTCGCGATGACGCGTGGGCGGGGCGGGTGCACCAGGGGAACACGCAGTGCAGGTCGCGGAGCCGGGTCTGGGTCGAGAGGCGGTCGGGGACCTCGTAGGCCTCGACGTGGATCCGCTCGCTCAGGTCGATGACCGGCTTCACGGTGATCGTCTTGCCGGCGTCGGACCGCGCGGCGCGGGTGCACCAGTCCGCGAGCTGGCTGGTGAGGACGAACCCGCGGACGTTCTCGACGCGCGTGATGTCGTCGAGGGTCCCGTCGGGACGCTGGTGGACGTGGACCACGAGGGGCTTGGGGTCGGTGTCGAACTCCAGCTGCATCTGCCGCCGCGCCATGTCACCCAGCGCGACCGAGCGGCGGGCGTCGAGGGTGTCGGTGCACCCCAGCGCCTCCAGCCTCGCCGCGCCCTTCGCCAGGGCGTCGTCGAGGTCGAGCGCATCGGCCAGGTCCAGGGTCGCCCACACGTCCACGTGCCCGTCGAAAGACACCTGCCGCGACTGGACCGTCACGTGCCGAGCCTCGGCCCGCTCGGTCGCCACCCGCTGCGCCTCGTCAGGGTCGAACCGGACCAACGCCTCCTCCAGCAACCGCTCCAGAGCCGCCGGCCCGATGGTCGAGGCCACCGGCGCGACATGGGTGTCGACGAACGCCGCACCCTTCTTCGGCAGGTGCAGCGTCCGCCGCGCCAGCGACCGCGCCTTCCAGGCCGGGAGGTCCAGCGAGGTGACCTTGGCCCAGAGCTTCGGGAGCCGGTAGCGCAGCTCGAGGGCCTCGGCGAGATAGGCCCGGCCGGCGTCCTCGGACTTCCCCAGGCCCGCGGCGAACTCCACCACCGCGAACTCGGTCACGAACGGAGCACCCTCACCCGCCAGGCAGACCGGCTTGTCGCCGAACCCGCGGAACACCGACCAGGACGCTGCATCGTCCAACGACTCCGCCGGGTGCAGCACGCACCACTGGACCGCCGCTTCGAGGAGCTCGGCCTCGGCCGCATTGGCGGCGCGCTGCTTGGCGCGCGCGAGGCTCAGCACGTCGGCTGGGGTGTCCAGCGGGTGCTCGAGCGTCGCGATCAAGGCCATGCCTCATTCTACTCGAACACATGCTCGAATGGAAGAGGCTCTCAACAGATCCTGCCGAACCGATCGGACACGCCAGCCCGAGGCGGCGGCCAGAGACCCAGCAGCCGACCGCAACCCACGGCGTACCTCGTCCCATAGCTGCCAATACCGCAACCACCCACAGCCCGCAGGCCGAAGGTCGGCCGCCGGGGCCTCGACACGTCGGCGCCAGGGCGCCTCCTGCTCGACCAGCGGCGGGGGCCCGCACGCTGAAGGTCGGCTCGGGGCCTCGACACGTCGGCGCCAGGGCGCCTCCTGCTCGACCAGCGGAAGGGCCCGAAGGCCGAAGGTCGGCTCACGGGGCCTCGACACGTCGGCGCCGGGGCGCCTCCTGCTCGACCAGCGGAGGCGGCCCGCAGGCCGAAGCTCGGCCGCCGGGGCCTCGACAACGTCGGCGCCAGGGCGCCTCCTGCTCGACCAGCGGCGGGGGCCCGCACGCTGAAGGTCGGCTCGGGGCCTCGACACGTCGGCGCCGGGGCGCCTCCTGCTCGACCAGCGGCCGGGGCCCGCAGGCCGAAGGTCGGCTCACGGGGCCTCGACACGTCGGCGCCGGGGGCGCCTCCTGCTCGACCAGCGGCGGGCCCGCAGGCCGAAGCTCGGCTGCCAGGGGCCTCGACACGTCGGCGCCGGGGGCGCCTCCTGCTCGACCAGCAGCTACAACAGCATCAGGACCGCGACGAGGACGGCGGTGAGCACGAGCGAGACCAGCACGGAGCCGAGGCAGCCGAGCCGGTTGCTGAAGAAGAAGAACACTGCTCAGGTGCGCGGGGCGTTCGTGGACGGCTGGGCGTCCTGGTCGTCGGCGTCGGGGTTGCCCCCGTCGACCGGGTCGCCCGTGGGGTCGTCGTCGGCCGCGGTGGGGCCGTCGAGCCCGGAGGCGGTGAGGGGCGGCTCGGCGTCCTGGTCGTGCCCGTAGGACGGGTCGCTGCCGGCGCTGCTCGGGTCGTCGGTGCTGCTCGTGTCGCTCATGTCAGGTCGGTACCCAGGGCCGCGCGGGGCAGCAGCCGCCCGTCCGGGTGAGGTTCCCGCTCGAGCACGCCGGGCACAGTCCCCCGGCACCGGCCCAGGCCCGACCCGAAGGAGCACCACCGTGAAGCGAGCGCTCATGATGTACGCCGTTCGCCTGATGTGGGCCGGTACCTCGCGCAGCGGCAACTGACGCGACACCACGCAACACGCACCACACAGCTCGCACCACGCAGGCGAGGCCGTCCCCCGGTCAGGGGGACGGCCTCGTGGCGTCAGGGCCGGGCGTGCCCGGCGCGTGCGGTCAGCGCTTCTTGCCCGCGCGGCGCTGGACCTGACCGACCGCGGACTTGATCTTCTCCTGGTTGTGGGGCTTGCGAGCCTCGTCGTAGACCTTCTTGGCGACCCCGAGCAGGGCGACGTTCCTCATGATCTTCATGCCCCTCAGGTACCCGTTCCGCCGCCGAAGGAGTCACTCACCCGGTCGTGGCCCAGCACACGGGCCGCCAGCGCCCCGCCGGACGCGCGGGCGGCGAGCGCCTCGGCGAGGGAGTCGTCCGGGCCGGCCACGACGGTGAGGTTGCCGGGCCGGCGGGCGCGGAGCGTGGCCGGCTCGGCCGCCACCAGCGTGCGGCGGAAGACCGAGCGCAGGCCGGCGATCGCGTCGCGCGTGGCCGCGAAGGGCGCCCGGTCGCTGAGGTTGAGCAGGAACCAGCCGCCCGGGACGAGCACCCGCGCGACGTCGGCGAAGAACGCGGTGGTGACCAGCTCGGCGGGCACCCGCCCGGCGGCGTACGCGTCGAGGACGACGAGGTCGGCGCAGTCCTCGCGGAGCGCGGCGACCCCCGCGAGCCCGTCGACGGGCCGCACCCGGATCCCGCTGCGCCGCGGCAGCGGCAGCTGCTCGCGCACCGCGGCGGTCAGCTCCTCGTCCGGCTCGAGCACGACCTGCCAGGAGCCGGGCCGGATCGCCGCGACGTACCGCGGCAGGGTCAGGCCCGCGCCGCCGACGTGCACGACGCGGGTGGGCTCGCCGGCGCGCCGGTGCAGGTCCACGACGTCGCCGAGGCGGCGCACGTAGTCGAAGGCGAGGTGGGTGGGGTCGGCCAGGTCGACGTAGGACTGGTCGCGCCCGTCGAGCCGGACCAGCCAGGCGTCGCGCCGGTCGGCCGGCACGATCTCGTGACGGGGCCCGCTCACGCGCCGCGCGGGGAGTACATGATCACCGCGACGCCGACCAGGCACAGCAGCGCGCCGGTCACGTCGTAGCGGTCGGGCCGGAAGCCGTCGACGGCCATCCCCCAGGCCAGCGAACCGGCGACGAAGACCCCGCCGTACGCCGCGAGGATGCGCCCGAAGTGGGCATCGGGCTGGAGGGTGGCGACGAAGCCGTAGGCGCCCAGGGCGAGCACCCCCGCGCCGATCCACACCCAGCCGCGGTGCTCGCGGACGCCCTGCCAGACCAGCCAGGCGCCGCCGATCTCCGCGAGCGCGGCGAGCCCGAAGAGGAGCAACGAGCGGGCGACGGTCATGGCGTCACGGTAGCGACGGCCCGCCGCCGCGCCGTGGTCGGTCGGCGCGCGGGCGACCAGGGCCGTGGCACGATCCGACCATGGCGGCCTACTGGATCAGCACCTACGTCGAGGTGACCGACACCGACAAGCTCGCGGCGTACGCCGCCCTGGCCGGACCGGCCCTGGAGGCGGGCGGCGGCCGGTTCCTGGCCCGCGGGCTCCCCGAGCAGGTCTACGAGGCCGGGCAGCGGACCCGGACCGTGCTCATCGAGTTCGCCTCGGTCGAGGCGGCCGTCGCCGCGCACGACAGCCCGGCCTACCAGGAGGCGCTGGCCGCCCTCGGCGGCGGCGCCGTGCGCGACCTGCGGATCGTGCCGGGGGCCTGAGCCCCGCTCCGAGCACGTGACGGCCGGTGGCCGGTGCGCCGCCAGGCTCGCGCGGCACACCGGCAGCCGACCGGCCCCTCCTGGGAGGGTCAGGCCTTCGCAGCCTGCGCGGCCTCGAGGTGCGCGGCGCGCTCGTCCTCGTTGTCCTCCTCGAGGGCGGCCCGCAGCCGGGCCTCCTGCTCGTGGGAGAGGTTGGTCTCGAGCAGCTCACCGCGGATGCCGCGCTCGCGCAGCTCGGTGTGCACCCGGTCGACGACCGCGCTGTTGGTGAGCACGAACAGCGCCGAGGTGCCGGGCGTGACCTTCTGGCGGACCGAGTCGATGAAGTCGTCGTCGATGCCGACGTCGGTCAGCGACCCGGCCAGCGCACCCGAGGCCGCGCCGACCACGAGCCCCAGGAGCGGCACGAAGAAGATCAGGCCGAACAGCGTCCCCCAGAACATCCCGCCCAGCGTTCCGGCGGCCACCATGTTGGTCGACTGCCGCGTCCGCGGCTTCTTCTTGCCCTCGGGCCAGGAGACCGTCGCGGCGTCGACGACCTGGATGAGCTCCTTCTTCTCCAGCTCGGCGAGCGCGTGCTCGGCACGTTTCGCGCCGTCCGGGTCGTCGAACCGCCACACCGTCAGTGTCGCCATGTCCTGCTCCTCTTCTGTGGATCCTTCGTGGACCTCCGCGCTCCGAGCGGGCGCCGAGGGAACGGGGGCCGGGCCGGCGCGACGGTCCTCGCACCGGTCACCGGGCGGGCAGCCAGGTCCGCACCGCGGTCACCAGGGCGGAGACGCCGAGCGGCAGCGTCGCCTCGGCATCGGGTGCGTACGCCGGTGAGTGGTTGCTCGGGATGGTGCGCAGCGCCGGGTCGTCGAGACCGCCGGTGGTGAACAGCGACGGGTCGCTGCCGCCCAGCAGCCAGAAGGACAGCGGCGCGCCGGCGCTGGTGGCCAGGATGCCGACGTCCTCGCTGCCCGCACCGGCCCCGGGGTCGAGGATCTTCTCCGGGCCCAGCCACGCGCGGAACGCGTCGAGGGTGCGGC
The DNA here is from genome assembly GCF_013177455.1 of Nocardioides marmotae. NCBI lineage: Bacteria > Bacillati > Actinomycetota > Actinomycetes > Propionibacteriales > Nocardioidaceae > Nocardioides > Nocardioides marmotae. Next base: position 2,313,468 of record NZ_CP053660.1, read on the forward strand.
CCAGCGCGGCGGCGTCGTTGATCACGACGGGGAACCGCTCGATCTCGGTGATCGTGGGCGGCTCGGGCGCGCCGGCCATCGCCGCGACCCCGTCCACGACCTTCTTGACCTCGTCGAGGACGTGGGTGCGCACGGCGGGGTCGTAGCTGCGGATGTTGAGGAGCAGCTCGGCCTGGCCGGGGATCACGTTGGCCGCCTGACCGGCGTGGACGGCGCCGACGGTCAGCACGACGACGTCGGTCGGCGCGATCGTCCGCGACACGACGGTCTGCAGGCCCAGGACCGCCTGCGCGGCCATGACGACGGGGTCCACCGAGTTCTGCGGCATCGATCCGTGCGCGCCCTTGCCGACCAGGTCGACGCGCAGCGAGTCCGAGCCGGCGTACGCCGCGCCGGCGTGCGCCGCGATCGTTCCCGCGGGCAGGGGCGCGACGTGCTGCCCGAGCACGACGTCGGGCTTCGGGAAGCGCTCCAGCAGCCCGTCGTCCACCATCGCCTGGGCGCCGGTCGCGAGCTCCTCGGCGGGCTGGAAGACCAGCACGAGGGTGCCGGACCACATCGACCGCTCCCCGGCGAGCAGCTGCGCGGCGCCGATGAGGCAGGTGGTGTGCAGGTCGTGGCCGCAGGCGTGGCTGACCGGCACCACCGTGCCCTCCGCGTCGGGGGCGGTGACGGTGCTGGCGTAGTCCAGGCCGGTGGCCTCCTTGACCGGCAGGGCGTCCATGTCCGCCCGCACCAGTGCGGTCGGACCCGGGCCGTTGCGCAGGACACCCACGACGCCCGTGCCCCCGACGCCCGTGACGACCTCGAAGCCGAAGGAGCTCAGCCGCTGGGCCACCAGGCCGGCGGTGCGCCGCTCCTGGAAGCCGAGCTCGGGGTGACGGTGGAGGTCCTGGTAGAGCGCCAGCAGGGCTGGGTCGGCGGTGGTGCGAGCGTGCTCGACGACGGACAACGGGGTACTCCTCGCGTGATGGGGAGCCCGGACCGCGCCATCGGCGCGGGCGGGCCGGGGAAGGGGCGGCTCGGCGGGGTCCTCAGGCGGACGCGCGCACGTGTCGTCGCATCTCGTGCACGCCCCGCTCGTGGAGCAGGCGGCGCGCGATGGTCTCGCAGAGGAGCATCGGCCGGTGCGCGGCGCGGCTCGCTCGCTGGACGACCCGGTCGGCCTCGTGGACGGCCTGCACCACCTGGGGCGCGGTCAGCGCCCCCGCGAACTCCGTCACGAGGAGCTCGGCAAGGTCGGCGAGTGCGGTGCGGTGTGCTGCGGCTTCGGCGGTCGTCCCGGGGTCGGGCACGACGGCGAGGCTGGGGAGCATGTGCGGGGTTCCCTCCGGTCGGGTGCCGCACCAGCGTCAGCCGCGTGCGGCCCCGGTCACAGGGACGAAGGTCATGGTGCCGGAGGGCAAGTCGGCCCCGGCCGACCGGCCGGGACGGATCGGACCGGGGAGCCCCGCAGGGGTCAGCAGGCGGCGTACGCCGTGCGCGTCAGCGCCGCGCCGGAGGTGACCTGCCTGCCGCGGGCCAGGGACCACCCGCGCTGCCAGTCGGAGTCGACCTGCGCGCCGTTCATCTCCCGGTCCGCGCCGACCAGGCTGTAGCGCGGGACGAGCCGCCGGCCGAGGTGGGCCCGGGCGCCGGTCACCGTGGCGACGGGGCGGCCGTCGATGAACCAGGTGGTGTGCTTCGCGGCGACCTCGACGGCCAGGTTGAACGGCTTCTCGGCCAGGCGCAGGCCGGGCAGCCGGCGCGTCCACTGCGACCCGGCGCGCTGCGAGCGCACGCCCACCGCGAGACCCGGCTCGCCGACGGTGACGTCGGCGACGACGACGGCCTCGGTGGGGCACCCGGTCACCGGCGTGCCCTCGGGGACCAGGTCGAGCCGGAAGCGGAACGGGGCGGGGCCGCCCTCCCAGGCGTGGCCCTGCAGCCGGAACTCCCACCGCCCGGTGGAGCGGGCGTTCCCGCGCATCGTCGCGGTCGTCGTGCCCCGGTCCCCCGCGCCGCCGTGCTTGAGCTTGCTCTGCAGGACCAGCCCGCCGTTGAACGGGGTCGCTCGACCCGTGCCGTCGGAGGTGTCGAGCCAGGTCCCGCGGGGGCGGGTGCCCTTCGACGGCGGGGAGGTCAGGTCCTGCCCGCGCTCCCAGGCGAAGTCGAAGAGCGTGGGGCCCCAGCGGTAGCGCTCGCCCGCCGTCGGGCGAGCCTCGCTCCGCGAGGGGGCCGCGGTCCTGGGGGTGGCCGCCGCCGTCGCCCGGGGCAGCAGGCCACCCAGGCCGAGGACGGAGAAGTACGCCGGGAACGAGGCGTACCACCCGATCGCGCTGCCGCCGCGGGTCCACCGCTCCTGGCGCGCGCGCAGCACCCGCTCGCCGAGCACCGGCGCGGCCACGCGGAACGTCGCGTGGCCGGCGCTGTCGGTCGTGCCGCGCTGGATGGTGCGCCACCGGTTGCCGTCGTGGCGCTCCTGGAGCAGGACCGTGCGCCCGGGGATCGGCGGCGGGGTGCCGAGCGCGGAGCGGACGGGCGGCGTGGTGTCGGCGAGGACGGTGAACGGCAGCAGCGGCGCGATCGCGTGGAAGGGCGAGGCGCCGTCCGCGCCCTGGAGGGTGAGCGTGATCTCCTGCGGGCGGGCGTCGAACCGCTCCCCGCGGGTCGCGACGCCCCCGCCGGCGACGCGGTAGCTGATCCCGGACATCGACGGCGCGGTGAAGGTGAAGTCGAAGCTCCCGTCCCCGGCGGTGCGGAACGTGGAGCTCGGTACGTCGAGCCAGGTGTCGCCCGGCCGGTTCATGTGCGACTGCAGGTGGACCGTGCGCCGCCCCGCCTTGCCGAGGGTGCCGCGGAAGCGCACCGCCTGGCCGGGGACGTAGATCGGCGGGGTCACCGTCAGCGAGGCCTGCCGTGCCCCGGGCGCGGCGGCGACGGTCCGGAGCGTGGTCGACGCCGTCAGGGGGAGCACGAGGAGGCCGACGACGGTGGCGACGGCGAGCAGCACGCGGGAGGTCACGCACCGAGTCTGCGGTCGGCGGGCCGCCGATCCTGGATCCGTCGTCCGAACGGTCGCCGTGTCCCGCTCGGCCGGGCCACGGGTCGCGACCCGGCCGCCGGCGAACGGCGCCCCGCGAAGTGGTGTGAGAGAGTGGAGTTACTGGTGTTCGGGGGCGATGCGGGAGGCGATGACGGTGCTGGCAGTGATGGTCAGGTGCGGTTGGAGCACCGAGGACAGCGTGGTGGTGGGCGCGTGGCTGCAGCTGTGCGTGGTGCTCTTCCTCTGGTCGTCCTGACCCGCCGGAGCCGCCCGGCTCAGGGCGCGAGCAGGCCGACCACCTGCGCTTGGTGGACGGCCTCGCCGCGCGAGCAGACGCCGAGCTTGCGGTAGATCGCGGAGACCTCCGAGGCGACGGTGTTGCGCGAGAGGTGCAGCCGCTCGGCGATGTCGGCCATCCGCAGGTGCGTCTGGAGGTAGGGCAGCAGCCGCAGCTCCGCGGGGGTGAGGGGCACCTCGGGGGCCGGCGCGGTCCCGTCGGCGGTCGCCGTGGCCTCCCGGAGCTCGGCGACCTGGTCGCCGAGGGTGCCGAGGTCGGGCCGGCGCACGAGCACCTCGTCGATCTCGCGCAGGAGGACTCCTGCGCCGGCCCGGTCGCCGCGCGCCCAACAGGCCTTGGCGAGGTGCAGCCGGCCCCGGGTGGCCAGCCACGGCAGCGCGTACGTCGCCGCCGACCGCGCCCGCATGGCCCGGGCGATCTGCCGGTCCGCCTCCGCCAGGTCCGAGCGGTGGATCGCCAGGCGCGCCCCGGCGGCGCGCACCAGCAGGGCGAGCACGTCGTCGCCGGCGCGACGCTGCTCGACGATCCCCAGCGCGTGCTCGACGTGGCCGGCGGCCCGCTCCCAGCGGCCGGCGTCGATGTCGACCAGCGCCGTCTCGGCCTCGGCGAGGGCGACCACCTCGAGGTCGGGGGCCGCGTGCCCGGCGGCGGTCGCCTCGGCGAAGGCGGCCAGGGCCCGGCCGGGCTCCCCCGCGAGCAGCAGGGCCTCGCCGCGCGCGGACAGCGCCAGGGGCTGCCACGGGCCGGGGTCGGCCTCGGGGCCCGCGGCGGCCTCGGCGTCGGCGAGCATCCGCGCCGGGCCGTCGGCACCGAGGAGGGCGCGCAACGTCGAGCGGGCCGTCTCGAACCGGCGGTCGGCCTCGGTCGGCGTGGGGGTGGGGGCCACCTCGTCGGCCAGCGCCGCCCACCGGCCGGCCTCGACGGGGTCGCCGAGGAACGCGGCGGCGCGGCCGGCGACGACGGCGAGGGGCGGGTGCGCGGCCACCACCGGGTCGCCGAGCCGGGTCAGCCAGCGCTGCACCGTCCCCGCCTCGCCCTCGCCGCACACGCGGGGCCCGATCTCGGCCACCAGGACGGCACCCCGGTGGAGCTCGCCCGCACCGAGGAGGTGCTCGACCGTCTGCACCGGGGCTGCATGCGCCTGGAACCACCCGGCGGCGCGCAGGTGCAGCTCCTCGGTCATGCCCGGCTCGGTCCGGCGCAGCTCGTCGAGCAGGAACTCGCGGAAGAGCCGGTGGTAGCGGTACCACTCCCGGCGCCGGTCGAGGAGCACGAGGAAGGAGTGCGACGCCTCCAGGGCGAGCAGCATCTCCGGTGCCCGGGGGTCCTCGACCACGGCCTCGCACAGCGGTCCGTGCAGCCGGTCGAGCACGGCGGTCTCCCGCAGGAACCGCTGCACGCCCGGGTCGAGCGGGCCGAGGACCTCGCGACGCAGGTAGTCCGCGACGTACCGGTCGGCGCCGGAGAGCTCCCCGGGCGGGCACCGCACCTCCCGCGCGACCAGCGCGGCGAGGTTCAGCCCGACCGGCCAGCCCTCGACCCGCGCGGTGACGTCGACCGCCTGCTCGGGGGTGACGGGGAGGCCGGCCGCCGCGAGGACCTGCGCGGCCGCGCCCGACCCCAGCGCGAGGTCGCGCTCGGTGATCTCCACGGCATCGCCCACGGCGCGCAGCCCGGCCAGGTGCGGCGGCTCGCCCCGGCTCGCGACCACCACCTGGGAGCCCCGCGGGACCGCGGGGAGCAGCACGTCGAGGACCCTGTCGCACCCGGGCGACCGGACGTGGTGGAGGTCGTCGACCAGGAGGGCGTACGCCGCCGCCGGACGCGCCATCGCCGAGGCGACGACAGCGGCGCCCCGGCGGACGTCCGCTCCGCCCGCGATCGCCGCGGCCGTCGCGGCCGCGAGCCCCGCCTGCTCGGGCACCGCCCGCTCGTAGGCCGAGGCGAGCAGGTGGAGCAGCAGGACCGGGTCGTCGTCGAGCCGGGCGAGGGAGACCCATCCGACCCGGCGCTCCTCTCGCCGCGCCCACTCCGCGAGCAACGTGGACTTCCCGTAGCCGGCCGGCGCGGTCACCCCGACGACGGAGGCGTCGCGGGCGCGGGCGGCGTCGATGAGGGCGGCCCGGGTGACCAGGCCGGCCCGCAACGGTGGCGCCGAGAGCTTGATGTCTAGCAGCGCCTCGTCGTCGGTCGGGTACGACAGCTGGTCGGATGCTCGGGTGCCCTGGGTCACCTTCCCACCGTAGGAACGCCGGGACCCGGATCCGGGGGTCCGAAGGGCCCGGTCGCGCCGGGGCTTGTGGCGCCCGGCGCACCGGCACCCGGCCCGGGTCCGACGGCCCGGGTGTCCAGGAGGTGGGATGCGGGTCAGCCCTCGGAGGCCTCCTCCAACGGGGTCGCGGGCTCGCCCCGGCCGAGCAGCATGGCGTGACCGATCCCGGCGATCACGGCGCCGAGGATCGGCGCGAGGATGAAGAGCCAGAGCTGGACGATGGCGTCTCCCCCGGCGAAGAGCGCCGGCCCGATCGAGCGGGCCGGGTTCACCGAGGTGTTGGTGACCGGGATGCTGACCAGGTGGATCAGGGTGAGGGTCAGCCCGATCGCCAGCGGCGCGAAGCCCTTGGGCGCGCGGGTGTCGGTCACCCCGAGGATGACGATGAGGAAGATCGCGGTCAGCACCACCTCGATGACCAGTCCGGCGAGCAGCGAGTAGCCGGCCGGTGAGCGGTCGCCGTACCCGTTCGAGGCGAAGCCGGAGTCGACCGCGGAGAAGCCGTCCTGGCCGCTCGCCACGAGGTAGAGCACCGCGGCCGCGGCGATCGCGCCGACGACCTGCACCACCACGTACGCCGGGACGTCCTTCCACGCGAACCGGCCGCCGGCCGCCAGCCCGATCGTCACCGCCGGGTTGAAGTGGCCGCCGGAGAGGTGGCCCACGGCGTAGGCCATGGTCAGCACGGAGAGGCCGAAGGCGAAGGAGACGCCGAGGAAGCCGATGCCGACGAGGATGCCGTTGACCAGGACCCCCGAGGCGAGCACCGCGGCGCCGCAGCCCCCGAGGACGAGGACGAACGTGCCGAGGAACTCTGCGGTGAGGCGTTGGGGCGTCGTGACCGACTCGTCCATGGTGTCTCCTCCCGACCGGAGTGGGGGGCGCGCACGGTCGGTCCCGCCAGACTGACCTCGGGCGATCGCGCGCGCATCACCCAGAATGGACGGAACCGTCGGCGCGCCCGCTCAGCCCTGCGGCTTGACCAGCGGGAACAGGATCGTGTCGCGGATGCTGAGGCCGGTGAGGTTCATGACCAGCCGGTCGATGCCGAGCCCCATGCCGCCGGTGGGCGGCATGCCGTGCTCGAGGGCCCGCAGGAAGTCCTCGTCGACCTGCATCGCCTCCGGGTCGCCCGCGGCGGCCAGCAGCGACTGGGCGACCAGGCGCTCGCGCTGGTCGACGGGGTCGATGAGCTCGGAGTACGCCGTCCCCTGCTCGGCCCCGAACATCACCAGGTCCCACTTCTCCGTCAGCCGCGGGTCGTGCCGGTGCGGCCGGGTGAGCGGGGCGTTCTCCTTGGGGAAGTCGGTGTAGAAGACCGGCGTGGTGGTCCGGCCCTCGCACAGCTCGCTGTAGATCTCCTCCAGCACGACGCCCCAGGACGGGTCCAGCTCGAGCTCGATCCCGATCCGGTCGGCGTGGCGCACCAGCGTGCTCAGCGGAGTCTCGGTGGTGACCTCCTCGCCGAGCGCCTCGGAGACCGCCTGGCACACGGTCCTGACCGGCCACTCCCCCGACAGGTCGTGCTCGACGAGCCGGCCGTCGGCGTCGTGACGGCGGGCGACCGGCGCGCCGTACACGGCGGTCGCCGCCTCCTGGACGATCTCCTGGGTCAGCACCCGCATCGAGTCGTAGTCGCCGTAGGTCCGGTAGACCTCCAGCGAGGTGAACTCCGGGTTGTGCTTGAAGTCGGCGCCCTCGTTGCGGAACTGGCGGCCGATCTCGAAGACCCGCTCCATCCCGCCCACCACCAGGCGCTTGAGGTGCAGCTCGGTGGCGATCCGCAGGTAGAGGTCCAGGTCGTAGGCGTTGATGTGGGTCTCGAAGGGCCGGGCGTTGGCGCCGCCGTGGACGGTCTGCAGGACCGGGGTCTCCACCTCGGTGAACCCCCGCGCGTGCAGGGAGTCGCGGACGCTGCGGACCACCGCGGCCCGCTGGTAGGCGGTGGTGCGCGCCTCGGGCCGCACGATGAGGTCGACGTACCGCATCCGCACGCGGGCGTCGGGGTCGGTGAGCCCCTCGTGCTTGTCCGGCAGCGGACGCAGCGCCTTGCTGGTGAGCACCACCGCCTCCGCACGGACGGTCAGCTCCCCCGCCCGCGTGGTGATCACCGTCCCGGTCACCCCGACGTGGTCGCCCAGGTCGACGCGGTGCTCCCAGAAGTCGAGGTCGGCCGGCGCCACGTGCGCGGCGTCGACCATCACCTGCAGGTCCCCGCTCCCGTCGCGGAGGGTGGCGAAGCCGAGCCGGCCCATGTCGCGCTTGAGCAGCACCCGGCCGACGACGCTGACCCTGGTGCCGGTCTCGGTGTCGGGCGCGAGGTCGTCGGGCACCAGCCCGCGGACCTCGGCGAGGGTGTGGGTCCGCGGGGCGGAGACCGGGTAGGGGTCGATCCCGGCGGCCCGGATCGCGTCGAGCTTCGCGCGCCGCACCCGCACCTGCTCGGGGAGGTGGTCGGGCGAGACCGCCTCGGCGACGAGGTCGGGCGGCGGCGGGACGAGGGCCAGGACGGCCTCGGCGCGATCGGCACCCGAGGTGCGCAGGCCGTCCTCGTGCCCGTGGCGGCGCAGCCGGCCGATGGAGGGCGCGGTGAGGAAGCCCTCCGCACTGCCCGCGGCCATCCCGACCCGCGGCAGGTCCGAGGCGTACTCGTAGGCGAGGTAGCGCGGCCGCCACTCGGGGAGGTACTTGGCGTTGGAGCGGTAGAGCGACTCCAGCTGCCAGGTCCGGCTGGCCAGCACCAGGCCCTGGCGCCAGAGCCGGGCGACCGGCAGCGCGCCGAGCTCGGCTCCACGCTCGAAGGCCTCGCGGAACATCGCGAAGTTCAGCGACACCGGCCCGACCCCGAAGGCCGCGGCGTGGTCGGCCAGGCTGGCGACCATCAGCTCGACCAGGCCGTTGTCGGCGGTCGGGTCGCGGCGCATCAGGTCCAGGGAGAGCCCGGTGCGGCCCCACGGCACGAAGCTGAGGAAGCCGCGCAGCTCGCCGTCCGCGTCGTGCGCGGCGACCAGCACGCAGGCGCGGTCGAGCGGGTCGGCGAGCCGGCCCAGCGCCATCGAGAAGCCGCGCTCGTCCCCGCCGTCGCCGCGCCACGACGCGGCCGCGGCGTCGAGGGTCGCGAAGTCGGCCTCGGTCAGGCTCGCGTGGCGCACCACCCGGGTCGTGTAGCCCCGGCGGCGCAGGCGGGAGACCGACTGGCGCACCGAGCGCATGCCGGGACCGTGCAGGGAGAAGCCGCCCAGGTCGACGATCGCCTCGTCGCCGAGGTCGATGAGCGAGAGGCCGGCGTCGGCGTACGCCAGCGCGCCCTCGTGGCCGGCACCCATCACCGCCAGCGACCAGCCGTTGGCGCGGGCGCGGTCGCGCCAGCGCTCGATGGCCGCCGGCCACCAGTCCGGGTCGCCCACGGGGTTGCCGCTGGCCAGGCTGACCGAGCCGACCACCCGGTAGGACACGCCGGCCCGGGCGGTCTCCGGCGCCCCGGTGTCCCAGACCACCGCCTTGTCCCGCCGGGTGGCGAAGTACCCCAACGAGTCGTGGTCACCGAAGTCGCGGAGCAGCGCCCGGACGCGGGCCTCGTCGGCCACCCCGAGGGTGCGGGTGTCGCGGGGCGCGCGGAAGAGCACCGTCGCGGCGCCGAGCACCACCACGGCGCCGACCAGCCCGATGACCAGGCGCACCCACCACGGCGCCGAGGCCGCGGTCTCCGGCCCGATCCGCCCGAGGTCGAGCAGGATCATGTGCAGGACGTAGCTCAGCGACGTCGGGTAGTCCGGGGAGCGGCCGAAGCCGCTGACGAGCGCGGCGCCCCCGGCCACCGTCGCCAGGCCGCCGCCGAGGAAGACCGCGAGGGCGGTCGCCAGGTCGCCGGGGGCGCGGCGGGCCACGAACTGGTCCCGGACCCGGACCGCCAGCACCATGGCCAACCCGACCACGACGAGGCCGATCGCCGCGAGCACGACGTGCTCGCCGGCCCCGAGCATGACGACGCGACCGAGCTCGGAGGCGCCCAGCCACCAGACCATCACCACCCACCACGCGGCGCGCAGGCGGCGACGGAGCGCGACGGCGGTGACGAGCAGGAGCGCGGCGTAGACCAGGCTCGGCACGACGGGGATCGTCAGCAGCGAGACCGGGTCGGTCTCCCGGGAGAAGTACCGGTGCCAGGGCGGCACCAGCGCCACGACCACGACCAGGCCGGCGAAGCCGAACAGGACGCCGGCGAACCGGTCGGGCCAGCGGTCGTCGGCCGGCAGGTGCAGGCGGGGGCGACGGTCCGCGAGGGTCCCGTGGCGCTCGTGGCGCTCGTGGTGGGGCTGCTGCGTCGGGTAGGAGGTCGGGTGCTCGCTCGGCGGGTCGGTCGTCTGGTCGGTCATCGGGGTGCTCCCTGCGGCTCGGTGGTGCCGGCTGCCTGGGCGCCGAGGACCCCCAGGCAGCCGAGCCAGGCGCTGACGGCCAGCACGTCGACGCGCTGGCTGACGCCGGAGACCCGCCGGCGCTCGGCGTGGGAGCGGGTCGCTCCGTGGACCAGCCCGCTGCCGACCCCCACGAGGAGCGTCCAGCCGGCGGCACGGTGGAACCAGCGCGGTCCGCGGCGCCGGGTCGTGGCCCAGGCGGCGCCGACCCCGACGTACGCCGCGGACTCGGCGAGCAGGCTGGCCGCGTCGTGGAGGTCGCTGCGGGGGCGCAGGTCGACGACGCCCCAGGCGAGGCCCGGACCGCACGGGGTCGGGACCACCCCCGCCGCGGCCGCGGCGACGGCGAAGACCGCGGTCGCCCCCGTGACGACCTCGCGGCCGACGCCGGGCGGGAGGGCGGACCGCACGGGCGGCAGGAGCGGGAGCACCGCCGCGGCGCAGCCGACCTCAGCCGCGCGGTAGAACCACGCCCACCGCTCCCCCGGCGCAGCCAGCTCGCTGACCGCGTGGTCCAGGCTCGAGGGGCCGCGGCGCACCAGGTCGACCACGAAGGTGGCGTAGGACAGGCCGGCCCCCGCCCCCAGGAGGGCCGGTCGGAGCGCCGGGCGCCCGGAGCCGCTCATGCCCCGACCCCGGGCCGGACCACGGACGGGCGGGCGGTCGCCCAGTCCCGGGCCTCCGGGCTCGAGAGCGCCAGCAGCACGATGATGCTGCCGCCGGCGGCGAGCAGCTCCCCCAGCCCGACGGGGGGCCGGTGGCCGACGACCGAGACGACCATCGTGGTCACGGCCGCCACCGAGCAGCCGCCCACGAGCACCAGGCGGGCCCAGTTCCGCGCCGCCAGCACGGCGACCGCGAGCACGGCCTCCGCGACCGCGAGCACCGCGACGAGGACCGCCGGCGCCGAGCCGGACTCCCGGGCGGCGTACACCACCGCGCCCACGCCGTACGCCGCCGACCGGGCCAGGGCCACCCCGACGCCGACGAGGACCGACTCCGGGGCGTCGCCCACCCGGGCCCGGCGCGCGGCCAGGTGGGCGCCGCCCGCGAGGTGCGCGCCCTCGCGCGGAGGGGCCGCGCGGACGTCGAGGATCGGCAGGTCGCCGTCGGTGCGGATCCGGTCGCCGCCGCCGTTGCGGTGGTGGTAGCCGGAGGAGAAGTTCTCGATCACGCGGACCTCCGCGCCGGGGACCGCCGCGCAGACCGAGGCGACGACGAAGTCGCGCTCGACGTCGATGTCCTCCTCGATGCGGTGGGTCACCTGGAGGGTGAACAGCGAGAGCCCGACGCCGCGGTCGAAGGTGGCCGCTCCCAGCCAGTCGGTCCGGAAGCCGCCCGGCAGCAGCCAGCCGTCCGGGCAGCGCCAGACCCGGATGTGGTGGCGGCGCAGCGCCGTGCCGGCGACCTCCTGCTCGTAGGCGAAGTCCTGGCGGCGGTCGAAGAGGTGGAGCGGGCTGATCGGGGCCGCGGGGTAGCTGCGCCGTTGCAGGACGCTGCGCACGATGCCGGCCGCGCTGCTCATGCCGACCTCGTCGGCCAGCGTCCAGCCGGCCCGGGTCAGCGCCCCGTGCACCTGGCCCGCGTCCCCGACGAACCCGAGGTTGACCGGGTCCCCGAGGAGCCCGGCGCTGGTCCGCGTGCGGCCGACGAAGTAGCCCGGCAGGTAGATCGCGGTGAGGATCCGGTGCACGCGTGGGAGGACCAGGTAGCTGAAGAAGACCCAGAAGACGAGGAGCAGCAGCGTCGGCCACCCGGGGCGCACCCCGTCGCGCAGCAGCACGTAGGCGAACCAGGCGCCGGCGACCCCCGAGAACGCGAAGAACCCGCCGTCGAGCACGCGGCCCCACGAGCGCTCCTGGTCCTCCGTCGTCCCGAGCGACACCTGGTCAGTGTGCCCCACGTCACATGAGCGGCCGGTCCGGCGGCTAGCGTGACCGGATGCTGCTCGGGCTGCTGGCCGCCGCCGGGGCCGCGCTCTGCTACGGCGTGAGCTCGGTCCTCGAGGCCGTCGCCGCGCGCCGCGCGGAGGCCGCCGAGGGCCTCGACCCGCGGCTGCTGGTGCGCCTGCTGCGCTCGGGGACGTACGTCGCCGGCGTGGCCGTCGACGGGCTCGGGTTCGTGCTGAGCCTGGTCGCGGTCCGCAGCCTGCCGCTCTTCGTGGTGCAGGCGATCGTGGCCGGGTTCCTCGCGGTCACCGCGATCCTGGGCGCGGTGTTCCTGCGGATGCCGCTGACCCGGGCCGACCGCCTCGGGATCGCGGTCGTGGTCGGCGGGCTCGCGCTGGTGGGCGCCTCGGCCACCGAGGACCGCAGCGTCGACGTCAGCGACCTCGAGCAGTGGGGCGTGCTGGTCGCCGCCGTCGTGCTGGGCCTCGCCGCGGTGCCCCTGGCCCGGCTGCGCGGGGCGAGCGGGGCCCGTGCCCTCGGCGCCGTGGCGGGGCTCGCCTTCGGCGCCACCGCCGTGGCCTCGCGCATGCTCCCCGGTGACCTGTCCCCCGACCACGTCCTCGACGAGGTCGGCCCTCTGCTGCGCAGCCCGGCGACGTACGCGCTGGCCGTGGCGGGGGTGGTCGCCCTGCTGACGTACTCCACCGCCCTCCAGCGCGGCAGCGTCACCGCCGCCACCGCTCCGCTGGTCGTCGGGGAGACCGTGGCGCCCGCGCTGGTGGGCCTGCTCCTGCTCGGCGACCAGACCCGCCCCGGATGGGGCCCGCTCGCCCTCCTCGGGTTCGTCCTGGCGGTCGCCGGCGCCGTCAGCCTGGCCCGCCACGGCGACGTGCAGCCCGCCACCCCGGCCACCCCGGCCTGACGCGGGCGGCTCACTCATTGTGGGTGATGCCCCCATCCGGGGCCCGCGCCTAGCGTCGAGCACCTGTCCGTCGACGGAGGGCGTGGGCATGGCTACTCGCGAGGACGGCCAGACCGTTCCCTCGCCCGGTCCGGCCCCGCCCCGTGCGGCCCTGAGCTGGACGTCGATGGCCTTCCTCATCGCGACCGCGGTCGCGAGCGTCCGGGGCCTGCCGGCCATGGCGGCGTACGACTGGGCCTCGATCTTCCTCTACGCCCTGCCCGCGATCGTGTTCATGGTCCCGGTGGCGCTGGTGGCCGCCGAGCTGGCCAGCGGGTGGTCCGGCGGCGTGTTCGTCTGGGTCGAGGAGGCCTTCGGCGACCGGATCGGCTTCTTCGCGATCTGGCAGCAGGTCATGCAGAACGTCGCGTGGTTCCCCGCGCAGCTGGCGTTCTTCGCCTCCGCCCTCGCCTACGTCCTCGACCCGCGCCTGGCGAGCTCGGGGCTCTTCACCGGCCTGGTGATCCTGGTCGTCTACTGGTTCGCGACGCTCATCGCCGCCCGCGGCGTCGAGGCGTTCGCGAAGGTCGCGACCTGGGGGTTCCTGGCCGGCACGATCGTGCCGGCGGGCGCCCTCGTCGTGCTCGCCGTCCTCTTCTGGCGCGAGGGCGGCACCTCCCACCTGCCGCCGGTCGCCGATGCCGACTGGTTCCCGCGGTTCACCGGCCTGGCCAGCATCGTGCTGGTCGTCAGCAACGTCCTCTCCTACGCCGGCATGGAGATGAACGCCGTGCACGTGACCGCGATGCGCCGGCCCTCGGTGGAGTTCCCCCGGGCCGTCCTGCTCTCGGTGGTGCTGATCCTCTTCGTGTTCATCCTGCCGACCCTGTCGATCGCGGTCGCCGTGCCGGGCTCGAGCATCAACCTGACCCAGGGCACGCTCCAGGCCTTCGATGTGTTCTTCGACCACCTCGGGATGCCGTGGGGCTCCACGGTCATGGCGCTGCTGATCGTCGTCGGGGTGCTGGCCTCGGTGGTCACCTGGATCCCCGGCCCGACCAAGGGCCTGCTCATCGTGGGCCGGCAGGGCTACCTGCCCCCGATCCTGCAGGGCACCAACAGCCGGGGCATGCACGTGCCGCTCCTGGTCGCCCAGGGCCTGGCGGTCACCGCGCTGGCCGTGCTGTTCGCCGTGCTGCCCTCGGTGCAGTCGGTGTTCTGGATCTTCACCACGATGGCCCTCCAGCTCTACCTGATGATGTACATGGTGATGTTCCTGGCCGCGATGCGGCTGCGGCGCACCCACCCCGACGTCCCGCGGGGGTTCCGGACGCCGGCGATGCCGCTGGTGGGGTGCGTGGGCTTCCTGGCCAGCCTGGCCGCCTTCCTCCTCGGCTTCGTCGAGCCGTCGGGGAACGCCGGTACGACGCGTCCCTGGGTCTTCGCGCTGATCCTCCTGGCCGGCATCGTCGCCCTCGGGATCTGGCCGCTCGTCCTCTACCGGCTGCGCAAGCCCGGGTGGCGGCTCGAGCCGCCGCCCCCGCCCACCCTCGCCGACGGCGCGCCGGGCCGGGATGACCTTCGGCCCTGACGTGGCCACGGCGCCTCGGTCGAGCCTGGACCGGTTCGCGACTGGGCACGACGTCGGAAGGGGGACCAGGTGGCCGGACCCGGGGCAGCTGCGTCGAGCGAGGTCGACCGCGGCGATGACGACGCGGCGTACTGGGCCTCCCCCGCCTCCGCCGTGCTCGCGGGCCTGCGGACGAGCGCGGCCGGCCTGAGCGATGACGAGGCGGCGCGGCGGCTGGCGGCGTCCGGCCCGAACCGGATCTCCGACCAGCGCTCCACCGGGATCTGGGCCGAGCTGCTCCGGCAGTTCCGGCAGCCGGTGATCCTCGTCCTGCTGGCGGCGACCGGGCTCTCGCTGCTGCTCGGGGACCGGATCGACGCGGTCATCATCCTCGCGATCGTCGTGCTGAGCGGGCTGCTCGGGTTCTGGCAGGAGCACCGGGCCGGGGTGACGGTCGCCCGCCTGCTGGACCAGGTCCAGATCGAGATCGAGGTACGGCGCGGGGGGCAGGTGACCTCGGTGGCCCCCGAGCAGGTCGTCCCCGGCGACGTGGTCGTCCTGCACGCGGGCGACGTGGTGCCCTGCGACTGCCGCGTCCTGACCGCGGACTCCCTGCAGCTCGACGAGTCGGCCCTGACCGGCGAGACCTACCCGCGCCACAAGAGCGCGGACCCGGCGCCCGCCGACGCCCCGCTGGCCGAGCGGTCCGGCGCCCTGTTCCAGGGCAGCCACGTGGTGAGCGGCCGGGGCGAGGCCGTCGCGGTCGCCACCGGCCGATCGACCGAGCTGGGGCACATGTCCCGGGCGCTCGTCGCCGCGCCGCCGTCGACGAGCTTCGAGGCGGGCACCGCGCGCTTCGGGCTGATGCTGGCGCGGGTGACGGCGCTGCTGACCGCGATGATCCTGCTGATCAACGTCGTGCTCGGCCGGCCCTTCATCGACGCGGTGCTCTTCTCCCTCGCGCTCGCCGTCGGGGTCACCCCGCAGATGCTCCCGACGATCGTCGCGGTGAGCCTGTCCAGCGGGGCGCGGCGGATGGCCCGGGCGCAGGTGATCGTGCGCCGCCTCGATGCCATCGAGGACCTCGGCAGCATGGACGTGCTGTGCACCGACAAGACCGGCACCCTCACCGAGGGGACCATCACCCTGCTCGCCGCGACCGGCCTCGAGGGCGAGGAGAGCGCGGTGACCGCCGACCGCGCAGCGGTCAACGCGGCCCTGCAGACCGGGTACACCAATCCGCTGGACCAGGCGATCCTGCGCAGCCACCGGCCCGACGGCGCCTGGCAGGCCGTCGCCGAGGTCCCCTTCGACTTCGAGCGCAAGCGGCTCTCGGTGCTCGCCGACGGCCCGGACGGGCGCGTGCTCATCACCAAGGGCGCCTTCCCCACGGTGACCGCGGTCGTCACCGAGGCGGTCACCGGCGAGGGGACCCGGCCCTGGGAGGAGGTCCGGCACGCCTACGACGAGCGGTTCCGCTCCTTGGGCGCCCAGGGCTACCGGGTGGTCGCCGTCGCCGAGCGCCCGGCGCCCGAGCAGACCCGCGTCGGCGCCGAGGACGAGCGGGGCATGACCCTCCTCGGCCTGCTCGTCTTCGAGGACCCGCCGAAGGCCGGCCTGGACGCCACCGTCGCGAGGCTCACCGCCCAGGGCATCCGGCTGTGCATGCTGACCGGCGACAACCGGCTCGCCGCCCTCCACGTCGCGCACTGGTTCACCGACGGCGAACCCCGGGTGATGACCGGGCGCGAGGTCGACACCCTCGACGACCCCCAGCTCGCGGCGGTCGCCGCCGACGTCGACGCCTTCGCCGAGCTGACCCCGAGCCAGAAGGAGCGCATCGTCGGCGCGGTGCGCGCCTCGGGGTCGGTGGTCGGCTACCTCGGCGACGGGATCAACGACGCCGCCCCGCTCCGGGCCGCCGACGTCGGCATCTCCGTCGACACCGCGGTCGACGTCGCCAAGAGCGCCGCCTCGATGGTGCTGCTGGACAAGGACCTCGGCGTGGTCGTGGACGGTGTGCGCCTGGGCCGGCAGACCTTCGCCAACACGATCAAGTACGTCTACACGACGATCAGCGCCAACTTCGGCAACACCGTCAGCATGGCCGCCGCGTCGACGTTCCTGCCTTTCCTGCCCCTGCTCCCCCGGCAGATCCTGCTGCTGAACTTCCTCTCCGACCTGCCCAGCGTGACCATCGCCGCCGATCGGGTCGACCCGGAGGTCGTCGACCGCCCGCGGCGGTGGGACCTGGACGAGGTCCGCAGCTTCATGGTCGTCTTCGGGCTGCTCAGCAGCGCCTTCGACCTGCTGACCTTCGCCATCCTGATCGGGGTCTTCGACGCGGGCGCCACGCTCTTCCAGAGCGGCTGGTTCATCGGCTCCACCCTCACCGAGCTCGCCGTCCTCTTCGTGCTGCGGACCCGGCGGCTGGCCTACCGCAGCCGCCCCGGCCGGGCGCTGCTGGTCACCTCGGTCGTCGTCGGCCTGGTCACCGTGGTGCTGCCGTTCCTGCCGCACGTCGCCGACGCGCTCGGCCTGACCGGCCCACCCGTGCTGCTCCTGCTCACCCTGGTCGCGATCACCGGCGGGTACGTCGTGGCCGCCGAGGCCACCAAGCGGGTCTTCTACCGCCGGCTGGGCCGCCCGGGAGCCGCCTCGGGTCCCGCGGCCGGCGACGGCATGCGTCACCACCACCGCCTGGCCCGCCTCGCGAGCGAGCACGGGCACCGCGTCGCCGCCGACGTCGCCGATGCCCCGGCAGGCAGCGCAGAGCCCGGTGCGCCCGCGCCGTCGGGCTAGCGCTCCCCGGCCGAGCCCGCCGGCGGGCCGGACAGGCGGCACCCCGCGCCCTCGAGGGCGGGACGCGCCAGCGCCGTGTACTGCCCGAGCGCGCCCCGGTGCCGGACCACCGGCGGCGTCCAGCCCTCGCGCCGGCTCCGCCAGGCGCGCTCCACCTCCTCGGCGGTGGCGCGCCGCCCGGCGAGCCCGACGACCGCGAGCGAGCGCCGGGGGATGTCGATCTCGACCAGGTCGCCGTCCTCGAGGAAGGCCAGCGGCCCGCCGTCGATGGCCTCGGGGTGGGCGTAGCCGATGCACGGCCCCCGGCTGGCGCCGGAGAAGCGGCCGTCGGTGACCAGGGCCGTGGTGGCGGCCAGCACGGGGTTGGAGGCGATCAGCTCGGAGAGGAAGAACATCTCCGGCATCCCGGTGGCCCGCGGGCCCTGGTAGCGCACGACCACGACGTCGCCGGGCTGGATGCTCTCGGTGACGGTGGCCTCGATCGCGTCCTCCTCGCGGTCGAAGACCCGCGCCGGACCGGTGTGGGTGAGCATCGACTCAGCGACCGCGTGGGACTTCACGATCGCCCCGTCGGCGAGGTTGCCGGCCAGCAGGACGGTGGAGCCGGAGGCGTAGACCGGGTCGTCGATCGGGTGGATCACCTGCTGGGCGCGCAGCTGGTAGTTGCCGAGGAACATCTCGGCCTGGCGCTGCAGGTGCTTGCCGACCAGGCGCTCGAGGTTCTCCCCCACCGTGGCGCCGCTGACCGTGAGGGCGTCGAGGTGGAGCCGGTCGCCGAGCTCGGTCATCAGGCGCGGTACGCCGCCGGCGTACCAGAACAGCTCGGTGGGGTAGCGCCCGGCGGTCTTGGCGTCGACGAGCACCGGGGTGCGCCGGTGGATCTCGTCGAAGTCCTCCGCGGTGATCTGCACCCCGGCCTCGTCGGCGATCGCGATCAGGTGCATCACCGCGTTGAGCGACCCGCCGATGGCCGCGTGGACGGTGATCGCGTTCTCGAACGCCTCGCGGGTCAGGATCGTCCGGGCGGTGATGCCGTCCTTCAGCAGCCCGACCACGCGCTCGCCGGCGGCGCGCGCCATCCGGCGCAGCTCGGCCATCGTCGCGGGGATCAGCGCGCCCCAGGGCAGCGCCAGGCCGAGCGCCTCGCTCATCACCTGCATGGTCGCGGCGGTCCCCATGTACTGGCAGGCACCGCAGCCGGGGCACGCGAAGCGCTGGAAGGCCTGGAACTCCTCGAGCGAGAGCTTCCCGCGGTCGACCTCCATCTTCATGCTCCACAGCTCCTCGTTGGAGCGCATCTGCGGCCCCGAGACCATGGCGCCACCGGGGACGTGCACGGCAGGCAGGTCGAGGCGCGCGATCGCGAGCAGGTGGGCGGGCACCGCCTTGTCCCCCGAGGAGGAGAGCACCACCGCGTCGAACGGCGTGGCGTGGGCGTGGATCTCGACCATGTTCGCGATGAACTCGCGCGAGGCGAGGGGGTACTTCATGCCGTCGTGCGCCTGGGCGACGCCGTCGCAGATGTCGGTGGTGGTGTACTCGGCCGGCTTCGCGCCGGCCTGCAGCACGCCCTTGGCGGCCTCGGTGCCGAGGTCGGCGAGGTGGTAGGAGCTCGGGTGCGACTGGCCAGCGGCGGTCTCGACGAGCACCTGGGCCCGCGACAGGTCGGCCACCGACCAGTCCATCGAGAGCCGCAGCGCGTCGCCCTCGAAGCTGAACTGGCGCACCCGCTGGCTGGCCAGCCCGCCGTCGTCCGGCGTCGCCCCGGGGGTGGAGCGGTGACCCAGCGGCGCGCTCATCGGGCCACCTCCGCGGCGCGGCGGGCCACCGTCGTACGCCGCAGCACCCGGCCGGGCCGGGCGCCGGTGAGCCGGCCGTCCTCGACGACCGACGTGCCGTTGACGAGGACCTGGACGATCCCGACCGGAGCCTGCGTGGGCTCGGTGAACGTCGCCCGGTCGACCACCGTGGCGGGGTCGAGGAGCACGAGGTCGGCCACGGCGCCGGGGCGCACCACGCCCCGGTCGGGCAGCTGCAGCCGCTCCGCCACCGCTCCGGTCATCTTGTGCACCGCCGCGGGCAGGGAGAGGAGCCCCTGCTCGCGCACGTAGCGGCCGAGCACCCGGGGGAAGGTGCCGAACCCCCGGGGATGTGGCTTGAGGCCCCCTTGGTCCAGGGGCACCGCGGAGCCGTCGGACCCGACGAGGGAGAGCCGGTGGGCCAGGAAGGTCGTCATGTCGTCCTCCGTGCGATAGAAGAGCACCACCTGGACGCTGTTGCCGTGCGCCAGGCAGAGATCGAGGGTGAGGGTCACCGGGTCGACGCCCTCGAGGTGGGCCGCCTCCTCCAGCGAGCGGCCCACGAGGTGGTCGTGGCCCGGGCCGGCGCGGCTGATGAGCACCCGGTCCCAGAACCACGGGATGCCGTCCATCCAGCCCGCGGCCAGGTCGCGCTCGGCGCGGGCCCGGGTGTCGGGGTCGGCCAGCAGTCGGCGCAGGCCCTCGGTGCCGCCGGCCTGCACCCACGGCGGGAGGTACTGCGTCAGCGACGAGGCGGAGGCGTCGTACGGGTAGACGTCGAAGCCCACGTCGAGCCCCGCCGCCTCGGCGCGCTCGAAGAGGCCGACGACGTCGCCGGCCTGCCCCCACTTGTGGGGCTCGTTGATCGCGGCGTGGGAGAACTGCAGGCGGGCGCCGACGGACCGGCAGGTGTCGATCGCCTCCTCGACCTCGGGGAACCCCTCGGGGGTCGCGGAGGTGCGGGCGTGGGTGGCGTAGAGCGCCCCGTGCTCGGCGACCACGCGGACCAGCTCGCGCACCTCGTCGGTGTCGCCGTAGCCCGACGGGATGTGGGTGAGGCCGGTCGACAGCCCGAACGCGCCCTGCTCGAGGCTCTCGGCCACCAGCCGGCGCATCCGGTCCAGCTCGTCGTCGGTCGGCGGGCGCTGGTCGACCCCCATGACGGCCACGCGCACGGTGCCGTGCCCGACCAGCGGGGCGACGTTCAGCGTCGGGGGGTCCTGCTCGAGCTTCGCGGCGTAGCCGTCGAGGTCGCGCCAGGTCAGCGCCGCGGGCGGGAGGACGTCGTCGCCGATCCGGGCGAGGTGGTCGGAGTGGAGGTCGAGCCGGTCCTCGGCGAGCGGGAAGGCCGAGAACCCGCAGTTGCCCGGGACCTCGGTGGTCACGCCCTGGAGCACCTTGCTCTCCCCCGCCGGGTCGTGGAGCAGGCTGACGTCGGAGTGGGTGTGGATGTCGATGAATCCCGGGCAGAGCACGAGGCCCTCCGCCTCGACGACCCGCCGGGCGGTCTGCCCCGCCAGGTCGCCGACCGCGACCACGCGGTCCCCCGCGATCGCGACGTCCGCGACGTAGGCCTCACGGCCGGTCCCGTCGACGACCGTCGCCCCGCGCACGAGCACGTCTGCGTCCATCACTTCTCCTCGGGTGGGGGCGCGGCTCAGCCGGCCGGCCAGACGATGTCGCGGTCCAGCGGGTAGAGCGGTCGGTCGACCCGACGGAACGGCAGCCGCTCGAGGCGCGAGTCCGAGGGGCCGCGGGTGTCGACGTCGAGGCACTCGCGGGCGAGCGGCTCGAAGAAGGCGCGGTAGCCGCCGGCCGACTTGGTGACGACCGCGTGGGCCTGCCGGGGGTCGAGGCCCACGCGGGTGTAGAGCTGGTGGTCGAGCTGGCTCGCGGGCCGCTCGGTCACGACGACGTACAGCTCGGTCCCCACGCGCACGACCACGGCGGACCCGAGGTCGGCCGGCGCCGGCGGGTAGAGCGACTGGAAGCGCCCGTCGGTGACCGTGACCACGGTCCCGGAGAGCGTGACGGGCTGGTGGAAGTCGGTCGCCAGCGACCCGCCGACACGCAGCTCGACCACGGAGCCGACACCCGCCGCGACGCACTGCCGGGCGGCGTCCGCGTCGGTGACGATGACCTGGGCCCGGCCGGGGAGGCCGCCGGCCTGCTCGAGCCCGATGAGGGCGGCGAGCACCTCCACCCCGTCCCCGGCCGCGCCGGCCGAGACGCTGTCGGCACCGTCACCGAGCACGAAGGGGCCCTGGGCCGGGTCGGGCCGGGTCGCGGAGACCCGGGCGAGCGCGTCGTCGATGGCGACCTTCGGAGCGACCACCCGTTCGCGACGCTCCCAGGCCATAGCGGCCAGCTCGTCGGCGTAGGCCTCGGCGAGGTCGGGGCGCCCGTCGGTGACCACGACCGCCGACCAGCCCAGGCCGGGCACGTCGAGCCACGGCTGGGTCATGAACAGCGAGGCGTCCAGCACCTCCGGCTCGGCCAGCAGGGCCTGCATCCGGGCGATGATCTCGCTGACCGGCGGGTGGTTGGTGTCCTGGCCCTCCGCGGAGGTGATCATCGGGACCCCGCGCCGGGCGAGCACCGGGGTGGCCCCGTCCAGCTGGGCGAGCAGCAGGCGCATCGCCCGCTCGCCGGTGCTGACCATGTCGACGTGGGGCAGCGTGTGGTAGCCGGCGACGAGCGGGGTGGCTGCGGCCATCCGCTCGGTGAAGTGGCAGTGCAGGTCCAGCGAGATCGCGACCGGCACGCCCATGAGGGCGGAGACCGCCTCGACGAGGTCGCCCTCGACGTCGAGCTCGTCCTCGGCGACCATCGCGCCGTGCAGCTGGAGGTAGACCCCGTCGACCGCTCCGCGGTGCGGCGCGAGGCCGGCGAGCAGCCGCTCCCGGAGCGCGGGGTAGACCCCCGCGGCGACCTTCGGGCCGCTCATCGCGCCCGCCGACGTGGTCGGGACGACGTCGTACCCCGCGGCGGTGCAGACGGCGACCGCGCCCGCGATCGAGTCCAGGCCCTGGCCGGCGGTCAGCACCGCGTCGCCCTCGGCGTACGTCGAGGTCTCGAAGGCGGTCAGCGGGGTGACCCCCGGGACGAAGGTGTTCGCCTCGAACATCAGACCGGCGACCGCGATGCGGCCGCGGGGCTGGCGACGAGTGGCGTCGATGGGACCTGACACGTGCCCTCACTTCGGGACGGGGAGCCGGTACTCGTTTCAGTAGTCGAAAGTACCGTACCATTCACGGGAATGGTCGCGGCGCGCCTGCCGCGCCGTCGAGACAGCCACCGAAGGAGATGCCGCATGCACCTCATGCGTGTAGGAGACCCCGGCGCCGAGCGCCCCGTCGTCGTGGAGGCTGGCGTGGCCTACGACCTCCAGCCGATCACCCCGGACATCGACGGCGACTTCCTCGCCGGCGACGGCATCGCCGAGGTGCGGCGCGCGCTCGGCGAGGGCACGCTCCCGCAGGTCGACGTGACCGACCTGCGCCGGGGCGCGCCGATCACCCGTCCGCACGCCGTGTGGTGCATCGGGATGAACTACGCCGCCCACGCCGCGGAGTCCGGCGCGCAGCCGCCCGAGGTGCCGGTCCTGTTCTTCAAGACCCCGAACACCGTGGTCGGGCCCGACGACGACGTCCTCGTCCCGCGCGGGTCGACCAAGACCGACTGGGAGGTGGAGCTCGCCGTCGTCATCGGCAAGCGGGCGCGCTACCTCGAGTCGCCGGCGCAGGCGCGCGAGCACATCGCCGGCTACACGATCTCCAACGACGTCTCCGAGCGGGAGTTCCAGCTCGAGGCCTCGGGCGGGCAGTGGTCGAAGGGCAAGTGCTGCGAGACCTTCAACCCCCTCGGTCCCGCCCTGGTGCCGGCCGACGAGGTCGACGCCGGCAACCTCCGGCTGCGGTCGTGGGTCAACGGCGAGCCCCGCCAGGACTCGACCACCGCCGACCTGATCTTCAGCGTCGACTTCCTGGTCTGGCACCTCTCCCAGGTGGCCGTGCTCGAGCCCGGCGACGTGATCAACACCGGTACGCCGCAGGGCGTCGCCCTCTCCGGGCGGTTCCCCTACCTCCGGGCGGGCGACGTCGTCGAGGTGTCGATCGACGGCCTCGGGGCCCAGCGCCAGACGCTGCGCCAGGCCTGAGCCCCGGACCGCCCCACCCCTGCTCAGAACCAGGTCGTGACCGCTCCCACCACGGCGTCGCGATCGTCGACCAGCGGCACCAGCGGCCACTTGTCGAAGGCCGTGCAGGGGTGGGTCGGCCCCATCCGGAGCACGTCCCCGACCTCGAGCTGTCCGTCGTGACGGAGGAACCCGTGCTGGTCGTTGACGCGGTCGACCACGACCCCGGCCGCGTCGACCGGCTCCCCGTCCCGGCGGACCTCGAGGACCTCGGGCAGCCGGGCGTCGTAGGGGGCGTCACGCTTGCCGAAGGCGGCCAGCGCGAGCCCCGGCTCCGGGATCGAGACGACCGCGGCCCACAGCTCCAGGGCGGGGCGCAGCGCGCCGAGCGGGTGTCCCGCCTCCGGCGCGAGCGGGGGGTACGCCGCGTCGGGGCCGTGGTCGTGGGTGACGGTGCCACCGGAGCGCACCACGACCCGCAGCGGCCGGCTCAGCGCGGGGCGGGGCATGGCCGCGACCCGGTCAGGGAAGACCGATCCCCCGGCGGTCACGACCACCTCCTCGACGTCCGCGAAGAGCCCGTGCGCGTCCAGCGCGGCCGCCGCCTCGGCCAGCCGGGCGAGGTAGCTGTCCACGGGCGCGAGGTGCTCGGCGCCGCGGCCCACCGGGAGGATCCCCTCGAACCCCTCGACCCCGGCGAGCGTGAGCCGCTCGCTCTCGTGCACCACGCGCGCCACGGCCTCCAGGGCGCCGAGCCCGCGGGCACCGGTGCGGCCACCGGGGACGCCGAGCTCGACGAGCACGGGGATCCGTCGTCCGGGCCGCACCCGGGCCAGGTGGGCGTCGAGGAGCCGGGCGCCGGCGACCGAGTCGACCAGCGGCATCACGGTGAGGTCGGGGCGCTGCTCGAGCAGCCTCGCGAGCGCGCGCACGTTCGCGGCGTCCACGACCTGGTGGGCCAGGATGATCCGCTGCACCCCGACCTCGGCCAGGAGCCGCGCCTGGTGCACGGTCGCCACGGTCATGCCCCACGCGCCGGAGTCGAGCTGGAGGCGCACGATCTCCGGAGACAGGTGGGTCTTGGCGTGCGGCGCCTGGGAGACGCCGACCGAGGCGCACCACTGCGCGTGCAGGGCGATGTTGTGGCGCAGGGCGTCGTCGCGCAGGACCATCGCGGGGAGCAGCAGGTCGTCCAGGACCCACCCCTGCGCGCCGACCTCGGCGGCGTCGACCGCGGGGTCGGGGAGGCTGCGGTAGCGGGACGTGGGAACCGTCCGGTCGGACCGATGACCGGGCTCGCAGGCGGCAGGACGTTCTGTTGACGTGGTCATGTCCGCACAGTAGCGTTGCATCTACTGAAACTGGAGTTCTACTCAACAGAACTTCGACAGCACGACGACCTGGGAAGAGGAACCGCAGATGACGATCGCCGCCTGGCCTGCCTCGGAGCGCGCTTGGGAACGCACCAAGGGATCGCTGGCGGGTGGCGTCTCGACCGGCCTCCGCGCGTCGATGAAGCCGCACCCGATCTTCGTCGAGGGCGGCGCGGGCCCCCGGCTCACCGACCTCGACGGCAACAGCTACCTCGACTACGTCCTGGGCTGGGGCCCGGTCATCCTCGGCCACGGACACCCGGGGCTGACCGCCGCCGTCAGCGCCCAGCTGCCGCTGGGGGCGACGTACGGCACCGGGCACCTGCTCGAGGCCGAGGTCGCCGAGAAGGTCCTCGACCGCATCCCCGGCATGGAGCGCGTGCTGTGGAGCAACACCGGCACCGAGGCCACCCAGGTGGCCCTGCGCCTGGCCCGCGGCGTCACCGGCCGCCGACGGTTCATCAAGTTCGGCGGGCACTACCACGGGTGGTCCGACCCGATGCTGGTCGGCTACCGGCCCGGCGCGGACGGCACGCTCGGCCTCGGCAGCCAGGGCCAGAACCCCTCCGCGCTCGAGGACCTGGTGCTGGTCGAGTGGGGTGACCTCGACGCCGTCGCCGAGGCGCTCAAGGCTCCCGACTCCGACATCGCGGCGATCTTCTGCGAGCCCGTGCTCTGCAACTCCGGGGTCATCGAGCCCCCGGAGGGCTTCCTGGCCGGGCTGCGCGAGCTGTGCGACGCCACCGGCACCGTGCTGGTCTTCGACGAGGTCATCACCGGCTTCCGGATCGACCGCGGCGGCGCGGTCACCCGCTACGGCGTGACCCCCGACCTGGTGACCCTGGCCAAGGCGATCGCGGGCGGCTACCCGCTGGCCGCCATCGCCGGCCGCGCGTCGATCCTCGAGCGCACCACCCAGGGCATCGTCCACGCCGGCACCTACAACGGGAACCCCGTCGTGCTGGCCGCGGCCGGTGCCACGCTGGACGCGCTCGACGAGCCCGGGGTGTACGACGCGTTCGAGCGTCAGGGCCGGGCGCTCGCGGACGGGATCCGCGCCGGCTTCGCCCGCCACGGCCTCGCGGTGACCGTGAACCAGGTCGGCCCGGTCGTCCAGTGCATCGCCGGGGTCGCGGACGCCCGCACCTTCACCGACTTCATCGGCGCGGACCAGGAGTTCTACGACCGGCTCACCGTCCAGCTGCTGCGCCGCGGCGTGTTCACCCTCCCCGGTGGCCGGTGGTACCTCTCCACCGCGCACACCGACGCCGACGTCGCCCACACCGTGCAGGTCCTCGACGACGCCCTCGCGGCGACGCTCGCCGAGGGCCCCGGGCCCGTGGCCCGCTGAGCCGGGAGCACCGAGCGATGTCCTCCGCCGCCCTCGACGGCACCGAGCGCGCGGCGCTGGAGGCGGTCAGCGCCCCCGGCGAGGTCCGCACCCGCGTGGTCGACCTCGCCGCGATGGCCCACGACGCCTCGCACTACCTCCTCCACCCCCGCGCGGTGGTCACCGCCAGCGACGCCGAGCACGTCGCCCGCCTGATGCGGGTGGCCTCCGCGCACGCGCTGCCGGTGACCTTCCGCTCGGGAGGGACCAGTCTCTCGGGGCAGGCCGGCACCGACGGGGTGCTCGTGGACACCCGCCGGGGCTTCCGGCGGGTGGAGGTGCTCGAGGGCGGCGCGCTCGTCCGCACGGGTCCGGGCGCGACCGTCCGTGCCGTCAACGCCCGGCTGGCCCCGCACCGGACCCGGCTCGGCCCGGACCCGGCCAGCGAGGCCGCGTGCACGGTCGGCGGGGTCGTGGCCAACAACTCCTCGGGCATGGCCTGCGGCACCGAGCACAACGCCTACCGCACCGTGGAGTCGTTGACCTTCGTGCTGCCGTCCGGCACCACGGTCGACACCTCCGACCCCGGGGCCGACGACCTGCTGCGAGCGGCCGAGCCCGCGCTGCACGCCGGGCTCGCCGCGCTGCGCGACCGGGTCCGGGCGAACCCGGACTCGGTGGCCACCATCCGGCACCAGTTCTCGATGAAGAACACGATGGGGTACTCCCTGGACTCCTTCCTCGACCACGACGAGCCGGTGCAGATCCTCGCCCGGCTCCTCGTCGGCTCGGAGGGGACCCTGGGGTTCGTCTCCGACGTCGTCTTCCGCACCGTGCCGGTGCGCCCGCACGCCGCCACGGCGCTGCTCGTCTTCGACTCCCTCACCGACGCCACCGACGCGCTGCCGGCCCTGCTCGAGGCCGGCGCCCGCACCGTCGAGCTGCTCGACGCGGCCTCCCTGCGGGTGGTCCAGCGCGAGCCCGAGGCCGGCCCCGCCCTGGCGGGCCTGGCGGTCGCCTCGCACACCGCCCTCCTCGTCGAGCTCCAGGCGATGACCGAGCACGAGCTGGACGCCGAGGTCGCGCAGGCCGACCGCGTCGTCGGCGGCCTGCCGCTGACGACGCCCGCCGCGTTCACGCGCGACCCGGGCGAGCGCGCGGGGCTCTGGCACCTGCGCAAGGGGCTCTACACCGCCGTCGCCGGCGCCCGCCCGGTCGGCACCACCGCGCTGCTGGAGGACATCGTCGTCCCGCTGCCCGTGCTCACCGAGACCACCGAGCGGCTCATCGAGCTGTTCGCGCGGCACGGCTACGACGACGCCGTCGTCTTCGGCCACGCCAAGGACGCCAACCTGCACTTCATGATCACCCCGCGGTTCGACGACCCCGCGGAGGTCACCCGCTACGAGGCGTTCACCGAGGACCTCGTCGACCTCGTCCTCGGGGCGGGCGGGTCGCTGAAGGCCGAGCACGGCACGGGCCGGATCATGGCGCCGTACGTCCGCCGGCAGTACGGCGAGGAGCTGTACGCCGTCATGCGCGAGGTCAAGCGGCTGTGCGACCCCGCCGGGGTGCTGAGCCCCGGCATCGTGCTCAACGAGGACCCGCGCGCCCACGTGGCCCACCTGAAGACCACCCCCGCGGTCGACGGTGCGGTGGACACCTGCGTCGAGTGCGGGTTCTGCGAGCCGGTCTGCCCCTCGCGCGACGTCACCACGACCCCGCGGCAGCGCATCGTCTTGATGCGCGAGCGCGCGCAGGCGGTCGCGGACGGCGACGTGGCCCGGGTGCGCGCGCTCGACGAGGACTTCGCCTACGAGGCCGTCGACACCTGCGCGGCCGACTCGATGTGTCGGACCGCCTGCCCGGTCACCATCGACACCGGCGCGGTGATGAAGCGCGTCCGCGCCGAGCGGCACGGCCGTCTCGTCCAGCGGGCCGGAGCGGTCGCCGCGGACCACTGGCAGGGCGCGGTCACCGGGGTGCGTGCGGGGCTCCGCCTCGCGGACGCCCTGCCGGCGAACGTGGTCGCCGGCGGCTCCCGGGCCGCGCGCAGCGTGCTCTCCCGCGACTGGGTCCCCCAGCTCGCCGACGACCTCCCCTCCCCCGGCCCGCGCAGGACCGGCACCGGGCCCCGCGAAACGGGCCCGGCCCCGGCCGCGGTGTTCCTCCCCTCCTGCGTGGGCTCGCTCTTCGGCGCCGCCGACGCCGCCGGCACCGGATGCGGCGGCAGCTGCGGCTGCGCCGGCTCCGCCTGCGGCTCCACGGATGTCGCTGCGGGCACCGGTGCCCGAGACGCGGGCGCAGCCGAGTCGTTGCGCGCGCTCTGCGAGCGCGCGGGGCTCGCGCTGGCGGTCCCCGAGGACGTCGCGGGCCTGTGCTGCGGCACCCCGTGGCAGTCGAAGGGGCTGACCCGGGGTTACGAGCGGATGTCCGCTCGCACGTTCGAGGCCGTCTGGGCCCTCTCCGACCAGGGCCGGCTCCCGGTGGTCAGCGACGCCGCGTCGTGCAGCCTGGGCCTGCGCGAGGTGGTCGAGCGGGCCGGCCGGGCCGACGCGGGACGGCAGCTGAGCGTCGTCGACGCGGTGACCTTCGTCCGGACCACCGTGCTCCCCCGCCTGGAGGTCTCCCGGCGGCTGCGCTCGGTGGCCGTCCACCCGACGTGCTCCGCGGTGCACCTGGGCTCCCGCGGGGACCTCGAGGCCGTGGCCGCCGCCGTCGCCGAGGAGGTCGTGGTCCCGGCGAGCTGGGGCTGCTGCGGCTTCGCCGGCGACCGCGGGATGCTCCACCCCGAGGTGACTGCGGCCGCGACGGCCCCCGAGGCCGCCGAGGTCTCCGGGCACCGCTTCGACGCCTACGTCTCCGACAACCGCACCTGCGAGATGGGCATGTCGCGCGCGACCGGCCGCAGCTACCGCCACGTGCTGGAGCTGCTGGAGGAGTGCACGCGGTGACGGCGCCCGCGCTGGGGCCCGGATCAGCCCGGCAGGTCCCAGCGCAGCCGCATGGTCAGCCGCAGGTCCGCTCCCGGCGCCACCACGTGGCCGCGGGGAGTGCCGAGGCTGTCCGGCGGCGCCGTGAGCGGCTCCACGCACAGGGCGGGCGCCAGCTGCTCGTAGAGCATCCAGGTCGCGGAGCTGCTCTCCACCGTCAGCACGGGGCCACCCGGCCAGCGCAGCACCGGCGGAGCGGCCAGCGCGGTGAACACGTCGTCCCACGGGCGCTGCCCCAGGTCGGTCCCCGGCTCGCCGGGGATGCCCGGCGCCAGCGGCTGGTACCTCAGGCCGGGTGCCACCTCGAGCTCGACCGGCCCCTGGCCCAGGTCCCGGCGGAACCACGGGTGGAAGCCGAGGGTCGCGGGCATCGGCCGCTCGTCGTTGCGGCAGCGCAGCTCGACCTCGAGCGACTCCTCGGTGAGGACCACCCGCTGCCGCACCTCGCCGCCGAAGGGCCATTCCGGCGGCAGCGCCACCGCCAGCTCCGCGGAGCGCGCGTCGTGGCGCACGACCTCCCACGGCGCGTCCTCGACGAGACCGTGGGCGGCGTGGGGACCGTTGTTGCGGGGCAGCCGGTGCTCGCGCCCCTCGAAGGAGAAGCGCCCGTCCCGGACGTTCCCGGCGTACGGCGCCATCGGGAAGCTGCCGTCGAACCAGGACGAGGGCCCGGGGCCCTCGTGCGGGGCGCCGCCGAGCAGCTCGGTCCCGTGCAGGCGCAGGCTCGTGAGCCGGGCGCCTCGGGTGGAGTCGATCGCCGCGGAGATCCCGCCGGCGACCAGCCGCACGCTCAGTACATCACCCATCCGCCGTCGACGTTGATCACCTGTCCGGTGATGAACGAGGCCTCGGGGCTGGCGAGGAAGACGAAGGCGCCCGCGAGGTCCTCGGCCATCCCGCGCCGCTGGAGCGACTGCAGGGGCAGGATCTCCGCGGCCACCTTGTCGGCGTCCGGGTCGAGCTCCACCTCGTTCTCGGTCCGGATCGCGCCGGGCATCACCGCGTTGACCCGCACGCCGTGCGGGCCGAGCTCGCGCGCGAGGGCGCGGGTCATGCCGAGGATCGCCGCCTTCGAGGCGGTGTAGTGCACCGCCCACGGCTGTCCGGTCCGGACCATCACCGAGGTCAGGTTGATGATGCTGCCGCCGGTGGCGACCAGGTCGTCGCGGGCGGCCTTGGCGAGCAGCCAGGTGCCGCGGGTGTTGACCGCCTGGACGAGGTCCCACTGCTCGACGGTCAGCTCGTGGTAGGGCGAGCGGCCGGACGCGGCCGCGTTGGCCACGACCGTGCTCAGCGGGCCGAGCGCGGCGCGGGCGTCCGCGACCACCTGGCCCGGCCCGTCCGGCGTGGCGAGGTCGCCGGGGACCGCAACGGCGGTGCCGCCGGCGGCCCTCAGCTCGGCGACCAGCTGCTCGGCCGCCTCGGCCATGGCGGGGGTGGGCTCGTGGGCCACGGCCACGGCCGCGCCCTCGGCGACGAAGGACCGGGCGACCGCGGCGCCGATCCCGCGGGAGCCGCCGGTGACCAGCGCCGTCTGCCCGCGCAGCCGGCCTCCGGAGATGGGTGTCGTCATGTCAGCGACCTTCCTGCCAGACCGCCCTCGACGGTCAGTACCGCGTCGACCAGGGCCTGGGTGGCCTCGGCCTCCGGTCGGGTGAACAGATCCATGGGGCTCCCGGTCTCGACGATGCGCCCGCCGGACATGACCGCGACCCGGCTGGTCGTGTAGGCGACCACGCTGAGGTCGTGGGCGATGAGCACGAGGGTCAGGCCCAGCTCGGCGACCAGGTCCTTGAGCAGGTTCAGCACCTGCGCCTGGATCGAGACGTCCAGGGCGGAGACCGGCTCGTCGGCGATGACCACCTTCGGGTGCGGCATCAGCGCCCGGGCGATGGCGATCCGCTGGAGCTGTCCCCCGGAGAACTCGTGGGGGTACTTCGCCAAGGCGTCCGTCCCGAGCCCGACCTGGTCGAGCACCTCCTTGACCCGGGCGCCGTGGTCGACGTCGATGGCCAGCGAGCGCAGCGGCTGCACCAGGGACGCGCCGACCTTCATCCGGGGGTCCAGCGAGGAGCGCGGGTTCTGCAGGACCAGCTGCACCGAGCGTCGGAAGTCGCGGCGGGCCTCGCGGTCCGCGGTCCAGATGTCCTGGCCGCGGTGCTGCATGACGCCCGCGGTCGGCGCCTCCTGCCCCACGAGGATGCGGGTGAGGGTGGACTTCCCCGAGCCGGACTCACCGACCAGGCCGATCGCCTCGCCGGGCATCGCGTGGAAGTCCACGTCCGTGAGGGCGTCGAGCCGGCCTCGGGGGCCGAGGAGCCGGGTCCGTGCGAGCTTGTACTCCTGGCTCACCCCGACCGCGGCGATGACCGGGGTGGTGCCCGATGCCTGCTCGGGCGCCGCGCTCATCGGGCCACCGCCATCGCGTCGGTGCGCTCCGGGTGCCAGCAGGCGGCCCGGGAGTCCTCACCGGTCAGCACCGGCACCACCTCGCAGCGGGCGTCGGCGCGCGCGCACCGGGTGCGGAACGGGCAGCCGGTGGGCATCAGGTGCAGCGGCGGCACGCTTCCGGGGATCGAGGGCAACCGCGTCGTCCCTTCCAGCTCGATGTTGTCCAGCGTCGGCTGGGAGTCCAGCAGCCCGCGCGTGTAGGGGTGGCGGGGCGACCGGAAGACCACGTCCACCGGGCCCTCCTCGATCACGCGGCCGCCGTACATGACGACCACGTGGTCGCACATCGCGGCGATCACCGGCAGGTCGTGGGTGATCATGAGCAGCGCGCTCCCCCGCTCGCTCACGGCGTGGTCGAGGAGCCGGAGCACCTGCTTCTGGACGGTGACGTCCAGCGCGGTGGTCGGCTCGTCGGCGATGATCAGCTGCGGGTAGCAGGCCACCGCCATCGCGATCATGATCCGCTGGCGCTGGCCCCCGGAGAGCTCGTGCGGATAGGCGCGGAGCATCTGCTCGGGGCGGGGCAGGTTCATCTGGGCGAGCAGGTCCAGCGCCTGTGCCCTGGCCTCCTCGCGCGAGACCTTGAGGTGTCGGCGGATGACCGCGGTGATCTGGGCGCCCACCCGCTTGGTCGGGTTCAGCGCCGAGAGCGGGTCCTGGAAGACCATCGACAGGGTCCGGCCGCGCCGGCCGGAGAAGCTGCGGTCGGAGATGGTGGTGAGGTCCACGCCGTCGTGGTGGACCTCGCCCTCGGTGCGCCAGCCCGGCTGCAGGAGGCCCATCACGGCCAGCGCGGTCAGGCTCTTGCCGGCACCGGACTCGCCGACGATGCCCACCCGCTGGCCCCGCCGGACCTGGATGTCGACACCGCGCACGGCGGTGAGGTCCGAGGTCCGGACGACCAGGTTGCGGACGTCCAGCACCAGGTCGGCCTCGGCCCCGGACGTCACCGGGGCGGGCCCGGTCGGTGTTCCACGGTCGCTCATCGGGCCCTCTTTCGCATCCGGGGGTCGAGCACGTCACGGAGTCCGTCGCCGAGCAGGTTGAGCCCCAGCACCGCGAAGACGATGGCGAGCCCCGGCCAGACGGCCAGCGGGCTCGAGACACCGACGGTCTCCTGCGCCTCCTTGAGGAGCATCCCCCAGGAGACGTCGGGGCGGTTGACGCCGACTCCGAGGTAGGACAGGCCCGCCTCGGTGAGGATGCCCACCGCGAAGAAGAGGGTGAACTGCACGATCATCACCGAGAGGATGTTCGGGACCACGTGCCGCGTGAGGATGAACAGCTTGCGCCGGCCGTAGAGGCGCGCGGCGGTGATGTAGTCCTCGCCGAGCACCCGCAGCGCCGCCGCCCGCACGACGCGGGTGTAGGAGGGCATGAGGAAGACCGACAGCGCGAAGATCGTCGAGCCGATCCCGGCGCCGACCGTGGCGGCCAGCACCAGGGCGAAGACGATGCCGGGGATCGAGAGCAGGACGTCCGCGACCCGCATCACCGACTCGTCGACCAGGGGGCGTGAGGACGCCGCGACCAGTCCGGCCACCGTGCCGACCACCAGCGCCAGGAAGGCGGCGCCGGCGGCGACGATGATCGAGCTGCGCGCACCGACCATGAGGGCGCTGGCGACGTCGCGGCCGAGCGCGTCGGTGCCGAGCAGGTGCCCGGGCGAGCCCGCCGGCAGGAGCCGGTCCGCGGGCGCGACGGCGTTGGGGTCCGCCGGCGTCCAGAACAGGGAGACGACCGCCACGAGGAGGAAGGCGGCGGTCATCACGATGCCCACCACGAGCGAGACGTTCCACGCGGCCCGGCGCCGCCGGGCCGCCTTGCCGGAGAGGTCCCCGGCGATCATCGAACCTTCGACAGCAGCACTCATCGAGACACCCTTACGCGTGGGTCGAGGACTCCGTACAGGACGTCGACGGTCAGGTTCACGAGCATGACGAACGCGACGATGATCATCACCGAGCTCTGCACGACAATGATCTCGCGGGCGCTCACGGCCGAGAGGATCATCCGGGCCAGGCCCGGGAGGGAGAAGACCTCCTCGATGATCACCGTGCCGCCGATCAGCTCGGCCGCCAGGAGCCCGACGACGGTCACCAGCGGGAGCGCCGCGTTTCGGACGCCGACCCGCATCAGGGCACCACGGCGGGTCATGCCCGTGGCGCGGGCGGTGCGGACGAAGTCCTCGTTCATCACGTCCATCACCGCCGTGCGGGTGTACCGGCTCAGCGTCGCGGCCATGACCATGCCCAGCGCGAGCGCCGGGAGGACCAGCGAGCGGGCGGCGTCCACGGCCGACGTCGACCACGGGGTCCACCCGCCGGTCGGCAGCCAGCCGAGGCGCAGCCCGACGAACATCGAGAGCAGCACGCCGGCCCAGAAGACCGGGATGGCGATGCCGACCTGGCTCAGCATGGCGACCAGCGCACCGATCGGCGTGCCGGCCTTGGTGGCGGCGTACGTCCCGACCGGCAGGGCGATCACGAGGGCCAGGAGCATGCCGCCCAAGGCGAGCGGGACGCTCACCGGCAGGCTGTCGGTGAGCAGCTTCGTGACCGGCTCGCCGGTGCGGAACGAGGTGCCGAAGTCACCGGTCAGCATGCCGCCGACCCAGTCGAAGTACTGCACCGGCAGCGCACGGTCGAGCCCCAGCTCCGCCTCGAGGGCGTCGATGGCCTCCGGAGTGGCGCCCTTGCCGAGCATCACCGCGGCGACGTTGCCGCCGGCGGCCCGGATGAGCACGAAGATCAGGATGGAGGCGGTGACCAGCGCGAACCCGAAGAAGGCGAGGCGTCGCGCAAGGAAGACCAGCATCGGTGTCCTCTCCTGCGCCCGGCGGAGCCGGGCAGTGGTCGCAGATCCCCCCGGGCTGCAGCGGCCGGGCGGTGATCCTGTGGTGGGTGCAGGGGCGGACCCGGGAGAGCCTGGTCGGCTCTCCCGGATCCGCCCTCAGCGACGAGCTGTCACCAGCTGAAGTTGGCGAAGTTGATGTCGATGTGGATCTTCGGCTCCTGCCAGCCCTTGAGGTCGGGGTGGATGAGGCCGACCCCGTCCTTGGCCAGCAGACCGACGATCACGGCGTCGTCCATCAGAGCCTGGTTGGCCTGGGCCATCAGGTCGTCGTGCTCCTCGGTGGTGAGCGCGGCGTCGGCCTGCTCCATCAGCTCGGTCATCTCCGGGTTGCAGTACGTCGTCCACCCGGCCTTGGCCTGGTCGGTGCACGCGAACTGGGTGATCGGCGCGGGGTCCGACATCACGGTCACGTCGAACTCCGGCGGCCGGCCCTGGAAGATCAGCTGGGAGTAGCGGGCCAGCTCCAGGGCGTTGCGCTCGATGTTCGCGCCCACCCCTTCAAGCTGCGGGATCAGCAGGTCCGCGGGGAGCGAGAGGTCGGGCACGTCGCTCAGCGAGGCGAACTCCAGCGGCTCGCCCCCGTAGCCGGCCTCCTGGAGCGCCGTCTTCGCGGCGTCCGGGTCGAACGGCGAGGGGCACTCCTCGCCCTCCTCGGTGAACTGCGGGTCGTCGGAGAGGCCGTAGCCACAGGTGGCCGTGGCGCCCCACGGGGCGTTGAAGGCGTCGATGAACTGCTGACGGTCGAAGGACTGCGCCAGCGCGCGGCGCACCTCGACGTCGTCCAGCGGCGGTCGCTGGCTGTTCATCGCGACGTAGAGCATCTCGCCGTTCTGCGGGTAGGTGACCATCTCGAAGTCCTTGTCGAACCCCTGCGTGGTCAGCCGCTCCCACAGGTCGATGGTGATGACCGGCATGGCGTCGGCCTCGCCGGCGCGCATCGCGTTGAGCGCTGCGGTGCCGTCGGGGACGATCTTGACCTCGACCTCCTTCAGGCTGGGCTCCTCGCCCCAGTACTCCTTGTTGAGGGAGAACGTCAGCCCGGAGTTGGGCTTGTAGGCGTCGAGCACGTAGGGGCCGGTGCCGATGGGCTTGGTCGCGATGCTCCCGGCCGAGGCCTCGGGCTGGATGAGACCGGACATGCCGCCCATCCCACGGAAGAAGGACTGGCTCGGCCGGCTCAGCGTGACGGTGACCTCGCGGTCGCCCGTGGCCTTGATCGACGAGACGGCCGCGAACGGCGCGGCGTACGTCGTGATCGGGCTCTCCTGCATCGCGGTCAGCGAGTAGACGACGTCGTCGGCGGTGACCGGCTCACCGTTGGAGAAGGAGGCCTCGCGGATGGTGAACGTGTACTCGGTCTGGTCCTCGTTGATCTCCCAGGACTCAGCGACCGCGGGCTGCGCCTCGCCGTCCTCGTCGAAGGTCACCAGCGGCTCCACGACGTTCCCGGGCAGCCAGAGGACCAGCGCGGTCAGGTTGTTCTTGACGTAGTCCATCGTGCCCGGGTCCTGGAGGGCGAGGAACACCGCCTTGTCCTGGTCCGCGCGGGCCGACGCCGCGACGCCGCCCCCACCGCTCCCGTTGCTGTCGCCGCCCGATCCGCAGGCGGCCGTGAACAGCAGGCCGCACGTGACGGCGGCCGCAGCCAGTCCTCGACCGAACCGCCCTGCTCGTTGCCTTCCCATGAAGGCCCCCCTCTCGCTCGCGCAGGCCGGAATCTCCGCGCCGGCGTTCCAACTAATAAAACGACGGGTTCAGTATCTGGATCGAAACAACCCTGGTCAAGGGTTCAAACCTGCAAACCCAGTTAAGTTCGTGTTACGCCAGGTGCACTCGTTGGTCCATAGAGCGAAACCGGGACGCCCGGCACTCGGACCCGTGCATGGAAGACCCGGCCCGCCGCGGGGTCGGCGGCGAGGGCCGCGGCGTCCATGTCCTCCTGGGCGGTCGTGACGAGCAGGTCGCGCCCGTCCGGCCCGCCGAGCGCCACGCTGGTGACCTGCGGCGTCGGCACGCGTACGACGTCGCGCACCGCACCGTCGACCAGGCGCCACGCCTCGTGCGTGCCGTACATCGCCACCCACACGCCGCCGTCGACGTCGAGGGCGAGTCCGTCGGGCAGGGCCGGCCCGTCCGCGTCCGGACCGGGGGGCAGCTCGATCGAGCGCCGGGAGCGGGCGACGGTCCCAGCGCGTGGGTCGACCTCGTGCTCCCACAGGCACCGCGCCAGGGAGTCGGCGTGCAGCAGCCGTGCGTCGCCGGACCACACCATCCCGTTGGAGAGGGTGATCCCACCGGCGACCCGGCGGACGGAGCCGTCGGTCTCGACCACGTGGAGGCTGCCTGCGCCAGGGCGCCGTTCGCGGTCCACCGAGCCGATCCAGAACCGCCCGGCGGGGTCCGCCGACCCGTCGTTGAGCAGGTGGCCCGGGGGCAGCGGGACCGTCGCCCACGGCGTCGTGGCCCCGGACCGGGGGTCGAGCACCAGCAGGTCGGTGTCCTGGGCGATGAGGACCCGCCCGCCGGCCGCCGGATGAGCCACGCTCATCCGGCGGCCGGTGCGGACGACCTCGCGCACGTCGTCCAGGCCGGGCCCGCAGGTCCAGAGCACGCCGGCGGCCGCGTCGACCCACCACCAGGCGCCGTGCGCCCAGCGGGGGCTCTCGCCGAGCGCGCACGCCGGCGCGTCCACGGCGACCACCTCGAGCGGTGCGGGCCGCACCGTCAGCCGTCCGCCTGGACGGGGCGGTAGGCGACCACGTCGACCTCGTACTTCAGGGCGCCGATGCCGCCGGCGACCGTGGTGCGCGCCGGCAGCGGCGCGGCCTTGAAGTACTGGGGGTACAGGCGGTTGTACTCGTCGCGGTAGGCCATGTCGCCGAGGAAGGAGCGGACCTGGACGATGTCGTCCATCGACGCACCCGCCGCCTCGAGGATCCGGGCGACGTTGGCCAGGGAGCGCTCCATCTCGCCGGCGAAGTCCTCCTCGACGTAGGCGCCGGTGTCGTCGACGGAGGCCTGGCCCGAGACGAAGATGAAGTCCCCCGCCCGGATCGCGGGCGAGAAGGGCAGGTGGCTGACCGGCACGTCACCGGTGATGGCCTCACGGGGCATGGTGGATCTCTCTTTCGGTGGGGTGGGAAGGGAGGACAGGAAGGTCAGGAGTCGCGCGCATCGGCCGGGTAGGCCGTGGCGGGCTCGAAGGGGTACATCGGGCGGCGGCGGTGGGCGTAGGCGAACGCCTCCACCGAGAGCCGGGTGACGCCGGGGGTGTCGACGACGAGGTGTCCCCCGCAGACGTCGGCGTAGCCGGCGCGCGGTCCGTTGACCCCCTTGGCGACGATCGCGCGGAAGGAGCTCGGGTCGAGCGCCACCGAGCGCAGCTGGTTGGGGGTGATCGGCTGGACCAGCTTGGAGGTGAGGACCACGGTGACGCCCTCGGTCGTGCGCAGGGCGACCATGTCGCCGGCGTCGAAGAAGCGCAGGCCGCCGTGGGCGATCTTCGGCTCCTCGTACCGCCCGTCGGAGCGGCCGACCACGACGGCGTCGATCGGCACCGGCCGGCCCTCCTGCTCGACGCTGCGCCCGCCGACGGCGACCTCGACGCGCTCGCCGACCTCGCGGCCGGCCAGCGCCGCCACGGTCGCCGGGTCGAGGAGGACGACGACCACGCCGTCGATCCCGCGGCGGACGGCCTCGGCGAGCAGGACCGTCGAGTCACCCGGTCCGCCGCCGCCCACGTTGTCGCCCACGTCCAGGACGAGCAGCGGCTCGTCGCCGGTGTGCTCGGCGACCCGGTCCAGCCC
The DNA here is from genome assembly GCF_013177455.1 of Nocardioides marmotae. Classification (NCBI taxonomy): domain Bacteria; kingdom Bacillati; phylum Actinomycetota; class Actinomycetes; order Propionibacteriales; family Nocardioidaceae; genus Nocardioides; species Nocardioides marmotae. The sequence continues at coordinate 2,351,386 of NZ_CP053660.1, forward strand.
CTCGTCGACGGAGAGCCCGCCGCCCTGGAGCTGCTCGCGGGCCGCCCACACCTCGGCGGCCATGGTCCGGGCCACCTCGGCCGCGGCCTCGCGGCCGTCCTCGTGGGCCGCGACCACCGACATGCCCATCTGGGGCACGTCGGCGTACGGGAACCCCTCGACGATGCTGACGTCGAGGACGCCCGGGAGCTGCTCGAGCTCGCGGGACCGGGCGAGCAGCGAGGCCATCGGTTCCTCGGCGGTGTCCTGCCGGGTGATCGTCACGACCAGCGGGAGCATCTCGAGCGCGAGCCCCGGCCGCCGGCCGGTGCGGATGATCTCGAGCACCCGGCTGCGGCACTCGATCCCGCGCTCGCGGGGATCCACGTGCGGGTTGGTCTGGTAGGGCAGCAGCACGTCGCACGCCTCGACGAGCCGCTCATCGACGTTGGCGTGCATGTCGACGACCACGCCGATCGGCACGTCGGGGCCGACCACGGCGCGCACCCGGGAGGTGATCTCGGCGTCGGCGTCGTGGACGCCCTCCGCGACCGCCGCGCCGTGCAGCCCGAGGAGGACGCCGTCGAAGGGTCCTTCCCGCCGCAGCAGGTCGACCATCTCGCCGACGATGGTCTCGAAGGCCTCCGCCGTCACCGCACCGCACGGGTTGATCCAGGCAGCGAGGAGGGGGACCAGCTCGGCGGGGTCGGGGTCGTCGTCCTGCGCGGCGAGGAAGCCGGCGAAGGTGGCCTGCGAGGTGGCGTAGTGCTCCACCATCTCCTGACCACGGTGGATGCCGCCGTCCTCGTAGGTCGCCAGATCGGCTGGGACGGTCGAGAACGTGTTGGTCTCGTGCCCGAGCCCGAGGACTGCCAGACGGGTCATGTGCGGGGGTTCCTCTCTCCGGGCCCCGCGTGGGGGGCGGGTGTCTCGTGGGGTCGACCCAGCCAGGACTGCACCCGCTGGGGGATCTCGTCGAGCGTGGTGGGCGCGGGTCGGTGCTCCGGTGCGACGAAGCGGCCGAGGTCCTTGAGACCGTGGCCGGTGAGCACGACGCACGGCTGGTCGTCGGGCCCCAGGCGGCCGGCCTCCACGTCCTGGCGGACCGCGGCCAGGGCGAGCGCGGAGGCGGGCTCCACGAAGATGCCCTCGGTCTGCGCCAGCAGGCTCTGCGCCGCCCACGCGTCCTCGTCGGCCACGGGCGCGCCCCAGCCACCGGAGCGGCGGACGGCGTCGAGGGCCAGGTCGCCGTCGGGCGGGACCGGCAGCTGCAGCCCGGAGATCCGGGTCTCCCAGGTGTCGATGCGGGGCCGGGACAGCTCGCCCGACACCGCGCGGGCGATGGGCGCGCAACCGGCCGGCTGGGCGACGACCACGGCCGCGTCCGACCCGCCGGCGCGCAGCCCGCGCTCGGTGGCGACGAGCAGGCCACCGCCGCCGGTCGGGACGTAGACGTGCGTGGCGTGCCCGTGGGCGGCGATCTCCTCGCCGATGCCGTCGGCGCCCCGCATCCCCTCGGGGTTGTGGGCGTGGGCGGTGATGGTGAGCAGCAGGCCGTGATCCTCGGCGATCTCGCCCAGCCGGGCCATCACGTCGGGACCGAGCAGCGGCATCGAGAGTCGGAGCACGCCGTACGGCGCGATCGACGCGAGCTTCTCGGCAGGGGCGTCCTCGAGCACGAGCAGCACCCCGGGCAGACCCGCCCGGGCGCCGTAGGCGCTCATCGCGGCGCCGCCGTTGCCCGACGACGTCGCCATCCAGCCCCGGCGGCCGTCGCGGAGGGCGACCCGGATGCTCTCGGCGGCGATGCGGTCCTTGTAGGACCCGGTCGGGTTGAGGTACTCGGCCTTGGCCCACAGCCCGGCCAGTCCCCAGCGCTCGGCGAGCGCGTGCAGGGCGACCATCGGCGTCCCGCCCTCACCCATGCTGAGCCGGTCGACCGGGAGCGCGGCGGCGCTCATGCGTCCACCCGCTCGGCGACGATCGCGAGCGTGTCGCCCGCGCTCACCCGCGCCCGGCGGCGGACCAGCATGACGACCCCGTCCTGAGGGCTGCGGACGTCCGCGACCGTGCACCCCTCCTCATCGAGGATCGACCCGAGCCGCTCCCCCGCGCGCACCAGTCGGCCGACCTCCGTGGCCGTGACCAGGTAGCCGTCGACGTCGGCCTCGACGCCGCCGTCGGTGTCCCCGTCGCCCCGGACGGTCGTCGACGGGGCCGCGGGCGCCGGCGCCTCCTCGATCATCCCGAGGTGGTGGAGGACCCGGAGCACGCCGTCGACGTAGCAGTCGAGGTCGGCGCTGCGGACCTGGCCGCCACCGTGTCCCTCGACGTAGAGGGCCGGGACGCCGAGGTCGGCCGCCGCGGACAGGGAGCGCCCGGGCGAGAGGTCGGGGTGCTGCCACAGGAAGGGCGCCCCGAAGGCCCGGGCGGCCTCGGCCGCTCGCTCGCACCGGGGCCCCTCGCCCGCGTGGTAGCCGGCCAGCAGCGGCATGTCGAAGCCCTCGCCCGCCGAGTGCAGGTCGATGAGGAGGTCGGCGCCCGCGATGAGCCGATCGGTCAGGTACGCCGCGACGCGCTCGGTCGGACGGCCCTCCGGGCTCCCGGGGAAGACCCGCGCCAGGTTGAGGTCGTCGACCGGGCTGGCCCGGGTCACGGACGCCCACGCCGCGGGATGCGCGGGTGCGGCGACCCGCACCGAGCCACGCAGCCCCTCGGGGTCGAGCGCGGCCAGGACCCGGCGCGCGGCCAGGACTCCCTCGAGCTCGTCGCCGTGCACACCACCGAGGATCGCGACCGTGGGACCGGGCTGCCGACCCCTCGTCAGACGGAGGCGCGGGAGCGCCTCCCCTACCCGTTCAGCGCCCATTCCGACCGTCCTCATATTCCACGTAAAGAAATCTGCGTTTCGGAGAACGGTAGCAGTCGGGTTCGCTCGGAAGCCGTCTAAGTCCAGGCGCGAGACCGCTTCGTACGCCGCCACCGGCGGGTCCGGTGCACTACGCTGATCCGCGACCACGAGGTGCTCGGCGTCATGCTGAGCGGCAGGACGGAGAGCCGGGCTTTGGCGCAGACACGGGACCATTCCGACGCAGGCGACGCGCCGGCCTATCCCCTCCGAGCAGTGGATCGGGTCTGCGACATCCTCGACATCCTCGCCAACTCCTCCACCGGGGTACCGCTGTCGGCGGTCGCCGAGGGCGCCCAGATGCCGAAGAGCTCCACCTTCCGCTACCTCAGTGCGTTGGAGGCCCGGCGCTACATCGAGCGGGAGCCGGAAACCGGCGCCTACCGCCTCGGTCTCGCGTTCCGCCCGCAGAGCACCCACGCGATGGAGCGGCTCACCGAGCTCGCCCGTCCCGCGCTGGAGAAGCTGCGCGACCAGCTCGAGGAGACCACGAACCTCGGGGTCCTCGACGGCGCTTTCATCGTGCACAACGTCGTCGCCGAGTCCGCGCACATGATGCGGCTGGCCGCCCGCGTCGGCGAGCGCGGCTACGTCCACAGCACGGCCCTGGGGAAGGCCATCTGCGCGACGCTGCCCGAGGACCGCGTCCGCTCGGTGCTGGCCGCCTCGGGGATGCCCCGGTTCACCGACCACACGATCACCGATGCGGAGGACTACCTCCGCGAGCTCGAGCAGGTCCGCAGCCAGGGCTACGGCCTGGACGAGGCGGAGAACCAGGACTCCGGTCGCTGCGTGGGCGTGGTCATCGAAGGGATCGGCCTGCCGGCCGGCATCAGCATGAGCGCCCCCGCCGAGCGCTTCCCGGCGGAGCGGACCGAGGACGTCGTCGCCCGGCTGCGCAAGGTGGCCCGGTCGCTCTCGCGCCAGATGCGCGCCTGAGCGGACCCGGCCGGCAGCGCCCGCCCGGTCCCTGACCACGCCCCGATCGGCCGGCCGGCCCATCGGACGCGCTCCGACACCCGCTCGACCCCGCAGCCGCGCCGCGAGGCGCCGGATGGTCCCTGGCGTGCGCCCGGGCGATCACCTTCCGGTCCGGTTTCGCCGCCGATCCGCGGTCCGCACTTGTCACTCATTCTGAGGGATGACCAGCGCAGGAAGCTCTCCTAACGTCGATGGCCGTGACGACCATCGGAAGGCGTTGAGATGGCAACTGACAGAAACGATCAACCGACGGCACCAGGCAAGGCGGCGGATCCGGGCCGGACGTTCATCAGCTGGACCTCGATGGCGATCCTCATCGCCACAGCGGTCGCCAGCGTGCGCGGGCTCCCGGCGATGGCCGCCTACGACTGGGCCTCGATCTTCCTCTACGTGCTGCCGGCGATCCTGTTCATGGTGCCGGTGGCACTGGTGGCCGCCGAGCTGGCCAGTGGCTGGAAGGGCGGGGTCTTCGCGTGGGTCAAGGAGGCCTACGGCGACCAGATCGGGTTCTTCGCGATCTGGCAGCAGTGGATGCAGAACGTCGCGTGGTACCCGGCCCAGCTGGCCTTCTTCGCCTCGGCGCTGGCCTACGTGTGGGACCCGAGCCTGGCCAACTCCGGGCTCTTCACCGGCCTGGTCATCCTGGTCGTGTACTGGGTCTCCACCCTCATCGCCACGTTCGGCGTCGACGCGTTCGCCAAGGTGGGCACCTGGGGCTTCCTGGTCGGGACGCTCGTCCCGGCCACGGCCCTGATCGTCTTCGCGGTGATCTTCCTGGCCGACGGAGGAAAGTCGCAGCTGCCCGCGGTCAGTGACGCGGAGTGGTTCCCGAAGTTCACCGGCCTGGCGAGCATCGTGCTGATCGTCAGCAACTTCCTCTCCTACGCCGGCATGGAGATGAACGCGGTCCACGTGACCGAGATGCGCAGGCCCGCCAAGGAGTTCCCGAAGGCCATCGTCCTCTCCGTCGTGCTGATCCTGTTCGTCTTCATCCTGCCGACGCTCGCCATCTCGGTCGGCGTGCCGGGGTCCAGCGTCAACCTGACCCAGGGCGTGCTGCAGGCCTTCGACGTGTTCTTCAACCATCTCGGGATGTCCTGGGGGACCACGGTGATGGCGTTGCTGATCGTCATCGGGATCCTCGCCTCGGTGGTCACCTGGATCCCCGGACCGAGCAAGGGTCTGCTGCTCGTGGGCAAGGACGGTTACCTCCCTCCGCGTCTGCAGGGCACCAACAGCCGGGGCATGCAGGTCCCGATCATGGTGGCTCAGGGACTCATCGTCACGGTCCTGTCGATCCTGTTCGCGGTGCTGCCGTCGGTGCAGTCGGTCTTCTGGATCCTCACCGCCATGGCCGTGCAGCTCTACCTGATCATGTACATGATCATGTTCCTGGCGGCCATGAAGCTCCGCCGTACGCACCCGGACGTCAAGCGCGGCTTCCGGTCGCCGGCGATGCCCGTGGTCGGGACCATCGGGTTCGTGGCCAGCCTGGCCGCCTTCATCCTCGGCTTCGTCGAACCTTCGGGGAACGCGGACTCGACACCACAGAGCATCTACATCCTGATCCTCGTCGCCGGCATCGTCCTCCTCGGCGTGTGGCCCTTCGTCCTCTACCGGCTGCGGAAGCCGGAGTGGAAGATCGAGCCCACCCCGGACGGCACCGATGCCCACGGCCCGCAGGGTCATGGCCAGGGTCAGGAGGCCTGAGTCCGATGATCACCAAGCATGCACGTGCAGTCCGCTCCTCCGTGTGCGCGGCGAGCCTGGTCCTCGGAGTGGGGCTGGGCGTCTCCGGTTGCTCCGCAGCAGGGAGCGCGTCGGACTCCGGGGGCGACGAGGCGCGCACTCTCGCGGGCCAGCTCAACGACCGCCTGGCCGCGAGCGGCCTGTCCACGGTCGACACCGAGACGGCGACCGCGCTCTACGGCACCGACGGTGGCGTGAGCTGCGAGAACGTCGGCGAGCTCCAGCAACAGCTGGCCCTCTCGCAGTTCGGCAACAACTCCGTCAACCTCCGCCGGGTCGTGCTGGACCCGAGCCTCGTCAGCTACGACCTGGCCGTCATCGAGACCTATTGCCCCGACCAGCTCGGCGACTTCGAGGACCTCGTCGACGAGCTCGACACCGAGGAGACGGTCCCGACCCCGTAGGACCTGGTGGCGAGAGCTGGACCCACAACAGATGCGACCGAGCAGTAGCCATGCATGACACACCTACCCGCGCGACCAACGCGTGGACCTGAGGAGTCGACTTACATGTTGCACAACAAGAACTCAGTCCGAGGCGCTCTCGAGGACGACGTCTTCGCCTCGACCGACCTGTCGACCGCGATGCCGAAGTATCGCTTCCCCGACGACGAGCACGTTCCTCGGCACGCTTTCCAGGTCGTGCGCGACGAGCTGATGCTCGACGGGAACTCCCGCCAGAACCTGGCGACGTTCTGCCAGACCTGGGTCGAGCCCGAGATCAACGAGCTGATGACGCTGTCGGTCGACAAGAACATGATCGACAAGGACGAGTACCCCCAGACCGCCGAGCTGGAGGCGCGGTGCGTGCACATGCTCGCCGACCTCTGGAACAGCCCGGACGCCGCCGACACGATGGGCACCTCGACCACCGGCTCCAGCGAGGCCGCCATGCTCGGCGGGATGGCGCTGCTGTGGAAGTGGCGCGAGCGGCGGCGCGCCGCGGGCCTGCCGACCGACCGACCCAACCTGGTCACCGGGCCGGTGCAGATCTGCTGGCACAAGTTCGCCCGCTACTGGGACGTCGAGCTGCGCGAGATCCCGATGGAGGGCGACCGGCTGCTGATGACGCCCGAGGAGGCGGTCGCGCGGGTGGATGAGAACACCATCGGCGTGGTCCCGACCCTGGGTGTCACCTTCACCTGCCAGTACGAGCCCGTCGCCGACGTCGCGGCTGCGCTGGACAAGCTCCAGAAGGACACCGGCCTGGACATCCCGATGCACGTCGACGGCGCCAGCGGCGGGTTCATCGCCCCCTTCGTCGAGCCGGACCTGGTCTGGGACTTCCGGCTGCCGCGGGTGAAGTCGATCAACGCCTCCGGCCACAAGTTCGGCCTGGCGCCCCTCGGCGTCGGCTGGGTCGTGTGGCGCGACGCCGAGGACCTGCCGGACGACCTGGTCTTCCACGTGAACTACCTCGGCGGCGACATGGCCGTCTTCGCCCTCAACTTCTCGCGTCCAGGCGGCCAGATCGTCGCGCAGTACTACAACTTCCTGCGGCTCGGGCGGGAGGGCTACCGGAAGATCCACGAGGCCGGCTACGAGACCGCGCGATACCTCGCCGGGGAGATCGCCGCGATGGGGCCCTTCGAGCTGATCTACGACGGTCACGGGGGCATCCCCGGGCTCACCTGGAAGTTGAAGGAGGGGGTCGACCACGGGTTCAACCTCTTCGACCTCGCCGACCGGCTGCGCACCCGCGGCTGGCAGGTGCCGGCGTACACGCTGCCGCCACACCGCGAGGACCTGGCCATCCAGCGCGTCCTGGTGCGTCACGACTTCAGCCGTGACATGGCCTCCCTGCTGCTCGACGACTACCGCCGGTCGATGGCGATGCTCGACAAGCACGCGCCGAAGGAGTCGCTGACGGCGGAGGAAGGGACCAGCTTCAACCACGCGTGAGGAGGCGCGCCGGATCCGGCTCCGGCTCCAGATCGACGGATCCCTACGGGGAGACACGTTGGCCCATGGCGGCGGCAGTCGCCGTCGCCATGGGCCTGACCGCCCAGCTCCCCGACGACCTGCGCCTCGCGGAGCCCTGGGTGCTTCCCAGCACCGCCGGCCTGCTGCTGGTGGTGCTGATCGCGGGTGATCCGGGGCGGATCAGCCGACGTACGACGATCCTGCGTGCCTCGTCGATCGCGTTGATCGCCGTGCTGGCTCTCGCCTCGAGCTGGTCGATGGTGCGGCTCGTCCACGACATCGTCACGAACGGGCCCGAGACGGACTCGGCGAGCGAGCTGCTGCGGGCGGGCGGTTGCGTCTGGCTCGGCAGCGTCATCGCATGCGCCCTGCTCTACTTCGAGCTCGACTGCGGCGGCGCGGCTGCTCGCGCCGAGCGGATGCCGCGCACTCCGGACCTCGCCTTCCCGCAGCAGCTGACCCCTGAGGTGAGCCCCGAGGGCTGGCGGCCGCGGTTCGTCGACTACCTCTATCTCGGACTGACCAACGCCACCGCCTTCAGCCCGACCGACGTGATGCCGTTGGTGCCGTGGGCGAAGGCTGTCATGTCGATCCAGGCGGTGACGTCGCTCGGCGTCATGGCCCTCGTCGTGGCCCGGGCGGTCAACGTCCTGCAGTGACCTCAGCCGACGGCGGTGGCCCGTACCGTGGAGCACCAGCTCTCCGGCACGAGCACGACCTGCTGGGTCCGCCCCGCCGTCTGACCAACATTGGCGATGCTGCCTCGGAGTCGCCGTCAAGGCTTCGACTGAGCGCACTGTGTTCCCATGGCGAGCCGGTGGGGTGTGGCGTCACGCGGATCGGTCGCACTCCCGCTCGGGTTGCTGGCGCTGTGGTTGCTGCCGAAGGGGTACCCACTTGGCTCCCATCCCTCCATGGCACACGGCGCCGCGGAGATCGCAGTTCGCGCTTTCTTACAGCGCGTCCGCGCTTGCGGCGAGCGTCCGTAGTACCGCGATGTGGCCCTTGAAGGCCACGCGGCCCTCTTTCGTGAGTCCGGCCCATGTGCGGGTGCGCGTCGCGACCGTTCCCTTTCTCAGTTCGATATAGCGGGCGTCTTCAAGGACTTTCAGGTGCTTGCTCAGCACGGAGTGAACCGTCACGGGTTCTCCGCCGCTTCTATACGGGGTGCGGCTCTCGGTTGAGAGTCGCGTAGTGGGCTCGCTCGAACTCCACCGGGGTCATCATCCCAAGGGTGCCGTGCAGGCGCCGGTTGTTGTACCAGTCGACCCAGCCGGCGGTGGCGAACTCGACGTCACCGATGGTCCGCAGCGGGCCGGCATGGAAGACCGTGGTGCGCACGCACTCGGTCTGGTAGAGCCCGATCACGCACTCCATCAGGGCGTTGTCGTAGGCGTCGGCAACAGTGCCGATCGAGGGCATGCTGCTCATCCTCCTGGACTCAAACAGGAGCGGCATCAAACCTGGGGCGCTTCATTACTTCGCCGAGCTCTCTACCCACGTCAGGTCGGTCAGGCGGCGGCCGGGACGGGATCGGACCCGAATCCGGGTCCGGAGTCGATGATCTGCCCGAGCAGCTTGAGGCCGGGACGATCCACGGGTCGGTTGTTGGCGTTGAGGATCACGACTGCGGCGCCGTGTTCGGGGGCTATAGCCAGCAGGCTGCGATATCCACCCGTGCCGCCACTGTGGAACATGACTCGATGCTGGGTGCGGGGCAGGTTGGCTGCGATCCAGCCGGGATGGATCGCAGCTCGTGCGTTGATGCGGTGCGCGGTCGTGCGGTTGAGAGCGATCGCTTCGGCGAGTTCTTCGGGGGCGGGGCCGAGGTGGGCCCGCGCGAGCCTGAGCAGGTCGGGAACCGTCGAGTGAAGGCCGCCGGCACCGGCGAGGGCGGCCAGGTGCCACGGTGGGCGTGGTCGTCCCGTGCGGGAGTGACCGGGGGCCAACCGGGCTGCGCCTTCGAGATCGAGGACCACGCGGGTGTCTGTCATGCCCAGATGCCGGCAGATCTCGGCCTGGACGAGCGAGTCGTAGTCGGTCTCGGTGTGGCGTGCCAGGACGAATCCGAGCAAGCCGGCGCCGAGGTTGGAGTAGCAGAAGCGGGTGCCGGGCACCGATCGCAAACGGGTGCGCCGCAACCCGTCCATCAGGAGCTCGCCGGTGCATCCGGCGTAGGGGTCTGCTCGCAACAGGCCCCGTGGCAGGGTCCCCTTGGGAAGCCTTGGTAACCCAGAAGTGTGGGAGGCCAGGTGCCTCAGCCTGATGACCTCGCCGCCGCGCTGGGGGGCCGTGATGTCACGAGGTAGGAGGTCGCTCAGGGGTTGGTCCAGCCCCACGACGCCGCGCACGGCGAGCTGGGCCAAGGCGAGCGCGGTGAACGTCTTGGTGATGGAACCGATCTCGAACTGCGTGCCGGGATCTGCGCCGTGCACTGCGGACTGCCTGCCGTGCAGCGCACCCACCACCACGACACCACGCTGTCCAGCGCCGAGTCGTTGCGCTGTTCGTCCTGACAGATCGTCAAGGAGCGAGTTGATCATCGTCATGCCTCCGTGCGGCCGAACAGGTGCCGGCCCCCGTACTTCTTGTGGACGGCTTGCTTCGAGACGCCGAGCGCCTCGGCAATCTGCGCCCACGTGGTCCCTGACACGCGGGCACGGTGGACCAGGACCTCTTCGTGTCCTTCCAGTCGGCGGCGCAGCGCGGTCGCTTCGCGCAACGCTTGGAGGGGATCGGTGTGCTCGGTGATCCATGCAAGATCAACATCGGCCATGCGGTCAACCCTAGTTGACTTCTCTATGGTCGTCAACTTACGTTGACTGCCCGCAGCGGCATTCCTTCTACCGCGGTCGCCCGATTCGCTCGCCCCACGACACCGACGGGTTCGCTGACCGACTCGTTGCCTGGGCTCCCAACTGGTCGGATGGTTCCTGAACGCACTCCACGGCCGCCATACGGGCTCTGCCCGACCATTCCGCCCAGCGGGCATCCGCCCGACCATTCCGCTCAGCGGGCATCCGCCCGACCATGCCGGGCTTCGTGCGCTGTCGTGCCGATGAGCGTGCACTGGTATGGGCCAGAATCAGGTCATGGGTTCGTGGGGCGTCGGCATTCACAGCAACGATGACGCGAGCGACCTCCGCGACGATTTCCGGGACCTCATCGCCGGCGGGCTGTCTGCCGAGGACGCGACGCACCGACTACAGAACGAGTACGGAGTCGGTGACCGGGGAGTCGACGACAACGACTTCTGGCTCGGTCTCGCAGCAGCACAGCACAGCAGTGGACATATCAACCCAACCGTCCTCGAACGCGCCATCGCGATTATCGACAGCTCAGACGAGCTGGCCCGATGGGCGCCCGAGATGCGAAAGCGGCGCCAGGTTGCCCTGCTCAAGTTGCGCCAACGGCTCGAGAAGGTGCCACCGCCTCCTAGGCGGATTCGCCCCCGCACCAAGGCGGACACCAGTCTTGAAGAGGGACAGCACGTTGCGGTGAACGTCGCCGAGCGTCGCGTGCTGCTTCGCGTGACCGGCGTGACCGAGGACAAGGGAGGGCGCTACCCCCGCGTGACCTTGGTGAGCTGGGACGGCACCGACCGCCAGTTGCGTCGGGCACACCGTCTCCCGGCGGTTCTCGACCCAACACCTCGAAGGGACGACGAGGCCTGGGGCTTTCTACTCATTGGCGATCCAGGTGACCCGGAGGACATCACGGTGCTTCCTCAGCGAATCGACAGACGCACTCCGATGCGACGCTGGCAGTCGCAACACGTCACGAAATGGTCGGACTTGGGCAGCACACTAGGTCTCGCCGAGTAGGGAGCGGCTCGTCCGGATCTGCCGCGATCCGCGCGCAGGCGAGCGTCTTACCGCCGCGTCGGACGTAGGGATCAGCCGATGATCGGGCGCCGATTGGACGGGGCGGCGCTGTGGAGATTGCGGCGCGGACCGGGTCAAGGCATGTTCTTGGCGAGTGCCTGGGCGAGGATGCGGGCGGCTTCGGGGAAGGCTGCAGGGTTAGGGCCTGAGTAGTTGAGTCGGACGAACGGTCCTGCGGGTTCGGCGGGGAACCACTCGGTGCCGGGGGCGATGATGAGGCCCGCGGTCTCGCAGTCCCGACCGAGTCCATCGACGTCGGTGCCGTCTGGGAGCCGGGCCCACAGGTTGAGCCCTCCGGCCGGCACATGGACGAGGGCTATCTCGGGAGCGTGCTCTTGGAGGGCATCCACAAGAAGGTCGCGGCGGTCGTGAAGCTGTTGGCGCAGGGTGCGTAGGTGGCTGCGCCAGCCCGGCTGCGTCACAACGTCGAGGGCCGCGGCCTGGAGCAGAGTGCTGACGTACATCGACTCGGCGCCCCTGTCGGCCATGATCCGCTCTCGGGCAGGCCCCCGGGTGATGACCGCGGCGACGCGGATAGCGGGAGAAACGCTCTTGGTGAGCGAGCGCAGGTAGATGACGTGGCCGGCGTCGTCGTGGGCGGCCACGGGCGTGGGGGTGGTGGTGATGCCGAAGTCGTGGGCCCAGTCGTCCTCGACCATGAAGGCGCCGTGTGCGCGCACGACGTCCAGGACGGCGACACCGAGCTCCGCCGACCACTGCGCTCCGGTGGGGTTGGCGTAGCTCGGCTGCGCGTAGAAGACACGGGCCCCCGTCTCCCGGAACGCGCGTTCCAGCTCGGCTGGGTCCGGTCCCGCCGGACCGCTTGGCACTGGGACCATCCAGACGCCAGCCTGCTGCGCGGCCAGGATGGCGCCCCAGTACGTCGGTGACTCCATCAGCAGGGGTTGACCCGGTGTCACTAGGGCGCGGAACACCGAACTCAGGCCGCTCTGGCTTCCAGGCAGGACCATGACGTCGCTGGGTGCGGGCGGGCTGAGCCCCGCTGGGGTTGACGCTCCTAGCTCGTGGGCGAACCACGACTGCAGCTCGGGGAGGCCAGCGGCCGGTGACCTGGTGACCGCGGCGTCGGTGCGGGCGGCGCGTGTCAGTGCCGCCCGGACCAGTCGCTCGGGCAAGAGCTCGCGGGTTGGGTAGCCCGAGTGCAGGGCGATGACGTCGTTCGGCGTGCTGCGCAGGGCGGTGGCGACCGACTGGATGCGCGCATGAGGTGAGCGCAGGGCCGCGGTCTGCCAGCCGTAGTCGGCCGGTCGCAGGGTGCGTACGGCCCGGACGAACGTCCCCACTCCGGCCCGGCTCTCGATGAGCCCCTGACTGGCCAGCGTCCGAAGGGCGCGCTGCACGGTCACTGGACTGGCTTGGTGCGCGGCCACGAGCGCGCGCGTCGAGGGAAGCTGGCTCCCGGGGGGCGCCGTGCTGATCCAGTCGCGGAGCGCCGTGACGATCCTCGAACTGCTATCGTTGTTCATGAGCGACAACAGTAGCGCTACTCTCCCGACGCGGCCCGTGGTTTCGGACGCGCCGCAGGCCGGTCTCTGGTGGGGGCTCCTAGGAGTAGCGGCGTTCTCACTGACAGTGCCGTTTACCCGGGTGGCCGTCGACGGTCTCTCGCCCCTGTTCATCGGCTCTGGACGGGCGGTGGTCGCGGCCGTACTGGCCATCGCGTGCCTGGTCGTGAGCCGGCAGATCCTCCCGCAGGGTCGGCAGTGGCCCCGCTTGGCCCTGGTGGGTGGCGGTGTGGTGGTCGGCTTCCCGCTCCTCACCTCGTTCGCGCTTACCACCGCGCCCGCCAGCCACGGGGCCGTGGTCATCGCGGTTCTGCCAGCCGCCACCGCGGTGATGACCGTCCTCCGGGGTCACGAACGACCACCCACGGCGTTCTGGGCTGCCGCCGGCGCGGGTGCTGCGGCCGCGCTGGTCTTTGCGTCCGCCCAGGGCGGTGGGTGGGGCTCACTCCACTGGGCTGACCTGATGCTGTTCGGCGCCGTCATGGCCGCCGCCGTCGGGTACGCCGAAGGAGGCCTGCTGGCGCGCGAGTTGGGCGCCTGGCAGACCGTGTCTTGGGCCCTCGTCATTTGCGCGCCCCTCATGGTCGGCCTGACTGTCGTCTCAGCAGCGCAAGAGACACCCCACGGGACACCGCAGCAGTGGGCCTCCTTCGCCTACCTCGGCGTGGTCAGCATGTTCCTGGGGTTCTTCGCCTGGTACCGAGGGCTGGCCATCGGTCCGATGGCCCAGGTCAGCCAGGTCCAGCTCGTGCAGCCCGTCCTGAGCATCGTTTGGGCAGGACTCCTGCTCAACGAGCATCTCACCTGGGCAACGATCGTCGGAGGCCTCGTCGTTGTCCTGTTCGCCGGAAGCGCCATTCGTGTGAGGCTGGGCGACCGCTCGGGAGCTGAGCGACGCGTTGCCCGCGTCCACTTGTAGCCGCGATCCACAAACGCAGGGTGCGTCTTACTGGGTGTGTCCCTATTGCACGGGTAGTGACCGTGAGCACGGGACTGCTGCACGGACAGGTGACAGCACGGTGACAACCTGACCTTCGGCAGTCCCGCCACCCAGACGCCAGCGTTCCTCGTGCCAGCGCTCACTCAGCCACAGAGTTTCGAGCCCACACACCTCATGCACCACAGGGGTGGTGCCCCGACGGCCGGCGGCCGGAGCCCGGGCCGGCGCGTTGCTACTGAGGCCGTGATGAGCGTTCACAAGCTGACGGCCGGAGACGGGTACACCTACCTGACCCGGCAGGTAGCGGTGCAGGACGCGACTGATCGCGGGGCCTCTGGCCTGGCCGACTACTACGCCGAGAAGGGCGAGTCGCCTGGCCGCTGGTGGGGTTCCGGACTCCTGGGGGTCGGTCTGTCACACGGTGTGACGGTCTCCGAGGCTCAGATGAAGAGTCTCTTCGGTGAAGGGCGCCATCCGGATGCGGCGTCCATCCGCGAGAACGTTGTGGTTCAGGGGCCATCGCCGCCGATGTCGCTCATGTCCTCGACGAGCTCGAGAGGTCCTAGACGCGCAGACGGCGGCAAGTTGCCCGAATTTATGGGGAATAAGTGGGCAATAAGCCCTCCGCACGTCAAATGCCAAACCGCCCCTGACCTGCGGCTCCGCAGGTCAGGGGCGGTATCTCGGTCGGGCTGACAGGATTTGAACCTGCGACCCCTTGTGCAAGAACGACCGGACCCAAGACGCCCGCCGCCTTGGCCCATCTCTGCGCTGACCTGCGGAAACAGCACGCCATGCGTTCACTGCGGATGCCGGAGCAGGACATGACTTGCCCGCTTTCGCCGAAATAAACGGTGAATAAGTGCGGCACGGACGTCGGCGGCGCGCGCCCTTCCCAGTCCGCGCGACCGCGCTGAGCCGACCGCGCTACACCACTATCGGGGACTCAACTTCGAACGATGGTCGCGGACCAGGCGGGCGACCTCTCTGGCGTAGGCCCGCGCCCCTACGCCGGCCGCTACCATGACGCACCGAGGGACTCGCGCTTCCCGCTGTGCTCACCAGGTCGGCTGAGCGGATCTCCCGCCCTCGGTGGGTGCCGAGTTGTCTTGCTCGACGGCGCGGCGTCGGGCGGCCCCGGTCCCGCGCTTCTCGAGGTGAGCCGCCTTGTCCTCGGGTGAGGCCTCCGCCTGCGGCTCAGCCTCTCCGCGGGGTGCCCCCGACAGCTTCTCCCGCAGGCGCTGCGCGGCCTGCTGCAGCTGGTCGGCCTCCGAGGGCTTCGCCTCGCCCTCACTGTGAGCCTCGCTCCCACCGTCCGCCGACGCGTCGCCCTCCGAATCGCCTTCCCCCTCGTCCGCGGACTCACCCTCGGAGTCGCCCTCGGCGCCGTCCTCCCCCTCCTCCGCGGAATCACCCTCGGAGTCGTCCGAGGACCGTGACTCCCCCGCCCCCTCCGAGGTGCTCGACTCCCCGTCGGCGTCGGCGGCGTCGGCCTCGTCGGTCGAGCAGCCCTGGGCCTCGGCGAGCACCTGCTGGGCCCGGGCCCAGCGTGCCTTGGCCCCTGCGGGGTCGTCGGCCTCCTCCAGGTGGTCCCCGAGGACCTCGAGGGCGAGCGCCTCGTTGAGCGCCACCCGGCACAGCGAGTGCTGCGGCACGTCCGTGCGCGCCCGCCCGAAGAGCTCAGCCGCCTCCAGCCACCTGCCCTGGGAGAAGACGGCGACCCCGACGTCGTACGGCGCCTTCCACCTCTCGACGACGTCGATGCGATCCGCCACCCGGAACCAGCGCTCCGCCGCCGCGTGGTCGCCCTCCCGCCACGCCCGATCGCCGGCCACGGCGCTCGTGACCAGCACGCCCAGGTACGCCGCGACAGCGAGGACCACTGCGATGCACACGCCGCCGGTCCGACGCACGCGGCGTCGTGCCCGTGCCCTCACCGGATCGGTGAGACGGCCGTGGGTGCCGACCTCCTGTGCTGGGGGTCGCCTCGTCACCTTCACCGCTCCTCCTTCACGGCGCGCCAGCGCCGCACCGCCACCGCGAGACACACCAGCAGGGGCGGGACCAGGACCAAGGCGACCACCCAGTAGTAGTCCGCCCCCGGCACGAGCTCGCGCGCCGCGGATCCCGCCGGGCGGGCCACGTCGGGGAGCGTCCCTCCCCCGGTGCGGTGCACGTAGGACCCGTCCAGCTCCTCGGCCATTTCCTGCAGGGTCTCCTCGTCCAGCACGGAGCGTTGTTCCACCCCGTCGCGGGAGACGAGCTCCGAGGCGCCCGGCGCGACCGGCATGACCCCGCCCGCGCTGGTGCCGTAGCCGAGCACCCAGGCCTCGTCGACCAGCTCGGCCAACGCAGCCAGGGATCCTCGTGCCGTCGACTGGGTCTGCTCGCCGTCGCCGGCGTAGACCAGCGCCCGGTCGTTGCCGGGCCGCTGGGCGGCGAGCTTCGTCAACGTCTCGTGGGCCAGCTCGACCCCGACCGAGACGTCCGAGCCCATCGCCTTCGCCGAGGGTCGCCATCCGACGGTGCCCAGCGTCGTGACCACGCTCCGGACATCGGTGGTGGCCGGCACGAGGAGGCGAGCGGTGTCGTCGAAGACGATCACCGAGACGTGGGCGCCCGCGGCACCCGCGACGAGCTGGACCAGGTCCTCGGCGGCGCCCTCCATGCGTGAGCGCCCACCGGCGTGGTCCATGGCCCCCATCGAGGCGGTCCGGTCCAGCATCACCACCAGGTCAACGGCGTTCTCCGCCGGGACCTCGCGCTCGTGCTGCCCCGAGGGTCGCAGCGCGACGAGCACCAGCCCCAGGGCGACGACGACCTGCACGAGGTCCCTCGCCCTGGTGCCTCGCGGGGACCCGCGCCGCCTGCGTGCCGCGATCGCGGCGAACGTGATCGCGGCGGCCGCTGTGGTGAGCACCAGCCACCAGTCGGGTTGCCAGGTCATGGCCGTCTCCTCTCGGCGGCCGCGAGCATCCCGAGCCCCAGCAAGGTGATGAGCACGCCGGGAGCCGGGACGTCGAAGCTGTGCTCCTGGGCGGTGGCCAGGAGCGCCGCCCGTTCCTGCTTGGCGACGGCCATCGAGATGACGGCGGCGTTGGTCGCCTCCCCCGCGGTCAGCAGCAGCACGTCGCCGTGGGTCCGCCCGATCTGGCCCCGCAGCTCGGCGACCGCGTTCGCCTGGGTCCCCCGTGGGGTGATGCCGAAGACCATCACGTCCCGCTCGACGGCGAGGTCGGTGGCCTCCTGGAGGGTGTAGATGGAGTCGCCGGAGACCAGGTTGTCCGTGGCCAAGACGAGGGTGCGCGCCCGCTCCTCCTGCGGCCGGTCGAAGTGCTGCACGCAGCTGGCCAGACCGTCACCGACCAGGGAGGACCCCGAGGCCGGGGCGGTGGTCCCGGCGACCGGCTCCTCGCCCCCCAGCTCCTCGCGGGCCGCGGCGAGGCGCGCGGCCACCTCCTCGTGGTCGTCGGTCAGGGCGAAGCCGGTCACGGCGTTCGCGTCGAACATCACGAAGCCGATCCGCTCCTCGGTGAGCTCGTCGACCAGCGCGCGGTAGGTGTCGACGATGTCCTCGACCACGGGCACCATCGATCCCGAGACGTCCATGCACAGCACCACGTCGCGCTGGCGCATCACCTCCGAGTCGTCGCTCACCGCGACGAGCCGGGAGCCGAGCAGCGCCAGCCCCGCGAGTGCCACCGCCGCCCCGGCGACGGCGAGGACCCGCCGCCGCGACTCCCGGCGCAGCGTCGCCTCCCAGGACGGGAGGCGACGCAGTCGGCCGGCAGCGGCCACGAGGACGCCGGGGTCGCCCGGGGCACGCGGGGGGCGCAGCCACGCGAGGAGACCCACCGCGGCGCCCACCCCCAGGACAGCGGCGCCCACCCACCACTGGATCAGCGCCATGTGGTCACCACCTCGACCGCGCGCATCCCCAGCGCGGCGACGTCCACGTCGCCCTCCGGTCGGAAGACGGCGTAGCCGAGTTCGACCAGGAGGTCGACCGCGGGCGCCAGCCGGGGGTCGCGGTCGGCGGCGACCACCCACTGCGCGCGGGTGGTGTAGTCCAGGTCGGTGCCCGTGACGGTGCCGAGGAACCGTCGTACCTCCGCACCCACGCGGGTGACCGCGTCGCGGCGCACGTCGTCGTCCCCGTCGGCCGCGGCCTCCAACAGCTCGCCGATGCGAGCCAGCGTGGCGTCGCGCAGGGGCTCGACGTCGATGCCTTCGCCCCAGTCCCTCCCTCCCAGGGCGCGGCGCACCAGCAGCCCGACGACCGCCGCGGTCATGACGCAGCCGGCGAGGACGAACCACCACCCGGTCGCGTAGAGGACCGGAGGGTTGATGCGGTCCAGCTCATCGGACACGACGTCTCCGCTCCATCAGCGTCAGCAGGGCGGGGACCGCCTCGTCGAGGCGGGCCAGGTCGACGTGCGCGAGGCCCAGCCTCCGCAGGGCAGCATCACGTCGCTCCCGCCGGGCCGCGTCCGCGGCCGCCAGCTCCGCGACCAGGCCCGGGTGGTCGGCTGCGAAGCCCGGTACGGCGCGGCGCGTGCCGACGTCCACGGTCGCGACGCCGTGGCGCAAGGGCTCGGTGAGGTCGACGTCGGCGACGGTGAGCACCACCACCTCGTGCTGGGCCGCCAGGCGCACCACGCGGTGCTCCACCTCCGGCCCCCACTCCAGGTCGTCGAGGACCAGGACCATCAGGGTGCGACGACGCAGCGCCACCGACGCGTGGTCCAGCAGGTCCAGGGTGCGTCGTCCGGCAGCGTCCGGGGCGCTGGAGCCGACCACCTCCACCAGCATCCGCTCGAGGTCGACCTCGCGCGTGCTGGGGCGGCTGGCCCGGGGCCCGTCGGGTCCGTTGTGCACCAGGCCGACGTGGTCACCGGCCCGCAGGGCGATCCAGCCCAGCAGGCCCGCCGCCGTCACCGCGACGTCGCGCTTGAGGTCGGTGGTCGTCGGGTCCCAGTGAGCGGCTGCTGCGAGCTCCCGCCCGGTGTCGACGACCAGCACCACGACGGCGCGCCGCTCGGCGACGTGCCGCTTGACGAGCAGGTCGCCGTGGCGCGCCGACGCCTTCCAGTCGATGTCGGCGACCTCGTCGCCCGGCACGTAGGCCCTCAAGTCGGAGAAGTCGAGGCTGCGGGCGTGGGAGGTCGAGGCGTGCCGGCCGTCGAGCAAGGTGCGGACCCGACTATGGGCCACGAGCTCGGCCCGGGTCCGGATGCGGTTGAGCAGGGCCATGGCTCAGGGGGTCGGCACGGCAGCGAAGACGGCGTCGACGACGTCGTCGGCCCGGACCCGGGTCGCCACGGCCTCGAAGGTGAGGATCAGGCGATGGCGCAGGACCTGGTGACGCAGCGCCACGACGTCCTCGGGGAGCACGTGGTCGCGGCCGGCCAGGACGGCCAGGGCGCGAGCAGCCTGGAGGAACGCGATGGCTCCTCGCGGACTGGCGCCGAGCTCGATGGAGCGCGCGACGTCGGCGGCCAGGTAGGAGTGCGGGTTCCGGGTGACGTTGACGATCTCCACGATGTAGCGCAGGACGGCCTCGTCGACGTGGACCCGGTCCGCGACCGACTGCAGGAACACGACGTCCTCCAGGGAGGCGACCGGCTGCACGCGCGTGTCGCGCAGACCGCCGTCGGCCAGGCGCCGGAGCATCCGGGCCTCCTCGAGCGGGCTCGGGTGGTCGAGGACCTCCTTGAGGAGGAACCGGTCCATCTGGGCCTGCGGGAGGACGTAGGTGCCCTCCTCGTCGATGGGGTTCTGGGTGGCCAGCACCAGGAACGGGTCAGGCAGCCGGTGGGTCTCGCCACCGATGGTGGTCTGCCGCTCCTGCATCGCCTCGAGCATCGCCGACTGGGTCTTCGCCGAGGACCGGTTGATCTCGTCGAGCAGCACGAAGTGCGCGTGCACCGGCCCCAGCTGGGTGGAGAACGTCGAGGTCCGCGGGTCGTACACCTGGGTCCCGATGATGTCGGAGGGCAGCAGGTCGGGGGTGCACTGGACCCGGGAGAAGCTCGCCTTCACCGCGGAGGAGAGCACCGAGGCCGAGAGCGTCTTGGCCAGCCCCGGCACCGACTCCATGAGCACGTGCCCGCGCGCCACCAGCGTGACGAGCAGGCTGCGCAGCAGGGTCTGCTGCCCCACCACCTTGCTCGCGAAGGCCTCCTCGACGGCGGAGATGATCCGCGTGGCGCGCTCGGTCTCGTGGTCGGTCAACTGCGTCATTCCTTCTCCTGCTCTGCGGGCGCGGTGGCCCAGAGTCGTGCGATGGCGGAACTGTCCTCGCGCCGGCGGACCGCCGCGGCGAGGTCCTCCCCGGTCCGGGACCGTGGGGTCGTGGCCCCACGGAGTGCCGGTCCGCGCAGCGCGCGCAGCACGGGCAGACCGAGGGTGGCGACGAGGAGGGCGGTGGTGAGGCCCCGGATGGTGTCGTAGGCGAGCGAGGTCTCCACCGTGTAGGACCACAGGCGGGCCAGCACCTCGCCGGGCGGCAGCCCGGGGGCGAAGTGGTCGGTCGTGGTGCCCGCGTCCTGGGCCCAGCCGATGAGGTTGAGCAGGGCACCGGAGACGATGCCCACCCCGACCGCCAGCGGGATCATCGCCAGCCAGGCGGCCAGCGTGGGCACCCAGCGCAGCGCCGCGCCCAGGGCGCCGACCACGGCCCACACCAGGCACTGGGCCGGGAGGGTCTCGGCGGGTGTCGCGAAGAGCATCGTCGAGACGAGCGCCGCGGAGGCACCGGTGAGCACGCCGGCGGCCAGGCCCAGCCCGGCACCGGCGAGCAGGGGCAGCGCGTGGACCACCTCCACCCCGCCCGCACCGGGCGTCAGCACCGCACGCAGGAAGCAGTCGGCGGCCACCAGGCCGACCACAGCCGTGAGCTGCTGGGACTGCCGGCTCCCCTCGCGCCACACGGTGGCCGCGAGCAGCACCAGCCCCGTGGTCTGGGCGGCCAGCACCCACGGAGCCTCGAGGCGGACCTGCTCGCGGCTGGGGACGCCCACGGAGTCCCACACCGGCCAGCCCACCCAGAGCAGGCCACCGGCCAGCCAGGCGAGGGCGACCAGCGCTGACCAGGGGCGGGGGGTGCCGACGGCCGACCAACCCTTCATCGGGCGTCCTTCCACACGTCGCGCACCCGCAGCGCCCTCGACCCGGCGCGACGGAGCGCCGGGGGGTGCGGCAGGTGGTCGGCCACCAGCGCCGGCGGTCCGAGCACGGCCTGCGCCTCGGTGCCCTCGTCGGCCGGTGGCAGGACCAGGAGACGGTGACAGGCACGCACGAGGAGCTCGGGGTCGTGGGAGACCACCACGGTCGCCGTCGCGGAGTTCTCCGAGCGCAGCGCGGTCGCCATCAGCCGGCGACCTTCCGCGTCGAGCCCGGCTTCGGGCTGGTCGAGCACCTCGGTCTGCGCGGACGCGGCGCTGAGGGCCCACACCACCGCACGCCGTTCGCCGGGGCTGTGCTGGGCCAGGGTCCGGGTGTGGTCCACCGGCGCCACCCGCGCGGCACGGTCCAGCGCTGCGGCGGGGTCGCCACCACGTGCGCCGCACCAGGTCCTCGCCAGACGCCCGAGGGGGACGTGGGCGGGCCAGGTCAGCGGGGGGCGCGGGCCTGGTTCCGCGTCGAGGGTCGCGGCCAGGCGCCGCGCGACCGCCAGGGCGCGGGCACGGTCGCCGTCCCCGGGCACGATGCCCAGGGTCTCGCCCACCACGACCTCGAGGTCGTGCCCGACCCCGGCTCGTACCGCCGGCACGGGCACGGTCGTCAGGGCCGGGTGGGCGCGACCGGCCCCCGGGGGGACCGTCGGCACCGCGGAGCTCACCGCGGGGTGCTGCCCGAGCGCCTCGAGGTCCCACCAGGCGGCGCGCGGGTGCCCCAGGGCGCGGGACAGCGCCGCTTCCGGCGGCAGCGGCAGCGTGCGCGGGCTCCACCGCTCTGCCGGGAGCACGACGACGTCGCCGCCGCCGAGGAGCTCCACGACGTGGTCGGCCTGCGGCACGGCGACCGCGAGGTCGTGCTCCACCCAGCAGATGTCGACCCCGCCGTCGGCGCACCGGCGCAGCGCCCGGCCCAGGCCGACGCGCAGGTCGGGCAGCAGGTGGGTCATCGGCTGGTCCAGGACCAGGAGCGTGGGCTCACCGCGGTCGCGTGCCACCGACGAGCCCAGGACGCCGCGCAGCGCGGGCAGGACGGCGCAGGTTGCCGGGTCGAGGTCGCCCAGCGTGGCGCCGAGGTCCTCGAGGCCGGTCACGCTCCCCCAGAGCTGCTCGGCCCGGGGGCCCGCGTCCCCGAGGGCCTCCGCGACGGTCAGGTCGAGGAGCAGGTCGAGCCGGGACACCCCGACATACCGGATGCTCACGCCCTTCGTCGTCCAGGACCCGCGGACCAGCGCGCCCGCGGGCAGGGCGCCCCCGAGGGCCCCGGCCACGGCGGAGGCCCCGGTGCCGCTGCGGCCGGTGAGGAGGGTCAGGCCGCGGATGTCGAAGGAGAGCGGCCCGACGGCGATCCCGCGTCCCGGAAGCCACACCGCGAGTCCGTCGATCGAGATCGTCACCGCGCGGCCTCCCGAGCTGGGCTCTCCCGACTGGGGCGCTCCCGACCGGGGTGCTCCGGCACCGCGGTGGTGAGGGCCGGAAGCACCAGCAGGCTCAGGGCACCGAGGGTCGGGTCGACCTCGAGGATGGTGAGGACCAGGGTCAGGGCGGCGCAGGCCGACGGTGCGAGGTCGGCCGCGCTCGCGGTGACGATGCGCGCCCGGCTGAGGACGATCCCGGCGGCGGTGAGGACGAGTGCGCCGAGCAGGGATGCCTCGGTCCCCGTCAGGACCCGCCCCATCGCGGCGGTCAGCGCCGCGACCGACACCGCGAGCACGAGGAGCACTCGTGCCCGTGTCCGGACGGGTCCCTCCTCGACGGGGCAGACCGAGCGCCACTGGGCGGCGCGCTCCTGAGCGCAGGCCACGGCGGCGGACCACGGACTCCCGAGGCGCCCGAGGCCGTGCGCGAGCAGGGCCGGGCGAGCGCGCTCGAGGCGGGCGAGCTCCTCGGCGGCGAAGCACCAGGGATGGGTGAAGCGGGCGGCCTGCCCGAGCACCACGTCGGCCAGCCGCGCCAGGCGCTCGCCGCTGAGGCAGCGGACCACGAGGGCGAGGAGGGCCAGGTGGGCCAGGGCCGCCCCGGCGAGGGAGACCCCGGCGCCGAGCCGACCGGTCGTGAGCGGGCCACCGACCGGCGTACCCGAGGGGGCCGACCACTCCGGCAGCAGCCACAACACGTCGCCGCCGGACCCCGGCCCCACGGCCACGGTGATGACCACCCAGGCGGCAGCGACGACGCTGGCGGCGGCGAGGACCGGAGATCCCAGCCCGGCGCGGCTCTCTCCCCGGGTCCACCACACGCCCACCACCGCCGCGATCACGCAGACCGGGGCCCAGGGCGACGCACTGGTGTGCAGCGCCAGGAACGCCACGGCGGCCCAGGCCCACCAGCCGAGGTCGGCCACGTGGACACGCGGAGCAGTGACGACCGGGGCAGGGACGACCGGAGCAGGGACGGGCGCGAGGTCGCCGTTCATCGCCGCCTCCGGATGCGGCCGGGGCCCAGTGCGAGGGCGAGCGCGAGCGCGCCGGCCCCGGCGGCCACGTACTGGACCGTGCGCACCGGGTGCGTCCCCGGATCCCGCCCGGCCGACCGGTACGACCCGTGGGCCTCGGGCAGCGGCACGTCGAGGTTGCGGCTACGTGGCCGGACGACCGCCGCGCCGTCGACCCCCACCTCGGCGGCCAAGGAGCCGGCCACAGCCGCTCCGAGGGCCGGGAAGACCTCGGGTCGCGGGGTAGGCCGCGCCTGGCCCTCGGCGTGCGGCCGCACCCGCCACGTCGTGACCGGGGTGCCACTGCGCAGGTCGACCAGCCGGAACCGGGTGGCCGCGTCGGGAAGCCCGCGCGGCACGACGTAGGGAATCGAGCACCGTACGTCGTCGCAGGTGGCCTCCGCGGCCTCGGCGCCAGGACCGTCCTCACCGGGGACGGCGACCCACGCGGAGCCGTCCTGCCGCTCCACCGCGAAGGTGCTCCCCGGGACGACGTGGTCCAGAGCCATGCCCAGCGGGGCCCCGACCGGTTTGCTCTCGGCGTACCCGTCCCCGAGGACCTCGGGAACGGGCGTCAACAGCTCGCTCCACGCGCCGAGCACGGTGGACAGGTCCTTCCCCTCGGCCTCGGCGAGCGCCACGACCAGCGGGCCGCCGTGGGTGCCGACGGGCCGCGTCGGGAGCGCGAGGTCCGCGCTGCCCCACCCGTGCTCGTCGGTGGTGATCTCGACCTCGGGACCGATGGCCTCCCACTCGACGGAGCCGCCGCTCGTGGAGAGCCGGAAGGCCCGCACCGTCACCGTCGCCTCGGGCCGGCCCGTGACCCCCACGCGCTGGGTCGCTCCATCGGTCCATCGAGAGGGCACCTGCACCGAGCAGCGGACATCGTCATCACGGCACAGGCGCTCGGCCTCGGTGGTCGCCGCCGAGGCGGGACCGGCGCTGAGGACGGACCCGGCCAGCGCGGCCAGCACCAGCCCGCCTCGTGCGCCCGGGAGACGTGGTGTCACCACGCCTCGCCCCGGCCCGACGATGCGGTACGACGCCGCAGCCAGACCCCGAGGGCAGGGGTGGCGAGCAGGGCCACGAGGACACCGGCCAGCATCCACTTGGTGGGCTCGGCCGCCTCCGCGATGCGCGGTGCCGCGAGCGGCCTGGCCTCCTCCCCCCACACGGGATCGCTGGACGTGGCGGGCGCGCTCCCGGCCGCCGCGGGCGATGCGGCCCCGGGTGCGGTTGCCCCGGGTGCGGTGGATCCGGGTGCCTGCGGCTGCGGGGAACCCTGACTGCCCTGCCCCGGCGTCGCCGGCGCGGCCGTGGCGGAAGCGGGAGGTGCACTCGTGGGGGCCGCGCCGGGAGCGGGCGGCGAACCCGGGGCGGGGGTCGGCGCGGGTGCAGCCGGCGCCGAGGGCGCGGAAGGCTGGGGTGCCGCGGGCGCGCCCGGCCCCGGCCCGGGGGCCGGGCTCCCACCCCCACCGCCGGGGCCGCCGCCGTCGTTCCCGGCCGGGCCCTCCGGGTCGGGCACCCCGGGACCCTTGGCCGGGTCGAGCTGCTCGTCGCGGGTGCCCGCCTCTCCGTGCTCCGAGGGCACGACCGTCCACTCCGCGTAGGCGGGCGCGGCGACCGGCCGGTCCTCGGCCCCGCCGTAGTTCAGGTGGTGGTTGACCCGGAAGCGGTAGGCCTGGCCCGGCACCAGGTCCGCGGGCACGACGTAGCTGAGGTGCGAGATCTCCCCCGGGCTGCTGCGCAGGCGCTGAGCGGCGCCGTACCCGTGGCCGGGCACCGGGGTCCAGCTGCCGTCGTCGGCCAGGTACTCCACCCAGTAGCCGACGCCCGGGACGTTGCCGATGGCGTGCATGTCCAGCGGGACCCCGACGGGCTTCTGGTCCGCGTAGCCGTCGCCGAGGAGTCGCAAGGTGGCGCCCGAGAACTCCACGACCTGACCGATCCGGGTCGAGAGGTCGAGCGAGGAGTCGTCGGCGAGACCCACGAAGCCCCACCCGCTGGGGCCCTCGGGCACTGCGCGGGGCACCAGCCTGACCTGGTCGAGCGTCCCGCGCCCCCCGGTCAGGGCCCGCGTGGTTCCCTCCACGGGATCCCCGCTGGGGACCAGCCCCGTGACCTGGCCGCGAGAGTTGAACTCCACCACGTAGAACTGGAGCACCAGGCGCGTGCCCGGGTTCCCCTCCCCCGTCACCCGCAGCAGCTGGCCCGGGGCCGCCGCGCCGGCATCGGTCGTCACCGAGAGCGAGCAGGGCCCGGCCGTGTAGCCGTCGCACAGGGCGCTCTGGCTCGGGCCGGCCGCCTGGGCCGTCGTCGGCCACCCGACGGGGGCCCAGGCGAGCAGCCCGGCGACCACGAGCACGGCAGGACGACGCGCCCCGGACCGGGGGTGCGGCCGACGGGGATGCTGCATCGTGAGACCTCCAGGGCACACGCAGGCAGGGCAACCCCAGGAGGCTTCCGAGCCCGCGTTGGTGCGACGACGGGTGACGGCTGCATCCCCGGAGTTCCCGACTTGCTGGAGACCAGCTCACGGTTGCGCAACAGCGCCGGATTCGCACCGGCTTCCTCTGGTGGGGATGCGTCACGGGTGGTGACGGGGAGGATGCAACCACACCCCCGCAGCGCCCCGCCCACCCGACCCGCCACCCCCACCCGGCGGCCGTGGGTGTACGACGGGGTCCTGGCACCCGCCCGTCGCCCCCGGTCTGCGGCACGGCCGGAACGACGGCGTACCCTCCCTCCGGCGTCGAAGGGGAAGACCGGTGGAAGTCCGGCACTGACCCGCAACCGTGACGACGGGGCCCACCCCGTCGAAGTCGGAATGCCTTCGCGCCTCTTGCGACCATCCCCCACTGTCGAGGAATGCAGTAGGTCGCCGGCGTGCCGTCGGCCTCCCCTGCTCCGGAACCGGAGTTCACGTGAAGTTCAGGAAGTCCGCGCTGGCTGCTGCCGGCGCACTCGTCATCAGCACCCTCCCGGGGATGCTCTCCCCCGCGCACGCCGCCGACTGGCGCACCGGATGGTGCCAGCAGGACGAGGGCCTCAGCGTCGTGGTCGACTTCGGCACCAAGGTCGCCGACGCCGTTCCGGCCGAAGGGTTCCTGGTGCGATGCCTCATCGGCGGCGTCGTCGAGAGCCCCTCCCACGACCTCCTGCGGGCCGAGGCACTGCGGGCCGTCGGCCTCGAGGTCCGAGCCGATCGGTCCGGCTACATCGAGGCCATCGAGGGCGTCGAGGAGGAGTACTCCGACGACGCCATGTGGTGGCTCTTCTCCGGCGCCGTGGTGCCCGGACCGTGGGACACCGGGAACCACGGCATCGTCGCCAACGGCCCCAACATCGACAAGGCGTTCGGCGCCCGGCTCGTCGGCTCGGACTTCGTCTCGACCCCGCGGCCGACCCCGCAGTTCGCGGACCCCACCCCCGAGCCGGAGCCGGAGCCGGAGCCCGAGCCGCTGCCCGAGGCCGTGGTCGGCACCGTCCCCGTGATCAACGGCGCAGCCCGGGTCGGTCGGCAGCTGACCTCAGACCTCGGGCGGTGGAGCAACGGGGCCACCTTCGCCCGTCAGTGGAAGCGCGACGGAGAGCCGATCCCGGGCGCCCGAGGAACCTCCTACCGCCTGACGGCCGCGGACCGGGGAGCGCGCATCACGCTCGCGGTCACCGGGTCCAAGCCCTCCCACGCCTCCACCACGCTCGAGTCCAGGCCCACCGCGAAGGTCCTCGCCGGGCAGATCACCTCCGCCAAGCCGCGCATCACCGGCAGGACCAAGATCGGCGCGAGGCTCACCGCACGCACCTCAGCCTGGAAGCCGGGCCACGTGACGCTCTCCTACCGGTGGCTGCGTGACGGCAAGGTCACCGCCGGATCCCGCGCGAAGACCTACGTCCTGCGCCGCGCTGATGTCGGCCACCGCATCTCCGTCCGCGTGATCGGCACCCGGCCCGGATACACCAAGGCCACCCGTACCTCGGCCAAGACGGTCCGCATCTCCCGCTGAGCAGCCCGCCACGGCCCCGGCCGGCGAGCCAGCTCGCCAGACTCCCGGACCTGACCCGGCACCTGGACGACCCCCGACATGCGCAGACGGGACCACCGTCTCTCATGGGCGGGGGTCGTTCCACGCGCCCCCAGCGCCGGCTGACGTCCCGATGGGGTCGCCGTCCCCTCCTCGCCCGCGGCCCAGTGCAGCCCCGAGACGCTCGGCTGACGCCGCCGCGACCGCCATGGCGTGCAGCATCTCTCGCTCGGCTCGCCACGGGGCCGGCGACAGTGTCCGCATCAGTACGTGCCTCGGACCGACGTTTGCGGTCGACCCGTGGTCCTTCGTCGCCCGTGCTCAGCTCCCCGCGTCTCTCTGACCAACCGAGACGGGCGAGACCCGAGGCGACCACCAGACTCGACTCCCGAGGGAGCGGGAACAGCGACGGCAGGCCGCCCGCGAGAGGACGCTTCCGCCGGGCACCGGGCACCGAACCCGGGCGCCAGCCCCACGTGATCTCGCGACACGCGGTTCCGGTAGCTCACGTCCCGACTCCCCCGGGTATGCCATCTGCCCAGGTCACGTCGCTGTAGCGACCCAACTGGCCAACGGGACGACGGGACGACGATCTGAGGCAATTGATGGCTCTTCTTACTTGAGGTGGGGGCTGGACAGGCCGCCACCGATCAGACGCATGCGTAGGCGGTAGTTGTCGCGGCTGCGGAAGCCGCGGGCGACGCGGCGGTGGAGCTCGATGAGGCCGTTGACGGCTTCGGTGCCGCCGTTGCTGGACCGGCTGGTGTCGAAGTAGGCCAAGAACGCTCCGCGCCACTGCTTCAGGGTCGGCCGAGTCGGGCGATCTCGGGAAACGGACAGGTTGGGAACGCGGCCAGCACCTTCTCGGCCATCTTCTTTCCCTCGATCAGGTTGGTGTGGCGGTAGGCGGCGCGGAGTTGGTGAGTTGGTGTGCGCAGGTCCACGCGAGATCCCGAAGTCCTTCGCGACCTGGGCGATGGAGGAGTCCGAGGACTTGAAGACCCGGATCACGTCCTCGCGGAACTCCTGGGGGAACGCCTTCGGCATGGTGCACATCCTTCCAGCGCCGAGACACATCGACGCAGATCAGATGTCACCTATCCGTGCAGCAGACCCAACTGATGTTCCGGGGCGCCTGGTCGCGAGGTCGATTCGCGAGTTATCGAAGGCGCGTTCCGCGCAAACCGCAGACTGACTCCATCACTCGCGAGGGGAGGAACGCGACAGTCGTCGAACTGCACGACCGCGCCAACCGGCTCGAGCTCTACCGCCGATCGGATGACAAGTGGGCCTGGCGCCTAGTCGTCAACGAGCGTGTAGTCGCCACCGATCACTCGCAGGATTGCAAGAACCGTGTGGACGCCCAGGCCATGGCGGAGCGCATCGTGTCAGGAGAGTTCAGCGCAGTGGAGGTGTGGCGTATCGACCACCTGACTGCATTGATACATGCCTCCGACTCGCCCGACCGCAAGGGTCGGTTGAATTGAAGGAGATCCCTGGGACACCGGATAGGAGGTTGTCCAGGCGCGCACGATGTCCCGACTCAGCCACCGTTATCGCCGCCGCCCCAATCCGCTGGTCCGCGCTCGTGCTAGCCATGACGGCGAGGGTGTACATCGCTGTCCGGGCGTTCGTCGTACTCCATGACGGGCGAAGGAACGAGCGGGCGACCTGCAGCGGGTTCTCGGTCCAGTACTCGCCCGACATCCCTAGCACCAACCAAGACTCTTGTTTCGCCGAGCAGCGTGGCACGGCCAACTGATCGGCTGAGACCTGTTGCGCGCGTTGCGCCGGCTCCCGTTGATCATCTCATTGAAGCGGTCGATCGCCCACATGGCGCGAAGACCCGCCCATCCAATTGTTGAAGGCACGCGGAGACCTGGGCTCGCCTACCCACAGGACATCCCGGTCCTCGTGCCGCCGGCCGTCGACGATCGCGTCGGCGCGGAACGTCCCGACGTACGGAGTCTGGGCGAGCCCATGAGCGTTGCGGAGGATCGAGCGGGAAACGTCGATCCCCTACGCCTGCCGCCGGCAGCTTGGTCCGTTATCGCGATCCGCCGCCTGCACCCACCCTCAGGATCCCCTCTGAGGGTGGGTGCGTCGGTTGACACCTCAGTCCAGTTTGGCGGGCCGTCGGACTGACTCGCCCTTCACCTCCCGGAAGTGAACGACCACTTCCGCTACCTCGCGGAGCTCGTCCATAAAAGCCGGGTTCGACCCTACGTATTCAACAACGAGTCCAGAACGATTCGGCTCGTGCATGACGGCCTGCACAGGCCAACCGCTCGAGGAGGCGGCCGTAGTGACGCGTTCAACCGCCGCTTCGAGCTGGTCTTGCGAATACTCCTCGCTGTCCGACGCCGCCCTCGAGGGCGCCCCCGCTACAGCTCTACCGTCCGATGATGCGCACCCAACGCCCGTCCCTATCACCGCAACGGCGGCCAGCAGGACAAGACCAGCGCGTACACCTCTAGGCTCAGCCATGACGTCCTCACCTCTCGACTCGTTTCACGGTACGACGGCGGCGGCATCTCTCCGGTTCCATCCGTCGTCAACTCGTCTCCAGCGTGGCACCCCAGCGAGTCAGAATCGGATTGATCCCGACCACGTTGATTCGCGTGTCACACGAAGAAGTGTCAGTGGTGGAGCCATGCCTGATCACAGGGCATGAAGTTTGAAAGCCATTCACTCCGGACACATAGATGCCGCGTGCGCCCACCTTGCCGTCCGAGCGTTCGACGTAAACTGGCGAGCCACTATCGCCCGCGCCGCCAATGACATTCCCGTTCGTTGACCGAACTCGGAAACCGTCACACCACGAATCGTTTTCGGTAGCGCCGCAGAGGAACTGGCCGACTTCATAAATGACCGCATTGCAATGCCCGCCGGTGTTCGAGCCGGATATGCAGACCGCTTCGCCGACGCTCGGAGAGGATTTACCAGCAACGGCCTTCTTGTCGTTAGTGTTGAGGCCGCCATGGAAGGTTTGCGCGTCTGTTGCCGGCGACGGATCCGGGTCGATCAACAACGAATCTAGGGCAGGCGCAACGTCTACATCGCCCGGCCCGTCGGCGACGGTGACACTTTGATTTCCGTTCCGAACCCAGTCGGGATCTCCCCCAGGGGCGCAATGTCCGGCACTAAGTAGGTGTCCGACGCCGTTCTTGAGCACAGTGAACCCAGCGGTGCAAACGGCAGTCGTCCCATTTCCTTGCCGCGCCAGCAGAACGCCGCCGCCCTTGAACGGCGCAACCATATCGTTGCGCGCCCGCGGCAGGGCGTCACCCCCAGTTTCGTACGAGATTGGGACATTAGAATCGACGGCGAGATTATCAGCAGACTGACCTCGGGCGCCCGAGGATCGGCCTTCCGAGTTGACCTCCACAGTCAGACCGCTGGCATCCGGAGCAAAAAAGATGGCAGACAACTGAACACCGCTTTCACGAGCACTCTCCTTCACCTCATCGGCGGCTGCACTTAGTTCAGCCTTGGTGAAGGGAGCTTCAGAGATCGTCAGTTCGACCGCCACATCGGCGGCGCTAGTACGAAATCGTCCGACCTCGTTCGGCACTGGCCCACTCCAGTACACGTTCACGCGCCTGGCCCCCGGATCGACCATTATCGAAGCGAACCCCTCGTAGTCCCTGATGTCTTCGAGCGATGAAACCAGGTCGTCGAAGTCGAGGATGTTCGCGGCCTTGTCGCGGGCCTGGCCCGTTACGTGGGAAGATGAGGGAGCGGCCAACAATGGGGAAGTAACAATTGCGCACGATATCGCCGCCATGGCCAAGGCAAGCTTGCGCTGTCCGTATTTCATACTCACTCCGAGAGTCGGGTCTTACTCAGTCCCGAAGAGCCCTCTTTAGCTTCCGGGTGACCTGAGTCTGAACGCCCCACCGAAACCAAGTCAGCCCGGTCTAGATACCATTCTCACTAGGCCGTCGCGCCAACCGCGACGTGGGTGAGCAGGTTCGCCATCGCGGACAACCACCGGCAGGTACTCAAACGGGCGAATCGCTGCAAACGTCGGCAGCTAGGCACGCCCGCCCGCGTTCGACCCCAACCGCATCCCGCGAGTCCTGGCGGGTGAATCGCACTGGATTTAGTTCCTATGTGTTCCCTTGGCCAGCGAGTGCCGGCCGGGGTGATTCTTGGGCAGCGTAGTACGCCGCCTCGACCTCGAGTGGGGTCTTCATGTCGAGCTCCCCGTGCAGGCGTTGGTTGTTCCACCACCACACGTACTCCAGGGTCGCGAGTTCGACCTGCTCGATCGTGCGCCAGGGCCCTCGCCGTCGGATCAGCTCGGTCTTGTAGAGCCCGTTGACCGCCTCGGCCAGCGCATTGTCGTAGCTGTCCCCGACGGTGCCGGTCGAGGGCTTCGCACCGAGTTCGCCGATCCGGTCGGTGTACACGATCGAGAGATAGTTCGACCCGTGGTCGGCGTGGTGGACCAGCCCGGTCAGATCAACCGCGCCCTCGCGCTTGGCGTCCCAAGCGGCCATGTCGAGGGCCTGCAGCGGGAGGATGTCGGCCTTCAATGTCGCGGCGACGTTCCACCCGACGATCCGGCGTGAGTAGACGTCGGTCACGAACGCCACGTAGGCGAACCCTGACCAGGTCGCGACGTAGGTGATGTCAGCAACCCATAGCCGGCGCGGCGCGGGCGCGTGGAAACGGCGTTGGACCAGGTCGGCTGGCTTCACCGCCGCCGGATCCGGCTTGGTCGTGTAGACCTTCTTCGACCGCTTCACCCCGCGGACGTCTGCGATCTTCATCAGCCGCGCTGTCTGATCGCGACCGATCTCCCAGCCTTGGCGTCGCATCAGGGCGTGCATCTTCCGCACCCCGTAGACGCCGTAGTTCTCGGCGTGCAACCGGGCGATCTCTGGGACGAGCAGCTCGTCCTTGAGTGAGCGTGCCGAGGGTGGTCTGGCTTTCGCGGCGCGGTAGCCGCGGGCGGTGATGAACCCACGAACTGCTGGGCGCAGCACCCGGCAGATGGCCTCGACCCCGAACTGATCCTTGTGCTCGTCGATGTAGCGGATCATCTCGTCGTGGGGCGGTCGAGCTCCTTGGCGAAAAACACTGAGGCGGACTTCAAGATCTCGTTCGCGCGACGAAGCTCGGCGACCTCGCGCTTGAGGCGCTTGATCTCCTCGGCATCCTCGCTCGTAGTGCCGGGCCGGACCCCGGCATCGACCTGAGCGCGGTGAACCCACAGCCGCAGGGTCTCGACGTTCATCCCCAGCAACCCCGCCACGTGCCGCAACGCGGCCGTCTCGTGCGGGTGCTCCGGGCGGACCTCGGCGACCATCCGCACTGCCCGCTCACGCATCTCGTTCGTATACCTGGCCATCGTTCCCATCCTGACTGATCAAGCGGAACGAAACCCAGTGCGATTCAGATCCGCCAGCTCCGCTCCACCGGAGCGACCGACCAAGAGCTCCTAGACGCGGGCCTCGCATGCAAGCGCGAGCTCCCAGCAGGCGGCTACCGCATCCGCGACACCTTCCGCGACAGGCTCGTCTTCCCCATCCACGACCCCCGTCACCCGGATCAGGTCATCGGGTTCGTCGGCCGCCGCAACCCCACCAAAGACGCCGACGAACGTAACGGCCCCAAGTACCTCAACACCCGCAGCACCTCCGCCTACGCCAAGTCCGACAGCCTGTTCGGCCTGGACCAGCTGGCACTGCACCCCCACGCCATGACCGCTGTGGTCGAAGGCCCCCTGGACGCCATCGCAGTCACCCTGGCATCCCAGGGAGCAGTCGTCGGTGTGTCACCGCTGGGGACTTCGCTCACAGATGACCAGACAACGCTCCTCGCCGAGCACCTCGGCCGCACCAATTCCGCGCCCCTTCTGATCTTCGACGCAGACGAGGCCGGGGACGCTGCCGCGGAGCGAGCCGCCACTTCTCTGCTCCAGACGAACCACGAGACCCGGCGGGTCGCGCTGCCGCGAGACACGGACCCCTGCCAGCTGCTCTCCGACTACGGGCCCCAAGGCCTCGCACAAGTCATCGGGCTCACGAACGGAACAGACCCGAGGGCCCAAACCCGGCCGGGCCGGACGCGGCGCGTCCGTAGCCACGGACACGCCCCACCCGCCCGCTGAGCCCTCCCACGGCAGTGCGCAGTCAGGCTCAGGACGGCACGAGATCTACGTCGTGACGAGAACTCGACAGGCGATGACACCGGACCACGCGCCGACCGCCGGCGGTAGTCCCCCGGTCAGTACCCGGTGCTTTCCAGACTGGCTGATCGGAGGCTGGCGCACACCGCCAGGGACAACCGTGCCGGGGGAACCAACGCGGTACTCCTTATGACTGGCGTCGGTCGGACTCACGCCTGTCGGCGCCGGAGGGTCCTCCGACGGCGGGCTCTGCAGACCGGCTGAGCGCCGCCGCTCCCTGTTCGATCATCGATGTGAGCGGCGGAAGGCCGCTCGTTCTGGCCGGATTGCGCATATCACGGGCATGGCGACAGGTCGTCGAGCGGCGTCAGGAAGTGGCGTCCGTCGGATCCAGTCCCCGCTGCTTGCCGGTGCGCGCGACTGCGTAGTGCGTCCCGCCCAGCCGTCTCGGCCTTGAGTGGAGCACGGGGACGCCGCGAGGCCGCAGGCGCGGCCCGTGCGCTATCGACGGGGATCCGCACGCAACTACTGACCGAGGTTGCTCGTCCCAAGCGCGCTGCGGGGCTAGTTCGGAAGGGCAAGGCCACCTGGCCCAGGCTGACTAGGTAGATGGCACAGATGACCCATTATTTCTGCGCTAGACCAGTTCGGTTTCGCGGACGGATGGTCGACACGTAAAGTTTCGCTGGACGGATGCGGGCGCCTTGGGCAGAGTCCCCAAACCCCCGCGATCATCTTATTTCGCCCGCGCGAAAGCGCGATCCCCCCTGCTTGCCCCGCCTGTTCGTCACTGACTGACGGGTTTGCGAGCCGGCATTCACGAAGGAATTTTCGCATGCACCAGTCAAGCGAAGGCAGCGCTACCCGGCGCGCTCGCCTCGCCGTGCCCATCGGAATCGCCGCTCTAGCAGCGGCTGGGATCACAACGATCTCGAGCGGACCCATATCGAAGTCGTTCGCCGACGAGGCGGGCACGCAAGCCAGCGTTTGGACGCCCGCTAACGCCACGACTCTAACGACCGATCTCTCTGACGGCTCGACAAGCGCTCGTGTCTACTCCTCGCCTATCAACTATCGAGCCGAAGATGGCTCCTGGCGGGCGATCGACAACACGCTGGTCGATAGCAGCGAGCCTGGGGTCCTCGTTCAAAATGAGGCCAATGACTTCGCGCTAACTATCCCCCAAGACGCGTCCAAGGCCCCGGTGAAGTTTGAGCAGGACGGCAACTGGATCTCGATGCGAATGGAGGGCGTGGGTGACGCTCCCGCCGATGTTTCAGGACCGTCTGCCACGTTTCCGGAGGTAGAAGACGCAGCGAGTGTCACCTACACAGTCACTGACGATGGAGTCAAGGAAGACATCGTCCTGAACCGTGCCCCTGGCGACGGTCCCCTCCAATACCGATATGTACTGCGTACATCCGTTGGCGTCACCCCTGCGCTCCAATCCGACGGATCTATCTCGTTCACGGCGGGTTCTGACTTTGTGGCCAGTATCCCGGCTGGTGTCATGATCGACTCTGCGGAGTCGCCGGATCAGATCCACGACGTGGACTTCGACCTCGAAAATGTCCGTGACCGTGTCTGGTCTCTGACTGTCACGCCATCACTGGCGTGGCTCAATGACAGCGCCCGTGTCTACCCGGTGCGCATTGACCCTTCGCTGTCGGATCAGCCCACCCGTGACTGCTGGATTTATCAGGCCACCCCCAACACATCCCGGTGCGGCTCCTCCTCGGTTTACCTGAAGGCTGGATACGCATCCGGTGGGCACTACCGCAGCCTGCTCAAGTTCAACCTGGGAGCGATCCCCGCGAACGTCTCCGTCACGAGCGCATCCATCAACCTGTACCTCGACGCGACTCAGACCACCACGGCCCAGTCCGCGACGTACGGGATCCTCCGGCTGGACCAGGCGTTCTCGACTACGGCTACCTGGAACAGTTCGGGCTACACGGCATGGTCGGGCGGCAGCACCGCGGGGGGCTTGCAGTCGTCGCTAGATCTGGGCGGTCAGACTAGCGGTTATAAGGTATTCGACGGTGTGGAACCGTTGGTCCAGGACTGGCTGGACGGGTTTTCCGTCAACCAGGGCGTCTTGTTGAAGCAGGTCGGAACCGCGGCCGCCAACGTGCTCTCTTTCGGTTCCTCGTCCAATACTTCCGCTGGTAAGAAGCCGTTCATCGCGGTCGACTATGAGCCGATCCCGAGCGAGGCCGACGCGTTGGCCGAACTTGCTGCCACTGAGTCGGAGGTATTCCCACCGGCGGTCATTAACTCAGCGGCCGATGCCGCTGGACCGGTGACGATCAGTCCCGCGCTCGGCGCGGGCGAGCACCTGAAGAGGAACGCAGACGGAACCATCGTCGTCGTCGACGCCGCCGGCACCACCAAGATGTCGGTAGCTGTAGCCGATGCGACGGACGCATCCGGGGCTACTGCACCCTCGGCAGCAACGGTCTCAGGCGATTCTTTGATCATCAACGTCTCGCCCGCTGCTGGACTCACCTACCCGCTCGTTGTCCAGGTTGTCACGGACGCACCGGTTGTAGAGAAGTCGGAAGAACCGCAGACCTACGCCGAGTGGGAGATGGACACGTGGTGACGAATACGCACGGCCTCGCCCTGGTCGCAACTCAATCTCGGAAGAAGTTCTCAATGCTACATCGATTCCGCGGCTTCGCGGTGAAAAGTCTCGTCGTTGCCTTGATCGCCACGCTGGCCAGTTTCGCGGCGCCGGCTGCTCATGCCGATCCGTGGATCAAGGCTGGGTGCAAGACCGCAGGCGCAACGCAGAAGTGGGGCATCCCGACGTTTTACGGGATGGAGATGAACTTCAAGTACTGCTGGACGGCCGGCGCGGGAACAAACCGCATCCGCCGCGTCAGGGGCTCGGCGAATTGTTGGGCGAACTTCGCCAATCAAGTTCAGAATTGTCAGGGGCCGACGAACGCGAGTAAGATCAAGATCGAATTGAGCGACAAGTCGACCAAGCCTTACGCGTATCTCTACTTCTGGGTCCAGTCACGAACGTGCCTCACCGGTGACCTGAACATTGCCTGCTCCAAGTGGAGATGGCACCGCATCAAGTGGGTCGTCAACGCCGGCGGCACTGAATGGGTCGCTGACCGCTACTGAACCGGGCACGCACCGCCCAGTCGCGACCGAAGTACCCGCAACCGGTATAGTTTGATCGATCCCGAGGAAGGACCAATGGCTATCAATTTCCGCCGCCCTGCTGTGTTCGCTGCACTAGTAACTCTCGTGTTCGCTGCGATCTCTGCTGTCGAAATGGTACTCGATTCGTTCGAGGGACGACCAGGGGCAGACCTTCCGCCGCTGTCGCCAGGAGGCGTAGAGGTCGCAACTAGCTTCGGGGCAGTCGTCGTGTTCTATGTCCTGGTTTGGCTCGCGGCCTTGGCGTACCAGCGACTCACGCAGCGCCGGAAGTAGCGACCCAATGGACGGTGCCGGCGTCCGTCGGGTCAGGGCGCCGCTTGGGCGCGGATGTCGGATGGTGGTCGGGCCTCGCGCGAAACGCGATAGGCCGCACCACGAACCTTCGCGCAAGCTGCAAAGGTTGGGCGTCCCCTTTTACTGGGGGCGCCCAACCTCCGTTGTGGCTTTGGGGTCGTTTCAATCACCGCGTGATCAGGTGATTACGCAATATGCGTTAGGGACCGAGCCGCTAGGTACTCAAGGTCGGCCTTAGACTTAGGTCCCGAAGCAGGCACATTTAAGCGTTGTCCAGCTCTTAGCGCACGGGTCGCCGTCTGCTAACTCGAGACGTCGATTACAAACTCGTGAACGGCGGTCCGGCTACGTGCTTTCCGGGCGGCGCGGGCATCAGACTCCTAGTTTGGCAAGATCTACTGCCGGCCCTCTCCATTACGACCTAGACGTGTCGTTTCTCCTCACTCACCGTGCATCGCCGTGGCACGGATGCCGGCAGCCCTTCGCGAGTTGCCTGATCCGCTCATTGGGCCCGGAATGCGCTGGTCGCGGCAGCAAACCTGTCCCCTACCGGTTACGGACCTCGCCCACGATGCCGACGAGGGTGCTCCGGCTGACCTCGCCCAACACTCGGGCGGCAACAAGCCCCTCCTCGTCGAGGACCACGGTCGTAGGCACCGACTGGACCGGCAAGGTACCGGCGAACGCGAGAAGGGTGTCCCCGTCGTCGACAATGCTCGGGTACGGGATGGAGAACTCGCGAACGAACGCCCGCGCGTTGTCCACGCTGCTCTCGCGCAGGTTCACGCCGAGAAACTGGACGTCGTCCCCTGCCAGGTCTGCCGCGGCATCCGCCAGCGCTGGCGCCTCGGCACGGCACGGTCCGCACCACGACCCCCAGACGTTGACGACGACGATCTTGCCGGCGAAGTCAGACAGAGCGAGTTCATCACCGTCCAACGTGTCACCGGAGAGATCCCCGGGGCGCTCGCGGTCTCCCTTCGACAACACCTGCACCACGCCGTCGCCGGCAACGAAGCCTTTGCCGCCGGTCCCGGACACCGTTCCGAAGCCGCCGCAGGCCGTGAGGGCGACCAAGCTCAGGGGCAATAGGGCTGCCTGACGTGCCCGACGACTCATGGACCGAGACTAATCCGATCTCGGGCTGGCCGGGGAGCGCTCCCTGAGAGGAGGCAGGCTCGAAAACTCCGAACCGAGTGATGATGCCTCCCTGCCATGCGTGGAACTAAACAGATTCCATCTGATTCTCCCAGTCTTCAGCTCCCGTGGCGCGGTTCGCGTGCCCCGCTTATGGCTCGAGTGCGCGCCTACTTCCTTGAGTGGACGACTCGTACCGCGGGTCCTCATGGTGCTGGCCGGGAGCACAACGGTGACCGATCTGCTCACGGATCCGCTGGAGGACTGGGTCTAGGCGGAGCTCGCGCCAGTCCTCGATGTCGCGCGGGGTGATCGCGAAGCCCGCGAGGTAGCGCTCGCACGCGACCGCGGCGATGTCGTGGCACAGGTGCGGGTGCAAGGGCCAGCACTCGGGGACCACTGGAGTGGCGAGCCCCCACAGCAGCTCGTGATTGATCCAGCCCACGACGTCGCCGATCCAGGGCCAGAGTTCGGCTTGCAGGTCCGGGCCGCAGGTGCCGGGATCCCAGGGGCGGGGTAGCGAGGCAACCTGTCGCAGGGAGAGTTCGTCGGTCGGGGGCCGGAGGCTGACGACGTGTAGCGCGGTGATCGCGTCGCGGACGATGTCAGGTGGGAGGGGGAAGGGCTCCACGGCGTACGGCGGTCCGCTCACGAGGCCGACCCCTGCCGCAGTGTTGCTCTGGTCTCTGCCTGCCTGGCCCGGAGTTCGCGCCCCCGTCGGCCGTCGATACATCTGCGAAACCGCAGGATGATCGGATCGCCGGACTCGGCCAACAGGAGTGCCCGCCGAGTAGGGATACGCCGGATCTCAGCCGCCTCCAGGACCGGGCGGCGCACCTTCGCCCAGGAGCGTTCCGAAGCGGGGTTCCACCACCCACCGCGGGCCGAGTAACGCACCTCTGAATGCCAGCGTTGTCCGATCAGGTCCGACAACTCCTGGTAGAAGCGACTGTCCTTGCCGCCCCCGAAGGCGACGAGGTTGTTGGACAGCCCGAGGAGGGTCCGGGCCCCTTCCTCACCGAATGACATGACCAGTTGCCGCCAGGTCTGGGCAGCGACAATGAAGCACAGCCCGAGCGCGCGCTCGTTGGCCATCCGGGTGAGCAGCGTGGGAATCGGCGCCGTGGAGGGAAGCTCGTCCAGACACGCGAGGAAGGGCGGACACAGTCGGCCCTGCGGCGACCGCTCCCCCAGCTGCTTCGCCAGGTCCAGGACATGCTCGGCCACAGCCGTCATGAGCGGAGCCGCGGAGGAGTAGGGGTCATCGCGACCGAGGAGGTAGATGGTCCCACCCGCGCGCAGTACCGCCCTCAGATCTGTTGCCGGACGCCCCGGCCCCGGCACGCACCGGCGCCGGATGGATGACTGGAAGAACAGCCCCATCGCCTGCTGCACCGTGGTCACCGTGTTGCTCGCCGTACGTTCGTCACCGCGCAGTGCCCCCCGGAGAAGGCCGTCCCAGAAGAGCTCCGCCTCGGGGTGGGTCCGCAGGATCTCCTCGGCGTCGCGGTAGGACTGCGGGTCGGCCACCCAACGGAGGACGTCGTCGAGCGTCGCCCCGGCCAGGGCCGCAGCGTGGAAGTAGGCCTGGAGCACCTTGGCGCACTCGCCGGCGTAGAACCTCGACGCGTCGTCCCCGCTGGCCCGGTGTGCGCTCTCACCTCCCGCCGAGAATGCCTTCGCTCGCCGCTCGGCCACCCGAGCATCTGCACACCCGTCGATCGGGTCCCACGTCAACGGCGGTACTCCTCCCGCAGCTCCGAACGGGTCCAGGACGACGACCGGACGACCGCCATCTCCCCGACTGCCCAGGGTGAGGAAGAGGTCCTCCGGCTTGGTGAGCGTGACCAGTGCAGCCCCCGGCGCATCCAACAAGGCCGGGGCGAGGAGATCGAGGGTCTTGCCAGAGCCCTGCGGCCCGATGACACACGTGGTCCGGTCGTACGGCGCCCACAGGTCGCTGCGCACCGACGATCCGCACCGGCCCATTCGCCAGCCGCTGGCGGCACTGCCTGCGGCTGACCGACGTGACAGGTCTGGTCGGATCTCGGCGCGACGCCTCCTCAATGCTCGACTGCCGAGCTGCCCGACGGCCCGGCCAGGGGACGCCATTCCGGGCCGGACTCGGCGCGCCTGCCACCCGAGGAGGACGGCGGCCGCTGCGCCTAGCAGGGCGACGCCGACCGCCCAGCCGATCATGTCGGTCGAGAACGAGGGACTGCTGGCCGGCAGCGCCGCGAGCACGCTGCTCACCGCCGCGATCCGAGACGTCGACTCAGCTGCGGAGCCGCGCGGAAGGTCGCGACCACAGCGTCGTGGTCGGAGTTCAAGGGTCGGGTCTGCTGGGTGGCTGCTCGCAGGGCGCTGGGCTGGAAGAAGACGTAGTCGATCGCGCCGCCACCGTCGGTGGTGCTGACCTCGCCGAGCTCCTCCATCGTCGACCGCATTCCGATGGCCCCGAGCATCACCCGCGGACCCCACGGGTCGTTGGCGGCGAACTGTGAATTGAAGTCGCCCGCCAGGAGGACGGGCCCGTGTGTCGAGAGGGCCTCGACGAGCACCTGTAGGCGCCGCATGCCCTCGGCGTAGAGCTGCCGGCGGACGACCCGCTGGGGACCGAACCTGGCCGGGTTGATCATGTGGTGGACCGAGACGACCGCAGCCCGGTTCCCCGCGGCGCTCTGCAACACGACCCAGGTGGCCGACCGTCCAGCGTCCCAACGCTGCGGTCCGTGGTCGACCAAGCGCAGTCGTCCGGCGTCGACCTCGGTCCACCGGGCGGTGCGCCACAGCACCGCCGTCGACCGGGTCTGGTTCGCCGGCGCCGTGGCAGGGGCGCGGAAGAAGCTGTAGCCGGGAACGGCCAGGGCGGAGTCAGTGCGGTTCGCAACCTCGTTGAGAGTGACGAAGTCCGGGGCTGCTGCGGTGATGGCCGCGAGGTCGGTGCGAAAGGCCCGGGGTGACAAGGCGACCTTGAGGTTGGCATGCGCAAGCACCACGTCACCCAAGGCGGCGCCAGGCGGATCGGCCAGAAACGTCAGGGGGTCGACGGTCCTGCCACCGACCTCAACCGTGAAGTGGAGGTGGCAGCCGGTGGACCATCCGTCACTGCCGACGCTGCCGATGACCTGGCCCGTCCTCACGCGGTCCCCGACACGGACCGACAGTCCCCTGGCGTACATGTGGCCGTATCGAGTCTCGATGCTGCTGGACCGGTCCTCGGAGCCGGACGCTTGACCGTGGTCGACGATGATCTGGTGGCCGTAGACGGGATCGGGGCCCGCCTTCACCACGACGCCTGCGGAGGCGGCTCGAAACGGCGTTGAGCACGGGCCGCCGTAGTCGACACCATCGTGGAAGCTCGGCTCGCCGGTGACCGGGTTGTTCCTGGGGCCGTAGGGGCTGGTCACCGGCGCGGCCTCCAGCGGCGCGACCCACACACTCCCGGAGTCGGCGGGCGAAGGGCAGTCGGCCGCGGTTGTTTCGAAAACGGATTGACCACTGGGCACGGCCAACGCGTCACCGCCGGGGGCGACGTTGATGTGGACGTGGTCGAAGTGGTTCGCGGTGGCGGAGCCCCGATCGTCCATCGCGCGCCAGCCCTCGGCCGCGCGTGCGGTCGACCAGATCCTCTGCCGCCAGATGACGTAGTCGACCCCGAGCTGACCGGCATGGCTCCTGGCGTGGGCAGCGAGCGCGTCGCCCTGCGCCGTGCCGGCAGGTGTCAGGGGAACCATGAAGTCAGCTGCC
This sequence comes from Nocardioides marmotae, assembly GCF_013177455.1. Taxonomy (NCBI): domain Bacteria; kingdom Bacillati; phylum Actinomycetota; class Actinomycetes; order Propionibacteriales; family Nocardioidaceae; genus Nocardioides; species Nocardioides marmotae. The sequence continues at coordinate 2,393,412 of NZ_CP053660.1, forward strand.
CGACCCGCCGGATGACCGTCGGGGTCGGTGGCGCTGGGGCGGTAGCCGCCGACGGTTTCGATGCCGAACATCGGGGCCAGCACGCCGACCAGGGTGAGCAGCCGGGGCGTCACCGGACCGAGGTCGTACCCCGACGCCTGGCTGTCGGACGGACCTGGGGCAGCTGGGGCGTCGGCAGGCACGGTCGTGTCGCACCCCGGTCCGCTCACCGACGCGGCGCCGAGCACCAGGAGCAAGCCCGGAAGCAGCAGGAGGTAGACGCCCCCCAGGCCGATGACGTAGCGACGCATGATCCTCACCCAGCCACGGCGTCGTTGGTGTAGGTCAGACGCTGCTCGAGCGGGGTCAGGAGGGTCTGGACCTTGAACTTGCGATCGCCCACGAGCCAGAGCGCACGGCCCTTCTCCTGCATGGCCCAGCCGGTGACGACGTCCTGTTGCATGCGGGTCAGCCCAAGGAGGTTCCCGAGTTCGCTCGCCACCTCGCCGTCTTGCCCCATCAGCACTCGGATGTCGGAGAGGTGGAGAAGGTCTCGGGCGATCTGGGCAGCCTGGCTACCGCTGTCTCCGGCAGAGAGCGGGTCGGAGGGCTTGTGGTACGTCACGACCTGCACGTCGCCGTCTCGTCGTGACAGGCGGAGGTTGGCGTCCAACGACATGACGGCATCCAGGCTGAGACGGGTCTGCAGCCACGCCTCATCACGAAGCACGATGCGGTGATCCCCCGGCCCTGCCAGCTCCCGCATGGCCTGGCCCCAGGAGTTGAGACACATCAGGGCGATGCCCACCGCTGCCTGGTTGCCCGTGTCGTGCAGCGCTCGCAGCGAGAGCGTCTGGATAGGCGCACGCCAGTCCGGGTGCACGGTGGACGGGCCGTCGAACATGCCGCGTAGCGAGCCGTCGCACAGCGCCCCCAGGGCGTCACGCAGGAGTCGGGTGTCATCGAGGAAGTGCTGCCGGTCTGCATGCCGGGTGTCCCGCACCAGGCTCGAAGTCGGACCGTCGAGCACCGCCCATACCTCCGGCACCGTGACCGGTGCCAGCTGCGTAGCCCCCTGCTCCCAACCGACCAGCTCACGAAGGACGCGCGTCAGGACCCGTTCCTCGGTCGGCCCGAAGGGGACGGCCTGCGAGCCGGCCAGTCCGCGGAGCAGGGTCAGCCAGCGGCCGGTGATCACCGTGACGCGGCGCCGCTGCTCGGCGGCGTCCAGGTTGCTCCAACCATCACCCAGCGGCCCGACATCGAGCGGGTTGACCCGACCGGTCAGACCCGGGCCGATGCGAAAGGGCTCGACACCCAACGCTCGCGAGAGACCCTCGTACTCGTCCTTGACATCCCCCAGGACGAGCCCGCGGTAACCGAACCGGACCATGCGCAGGATGAATGCCTTCACCAACGCCGACTTGCCGCGTCCCGGCTTGCCGAAGATGAAGATGTTCGGGTTCGTCACGGGGATGTCGTCGTCTGCGACCCAGCCCATCGGGTCGCAGTAGAAGGTCCCGCCCGAGAGTGCGTCGTAGCCCAGCTCGGCACCCCACGGGGGCAGCCCGTCGCCCGGGATGAGTGGCCATACGACCGGGGCTTGATCGGAGGTCAGCTCGTACGTCGCGACACGACACGGTGTGGGCGCCCAACCGTGCCCGCGCCGACGATGGCCGCGGGGCGGAACCGTCCGAGGGAACAGTGCCTCTGCGGGGGCCGGTGGAACGCTGATCCGGCCCGGCAGCCTGCCGCCGGCGCTGCTAACCAGGCCGGTGATGTCAGTGGTGTGCTCGTGCGAACCACTTCTGCGGGTCCTCATGACCGGCCCCGAGCATCGGGAAGGCCGGATCCGAGCGGCAGTGCCGCGACCGCGAAGGCCGCGTCCTGCGCCCCGTCGAGTGACACCGGGACGAAGCCGCACATGCGGGCGGCAGCGTCGAGTCGTCGTCCAGCGTCGTGGCTGTCCCACGACGCCGGCACGGTCGTCGTGGCGACGATCCCGACCTTGACCAGGGACCGGCCGCGCTCGATCTTCTCGTCGGCGTCTCGTAGTCGCGCCGCCGCGCGGCGGTCGCGTGCCCGGTCGTCGCGGCCGATCCTCCGTCGCAGCTCGGCCCCCATGGCCGCCGAGGTCTCGGAGCGCTCGGTGGTGCGTTGCGCTGCGCGCCGCCCGACCGGGCGCAGCAGGACAGTCATGCTCCTGCGCTCCCCGGCCTTGTCTGGGACGAGCACGCGGGCGAGCGCACCCATCAAGGCACCGTTGCGGGGCAGCAAGAGGGTCGAGCTGCAGGAGACCCAGTCGCCGTGGCGGTAGCTGCGCAGCGCGACGGTCGCGCTGGTGGGTCCGGCCGCTGCCCAGACGGTGGCCGCACCTCGCTCGTCCCTCGGCGCAGCGAGCGCGTCGGCAAGTCCCCCCGCGTCACCGGGCTCGAACCCGCTGCGCACAGCGACTGCCAGTTCCTCACGCGAGAGCCACCGGACCTTCACGCACCCGGTCGCCCCGAGGAGATACCCTTCGACCTCGGCCAACAGCGGCTGGAGAAGTCGAGCACGGCCCTCGACGCCGCGACCCGACCGACGGGCACCTTTAGCCAGCTGACGATCGGTGACGACCACGCTCAGGTAGGCCTCATGACGTACCGCTGCGGACGCAGTCAGCGCATTCAACTGCTGGTGAACAGCCGCCGAGAGCTCCGGCTCGTGACTGTTGACGTGTGTGCGGACCCATGCCTCCCGGTCGGCGCGCGTCTCAGGCGTGGCTCGCACGTGGAGCGCCAGGAGCCGGACGGCGTCACCGCCAGCGACGGCTTCAAGCAGCGCGGAAAGGCCGGCTCCCATCAGGGCCCGCGACGACTCGTCGCTCAGTCCGATGCCGGGGTGGGTCAGACGCGCGGTCACGGCCCAGGTGCGCCGGGCGTGGTCCTGCACCAGGGCGAGACCGTGCTCTTGACCGGCGGGGCCGCGCACCGCGTGGACGCTGAGCGTGCTCAGCACCCCGGGGAGGTCCGCATCGTCCAGATCGAGGTGGTGAGGTGCGTGGTGAGCAGGATCCACCGCCACGTCTCCTGCCGCGATCCGCGGTTGGAACGTCGCCCAGCCGCTCACCACTCCCCAGGTGTGCCGGGCGACCACGCCGCACCACTGCCAGGCCGACCAGCCGCGAATCGGAATGCACACCAGGGCGACGGTCGCCAGCCAGGTCGGGATCGTCACCAGCAGCGTCGCCCACTCCCCCGTCGCCACCGAGGCCCACGCGGGGGCAGCCCCCAGGACCACTCCCACGAGCTGGGGTCCGGTGAGGCCGAGGAACCACCCCGGTCGCTCCCGCGCCGCAGTCGCGCCGTACACGGTCATGCGAGGAACTCCGCGGCCTCAGCTGCCTCGGCCGCGTGGCCCTCCGCCGCGACGGTCGACGACTTCCCGCCGGTCCCGCCCGGCAGCGTGGCCGGGTGGCGCGGGCGACGACCGGCGCTGGGTCCCGGAGACGAGGTGTCGTAGTAACCCTGGTGACCGACACCCGACTGTCCGAGTACATCGACACTCAGCGCCGCGCCCCGCCGACCGGTCTCCGCCACCTGCCGGATGACCGAACCGACCGCAACGCCGGCGCTCGGGACACCGGACAGCACGCCTCCGAACCGGCCGGACGTGCTCGCGTCGGCCGCGGACTCCGAGCTGCTCCGCCCGTCGGGCGCAGGCTGGGTCGCGGCAGCCGGATCACCGCCAGAGGCTCGCTGCGTACCGAACAGGCCCGAGATACCCCCGTTCGCAGCCAGGGAGGACCGCATCGTGGCGCCCGAGGCCGTCCCGGGGTCCACGAACGCAAGAAGCCGAAACAGCGCCATCGGACAAACGCAGGCCACCAGCATGGTCACGCAGCCCACGACGGCCATGCCGATGCTGGACGTTGCGTCTTCCGTGGCCGTGGTCGCCAGCGATGCTTCGCCGATGCGAACTCCGAGGCCGAGGACCAGCGCGAGCAGTGGGGAGGTGAGGCAGGCGGCCAGGAACCAGCGCACAGCCGTCCACATCCACCGGCGGGTTCCCTCGCCGAGGGCGCCCGCAGCCGCGATGGGCATGGTTGCGGTCAGCACCAGCAGCGCGGCCTCGCGCACCAGCATGATCACGAGATAGCCGAAGGACGCCGGGATGAGGACGAACAGTCCACAGATCCCGAGCACCGTGGATTCCACGACTCCGCTGGCCTTGACCTCCCAACCGGCCCCTGCGGGGAATCCAGCGAAGGCGTCGACACCGACGAGCTGGTCGAGGAGGCCGCTGGCAACGGCGGCGCTGCTGGTGATGACTCCTGCCGCGACCACAATCCAGCCGGCCAGGGCGGCGGCGTACTGAGCGACCCCGGCGAGGAGCGTCCCCAACGGCCGGCCATCTCGACGGATCGCGGCGAGGCCGATCTGGCCCAGTCCGATCAGGAGGGCGACGACCGCCGAGATCCAGAGCGTCGCGCCGTAGAGACCCCGCAGCCCGGGATCGGTGACGTCGGGAGTGGTGAACCGGTCCAGCAGCTTGAAGACGGTGGTGAGCAGCCAGAGGCTCGCTGACCAGAGCGCCATCATCATCGAGGTGAAGCCGTCCGCGAGTCCTTCGGAGGCGGCCTCCCCCAGCCAGCTGAACGGGTTCAGGTCGATCAGGGGGACGATCCAACTGCTCATCGCGTACCCACCAACCACTGCCAGCCTGCCTCGACCGAGGCAGACGAGCCCGGCCAGAGCGACTCCGGTGCCGGCTCCTCGGCACCTGGCGCGATGACCCACCGGCCGCCCATCCAAGTCATCCGCTGACAGTCGGCTGCAGCGATCTGCCCGGGCGCGACGTCGGGAAGGGCGATGACGAAGTCGACGCACGGGGTGACGGTGTCCCCGGCGTCCGCGCGGTCGCTGAGGCCGTGACCAACGCGGAAGGCGCCCATGACGGGCTCCACGACGACCCGCAGCTCGGTCCCCTGCGCCGGCTGCCCGCTGCCGGTAAGGATCTCCCCCACAGCCCGGACCACAGACCACTCATCGGTGGCGGGGCCGCCAGGCGCGATCCACTGCTCTGCCACCAGCTGCGCACGGGGGAGAGACATCCCGGTCAGCACGGTCTGGTCGAGCTCGACCAGCTGCGCAAGAGCCCCCTCCGGCGTCCGCGGGAACCCGGTCGGCACGTCGCCGGCGCCCATGGCCGTGGCGGCCGGCAACCGAATGCGCCCCGTCCCTTCGGTCGTGAGCCGGCCTGGCATCGCGGCTGCCAAGTCAGGCTGCGCGCTCGGCCCAGTCGTCGACGGCGCGCTGTCCACCCCGCGGTCTCTGGACTCCCGAACCCCGTCACCCGCCAGAACCTGCACAACGGTCCAACCCACGGTGGCGACCGCCATGACAGCCGCTGACGCGCCCATGAGCACGAACAGGCGAAGTCGGCGGCGGCTCCACGGGGCGGACAGCCCCTGCCCGGCGCGCCGGCGCATCAGCAGTCCTTCCCGACGATGGCCCACAAGACGCCGTAGATGGTCACGTAGGCGACGGCTGCGAGGACGCACCAGAGCAGGCCTGACGCGCCCATCTGCGCAGCCCGGGACATCGTGGCCACCCGACCGACGATGATCGCCCCCACCGACAGGAACCCGCCGGCGATGATGAGGACGGCGACGCCCCACTTGACCCACGCCAGCAGCAGGTCGGCGTACTGCTCGACACCGTCCGGGGCCTGGGCACACACGTTGTTCACGTTCTCGAGGAACATCTGTCTCAGCTCTCTGGGGTCAGGCCGTGGCGGCCAGGTAGTCGGGCACCGCTCGACGCAGCACTTCGATCGCGAGCTGACGGCGCCGCCGGACAGTGCGCTCGGCCAGCCCGCGTCGGACGCCGACGCGGCACACCGCCTCGGTGGCGGTCGCCCCCGCGCGCTGCTCCGCAACAAGCTCGATGAGGAGGCCGACTGCCTCGGAGGCCAGGAGGCCCTGCTGCTCGGCCCACGCCAGGAGGTCGACGAACTCGGCGGCGGACGTCTCTGGCCCGCTGTCGTCCGCCTCACATTGCTCCAGCGATGCCGAGTCAGCGGCATCCAACCTCACCAACCTGAGGGCGCGTTCGCGCTCCGGCCGGTGCTCGCGGAGAAGCCGCTGACGCGTACGCCGGACCAGGTGACGGCCCACGCTGGGTCCGGGCGACGGCTCCGCCCGGCGGATCTCCAGCCACATCGCCACGACGACGTCCTCCGGCTCGCAGACGTCGGCCAGGTCGCGAGCGGTGCTGCGCACTCCCCCGCCCATCAGCACCAGCGCTGCCATCGCAGCCAGCTGGTCGTCGCTCCCGCGGACTGATCCCAACCCGGTGAGGGCCCCGAGGGCCTGACGGACCGGAACACCGGCGTGCCCCTCCCACGCCTGCAACACAGCGCTGAGATCGGGAAAGCTCGCAAGACGTTGGTCCATGGCCTGCCAGCAGCGCCAGACGAACCCATCGGCCAACTGCTCGGCCACGTGCGTGCTGAGCTCAGCGATCAGGCAGGTCAAGCGCTGCGATGAGGGTCTTGGGTTGCCCGTTCGACCTATGGGTGCTCTGTATTCGTGCGACACGGCGGGGCCTCCGGGACGAGTTGGAATCTGTCCCGCTGAGCAGAGACCTCACCGCTCACCACCAGCCCCACCACCCAGTAGGTAGGGCTGTTCACCGATCGTGGACAACGCCCACCGCGGTTTGGAGGCGCAGCAGGCGGCGGTGCTCGTCGGAGGCCACGCCCGGTTGGCCGATGGGCGGAGCCAGCGGCAACCCCGTGCATCCGTAGGTCAAGTCCCGGGTAGTGGTGTAGCGCTGCGTTCTCCTCGATGAGGTGTCAGGCGGTCAGTGCGGGTAGGTCATCAGCTCCGATCTCGGGTTCGACGCCGGGGACGATGTTCATTCGGGAGCGGGCCAGGACGTCGAGTCCGAGGTAGCGGCGTCCTTCTGCCCATTCGTCGGTCTGTTCGGCCAGGACGGCGCCAACGAGCCGGACGATGGCGTCGCGGTTGGGGAAGATACCGACCGCGTCGGTGCGGCGCCGGATCTCCTTGTTCAGCCGCTCGGTCGGGTTGTTGGACCAGATCTGGGTCCAGATCTCCTTCGGGAACGCGGTGAAGGACAGTAGGTCTGCTCGGGCGCGGTCGAGGTGGTCGTGCACCGCAGGGAGCTTGGCTTCGACGTAGTCGAGCAGTCGGTCGAACTGTGCCTGGACCGCGGCGGCGTCGGGCTGGTCGTAGACGCTGTGCAGCATCGCTTTGACCGCGGGCCACATGCTCTTCGGGGTCACGCTCATGAGGTTGAACGCGTAGTGGGTGCGGCACCGCTGCCAGCTGGTTCCGGAGAGGTTGGCGGCAATCGCCTCACGCAGTCCGGCGTGGGCGTCGCTGGTGACGAGGCGGACCCCGGTCAGCCCGCGGGCGACAAGGTCGGCGAAGAACTCGTTCCACGCCGCTCCGGTTTCGGCGGTCGCGACCCGCATGCCGAGCACTTCGCGGTGGCCATCGTTGTTCACCCCAGTGGCCAGGAGCACGACGGCATTGATGACGCGGCCGCCCTCGCGGACCTTCATGGTGAGCGCGTCGGCGGTGAGGAACGTGAACGGTCCTGCGTCGCCCAGCGGGCGGTGGCGGAAGTCTTCGACGATCGAGTCCAGGTCGGCCGCCATCCGGGAGACCTGGGACTTCGACAGCCCGTCGATGCCGAGCGTCTTGACCAGCTTGTCCATGCGCCGGGTGCTGACGCCGGCGAGGTAGCAGTCGGCCACCACGGTGATCAGCGCGGACTCTGCGCGCTTGCGGCGCTCGAGGAGCCACTCGGGGAAGTAGGTGCCTTTGCGGAGCTTGGGAATCGCCACGTCGATCGTGCCGACCCGGGTGTCCAGGTCGCGGTGGCGGTAGCCGTTGCGCTGCGTTGTCCGGGAGGCCGAGGGGCGGCCCCACTCGGCACCGACGACGGCGTCGGCATCAGCGCAGAGCAAGGCATTGATGATCGACTGCAGCAGGCTGCGCATCAGATCGGGCGAAGCCTCAGCGAGGGCTTCGCCGAGCAGGCCAGCAGGGTCGACAATGTGCGGAGCGGTCATCGTGATGGTCCGTTCGAGAGAGCTGTGAGAGGCGAACTCGAAGGATCACGCGGTGGCCGCGTCTACGTCCACGACAGGGACGAACTCGGCGACCGCGCTACACCACTATCGGGGACTCAACTTAGCTACGCCCCAGACGCCCGGAAGCACTTAGACGAAACCAACGACAACAGAGAGCGAGGAGCCTCCGGATGCCGTGGCAGCCGCGACCTCAGCCCTCGAGCTTGTCGAGCCGCTCCTGGATCTTCGACCCAGCGCGACGCTCGAGCGGGCACGCCGCCAGCCAGCGGCGCAGGACCGCGGCCTCCGCTTCGCGCTCGCCCCGCTTGCGGTGAATGATGGCTGCTTGCTCCGTGTACCAAGGCGCAGGCTCACGACCATCTCGGCCAGCCTCAGCGCCCTCGATAGCTGCGTAACACAGTGCGAGAGCCTCGTCCAGCTTCCCGTCCCGCTTCAGTTGCTTGATGGGTTCGATCGTCTCCAGGTAGTGGACCCCGCCGACCAGCCCGCGCTCGAACCGCTCCGCGCGGCGCGGATCGCCCCCACCCAGCGCTTGCCGAACCATGCCTGTCGTCGCTGCATGCGCCTCGGCACGCTGCTCTTCCACCGTTACTGCGGCCGGGTGGTGGTCGTCGTGCGGCCACACCACCGGACCCTCGCCCGGCGCCACCCACCCGATGACCCGCAGGCCGTCACCCGCACGAGCACCCCACATCTGCACCCGCGCCTGCGCCGCAACGCCCAATAGCGGCCGGTTCTCCGGGTTGACCTGCGCGGCCAGGTAGCCGGGCAAGAAGCCGATACGAGCGCCCTCCACGTGTACCGCCACCACAGGCTGGCCCCGGCCCTCCACACCCATCGCAACGAGCGTGGCTGGCGCCTCGAAATGTCCGCCCTCAGGGAGCCCGACGAACCGGAAGAGGTGCCGGCACTCATCAGCAGTGGACGTCGTGGTAGCCGCCATCTTCACCGGCTCACCCGCACGCCAGTCAGGGCCCAGCCGCATCTCGACCGTGAAGGACTCGCCTTCTCCCGGGTTACTCCTAGGAAGCGGAGCCTCACCAGGGACGTCGGTGCCGTTACTTTTCGCCTTGCGTACCCAATTCCGAAGACCCATCACCTAGAGACCCCTGTCATCCGACATCTGTGCGACCACACGACACCGTGCAACCAGCGACACCAGTCAAGGGCGCCCAGCCTAGGCTCACCGACGCCCGAGCGATGTCCCGTTGTCCGCGCTTCTAAATAACTGCGACATTCCGCCGCGTGTGGACCTACCCCGGCGGGCCCGACTCGGCCTCGGTCGGACCTGGGAAGCTCAAACGCTTGGCTTGCCTACCGACCGACCGGTAGCGAAGGCCCTGCTGGCGCTAGGGGGGGCAGCGTCGCGCTACGTTGCGTCGCCATCCTGTGGACACCCGGTAGTCATCCACCGGTGAGAGCTCCCCACATGCGTGCCGCGGGACGAGCAGGAAGTCTCAGAGGTGAGCACCACGACCGTGATGCACCGTCTCGGCCAGCTTGAGACTCCTCGTGTTGCTCTTCGAGGTGATCAGTGGGACCAGGACGCAATCCCCTACCTCAGCCATCGCGGCGAAACCTCGTGGCATGACGCACGGAGATGGCCTCGAGGGCTCGCTGGCGCCAACCAGACAGGTCGCGGGCACCGCCGGTGCTGGCGGGGCCCGCTTCCCCCTACCGAAGGAGTCCGAGATGAGCAGCCCGACTGAGACCATCGTCGACGGTGGGATCTTGACCATCGACCAGGCGGCCGCCTACCTGGCCATACCCAAGGCGACGCTCTACACATGGCGGACCCGACGCGCCGGCTACGGCCCGCCCGCCATGAAGTTTGGCGGCTGTCTTCGCTACCGGCGCACGGACCTGGATGCCTGGGTAGCGCAGCACGTCGAAGGTCACGACGGCGCTCCGGTTTCACCGCCCGCGCCGGATAACGGCGGTGAGTCGCTGTCGCGAGCCAGCCGTCCGCGCGACTCCTAGTAGCTTCATGCCTGCAGGCCGGCCAGTCACCGAGGTGGGCGTAGCCGGGTCCATCCACGTCAGCCGCGTCCGTCCGGGGGCCTACCGCGCGCGCGTACGGGTACGCGACCTCGATGGCGTCGTTCGACAGGTGACCGCGACCGGCACCACGAAGGCCGCGGCCGAGCGCGCGCTCCGAGCCAAGCTGGTCCATCGACAGACCCCGACAACCGGCGGCACCCTCAGCCGGGAGACGACGTTGGCTCAACTGACGCAGGAGTGGGTCAGTTTCCTGCGCAGTGAAGGAAGGATCGAGCAGAGCACCGTCAATGAGTACCAACGCGTCCTCGACAACGTCATCCTCCCGAAGTTGGGCAGTCTCCGGCTACGAGAACTGTCGACCAGTCGGCTCGAACGGTTCTTGGTTGGCCTGCGTTCGGTCAGCCCCAGCCGACAGCGCAAAGCGAAGGTCGTGCTCAGCGCGGCGCTCGGGATGGCGGTTCGGCACGACGTGTTGATGGTGAATCCGGTCCAGCAGACATCCCGTATCCAACGGGAGAGGTCGGCGACGCGTTCTCTCACCACCGAGGAACTGCGCGAGGTCAGTAAAGCCCTCGATCGCTGGGAGGCGACGCAGCGCCCCGGTCCTCAGGCCTCGACCGACATGCGCGACATCGTCGACCTGATGCTGGCCACCGGCGCCCGGATCGGCGAGATCCTCGCACTGCGATGGACCGAGGTCGACCTCGACGCGACGCCCCCACGACTCACCATCACTGGGACGATCAAGACCGAACCGGGCAAGGGCACGTACCGCAAGCCAAGCCCCAAGACCGACGCGAGCCTCCGGACCCTGTCGCTACCTGACTTCGGTGTAGCGGTCCTCCGACGACGCCAGCAAGAGCACTCGGGCAACCCGCTCGACGCGGTCTTCCCCACTCGCAACGGGACCTGGCAGCAGGTCACCAACGTCGAGCGGCGGTGGCGACAGATCCGTAAGGACACCTCCGTCCAGTGGGTCACCCCGCACACGTTCCGCAAGACGGTCGCGACCCTGATCGCCGAAGCTGTCGACGCCGAAACCGCAGCGCAGCAGCTCGGTCACACCTCCCCCGACATCACCCGGGAGTTCTACATCGCGAAGCCGGCCATCGCCGCCGACGTCGCCCACGTCCTAGCCGGACTGAAGCGGTCATAGGCCAGCACAGCCCGCCAAAGCGACCGAATAAGTGGTGAATAAGTGGTTAATACAGCCAGATCGGTTCAAATGACGAACCGCCCCTGACCTGCGTCTCCGCAGGTCAGGGGCGGTATCTCGGTCGGGCTGACAGGATTTGAACCTGCGACCCCTTGACCCCCAGTCAAGTGCGCTACCAAGCTGCGCTACAGCCCGAGTGCTCGCCGGAGCGAACGGATGAACACTATCGCAGCACACCCCGGGACCGGAATCCGGGTCGTGTGCCCCAGCACGCGCCGGAGCGCGACGTCGGGCACACGACCCCCGGGCAGGCAGGCCTACCGCAGCGTGAGCAGCGAAGGAGTCAGCGCTTGCGCTTCTCCCGCGGCCGCTGCTGGAGCACGATCGGCGTGCCGACGAAGCCGAACTCCTCGCGCAGCCGGCGCTCGACGTACCGCTCGTAGGAGGCCTCGAGCTTGCCGCTGGTGAAGAGGATGAACGTCGGCGGGGCGGTGGAGGCCTGGGTGCCGAACAGGATCTTCGGCTGCTTGCCGCCGCGCACCGGGTGCGGGTGCTCGGAGACGAGCCGGCCGAGGAAGGTGTTCAGCGCGCCGGTGCCGATCCGGGTCTCCCAGCCCTCGAGCGCCTTGTCCAGGGCGGGGACGAGCCGGTCCACGTGCCAGCCGGTGCGGGCGGTCACGTTGATCCGCGGCGCCCACTGGACCTGGACGAGCTCGCGCTCGATCTCGCGCTCGAGGTAGTAGCGGCGCTCCTCGTCGACGAGGTCCCACTTGTTGAACGCGATCACCAGCGCGCGGCCGGCCTCGCGGACGGTCTGGAGGATGCGGACGTCCTGCTCGGAGATCGACTGCGACCCGTCGAGGACGAGCACGGCGACCTCGGCGCGGTCGATGGCGGTGCTGGTTCGCAGCGAGGCGTAGTACTCGTGGCCCGACGCCTCCTTGACCCGCTTGCGGATGCCCGCGGTGTCGATGAAGCGCCACTGCCGCCCGCCGAGCTCGACCAGCTCGTCCACGGGGTCCACGGTGGTGCCGGCGACGTTGTCGACGACGACGCGCTCCTCCCCCGCCAGCCGGTTGAGCAGCGAGGACTTCCCGACGTTCGGCTTGCCGACGATCGCGATCCGCCGCGGGCCGCCCACCTCGGGCTCCTGCTCCGGCGGCGGCTCCGGCAGCGCGGCGAGGATCGCGTCGAGCATGTCGCCCGAGCCGCGCCCGTGCAGCGCGGAGACGGGGTACGGCTCGCCGAGCCCGAGGTTCCACAGGCCGTACGCCTCGGCCTCGGTGCGGGCGTCGTCAACCTTGTTCGCGGCGAGCACGACCGGTCGGCCGGACTTGCGGAGGATCCGCACGACCGCCTCGTCGGCGTCGGTGATGCCGACCGTGGCGTCGACCACGAACAGCACCGCGTCGGCGAGGCTGACGGCGACCTCGGCCTGGGCGGCGATGGACAGGGCCAGCCCGCGCGCGTCGGGGTCCCAGCCGCCGGTGTCGACGACGGTGAAGGCGCGGCCGGCCCAGGTGGCGTCGTACGACACCCGGTCGCGGGTCACGCCCGGGACGTCTTCGACGACCGCCTCACGGCGACCGATGATGCGGTTGACCAGCGTCGACTTCCCGACGTTGGGGCGGCCGACGACCGCCAGGACGGGGACGGGTCCGAGGACCTCGCTCATGGTGCTCCTTGCTCGGTGACCCCGGTGGCGGGGTCGGGTTCGACATCGGTGGCGGGCAACGGACCAGGCAGCTCCAGCCCGGTCGACCTGCGTGCGCGGTCCTGCTGGACCAGCATGTGCTCCCGCAGGAACAACGAGGCCTGCCCGACCTGTTCCCGCGTGCGCGGGAAGGGCGTGGCTGGGACCTGCCACGGTGTGCCGAAGCACACCGCGACCCGGCCGCCGCGAGGCGGCAGCTCTCCCATGTGCGCGCCGGGGGCGCGGGTCCCGAAGAAGGTGGTGGGGACGACGGGGGCTCCCGAGACCAGGGCGAGGTACGCCGCGCCGCGATGGAAGCGGTCCAGCTCGCCGGCGCCGCGTCGTCCCTCGGGGAAGACGCCGACCGCACCGCCGTCGCGGAGCACCCGCAGGCAGGTCCGGACCGCGCGCGGGTCGGGGTGGAACCGGTCGACCGGGATCTGTCCGGAGGCCGTCAGGAAGCGGCCCATCCGGCCCTCGAACATCTCGACCTTGGTCAGGGCGTGCACCGGCCGCGGGGCGAACGCCGCGAGGAGCGGGCCGTCGGCGACCCCGATGTGGTTGGCCGCGAAGATCACCGGCCCGCGGGCGGGGACCTCGGCGGCACCGTGCACCTCGACGTGGTTGCGGCGGCGCACCAGCCAGCGGGCGGCCGGGCGCGCCGAGTGGAGGAGGGAGCGCGCCGGGTGCGGGACGCCGTCGCTGCGCGGCCGCTCGAGGTGGGCGGCCGACGCCGGCCGGGTCACGTGCCGACCCGGTCGACCATGCCCACCACCAGCTCGATCACCTCGTCGAGGGTGTGGCCGGTCGTGTCGAGGTGGACCGCGCCGTCGGCCATGACCAGCGGCGCAGTGGCCCGGCCGGAGTCGATGGCGTCGCGGGAGAGGAGGAGCCGCTCGGTGGCGGCGAGGTCGGCGGCGCCCTGCTCGGCGGCGCGGCGAGAGGCGCGGGCCGAGGCGTCGGCGGTGAGGTAGAGCTTGACCGGCGCGTCCGGGACGACGACCGAGCCGATGTCGCGGCCCTCGACGACGATCCCGGCGGGCTCGACGTCGGCGGCGATGATCTCGCGCTGGAGGCGCAGCAGCCGGGCGCGGACCGCAGGGACGGTGCTGACCGGCGAGACCGAGCCGGTGACCGCGTCGGTGCGGATGGCGGCCGCGACGTCGACCCCGTCGACGGTGATGGTCGGCGCGGCCGGGTCGGTGCCGGACTCGATGACCGGCTCGTCGCAGCGGGCGGCCACCGCGTCGGCGTCGTGCACCTCGACGCCGTGCTCGAGCATCCACCAGGTCATCGCGCGGAACATCGCGCCGGTGTCGAGGTAGCGCAGTCCCAGCCGAGTCGCGACCCCGCGGCAGGTGCTCGACTTGCCCGAGCCGGACGTGCCGTCGACGGCGACGACCAGCCGGTCGGGGACGAGGTCGGCACGGTCCGCGGCAGCAGTGGTCACGGGGCCGCAGCCTACCGGTGAGCGGTCCAGCCCCGTGATTCCAAGGAGGCCACCAGGTGGTCGGCGCGCGCCTCCTCGACGAGCAGCTCGACGAGGCCGACCGGGCGACCGGGGTCGTGGTCGATGCGGATGTCCTCGATGTTGACCTCGCTGGCGACCGCGTCGGCGAGCAGCCGCGCGAGCTCGCCGGGGTGGTCGGGCACCGAGACCCACACCGACGCCATCGGCCGCGCCGGGCCGCCGTGCTTGGCCGGGATCACCCGCGTGCCGGCCACGCCACGCTCGAGGACCTGCTCCAGCGCGGACCGGTCGCCGCGCCCGACGGCGTCGCGGACCCGGTCGAGCTCGGCGCGGACCTCGTCGAGCAGCGCGACGACCGCGTCGGCGTTCGCGCTGACGATCTGTCCGTACAGGCGCGGGTCGCCCGCCGCGACGCGGGTGACGTCGCGCACGCCCTGGCCGGAGAGCGCGAGGTGGTTCTCCGGTCCCGAGGCCAGCCGGCCGGCGACGAGCGCGGAGAGCAGGTGCGGCACGTGGGAGGTGCGGGCGACGGCGCGGTCGTGCTCGTCCGGCGTCAGCCACACGGGTACGCCGCCGGCCAGCCGGACCAGCGCCTCGACCGTCTCCACGGCCGCCGGGTCGGAGCCGGCGTGCGGCGTGATCGCCCAGGGGCGGCCGTCGAAGAGCGAGGCGGACCCGGCGAGCGGCCCGGACCGCTCGCTGCCCGCCATCGGGTGGCTGCCGACGTACCGGGCGACCCCGGGGTGGCCGGCGACCGCCGCCAGGGGGACGCCCTTGACGCTGCCGACGTCGGTGACGACCGCGTCGGTGCCCTCGGTCGCGTCGAGCGCGGCTGCGATCACCGCACCGAGGTGGTCGGGCGGCACGGCGACGACGACGAGTGCGGGCCGGTCCTCGGGCGTGCGCGGCCGGCCGGCGCCGAGGCCGGAGGCGGTGCGGACGTTCTCGGCCGTGGTGTCGGTGAGCAGCACCTCGATGCCGGCGCGGCGGCAGGCCAGGCCGATCGAGGTGCCGAGCAGCCCGGCACCGACGACCTCGACCGGGCCGGCGAGCCGCGGCTCAGGCATCCGGGACGTCGCGGGTGCGGGTCAGGTCGCGGCGCAGCGCGGCCGCGCCGTGGAGGTAGACGTGGGTGATGTCGGCGCGCGGCAGGTCGGTCTCGACGTGCGCCATCATCCGGACCACCCGCGGCATCGAGCGCTCGATCTCCAGCTCGCGCGCGCAGATGAGCGGCACCTCGCCGAAGCCGAGCTGGCGGGCGGCGTACGCCGGGAACTCCGAGACCAGGTCGGAGGTCGCGGTGAAGATCGCCGAGATGAAGTCGTCGACGACCAGGCCGTTGGCCTCCATCACGCCGGTGACCATCTCCGCGACCCGCTCGAGCATGTGGTCGCGCGAGTCCTCCTCGAGCTGGGTCGCACCTCGGACCGCTCGCACCGCCACGTGATCACTCCTCGCCTCGCCTGCACGTCATGGGACCGGTCAAGGCTAGCGGGGCGCGGCGCCCGGCACGCCCGCGGCTCAGCCCGGCTGGTAGCTCCCCACCGACCAGTGGTTGCCCTCCGGATCGGCCACGCTGCCGCCGCGCCCGCCGTAGGGCTGCTCGACCACCGGCAGCAGCACGGTGCCGCCAGCGGCGACCGCGCGCTCGACGAACGCGTCGGGGTCCGCGGTGACCAGGTACGCCGCGCTGCCGCCGGGGTTGTCGACGGCCGCACCCTCGCGCACCGAGCCGAACATGATCCCGCCGCCGCCGGGCCAGAGCCACTCGGCGTGGACGACGACCGCGTCGTCCTCCTCGTCGCGGTACGCCGCGTGCTCCTCGAACCCCACCGCGCGCAGCCAGGCCGTCATCGCCGTCGCGTCGCGGAAGGCCAGGGTGTGCCACAGGCCGACGGCGCCCGCCGCGCCCGCCGTCTCGTCCGTCGGCTTGTTCGTCATCTCGCTCGTCAGGTCGTTCGTCAGGTCGTTCGTCGTCGTGTCCATGCCCTCAGCGTGCGGCCCCGGCGGCCGCGGTGTCTTGGACGAACGGGAGCTCCTCGCTGATCCAGGCGCTCGGTGGGCAGCCGGCCAGGGCGGTCCACTCCCGGGTCAGGTGCGCCTGGTCGGCGTAGCCGCAGGCCGCGGCCACCTCGGCGAGCCGGCGCCGGCCGAGCAGGTCGCGAGAGCGCTCGAAGCGGCCGATCCGGTGCAGCTGCTTGGGGGTCAGCCCGGTCTCGGCGCGGACCAGCTGGGCCAGGTGGCGACGGGAGTAGCCGACCTCGGCGGCCGTCGCGGCGACGGTCCTCCCCCGCGCCAGGAGCGCCAGCGCGCGGGCGACCTCCGGGCGCAGCGCGACCGGCGCCCGACGACGCGCCTGGTCCGCGAGCGCCGCGGCGACCAGCGCCGCGCGGCGCTCGTGCGGGGTCTCCGCGAGCCGCTCGGGCAGGTGCCGCAGGCCGGGGGCCAGGGCGGGCGCCAGGTCGGGGAGGCTGAGCAGGCGACCGGCGAGCTCGGCGGCCGGCATCCCGAGCAGAGCGCGGGCGCCGAGCGGGGTCAGCGCGAGCTGGACGCCGCGCTGGTGGCCGTCGTGGCGGATGCGCGCCGGCCCGGTGTGCAGCCCCGAGACACTGGACCAGGCGACGGTGCGGCTGCCGGGCTCGCCGGCCCAGGCCACGTCCAGCGGGTCGTCCGCGGGCAGGACCAGCGTCAGCTGCGAGGACGGCAGGCCGCGGTGCGAGCCCGCGGCGCCCAGGTCGACGTCGTACGACACCAGGGAGGCGACGTACGGCGTGAGCTCGGGAGGGACCCGCACCTCACCAGCCTAGGCCGCGGCGGGCCCGGCCGCCTCACATCGAGGCCGCGTCCAGCAGCTCGCCGAGCTCGTCGTGCGTCAGGTCGCGCAGCTCCCCGGGCGCCAGGCCCTTGAGCTGGACCGACCCGATCGCGGTGCGGGTCAGCCGGCGGACCGGGTGACCGACGTGGTCGAGCAGACGGCGCACGATCCGATTGCGGCCCTCGTGGATGACCAGCTCGACGATCGAGCGCTCCCCGAGGGTCTCCACGACCTTCGCCTTCTTGACCGTGACCGGCCCGTCCTCGAGGGTCACGCCCTCGAGCAGCTGCTTGATCGTGCGGCGGAAGACCTCGCCCTCGACCTCGGCCACGTAGGTCTTGTCGACCTCGTAGGAGGGGTGCGCCATCCGCTGGGCGAAGTCGCCGTCGTTGGTCAGCAGGATCAGCCCGGAGGTGTCGGTGTCGAGCCGGCCGACGTGGAAGAGCCGCTCGGGGCGGTCCTCGACGAGGTCCTGCAGCGTCCGGCGGCCCTCGGGATCCGACATCGTGGAGACCACGCCGCGCGGCTTGTTGAGCACGAGGTAGACGTGGGCGGAGACCGGCGGCAGCCGCTTGCCCTCGACCCGGATGACCGCGGTGCGCGGGTCGACCTTCGTGCCGAGTCGGGTGACCACCTCGCCGTCGACCTCGACGGAACCCTCGAGCATCAGCTCCTCGCAGCGGCGGCGCGAGGCGACGCCGGACTGCGCCAGCAGCTTCTGCAGCCGGATCAGGCCGTCCTCGTCGGTCTGGATCTCCCTGCCGTGCGCGCTCATGCCGGCTCCGTCCCGCCGTCGGGCTCGGTGCCCGGGCCGGTCGGCGGCGCGGGCTCGGGCAGCGGCTCCGGCTCCCCGTCAGGGGTGGGTGTGGGCTCGGGCGCGGGGGCGCTCATCGCGGACAGCTCGTCCTCCAGGTCGTCCATGTCGGGCAGGTAGGGCGCCAGCTCAGGCAGGTCGTCGAGCGAGGTGACGCCGATGCGTTCGAGGAAGTACCCCGTCGTGCGGTACAGGTTCGCCCCGGTCTCGGGGTCCTGGCCGGCCTCCTCGACGAGGCCGCGGCTGAGCAGCGTACGCATGACGCCGTCGACGTTGACCCCCCGGATGGCCGAGACCCGCGCGCGGGAGACCGGCTGCTTGTAGGCGACGACCGCCAGCGTCTCCAGCGCAGCCTGGGTCAGCCGGGCCTGCTGGCCCTCGAGCACGAACCGCTCGACCACACCGGCGAACGCCTCGCGGGTGTAGAACCGCCAGCCGCCGGCGACGTTGCGCAGCTCGAAGCCGCGCTCCTGCTCGTCGTACTCCGCGGCGAGGGAGGCCAGCGCGGCCGACACCTCCGCGCCGGGGTGGCCCACCGCGGCCGCGAGCGTGGGTACGTCGAGGGGCTGGTCGGCCACCATGAGCACCGCCTCCAACGAGGGTCGCAGCGCAGTCAGCGGCACCTCCGGCTCCGCGGCCTGCTGCTGGTCGTGCTCGTGGGCCTGCTCGTGGGCCTGCTCGTGGGTCGTCTCAGCCATCGCCGTCTCCCTCAGCGGCGCCCGCCTCAGGCGGCGCGCCCTCGAACTCGTCACGGACCAGGTCGTCGACGTCGGCGTCCTCGTCCCCGGTCCACCGCACCGTCAGCTCCCCCAGCGGCGTCACCTGGTCGAAGGCGACCGCGCCCTCCCGGAACAGCTCGAGCAGCGAGAGGAACCGCGCCACCGTGGTGAGGGTGTCGGGGCTGTCGCGGCACAGGGCGCGGAAGGTCATCGTGCCGCTGCGGCGCAGCCGGTCGACCACCAGCGCGGCCTGCTCGCGGACGCTGACCCGCGGTGCGTGGATGTGGTGCAGGCTCACCTCGGGCGGGCCCGGCTTCGGCGCGAGCGCCCGGGCGGCCAGCGCCGCGAACTGCTCCAGGCCGATGCCGATGAGCACCTCCGGCAGCAGCGTGGCGTACCGCTCCTCCAACCCGACCGCACGCGGGTGCCGACGGGCCTCGCCGGCCAGCCGGGTAGCGAGCACGGCCGCGACCTGCTTGAAGGCCTTGTACTGCAGCAGCCGGGCGAAGAGCAGGTCGCGCGCCTCGAGCAGCGCGAGGTCCTCCTCGTCCTCGACGTCGCCCTGCGGCAGCAGCCGGGCGGCCTTGAGGTCGAGCAGGGTGGCCGCGACGAGGAGGAACGAGGTCGTCTGCTCCAGGTCCCAGACCGGCCCGCCGGCCTTGACGTGGGCGATGAACTCGTCGGTGACCCGCGAGAGGGCCACCTCGGTGACGTCGAGCTTGTGCTTGGCGATCAGCGAGAGCAGCAGGTCGAAGGGGCCCTCGAAGTTGTCCAGCCGCACCGCGAACCCCGACGGTTGCTCGCCGCCGGTCGGCTCCGCCGGTGCGGTGCTCATCCCTCGGTCAGCCGCCGGACCAGCGCGCTGTCGTCACCGTGGGCCTCGTAGTCGGCCAGCGCGAGCGCCACCGCCTCGCGGACCAGCCGGCCGCGGTCGACGGCCAGGCCCTGCCCGCGGCGCAGGGCCAGCCGGGCGTGCTCGATCTCGAGCAGCTCCTCGGAGGTGACGTAGACCGTCATCTTCTCGTCGTGGCGCACCCGGCCGCTGGGCCGGCGCCGGCCGGCCGGCTGCTCGGCGGGCTCGGGCTCGTCGGCGGGCCGGTCCGGCACCGCGCGGACGGCCTTGGGCGGCGCCGGCGGCTCGTCGTCGGGGACCGCGGTGGGGCGGAAGAGCTCGTCGGCCGAGGGCAGGCTCACTCGGCGGGCCACCGGGCGAGCACCTCCTTGGCGAGCTGGCGGTAGGAGTCGGCGCCGGCCGAGCTCGAGGCGTACGTCGTGATCGGCTCGCCGGCGACGGTCGAGTCGGAGAACTTCACGGTCCGGCGGATGACGGTGTGGAAGACCTTGTCGCCCCAGGCCTGGACGAGTCGCTCCATGACCTCGCGGGAGTGCAGGGTGCGGCCGTCGAACATCGTGCCGAGCACGCCGTCGATCTCCAGGCCGGGGTTGAGCCGCTCCTTGACCTTGTCGATCGTGGTCTTCAGCAGCGCGACGCCGCGCAGCGCGAAGTACTCGCACTCCAGCGGCACGATCACGCCGTGGCTGGCGGTGAGCGCGTTCACGGTCAGCAGGCCCAGCGAGGGCTGGCAGTCGATGAGGATGACGTCGTACTCCGCCAGCGCCGGCGCGAGCACGCGCTGGAGCGTCTGCTCGCGGGCGACCTCGTGGACCAGCTGCACCTCGGCGGCCGACAGGTCGATGTTGGAGGGGAGCAGGTCCATGCCGGGCACGCCGGAGGGGACGACCACGTCATCGAGGGTGACGTCGCGCTCCATCAGCAGGTTGTAGACCGTCAGGTCCATCTCGTGCGGGTTGAGGCCCAGGCCGACCGAGAGCGAGCCCTGGGGGTCGAAGTCGACCAGCAGCACCTTGCGGCCCTGCTCGACCAGCGAGGCGCCCAGGTTGATCGTCGTCGTGGTCTTGCCGACGCCGCCCTTCTGGTTGCACATCGAGACCACCCGCGCGTTGCCGTGCGCGGTGACCGGGCGCGGCTCGGGGATGACCGGCATCGGGCGGCCCGTCGGGCCCAGCGCGGGACCGTCCGCGGCCGGCTTGCGGGAGGCCTGGACGGGGCGTTCGAACGGGAGCGGCTCGGTCACGTGAGCATCGTCCTCCACCGGGTTCGCAGGTCGCGCCGGCGGGGTCGGGGTGCGGACCAGGGGCGGCATCTCGGGTGCACCGGAACCGGCGTGGATCCCACCATCGCTCATCTGCTGCTCCTCGTTCCCGACCCACGCCGCAGGGGCGGGGACGTTTGTCGACTTCACGACTTGTGACCGTCTCCCGCACCCTAGGACCGCGCTCGGACCCACAACAACACGACGGCGGAATCCCCCAGTCCGGACCGTGATCTGTGCACGAGGTGTGCACTCGGCCCCGCTCCCGTGCACAGGCAGCGGTGCTCCTGTGGAGTCACCTGTGGAGGAACGCCCGCCCTCGGCGCGCCCTTCGACCGGGCTCGGCGTCAGCCGAGCAGGTCCTGGTAGTCGGGGTGCTTGTCGATCCAGCCGCGGATGAACGAGCACTGCGCGACGACCTTCGTGCTGCCCTCGTCGCGGGTGGCGTCCAGCGCGGTCCGCGCCAGCGCCGAGCCGACCCCGCGGCCCTCGAAGGCGTCGTCGACGACCGTGTGGGTGAAGGTGACGGTGCTCCCGTCGCGGGTGTACTCGGCGTACCCCGCGACCTCGCTGTCGATCTCGGCCACCCAGCGCTGCGCGTCCGCCTCGTCCCTGACCTGCGGTGTCGTCTCGCTCATGCGGCCCACCGTACGGCCCTCAGCCGAGCGCCTCGTCGAGGTTGGCCGCGGCGCTGATCAGGGAGAGGTGGGTGAAGGCCTGCGGGAAGTTGCCCAGCTGCTCGCCGTTGAGGCCGACCTGCTCGCCGTAGAGCCCGAGGTGGTTGGCGTAGGTGAACATCTTCTCCAGCGCCAGCCGGGCGTCGTCGACCCGACCGACCCGGGTCAGCGCCTCGACGTACCAGAACGAGCACATCGAGAACGTCCCCTCGACGCCGTCGACGCCGTCGTCGGTGCGCTCGGGCTCGTAGCGGAAGACCAGCGTGTCGCTGACGAGCAGCTCCTCGACCACGGCCAGCGAGGAGAGGAACCGCGGGTCGTTGGCCGCGACGAACTTGACCATCGGCATGAGCAGCACGCCGGCGTCGACGGTCGTGGCGCCCTCGTAGGCGACGAACGCGCCGAGCTCCTCGTCCCAGCCCTCGTCCATGATCCGGTGGTAGATCTCGTCGCGGACCTCGGCCCAGCGGGCCAGCTCGCCGGGCAGGCCGCGCTGGCGGGCGGTGCGCATCATCCGCTCCACCGCCACCCAGCACATCAGCCGCGAGACGATGTGCGGGCGCGGCGTGCCGCGGATCTCCCACATGCCGGCGTCGTCGCGGTCCCAGTTGTCCATCACCCAGCTCAGCAGCCGGGTCAGGTCGGACCAGGCGTCGTGGCTGATGCCGGGGCCGTACTTGTTGAACAGGTAGACCGAGTCGATCAGCTCACCGTAGATGTCGAGCTGGAGCTGGCCGGTCGCGGCGTTGCCGACCCGCACCGGCCGGGAGTCGCGGTAGCCGCGCAGGTGGTCCAGCTCGTGCTCGGGCGGCACGTTGCCGTCGATGTCGTAGGCCACCCGCAGCGGGCCGAGCTCGTCGACCAGCTCGTCGTCGGTGTCCTCCCCCATCCGCTCGGAGAGCCAGGCCATGAACCGCGCCGCCTCCTCGGTGAAGCCCAGCTTGAGCAGCGCGTAGAGGCTGAACGCGGCGTCGCGGACCCAGACGTAGCGGTAGTCCCAGTTGCGGCCGCCGCCGATCTCCTCGGGCAGGCTCGTCGTGGGCGCCGCGACGATCGCGCCCGACGGCTCGTGGGTGAGCAGCTTGAGGGTCAGCGCGGAGCGGTTGACCATCTCCCGCCAGCGTCCCACGTACGTCGACTGGGCCAGCCAGCCCCGCCAGAAGGCCGAGGTGGCCTCGAACAGCTCGTCGAGGTCGAGCTCGCCGCCGGGCTGGACCTCCGCGCCCTCCTCGAGCACCTCCAGGGCGAACAGCACGTGCTCCCCCGCGCTCACCTCCACCTCGGCGCTCACCGTGCCGTCCTCGACCTCGAGACCGGTCGTCGCGGACAGGCCCAGCCGGACGCCGGGCCCGGTCAGCAGCAGCCCACCCTCCGCCTCGGTGACCTCGACGCCCGCCCGTCCGTAGTCCGGTCGCGCGCGGAGCGACATCCGCAGCCGGGTGGTGCCCCGCACGGCCGCCACGCGACGTACGACGCGTTGGCGGTGGTCGGGGTCGTGGGCGCGGACCACCGGCATGAAGTCGTGCACCTCCGCGACCCCCTCCTCGTTGTGGAAGCGGGTGATGAGGATGTTGGTGTCGGGCAGGTAGAACTGGTGGGTCGTCGTGGTCAACGCGACGGGTTCGATCCGCCACGACCCGGCGTCGGGGTCGAGCAGCGAGCCGAAGACGCTCGGGGAGTCGAACCGCGGCAGGCACAGCCAGTCGATGGTGCCGAGCACGTCGACCAGCGCGCAGGTGCGCAGGTCGCCGACGAGGCCGTGGTCGGCGATCGGCGGGTACGCCGCGCGCTCCTCCTGCTGCTCAGCCACCGAGCCGCCACCCGCCCTCGGGCAGGGCGAGAGCGGCATCGGGCCCCCAGGAGCCCTGCTCGTAGGGCTGGAGCTCCGGCGGGTCGTCGAGCAGCGGCTGACAGACCTGCCAGAGGCGGTCGACCTCGTCGGAGCGGGTGAAGAGCATCTGGTCCCCGCGCATGACGTCGAGCAGCAGCCGCTCGTAGGCCTCCAGCGGCTCGGAGCCGGGGAACTCGGTCTCCAGGTCCAGCCGCATCGTGGCCTCGGAGACGACCATCCTCGGTCCGGGCACCTTCGCGCGGACGTCGACCTTGACCTCGGGCTGGTCGGTGAGCTCCAGCACCAGCTCGTGCGGGCACTTGACCTGCTCGAAGAGGGGCTCGTCGGGCTCCCTGAACCGGAGCGTGATCGTGCGCCGACCCTCGGCGAGCGCCTTCCCGGTGCGCAGGTAGAACGGCACCCCGCGCCAGCGCTCGGTGTCGACCCGCGCCTCCAGCGCCACGAACGTCTCGACCTCGGAGTCGTCGGCGACGTCGTCCTCGTCGCGGTAGCCGGCGTACTGGCCGAACACCGCGTGCTCGCGGTCGAAGGGCCGCAGCGCGGCGAACACCTCGGCCTTGGCGTCGCGCAGCGCCTCGGCGCTGAAGTCGCGCGGGCGGTCCATGGCGACGAAGCCGAGCAGCTGGCACAGGTGGGTGGAGATCATGTCGCGCAGGCCGCCGGTGCCCTCGTAGAAACCGCCGCGGCCCTCCAGCCCCAACGCCTCCGGCACGTCGATCTGCACCGAGGCGACGTCGCGGGCGCACCAGGCCGCCTCCAGCAGCCGGTTGGCGAACCGCAGGGCGAGGATGTCCTGCACGGCCTCCTTGCCGATGAAGTGGTCGATGCGGAAGATCGCGTCCTCGTCCACGACCTGCTTGAGCGTGCGGTCCAGCTCGCGGGAGGACTCCAGGTCCAGCCCGAACGGCTTCTCGACCACCAGCCGGGCGCGCTCGGCGATGCCCTCACGCCCGAGCATCCCGACCATGCCCTGCATCGCCGAGGGCGGGACCGAGACGTACACCAGCCGCCGGGCCTCGCCGCCGAGCTCCTGCTCGGCCTCGCGGACGGCCTCGGCCAGGTCCGAGCCGTCATCGGCCGAGGAGGGCCGGAACGAGACGCGTCCCACGAGCTCCTCCAGCGTCGCCTCGTCGGCGTCGTCGACGCTCTCGCGGACGGCGACCCGCACGAGGTCCTGGAACTCCTCCGGGGAGTCCGGCGCGCTCCGCCCGCTGCCGATGACGGCGTACGCCTCGGGCAGCCGGCCGGCGGCGGCCAGGCGGTACAGCCCGGGGTAGAGCTTCCGCTTGGCCAGGTCACCGCGAGCCCCGAAGAGCACGAGGACGTGGGGCGGCAGGTGGTTCTCGGTCACACCCCCTCGGTGGCCTGCCCTCCCCCGCACCAAACCCCGCCCGGTGCGGCCCGGTGCGGCCCGGTGCGGCCCGGTGCGGCCCGGCCACGCCTACCCGGGCCCCTGGCGGGATAGTCCGCCACAGGCGCGCCCTTTCGCGGCCGGCCAAGGGCGCTGGTGTGGCGGACTACCCCGCCACACCAGCCCCGCCACACCAGCCCGACCACACCTGCCGGGCCACCCACCCCGCCCGGGCCACCCCGCCCAGGGGCGGCCCGAGGCAGGGACGGCCCGAGGCAGGGACGACCTACCCGAGCCGGTGGAAGGCGCGGGTCTGGAGCACCAGCTCGCCGGCGGCGTCGGAGGCGTCGAGGTCGACGACGGCGTCGATGACCCAGTCATGGTGGCCCTCGGGGTCGTGGAGCGTCTGCCGGACCGCCCGGGTACGACGGCCGGGCTCCTCCTCCGAGGGCTCCCCCGGCCGCATCTCGAGCAGGTCCGGCCCGCGGGCGTCGGCGTCGAGCAGGACGGTGTCGTGCTCGGCGTAGTAGGCCTCGATCGCGCCGTCCCAGGCCGACCGGGTCATCACGACCTCCAGCGGCGGGTCGGCACGGTCGGCGTCGGCGCGCTCCATGGCCATCAGCCCGTCGAGGTCGTCGCGGGCGACCAGCTCGACGCGGCGCCACATCGCGTTGCGGATCATCACCGTGAAGGCGCGGTCCTGCTTGGAGATCGGCCGCGGCGGGGGCGGCGGAGCGTGCTCGCCCCCGAAGTTCAGCAGAGCGTCGCGGCGCACGTGCGCGGGGTCGCTCAGCGCCTCCCACTCATCGAGCAGCGAGGAGTCGGTCTGGCGCACGGTCTCCCCCAGCCACTCGATGAGGTCCTCGAGCTCGGGCGTGCGGTGGCTCTCCGGCACGGTCTGGCGCAGCGTCCGGTAGGCGTCGGTGAGGTAGCGCAGCACCAGCCCCTCGGACCGGGCGAGCTGGTAGCGGGAGACGAAGTCGGTGAACGTCATCCCCTGCTCGTACATCTCGCGCACGATCGACTTCGGCGCCAGCGACTCGCTCTGCTCGACCGGCGGCAGCCACGGGTGGCCCTCGCGGTAGAGCTCGTAGGTCGCCTCGAGCAGCTCGCGCAGCGGCTGCGGCCAGGTGATCTCCTCGAGCAGCGCCATCCGCTCGTCGTACTCCAGCCCGTCGGCCTTCATCTCCGCGATCGCCTCGCCGCGGGCGGCGTGCTGCTGGGCGAAGAGGATCTGCCGGGGCGCCTCGAGGACCGCCTCGACGACCGAGACGATGTCGAGGGTGTGCTCCTCGGCCTCGGGGTCGAGCACCTCCAGCGCGGCGAGCGCGAAGTGGGCGAGCGGCTGGTTGAGCGCGAAGTCGGGCGGCAGGTCGACGGTCAACACGTAGCGCCGGCCGTGCTCGTCGGGCTCGTCGAGCCGGGTGAGCACCCCGGAGCGGACCAGGCTGCGCGCCAGGCGCAGCGCCCGACGCGAGAGCCGCAGCTGGCTGCGCCGGTCCTCGTGGTTGTCCTGCAGCAGCCGGCGCAGCACCCCGAAGGCGTCCTCCTCGCGGGCGAGGACGTTGAGCAGCATCGCGTTGTCGACCTTCATCTTGCTGGTCAACGGCTCGGGCACGCCGGCGACGAGCTTCTCGTAGGTCTGCTCGGTCCACACCACCGCGCCGTCCGGCGCCTTCTTCAGCTGGGCCTTGGACTTGCGCTTGGCCCGCTTCTCCTCGCTCATCGCGGCGTTCTTGGCCTCGGCCTTCGCCTTGGCCTTCTCGTTCTCGATGATGTGCTCGGGGGCCTGGACCACGACGTACCCGACGGTGTCGTAGCCGGCCCGCCCCGCGCGACCGGCGATCTGGAGGAACTCCCGCGAGCGCAGCACGCGCTGCCGGCTGCCGTCGAACTTCGCCAGCCCGGTGAACAGCACCGTGCGGATCGGGACGTTGATGCCGACGCCGAGGGTGTCGGTGCCGCAGATGACCGTCAGCAGCCCGGCCTGGGCCAGCTGCTCGACGAGCCGGCGGTAGCGCGGCAGCATCCCGGCGTGGTGGACGCCGATGCCACGCTTGAGCATCTTCGCGAGCGTCTTCCCGAAGCCCGCGCCGAACCGGAAGCCCGCCAGCCGCTCGGCCAGCGCCTCCTTGTCCGAGCTCTCGATCTTCTTGGCCGCCAGCAGCGAGGTGGCGTGCTCGACAGCCGCCGCCTGCGTGAAGTGCACGACGTACGCCGGCGCCTGCCCGGTCTCGACCAGCTCCTCCAGCATCTCCGGGAGCGGGGTCAGCGACCAGCTGAAGTGCAGCGGCACCGGCCGCTCGGCCTGGTCGACGATCGCGGTCTCCCGGCCGTTGCGGCCGGTCAGGTCCTTCGCCAGGTCCGAGACGTCGCCGAGGGTGGCCGACATGAGCAGGAACTGCGCCTGCGGCAGCTCCAGCAGCGGCACCTGCCAGGCCCAGCCGCGCTGCGGGTCGGCGTAGTAGTGGAACTCGTCCATCACCACGAGCCCCACGTCGGCCCGGGAGCCCTCGCGCAGCGCGATGTTGGCGAGCACCTCGGCGGTGCAGCAGATGATCGGGGCGTCGGGGTTGACCGCGGCGTCGCCGGTCAGCATGCCGACGTCCTCGGCGCCGAAGACCTCGCACAGGGCGAAGAACTTCTCGCTCACCAGCGCCTTGATCGGCGCGGTGTAGAAGCTGACCCGGTCGGTCGCGAGCGCCGCCGCGTGGGCGCCGAGGGCGACCAGGGACTTGCCGGAGCCGGTCGGGGTCGCCAGGACGACGTTGCTGCCGCCCAGCAGCTCGATGACCGCCTCCTCCTGGTGCGGGTACATCGAGAGCCCCTGGGACTCCACCCACCCGGTCAGGGCGTCGTAGACCTCGTCGGGGTCGTCGGTCGTCGGTACGGAGAAGGAAGCCATCAGTCGCGGGCCCGGGGATGGGCGGTTGCGAAGACCTCACGAAGGTTGTCCACGGTGACCAGTGTGTAGACCTGGGTCGTGGTCACCGACGCGTGCCCCAGGAGCTCCTGCACGACACGCACGTCCGCACCCCCGTCGAGCAGGTGCGTGGCGAAGGAGTGACGCAGCGTGTGCGGCGAGACGTCCCGGGTGACACCGGCCCGCTCGGCGGCCTTGGCCAGCACCGCCCAGGCCGACTGGCGCGAGAGCCGGCCGCCGCGGGCGTTGAGGAAGAGCGCGCCGCCGTTGCCGGCCCCCGTGGCCGCGGAGGCGAGCTCGGGGCGGCCGCGGACGAGGTAGGCCTCGACCGCCTCGCGGGCGTAGGAGCCGACCGGCACCAGCCGCTCCTTGCCGCCCTTGCCGCGCAGGAGCACGGTGCCGTCGACCGCGTCGAGGTCGTCGACGTCCAGGCCGACCGCCTCCGAGATCCGGGCGCCGGTGCCGTAGAGCACCTCCAGCAGGGCCCGGTCGCGCAGCGCGAGGGCGGTGCCGGGTGCGCCGGCCGCCTCGAGGATCGCCTCGACGTCGGCCAGCGGCAGCGCCTTGGGCAGCCGCTTGGCGGGCGTCGGCGGCTTCACCGCGCTCGCCGGGTCGACCTCGGTCAGCCCGTCGGCCACCGCGAACCGGTGGAAGCCGCGGACCGCCACGACCGTCCGCGCGGCCGACGTGGAGCTCAGCGGCGGGTGGTCGGCGTCCCCCTCGCGCAGCCGGGCCAGGAACTCCCCGACCGTCGCCTCGGTGACCTCGCCGAGGTCGCTGATGCCGACCCGGTCGAGGTGCTCGAGGTAGCGGCGCAGGTCGCGGCGGTACGACGACAGCGTGTTCGCCGCGAGGCCGCGCTCCACCGCCAGGTGGTCGAGGTAGGTGCGCACCGCCCGGGCGATGGCGGACGGCCCGGTCGTCTGCGCGGCCGCCTGCCCGCCGGTGTCCTGCGCGGTCATCTGCTGGGTGCTCAGGCCAGCACCTCGTCGGGGGTGGTGGCCTCCATGCCGACGGCCTCGCCGACCGCGGTGTTGGTGAGCCGGCCCGCGTGGGTGTTCAGGCCGAGCGCCAGCGAGCGGTCGTCGCGGCTGGCCTGCTCCCAGCCCTTGCCGGCGAGCGCGACGACGTAGGGCAGGGTCGCGTTGGTGAGCGCGTAGGTCGAGGTGTTCGGCACCGCGCCGGGCATGTTCGCCACGCAGTAGAAGATCGAGTCGTGCACCCGGTACGTCGGGTCCGAGTGCGTCGTGGGCCGGGTGTCCTCGAAGCAGCCGCCCTGGTCGACGGCGATGTCGACGAGCACCGAGCCCGGCTTCATCTGCGCGACCAGGTCGTTGGTGACCAGCTTCGGGGCGGCGGCCCCGGGGATCAGCACCGCGCCGATCACCAGGTCGGCCTCGGTGACCTGCTGCTCGATCGCGAGCTTGGAGGAGGCCAGGCCGTGGACGCGGTTGTTGTAGCGCCAGAACGACATCCGCAGCTTGTCCAGGTCGGTGTCGAGCAGGGTCACGTCGGCGCCCATGCCCAGCGCGATGTTGGCCGCGTTCTGCCCGGCCACGCCGGCGCCGATGACGACCACCTTGGCGTTGGCGACGCCGCCGACCCCGCCGAGCAGCACCCCGCGACCACCCTCGGCCTTGAGCAGCGAGTAGGCGCCGACCTGCGGCGCGAGGCACCCGGCGACCTCCGACATCGGGTAGAGCAGCGGCAGCGCGCCCGAGGGCAGCTGCACGGTCTCGTAGGCGATCGCGGTGACCTTCCGCGCGACCAGCTCCTCGGTGAGCGGCTTGTCCGCGGCCAGGTGGAGGTAGGTGAAGAGGGTCAGCCCCTCGCGCAGGCGGTGGTGCTCCTCCGCGACCGGCTCCTTGACCTTGAGCACCATGTCCGCGGCGCCCCACGTCTCGTCGGCGTCGCTGACGATGCGCGCGCCGGCGGCGACGTACTCCTCGTCCGCGATCGACGACCCGACGCCCGCGCCGGTCTCGACGAGCACCTCGTGTCCGTGCGCGACCAGCTCGTGCACACCGACCGGGGTGATGGCGACCCGGTACTCGTGGTCCTTGACTTCCTTCGGGACACCGACCTTCACGGGCGTGGTTCCTTGTCTCGAGCGGGTACGCCGGCACCTCGTCGTGACGACGTCGCGACACTACCGCCCGGCCGTGTCGCGCAGGTCACGTCGCGGCCTCGGACGTGCCGCGCCCTATGAGTCCCTTCGCCGCGGCCAGGAGCACCGCCTGCACGAGCGGCCCGTCACCGACCCGGCCGTCGAGCACCGCGGCCCGCAGCTCCTCGAACGGCACCCACAGCGTCTCCATGTCGGCCTCCTCGTGCTGGAGCACGAAGTCGCCGCGGTCGACCGTGCGCAGCCCCCGCGCGAGGAAGAGGTGCATGACCTCCTCGGAGATGCCCGGCGAGGACCAGGTCGTGCCCAGCGGCGTCCACTCCTCCGCCTCGAGCTGGGCCTCCTCGCGCAGCTCCCGACGCGCCACCTCGAGCGGCTGCTCGTCCTCGGGGCCGTCGAGGAGGCCCGCGGGCAGCTCGACGAACCGGCGCCCCGCGGCGTGGCGGTACTGCACGAGGCACAGCACCCGGTCGCCGTCGTCGACGGCGAGCACGATCACCGCCCCCGGGTGCTCGAGCACCAGCCGCGCGAACGGCTCCTCCCCGTCGCCGCCGGGCCGCAGGACCAGGTCCTTGCGCAGGTCGACCACCCACCCCGTGTCGGTCAGGCCGGCCGACTCCGTCACAGGCCAGCTCTCCGGGCGGTCCTCCAGGGGCGTCGACATGCCGGCGACGTTACCCATCACCCTCGGCCCGCGCCCCGTCGCGTCGTTTCATCAAGGTATGCAGGCGAACCGCCACTCCCCGGGTGGAGCTCACCGTGGGAAGTGACTACTCGGCTGCATCCCTTGATGAACCCCCAGCGTCGCCCGCGCAGGTCGGGCCGGAGGCGGACGACGACCGGGCCCGCCCGCCCGGCGCGAGCCGCAGGCCCCGACCCACCAGTGGCCCAGGCCGCGGTTCGGCTCACGGGGTTCCGACACGCTCAGGCCTGGGCGGCCTTCGCTGCTCAACCAGCGACGGGGGCGGGCGGCTGGCCCGGCTCAGGCCTCGACGGGCGTCTCGGCCGGGGCGTCGACGTCGATGGGGAACCGCAGCTCGCGCTGGCGGTCGATCGCCGCGCCGACCAGGCCCGCGAAGAGCGGGTGCGGGCGGGTGGGACGCGAGCGCAGCTCGGGGTGGGCCTGGGTGGCGACGTAGTACGGGTGCACCTCGCGCGGCAGCTCGACGAACTCGACCAGGTCGTGCTCGGGGTTGGTGCCGGAGAAGACCAGGCCGGCCTGCGCGAGCTGGTCGCGGTAGGCGTTGTTCACCTCGTAGCGGTGCCGGTGCCGCTCCTCGATCACGGGCGCCCCGTAGACCTCACGCACGATCGAGCCCTCGGCGAGCGCGGCGGGGTAGAGCCCCAGACGCATCGTGCCCCCGAGGTCACCCGCGCCCTCGACGTACTCCTTCTGCTCGGCCATCGTGGCGATGACCGGCTCGCTGGTGCCGGGGTCGAACTCGGTGGAGTCGGCGTGCTCGAGGCCGGCGACGTTGCGGGCGTACTCGATGACCATGCACTGCAGGCCCAGGCACAGTCCCAGGGTCGGGATGCCGTGGGTCCGGGCGTAGGTCAGCGCTCCGAGCTTGCCTTCCAGGCCGCGGATGCCGAAGCCGCCGGGCACGCAGATCGCGTCGACGTCGCCGAGGTGGCGCTGCTGCCCGGCCGGGGTCTGGCACTCGTCGGAGGGCACCCAGCGCAGGTTCACCTTCGCCTCGTGGGCGAAGCCGCCGGCGCGCAGCGCCTCGGCGACCGAGAGGTAGGCGTCCGGCAGGTCGACGTACTTGCCGACGAGCGCGACCGTGACCTCCTCGCGCGGGTGGTGCACCCGGCGCAGCAGGTCGTCCCAGGCGCTCCAGTCGACGTCACGGAAGGGCAGGTCGAGGCGGCGGACCAGGTAGGCGTCGAGGCCCTCGCGGTGCAGCACCTTGGGGATGTCGTAGATCGACGGCGCGTCGGCGCAGGTGATGACCGCCTCGTCGTCGACGTCGCACATCAGCGCGATCTTCTTCTTGATGCTCTCCGGCAGCTCGCGGTCCGCGCGGCAGACCACCGCGTCGGGCTGGATGCCGACCTGGCGGAGCGCGGCGACCGAGTGCTGGGTGGGCTTGGTCTTCAGCTCGCCCGAGGGGCCGATGTAGGGCACGAGCGAGACGTGGATGAAGAAGCAGTTGTCGCGGCCGACGTCGTGGCGGACCTGGCGGGCGGCCTCGAGGAACGGCAGGGACTCGATGTCGCCGACCGTGCCGCCGACCTCGGTGATGACCACGTCGACGGCGTCGTCGCCCTCGCCGGCCATCAAGCGGATCCGGTCCTTGATCTCGTTGGTGATGTGCGGGATCACCTGGACCGTGTCGCCGAGGTAGTCGCCGCGGCGCTCCTTGGCGATGACGCTGGAGTAGACCTGACCGGTGGTGACGTTCGCGACCTGGTTGAGGTCGGTGTCCAGGAACCGCTCGTAGTGGCCGATGTCCAGGTCGGTCTCGGCCCCGTCGTTGGTGACGAAGACCTCACCGTGCTGGAACGGGTTCATCGTGCCGGGGTCGACGTTGAGGTACGGGTCCAGCTTCTGCATCGTCACGCGCAGACCGCGCGAGCGGAGCAGCCGGCCGAGGCTTGAGGCCGTCAGACCCTTGCCCAGCGAGGAGGCGACGCCTCCGGTCACGAATACGTGCTTGGTGGGCGTCGGGTTCTTCACGGGACTCCATGCTATCCCAGGATCGGCTCGGTCAACCCAACGGCACGGCGCCGTCGGCGCCGGATGCGCCGAAGGCCCCGCCCTCGCCGCCGAGCCGGCGCAGCAGCGCCAGGACGGCGGTCACCTGGCCGAGCGTCGACTCGGTGCCGTCGACGGTGCTGACCATGTCGGCGACCGGCTCGCGGCGCAGCGCGGCGAGGATCCCGCCGGAGCGGGCCTGGTCGGTCGTGCCCGCGACGACGACACCGCCGGAGGTCTCCGCCGTACCGCTCAGCAGGCCGTCCAGCACCGCCAGGACCTCCGGGGTCGGGCCGTCCTCGCCGAGCACCACCAGGACGGCGGGCGCGCGCGGCGCCTCGCCGTCGGGCGAGACCACCAGCTCCGCCCCGGCCAGGCTCTGCCGCACGGTGCGGGTCTCCTCGGTGGCGGGGCTGGCCTGCTCACCGGTCGTGGCCAGGGCCACGCCGAGCAGCTGCCCCATCCGGGCGTACGTCGCCGCGCCGGCGTCGACCACGCCCGCGCCGAGGTCGTCGGCCAGCTGGCTGCCCAGCGTGTCGACCAGCGCCTTCTCCGAGGCGGCCAGCAGCGCCGGCTGCACGTCGTAGCGCCCGGTGACCGACCCGCCGGCCAGCTCGACCTGCTCGGTCAGGCCGGCGACGGTGCTGTCGTCCGCGCCGGGCATCGCGAGGACCGCGACCGGCCGATCGGCGAGCCGGCCGTCGTAGAGCTGCTCGGCGGCCGCGGCGGCGAAGGTGTCCCCGTAGCCGGCGGCGAGCCGGGCCTGCTGGGTCACCGCCCGGGCGGGTGCCTGCTGGTCGTCGGCGCGACCGAGCTCGCTCAGCGGGCCGCCGCCGAGGACCACCCCGACCGCGAGGGCGAGGAAGACGGCGACGAGGGAGACGACGTGGTGGCGGTAGGTGATCACGGGAGAAGTCCTCGGAGGGTCTCGGAGAGCTGGTCGGCCCACTCCTGGCCGACCGGGGTCACGCCGACGGCGACCGCGAGGGCGACCAGGCCGGCGAGCATGACCAGCAGGAGGTGGTGGGGCCGCACGCGGCCCGAGTACAGGTAGGGCACGGCCGCGGCGTCGACCAGACGGGCGCCGAGCTTGAGCCGGGTGAGGTAGGTGCTGGCGAGTCCGGAGCGCTCGCGGTCGAGGAACTCCTCGAGGCTGGCGTCCAGCCCGACCCCGATGACCAGCGCCGCCTCGGCGGCGTCGGCCACGACGAGCGCGGCGTCCTCGGCGGTGGCGTCGGTCTCGATGCGCAGCGAGCGCACCCCGAGGCGGTCCAGGGAGTCGATGGCCTCCTTGCCGCCCGCCCCGCGACCGGCGCGGACGACCACGTCGCGCGCGGCCTTGAGGGTGCGCGCGCTGGGGACGCCGTCGGGCTCGGCGGCGTCGACGACCACGACGTCGACCCGCCGGCCGCGTTCGCGCACGACGTCGGCGCTGCGGCCGACGGCGACGATCACCGGCTCCTGCTCGCGCAGGTAGGGCCGGAGCCGGTCCAGCGCGGCGGCGACGTCGGGCCCGTCGGCGACCACGACGACGGTCCGGCCGGCGATCGGGGTGGCGGGCCTCGGCACGCCGACGCCGTTGAGCAGCAGGTCCTGCTCGCTGCGGAGGAAGGCGGCGCTGTTGTGGGTGAAGGTCTCCAGCTGGGTGACCAGGCCCTGTCGCGCCCGGGTCAGCTCCTCGGCGAGCACCTCGGCGTCGACCGGGCGGCCCGACGCGAGGACGCGCGCGCCCTCAGCGTCGCCGTCCTCCAGCAGCGTCCCGGCGTCCAGGCGCACCGCGCCGCCGTCGGGCACGGCAGCCAGGGCCGTCGAGCCGATCCCGTCGAGCATGGGGACGCCCGCGGCGAGCAGCACCTCGGGGCCGAGGTTCGGGTAGCGGCCGGAGACCATCGGGGAGGCGTTCACGACCGCGGCGACCCCGGCGTCGACGAGACGCTGGGCGGTCGCCCGGTCGAGCGCGGAGTGGTCGAGGACGGCGATGTCGCCGGGCCGCAGCCGGGGCAGGAGCGCCCGGGTACGACGCTCGACGCGGGCGGTCCCCGTCACCCCGGGCAGGACACGGTGCTGCTGGCGGGTGCTGAGTCTCATGACCGCTCCATGGTCACAAACCCCGAGGGCCCGCAGCCGGACCACTCACCGCCGGGCGCGTCGGCGTGGGGCAGGTCACCCCGACGGCCCGGTCGAGCCCGGCCGAGCCCGGTCAGGCCAGGGCGCGGGCGGAGGCGGCGACCTCGAGGAGCTCGCGGGCGTGGGCGAGCGCGGTGTCGCTCTCGGTCATCCCCGCCAGCATCCGCGAGAGCTCCCGCTCGCGCGCGGCTTCGTCGAGGACCGTCAGGCCCGAGCTGGTCACGGTTCCGTCGCTGGACTTCTCCACCACCACGTGCCGGTCGGCGAACGCCGCGACCTGCGGCAGGTGGGTGACGACGAGGACCTGGGCGGACCGCGCGAGCCGGGCGAGCCGGCGCCCGATCTCGACCGCCGCGGTGCCGCCGACGCCGGCGTCGACCTCGTCGAAGACGAACGTCGGCACAGGGCTGGTCTCGGAGAGGGCGACCTCGAGCGCGAGCATCACGCGGGACAGCTCGCCGCCGGAGGCGCCCTTGTGCAGCGGACGCGGCTCGGAGCCGGTGTTGGCGGCCAGCAGCAGCTCGACCTCGTCGACGCCCGAGGAGCCGAAGCGCAGGTGCCGCTCCCCCACCAGCAGCGGCGCGCCGGCGCCGGTGGCCGGGGCGCCGTCGGGGTCCAGCTCGGTCTGCCGCACCTCGACGCTCACCCGCGCGTGCGGCATCGCCAGCAGTCCCAGCTCCGCGGTGACCTGCTCGGCGAGGCGGCCCGCGGCCTCGGACCGGGCCGCGCTGAGCTCACCGGCCAGGCCGCCCAGCTCCGCCCGGAGCTCGTCGCGCTCGGCCCGCAGCTCCTCGATCCGCTCGTCGGTGCCGTCGAGCTCGAACAGCCGCCGCGCGGAGGTCTCCGCCCAGGCGAGCACCTCGTCGATCGACTCGCCGTACTTGCGGGTCAGCGCGGTCAGGGCGGCCCGCCGCTCGGAGACGGCGGCGAGGCGGGCGGGGTCGGTCTCGATCCGGGTGGCGTACGACGCGACGTCGGCGGCGACGTCGGAGAGCAGGTAGGTGACCTCCGCGAGCCGGTCGGCGAGCTCACCGGCCTCGGTGTCGTGCTCGCGGACCCCCTCGAGCGCGGACCGGGCGGCGGAGGTCGTGCCCAGGGCGTCGGGTGAGCCCTGCTCGCTCGAGAGCGCCTCGCGGGCGACCTCGGCGGCCAGCCGCAGCGTGTCGGAGAACCCGAGCCGGGACTCCTCGGCGGCGAGCGCCTCGTCCTCTCCCGGCTCCGGCGCGACCTGCTCGACCTCCTCGAGCCCGAACCGCAGCAGGTCGGCCTCCCGTGCCCGGTCCCGGGCGGTGGTGACCACCTCGTCGAGCTCGCGCTCGACAGCGGCGAGCCGCCGGTGCGCGCCGCGGTAGCGCTCGAGCAACGCGGCGACCGGCGCGCCGGCGAACCGGTCGAGCGCCTCGCGCTGCGCGCGGGGCCGCAGGAGCCGGTGCTGGTCGGACTGTCCGTGCACGGCGACCAGTGGCTCGGCGAGCTCGGCGAGAGAGGACACGGGGACCGAGGCGCCGCCCACGAAGGCACGGGAGCGGCCCTCGGCGGCGACGTTGCGGGCGAGGACGACCCGGTCGTCCTCGACCGTCCCGCCAACCTCCTCAACCGCGGCGGCGAACGCCGCCAGCGCGCTGGCGTCCACGACGCCCTCGACTCGCGCCGAGCGGGATCCCGAGCGGACCGCCCCGCTGTCGGCCCGGCCGCCGAGCAGGAGCCCGAGCGCCGTGACGATCATCGTCTTGCCGGCACCCGTCTCGCCGGTGATGACGGTCAGGCCGGGGCCGAGCTCGAGGGTCGAGGAGTCGATGACACCGAGCGAACCGATCCGGATCTCCTCCAGCACCTCACGCCTCCCGTCGTCGTCGTTCCGCCTGGCCCCGCCACCCCTCGACCGGCAGGCCGAACTTGGCCACCAACCGGTCGGTGAAGGGCGAGTCGTGCAGCCGCACCAGCCGGACCGGATGGGTGCCGCGGCGCACCTCGATCCGGGCACCGGGCGGCAGGTCGACCGTGCGCCGACCATCGCACCACAGCACCCCGCCCGCCTCGGTGCGGGCGAGCACCTCGATCGCGAGCACCGAGGTCGGGGCGACCACCAGCGGTCGGGCGAAGAGCGCGTGGGCGCTGATGGGGACCATCAGCAGCGCCTCGACCCCCGGCCACACGACCGGGCCGCCGGCGCTGAAGTTGTACGCCGTGGAGCCGGTGGGCGTCGCGCAGACGACCCCGTCGCAGCCCCATCGCGACAGCGGGCGGCCGTCGACCTCGACGACCACCTCGAGCATCCGCTGGCGGGCCGCCTTCTCCACGCTGGCGTCGTTGACCGCGAACGTGCTGGTGACCAGCTCGCCGTCGCGGAAGACCCGGACGTCCAGCGTCATCCGGTCCTCGGCGACGTAGCGCCGCTCGACGACCGCGTCGATCGTCGACTGCACGTCGTCGACCTCGGCCTCGGCCAGGAAGCCGACGTGACCGAGGTTGACCCCGAGCACCGGCGTCCGGCTGCCGTAGGTGATCTCCGCGGCGCGCAGGATCGTCCCGTCGCCACCGATCACGACGGCGAGCTCGCAGTCGGCGGCGGCGCCGTCCTCGTCCTGCGCGACCTCGATGGCCGGGGAGTACGCGGCGGGGTCGATCCCGAGGTCGGCGGCCTCGGCCGCGAGCAGGCGCACGACGATCCCGCTGGCGCTCAGCGCCTTGCAGAACGCCAGGGCCACCTCGCGTGCCTCCTCCCGCCCGGTGTGGGCGAGCATGAGGACGCGGCGCGGCGTCGGCTGGGTCGTGGTCACGGGTCAACCCTCTCACCCGGCGCCGACGACGGCGGACCCCCGCGCACGACGCTGTGGACGTCCTCGGGCGTGATGGTCGCCGGTCCCCGGCGCAGCCACAGGAAGAACTCCACGTTGCCCGACGGTCCGGGCAGCGGGCTGACGGTCACCGCACGCGCACCCCAACCGCGGCGCGCCGCGGCGTCGGCAACCGCGAGCACGGCCTCGGCCCGCAGCGCCGGGTCGCGGACCACGCCGCCCTTGCCGACCCGGTCCTTGCCGACCTCGAACTGCGGCTTGACCATCGGCACCAGGTCGCCGTCCTCGGCGGTCACGGCCAGCAGGGCGTCGAGCACGAGCTCCAGGGAGATGAACGACAGGTCGCCGACGACGAGGTCGACCGGCCCGCCGATGAGCTCCGGGGTGAGCTCGCGGACGTTCGTGCGGTCGTGCACGACGACGCGCTCGTCCTGCTGGAGGCGCCAGGCCAGCTGGCCGTAACCCACGTCGACGGCGACCACCTGGCCGGCGCCCCGGCGCAGCAGCACGTCGGTGAAGCCTCCGGTCGAGGCCCCGGCGTCCAGGCAGCGCCGGCCGGCGACCTCCAGGCCCAGCGGCCCGAAGGCGTCGAGCGCGCCGGCGAGCTTGTGGCCGCCGCGGGAGACGTAGTCGGGGCGGTCGGGGTCGGTGGTGACGACGATCGCGACGTCGGTCGTGACGCCGGTGGCGGGCTTGGTGGCCCGGGCGCCCTGGACGGTGACCCGGCCGGCGGCGATCAGCTCGCTGGCGTGCTCACGGGAGCGGGCGAGCCCACGGCGGACGAGCTCGGCGTCGAGCCGGAGACGACGGGGAGGCACGGCGGATCAGGCGGGGGCGCCGGGGCGGCCCGGGGCGGCGGGGGCGCCCGGGTCGGCGTCGAGGGCGCGGCGCAGGCCCTCGTGGGCGGCCTCGAAGACCGCGACGTGCTCCTCGAGCGGGCGGTCCTCCAGCTCCTCGACGGTGGCGACGATCCGGTCCACGCCCTCGACACCGGTGCGCACGGGCGCCGCGGCGCGGAGGTCCTCGGTGCGGGTGTCCGCGGTCGGGAGGTCGGCCTGCTCGCTCATGCCGCGAGGCTACCCGGCGTCTCCCCCGGTGGGCGGCTCCAGCCCCGCGACGTCGACCGGCTCGCCGACGGCGTCCAGGTGGCGCCAGGCGGTGACCGCCACCGCGCGCCACCAGTCGGCGACCGACCCCGCCCCCTCGACGCGCACCGTCCCGGAGGTCATGTGCGCGGTCCAGCCGCCGGCCTGCGCGCTCCCCCCGGCCGGGTCGCCGTCGAGCACCACCTCCGGGTGCGGCTCGAGGAGCCCGCGGAGGTCCGGGGCGAGGTACGTCGGCCGCTCCTCGGGCCTCGCCGCGACCAGCTCGGCCAGGCCGGTCACCCCGGTGAGCACGAGCAGCGAGTCGATCCCGGCCCGCCGGGCCCCGGCGATGTCGGTGTCGAGCCGGTCGCCGACCATCAGCGGCCGCTCGCCGCCGACCCGCCGCACGGTCTCGTCGAGCAGCGGGCGCTGCGGCTTCCCGGCCACGACGGGGTCCACCCCGCTGAACCGTTGCACCGTCTCGACGAGCACCCCGTGCCCGGGAGCCGCGCCGTACGCCGTCGGGATGCTCAGGTCGGTGTTCGAGGCGACCCACCACAGGCCCTCGCGAACCCGGACCGCAGCACGCATGATGTCGCGCCACAGCACGTCGGGGCCGTAGCCGGTCACGAGCGCGTCCGCCTCGTCCTCGACGCCGACGGGGGTCAGTCCGGCGGACCGGACCGCCTCCTCCAGCCCCGCCGCACCGAGCAGCACCACGCGCGCACCGGCGGGGAGCCGGTCGGCGAGCAGGCGGGCGGCGGCCTGGGCGGAGGTGACCACGTCCTCGGGCTCGGCCGGCACGCCCAGCCGGGAGAGGTGCTCGGCGACGGTGGCCGGCGTCCGCGAGGCGTTGTTGGTGATGAAGGCCAGGCGCATTCCCGCGTCCCGGGCCCGCTCGAGGTGCTCGGGTGCGCCCGGCACCGCCTCACCGCCGACGTAGACCACGCCGTCCAGGTCGAGCATCGCCAGGTCGTAGGCCCCCACCAGGGCCGTCGGGCTGGTCCCGAGCACGCTTGCCTCCTCATGGCCTCGTCGCGAGGGCACCCTACGATGCGTCGGTGGACCCAAGCGCCGTGGTGACCCCGCCGTACGTCGGTGGCCCCTTCGCGCTCGCGCCGTTCCACGGGCTCATGCTCGCGCCGCGCCGGATCGGCGACCCGGCCTCCGCGCGGGTCCTGGCCCGCCCGTACGACACCGTCCCCGAACGGCTGCGCAGCTGGGAGGCCAGCGGCCAGCTGCTCCGCGACGAGCAGGCGGCGCTCTACCTGCACGAGTACACCGCCGGCGGCATCACCGTCCGCGGCCTGGTCGGCGCCCTGGACGTCTCTCGCCGCGCCGCCGGCCCCGGGGAGGCGGTCGTCCTCCCCCACGAGGGGATCCACCCGGCCCAGGCCGACGAGCTCGCCGACCGGATGACCCAGATGCAGCTCAACCCGGCCCCCATCCTGCTGGTCCACCACGGACGCGACGAGACCCGCCGACTGCTGAGCGAGCTCCGGTCCGAGGCTCCGGTCCACGACTTCACCGACCGCGCCCGGCAACAGCACCGGATCTGGGCGATCCGCGACCCCGACCGGCTCGCGACGCTCACGGCGGAGCTGGCCGGGACGCGGGCGCTCATCGCCGACGGGCACCACCGCTACAGCGCCTACCTGCGACTCCAGCGCCGGGCCCCGGGCACGGCCTACGACCGAGGACTGGCGATGCTGGTCGACCAGGACGACACCCCGCTCTTCCTCGGCGCCATCCACCGGCTCCTGGCCGGCAGCCGTTTCGAGGACGTCCGCGCAGCCGCCGAGACGGTCGGCATCGGATTCGCCGAGCTCACCCACACCGCGGCCGTCGAGGCCCTCGGCCCGGACACCCTGGTCGCGACCGACCAGCAGCGGTGGGCCGCCCTGGCCGTCCCGTCGCGCGTCGGCAGGCTCGCGGTGGAGGCCCTCCACGAGCAGCTGGTGCCGGCGCTGCCCCGCGGACCGCACCGGATCGACTACCTCCACTCCGCCGAGGAGGCGCTCGCTGCGGCGGGCACCGGGACCGGCACAGCGGTGCTGGTGCCCGCACCGCCCGTGGACACGGTCCTGGGCATCGTGGCCGCCGGACGGCTGCTCCCCCAGAAGGCAACCTCCTTCCAGCCGAAGCCGAGCGTCGGCGTGCTCATCCGCTCCCTGCTCGACGGATGACCTTCGCCGACCGCACCTCCACCTCGGTGCGGGACGCCGCACCCGCTCCGGTGCGGAAGAAGCGCCGGCGGACCGAGCCGGTCACTTCGACCACGTCGTCGACCTGCCACGTCAGGATCGAGCGCCGCGGCCGGGCCGCCCACACCGCGCAGTCGAGCGCGTCCACCGTCTGCTTCGACCGCCCCTGGTCCCCCGTGCGGGTGACGGCGAGCCGGAAGGTCCAGACGGCGTCCCCGCTGGGCAGCACCCGCTCCGCGGGCGCCTGGGAGACCCGGCCGACCAGCCGGACCTCGTTGATGTGCTCGTCCCGGCGATCGGCGGCCGGGACCTCTCCCTTCGTGCGTGCGGACATCCGCATCACCTCCTGCGGCAACGCTCCGCCGAGGCGCCGACGGTGCCGCGCGCAAGCCTGAGCCCCGGTGGAGAACCAGGCGCGAGAACATCCTGTGCACGGAGACCGGGCCGCGGTCGTCACGGAAAAGACCCGTAAATGCGAAGCAGGACCAACCCACATGGGGTTGGCCCTGCTTGCTAATGGTATGTCCGGCGGCGTCCTACTCTCCCACAACCTCGCGGTTGCAGTACCATCGGCGCTGAAAGGCTTAACTTCCGGGTTCGGGATGGGACCGGGTGTTTCCCTTTCGCTATGGCCGCCGTAACTCTAGCGACACGCACCGCCCGCCCCGACAGCGCTCAAGCGCTGTACCGAGGGGGTCCAGGTGCGCGCCAAGTATCGGCGTGTTCTGGATATATGTGGACGCGAGCACTCGCAAGGACAGTTGTTGTCTTGGTTGAGTGGTTGTGGGACAAGCCCTCGGCCTATTAGTACCGGTCGGCTAGGCATTACTGCTGTACACCTCCGGCCTATCAACCCAGTGTTCTGCTGGGGGCCTTACCCACTTAACGTGGTGGGAAACCTCATCTTGAAACATGCTTCCCGCTTAGATGCATTCAGCGGTTATCACTTCCGAACGTAGCTAACCAGCCGTGCCCCTGGCGGGACAACTGGCACACCAGAGGTTCGTCCATCCCGGTCCTCTCGTACTAGGGACAGCCTTTCTCAAGTTTCCTGCGCGCGCGGCGGATAGGGACCGAACTGTCTCACGACGTTCTAAACCCAGCTCGCGTGCCGCTTTAATGGGCGAACAGCCCAACCCTTGGGACCTGCTCCAGCCCCAGGATGCGACGAGCCGACATCGAGGTGCCAAACCATCCCGTCGATATGGACTCTTGGGGAAGATCAGCCTGTTATCCCCGGGGTACCTTTTATCCGTTGAGCGACCACGCTTCCACATGCCGTGGCCGGATCACTAGTTCCGACTTTCGTCCCTGCTCGACATGTCTGTCTCACAGTCAAGCTCCCTTGTGCACTTACACTCGCCACCTGATTGCCAACCAGGCTGAGGGAACCTTTGAGCGCCTCCGTTACATTTTAGGAGGCAACCGCCCCAGTTAAACTACCCATCAGGCACTGTCCCTGATCCGGATTACGGACCTAGGTTAGACATCTAGTACGACCAGAGTGGTATTTCAACGATGACTCCACACCCACTGGCGTGAATGCTTCACAGTCTCCCACCTATCCTACACAAGCCGAACCAAACACCAATACCAAACTATAGTAAAGGTCCCGGGGTCTTTCCGTCCTGCCGCGCGTAACGAGCATCTTTACTCGTAGTGCAATTTCGCCGAGTCCACGGTTGAGACAGCGCCCAAGTCGTTACTCCATTCGTGCAGGTCGGAACTTACCCGACAAGGAATTTCGCTACCTTAGGATGGTTATAGTTACCACCGCCGTTTACTGGGGCTTAAGTTCTCCGCTTCGAACACCGAAGTGCTCTAACAGGTCCCCTTAACCTTCCAGCACCGGGCAGGAGTCAGTCCGTATACATCGTCTTACAACTTCGCACGGACCTGTGTTTTTAGTAAACAGTCGCTTGGGCCTGGTCTCTGCGGCCTCCTCCGCTTCCCCACGCAAGGTGGTTGACGGATCGGGCCCCCCTTCTCCCGAAGTTACGGGGGCATTTTGCCGAGTTCCTTAACCATGGTTCGCTCGATCGCCTTGGTATTCTCTACCTGATCACCTGAGTCGGTTTGGGGTACGGGCGGCGCATAGCTCGCTAGAGGTTTTTCTCGACAGCATAGGATCATCCACTTCCCCATACGGGTCCCCATCAGATCTCAGACTCGTCATCAAAGACAGCCGGACGGATTTGCCTACCCGACGTCCTACATCCTTGGCCACGGACAACCATCGCCGTGGTTGGACTACCTTCCTGCGTCACCCCATCGCTTGACTACTACCAGCTCGGGTCCCACGCTCCGCCACATCCCATCCCCCGAAGGGTTCAGTAAACGTGGTTTCGGGTGGTTAGCATCACCAGGTTCGTCATGGGCGCTACTTTGCCGGTACGGGAATATCAACCCGTTGTCCATCGACTACGCCTGTCGGCCTCGCCTTAGGTCCCGACTTACCCAGGGCAGATTAGCTTGACCCTGGAACCCTTGATCATTCGGCGCACGTGTTTCTCACACGTGATTCGCTACTCATGCCTGCATTCTCACTCGTGTCGGATCCACCCCTGGGTCACCCCGGAGCTTCACTCCCGACACGACGCTCCCCTACCCATCCACACACCTGAACCACAAGAGCTTAGTTATTGTGTGAATGCCATAGCTTCGGCGGATGACTTGAGCCCCGCTACATTGTCGGCGCGGAATCACTTGACCAGTGAGCTATTACGCACTCTTTCAAGGGTGGCTGCTTCCAAGCCAACCTCCTGGTTGTCAATGCGACTCCACATCCTTTTCCACTTAGTCACCGCTTAGGGGCCTTAGCTGATGGTCTGGGCTGTTTCCCTCTCGACTACGGAGCTTATCCCCCGCAGTCTCACTGCCGCGCTCTCACTTACCGGCATTCGGAGTTTGGCTAACGTCAGTAACCTTGTAGGGCCCATCGGCTATCCAGTGCTCTACCTCCGGCAAGAAACACGCGACGCTGCACCTAAATGCATTTCGGGGAGAACCAGCTATCACGAAGTTTGATTGGCCTTTCACCCCTATCCACAGGTCATCCCCTCAGTTTTCAACCTAAGTGGGTTCGGTCCTCCACGCGGTCTTACCCGCGCTTCAACCTGCCCATGGATAGATCACTTCGCTTCGGGTCTTGATCGTGCTACTCAAACGCCCTATTAGGACTCGCTTTCGCTACGGCTTCCCCACACGGGTTAACCTCGCAACACAACGCAAACTCGCAGGCTCATTCTTCAAAAGGCACGCCATCACCCCAACACCCACAAGGGGCAGCCGGGCTCTGACGGATTGTAGGCACACGGTTTCAGGTACTATTTCACTCCCCGCCAGGGGTACTTTTCACCTTTCCCTCACGGTACTTGTCCGCTATCGGTCATCAAGGAGTATTTAGGCTTAACGGGTGGTCCCGCCAGATTCACACGGAATTTCAGGGGTTCCGTGTTACTTGGGATACCGTCCCAGAGACGAACGCTTACGCATACGGGGCTATCACCCTCTACGGCGCTGCTTTCCAACAGACTTCGACTTCACGAACGTTTTCTTACTCTGTGTCGATCCGGCAGAATCAACAAGACAGTCCCACGACCCCTCATGCGCAACCCCTGCCGGGTATCACACGCATAAGGTTTAGCCTCTTCCGATTTCGCTCGCCACTACTCTCGGAATCACTTTTGTTTTCTCTTCCTGCCGGTACTGAGATGTTTCACTTCCCGGCGTTCCCTCCACACACCCTATATATTCAGGTGCAGGTAACTGGACATGACTCCAGCTGGGTTCCCCCATTCGGACATCCCCGGATCAACGCTCGGTTGCCAACTCCCCAGGGCTTATCGCAGGCTCCTACGTCCTTCATCGGCTCTTGATGCCAAGGCATCCACCATGTGCCCTTCATAGCTTGTCTCACAAACACTCAACGAAGACA
Organism: Nocardioides marmotae; assembly: GCF_013177455.1. Classification (NCBI taxonomy): domain Bacteria; kingdom Bacillati; phylum Actinomycetota; class Actinomycetes; order Propionibacteriales; family Nocardioidaceae; genus Nocardioides; species Nocardioides marmotae. The sequence goes on from NZ_CP053660.1 coordinate 2,438,057, forward strand.
ACAACTACAAAAGTTTCTTACAAGATGCTCGCGTCCACTATCCAGTTCACAAACAACAACCCCACCACCAGCCACCACACCGACCAAAGAATCGGAGGGGGTCTGCGGAGGAACAGCACTGAGGGAGTGATCCCCCAGAGCCCAACAGTGTGTCAACCATCCCCAGCTCCACCAGACCCCCAGGTTCCACACCCGCCGCCAGCACCCAAACCCCCAAAAGAGCTTGAACACCAGCACGAGCAGTACTGAGAGGACCCGGCACAACCAGGCACAGCATCATCGACGATTCCACTAGTGAGACACCCCCATCGTCACCACACATTCGGTGGTGATCGGGATGTGTGCTCCTTAGAAAGGAGGTGATCCAGCCGCACCTTCCGGTACGGCTACCTTGTTACGACTTCGTCCCAATCGCCAGCCCCACCTTCGACGGCTCCCTCCCACAAGGGGTTAGGCCACCGGCTTCGGGTGTTGCCGACTTTCGTGACGTGACGGGCGGTGTGTACAAGGCCCGGGAACGTATTCACCGCAGCGTTGCTGATCTGCGATTACTAGCGACTCCGACTTCATGGGGTCGAGTTGCAGACCCCAATCCGAACTGAGACCGGCTTTTTGGGATTCGCTCCGCCTCGCGGCATCGCAGCCCTTTGTACCGGCCATTGTAGCATGCGTGAAGCCCTGGACATAAGGGGCATGATGACTTGACGTCATCCCCACCTTCCTCCGAGTTGACCCCGGCAGTCTCCTATGAGTCCCCGGCATAACCCGCTGGCAACATAGGACGAGGGTTGCGCTCGTTGCGGGACTTAACCCAACATCTCACGACACGAGCTGACGACAGCCATGCACCACCTGTACACCGACAAAAAGGGGCACCATCTCTGGCGCTTTCCGGCGTATGTCAAACCCAGGTAAGGTTCTTCGCGTTGCATCGAATTAATCCGCATGCTCCGCCGCTTGTGCGGGCCCCCGTCAATTCCTTTGAGTTTTAGCCTTGCGGCCGTACTCCCCAGGCGGGGCGCTTAATGCGTTAGCTGCGGCACGGAACCCATGGAATAGGCCCCACACCTAGCGCCCAACGTTTACGGTGTGGACTACCAGGGTATCTAATCCTGTTCGCTCCCCACACTTTCGCTCCTCAGCGTCAGGACATGCCCAGAGAACCGCCTTCGCCACCGGTGTTCCTCCTGATATCTGCGCATTTCACCGCTACACCAGGAATTCCGTTCTCCCCTGCATGCCTCTAGTCTGCCCGTATCGAAAGCAAGCACCGAGTTAAGCCCGGTGTTTTCACTCCCGACGCGACAAACCGCCTACGAGCCCTTTACGCCCAATAATTCCGGACAACGCTCGCACCCTACGTATTACCGCGGCTGCTGGCACGTAGTTGGCCGGTGCTTCTTCTGCGGGTACCGTCACTTTCGCTTCGTCCCCGCTGAAAGAGGTTTACAACCCGAAGGCCGTCATCCCTCACGCGGCGTTGCTGGATCAGGCTTCCGCCCATTGTCCAATATTCCCCACTGCTGCCTCCCGTAGGAGTCTGGGCCGTGTCTCAGTCCCAGTGTGGCCGGTCACCCTCTCAGGCCGGCTACCCGTCGAAGCCTTGGTAGGCCATTACCCCACCAACAAGCTGATAGGCCGCGAGCACATCCCCCACCGAAAAACTTTCCACACAGATCTCATGCGAAACTGTGTCGTATCCGGTATTAGACCCCGTTTCCGAGGCTTATCCCGAAGTGGAGGGCAGATTACTCACGTGTTACTCACCCGTTCGCCGCTCGTGTACCCCCGAAAGGGCCTTACCGCTCGACTTGCATGTGTTAAGCACGCCGCCAGCGTTCGTCCTGAGCCAGGATCAAACTCTCCGTTGAAAAACAACACCCAACACCAACCACAAGGACCAGTGCTGAGAAAAAGAGATGCCCTGACAGACGACACTGACAATTACATTGTCAGAATCATTGTCAAAGAAACCATCAACCAACCCAACCACCAAAAGGCAATCAGATCAGCCGACGGGGCATAACAAACTAATTCGTCGACTATGACACACTGTTGAGTTCTCAAGGATCACACGCACCCCGCCCTCACCCTTTCGGGCCGGCTGCGGAGGCAACCTGCAGAAACTTACCGGTTCCGATCCTGCCGCGCAACTCCGGGGAGCTGCGCGATCCGGTTGGACCCGGGCCGCGACGATGCCACCTCCGGCCTGGTGGTCTCTCGACCGGCCTGAAGCGGTGAACCGCGGCGAGGAAGAACATTACACCTGCCTCGGGGTCGTGCCAAATCAGGCGGTCGTGCGCGGCGTACGGGCCTTGGCCGGGCGGTAGATCGAGACCGTCGGGTGGCCGGTGACCCAGAAGCGCCACGGCCGCTCGGGGGCACCGCGGAGCCCGACCCGGGGCCCGCTCGAGCACGTCGCGGGCGGCTCCCCCGGCTCGAGCAGGATCGGCCCGACGGCCAGGTCGGTGCCGTCGTGGTCCAGGGCGATGCCCAGCGCCCGGCACAGGCGGGCCGGCCCGCGGGCCAGGTCGCGGTCGGTGGAGCCGGGCCGGCGCTCGCGCGCGACCTCGATGCCGGCGACGACCTCGCCGGCGCGCAGCAGCACCGCACTGGGGTCGCCCGCGCCGCCGGTGACGACGTTGCAGCACACGTGCATGCCGTAGGTGAAGTAGCAGTACAGGTGCGCGGCGGGGCCGAACATCGTCGCGTTGCGCCGGGTCATCCCCCGGTAGGCGTGCGAACCCGGGTCGGCCGGGCCGGCGTACGCCTCGACCTCGGTGAGCCGGACGGCGACGTCGCCGTGACGGAGGACCGCTCCGAGGAGCCGGGGCGCGACCTGGTCGACCGGCCCCGCGAGGAGGCCGGCCAGCTCGTGGTGACGCTCAGCCGAGCCGGGCACGGTAGGAGGCCGCGCGCTCGGTCAGCTCGACCAGCTGCTCGCGCACCCGCACCGGGGCGGTGCCGCCACGGCCGTCGCGGGAGGCGACCGACCCCTCCGCGGTGAGCACCTCGCGCACGGCGGGGGTCAGGTGCGGGGAGATCGCGGCGAGCTGGTCGTCGGTGAGCTCGTGGAGCTCGATGCCGTGCTGCTCGCACTCCCGGACGCAGGCGCCGGCCAGCTCGTGGGCGACCCGGAAGGGGACGTCCTGGCGGACCAGCCACTCCGCGACGTCGGTGGCCAGCGAGAACCCCTGCGGGGCGAGCTCGGCGAGCCGGTCGCGGTCGAAGACCAGCGTGGCGACCATCCCGGTGAACGCCGGCAGCAGCACCTCGAGGGTGTCGACGGAGTCGAAGACCGGCTCCTTGTCCTCCTGGAGGTCGCGGTTGTAGGCCAGCGGCAGCGCCTTGAGCGTGGCCAGCAGCCCGGCCAGGTTGCCGACCAGACGACCGGCCTTGCCGCGAGCGAGCTCGGCGATGTCGGGGTTCTTCTTCTGCGGCATGATGCTCGACCCGGTCGACCAGGAGTCGTGCAGCGTGACGAAGCCGAACTCCTTGGTGGCCCAGAGGATGACCTCCTCGGCGAGCCGGCTGACGTCGACCCCGACCTGGGCGGCGACGAAGGCCAGCTCGGCGACGAAGTCGCGGGCGGCGGTGCCGTCGATGGAGTTGGCGGTGGAGCCGGTGAACCCGAGCTCGGCGGCGACGCCGGTCGGGTCGAGCCCGAGGGACTGGCCGGCGAGCGCGCCCGAGCCGTACGGCGAGTCGGCGGCGACGCGGGCGTCCCAGTCGAGCAGCCGGTCGACGTCGCGCAGCAGCGGCCAGGCGTGGGCCATCAGGTGGTGGGCCAGCAGCACCGGCTGGGCGTGCTGGAGGTGCGTGCGGCCCGGCATGATCGTGGGCTCGGGCTCGAGGTGGTCGCGGGCCTGCGCGGCGAGCACGTCGACCAGGTCGAGCACCTGCGAGGCGACGACGCGGGCGTGGTCGCGGAGGAACACCTTGAACAGGGTCGCGATCTGGTCGTTGCGGCTGCGGCCGGCCCGCAGGCGGCCGCCGACCTCGGGGCCGACCTCCTCGAGGAGCAGCCGCTCCAGGGCGCCGTGGACGTCCTCGTCGGACGGGTCGGGGTGGAGCTCGCCGGCGGCGTACCGCTCCCCCAGCACGTCGAGGCCGCGCCGGAGCTCGGCGAGGTCGGCGTCGGAGAGCAGGCCCGCGCGGTGCAGCGCGTTGGCGTGGGCCCGGGAGCCGGCGAGGTCGTAGGGGGTGAGCCGCCAGTCGAAGTGGGTCGAGCGCGACAGCGCGTCCAGCTCCGGCGACGGGCCGCCGGCGAACCGGCCGCCCCAGAGCTTGCCCTCGTTGGTGGTGCTCACTTACCTGCCTCCTCCGACCGCGTCCACCGCGGTCCGCATGATCCTCGTGAGGTCACCGCTCACGGCGGTGCCATCCTCGTCCAGCGCCTCCGGGGTCCACCACGCGGCCCGGTCGATCGTGCCCACCTCCAGCGGCTCGAGACCGCGGAAGTGCACCTCCTGGCCGGCCGCCAGGTCGAGCCGGACCGCGAAGTAGGTCTGGTCCTGGACCAGGTGCCAGGGCCCCCAGTCGAACGCGACGGTCTCCCGGTGCACCGGCCCGACCAGGTCGGCGGCCGCGACCACCACCCCGGTCTCCTCGTGCATCTCCCGCGCGGCGGCCGCCACCAGCGGCTCCCCCGGCTCGAGGCCGCCGCCGATGGTGAACCAGTACGGCGAGCCGGGGTCGGCGGGGTCCCACCCGTGCAGGAGCAGGACCTCGCCGGCCGCGTTGACCGGCAGCACGCGGGCGCAGACGCGCTCGCGCACCGGTCGGGTGGAGGTCGTCACGAGGCGACCGCGGGGGCGTTCATCAGTCGGTGCCGAACTCCATGGCGGCGGCGTCGAGCGCCTCCTCCTCGGTGCCCGTTGCGTACGTCGGGTTCTCGGTGATCCGGTCGTAGCCGCCGGGCGGCAGCTCCCCGAAGAGCGTGCCGTTCTCGACCAGCACCTGGCCCTGGTCGAGCGGCTGGCCGGCGTACTGCTCCAGCTTGGCCCGGGAGTCGGCGATGTCGAGGTTGCGCATCGTGAGCTGGCCGATCCGGTCGACGGGGCCGAACGCGGCGTTCTCGGTGCGCTCCATCGACAGCTTGTCGGGGTGGTAGGAGAACGCGGGGCCGTCGGTGGCGAGCACGGTGTAGTCCTCGCCGCGGCGCAGCCGGATGGTGACCTCGCCGGTCACCAGCGAGGCGATCCAGCGCTGGATGGCCTCGCGGATCATCAGCGCCTGCGGGTCCAGCCACCGGCCCTCGTAGAGCAGGCGACCCAGGCGGCGGCCCTCGTTGTGGTAGCTGGCGATCGTGTCCTCGTTGTGCACCGCGTTGACCAGGCGCTCGTAGGCGATCCACAGCAGCGCCATGCCCGGCGCCTCGTAGATGCCGCGGGACTTGGCCTCGATGATCCGGTTCTCGATCTGGTCGGACATGCCGAGCCCGTGACGACCACCGATGGTGTTGGCCTCGTGGACCAGCGCGACCGGGTCGTCGTACGTCGTGCCGTTGATGGCGACCGGGCGGCCGGCCTCGAAGCGGACCGTGACGTCCTCGGTGGCGATCTCGACCGAGGGGTCCCAGAACTTCACGCCCATGATCGGCTCGACGGTCTCCAGGGAGACGTCGAGGTGCTCGAGGGTCTTGGCCTCGTGGGTGGCGCCCCAGATGTTGGCGTCGGTGGAGTACGCCTTCTCCTTGCTGTCGCGGTAGGGCAGGCCGTGCTCGGTGAGCCACTGGCTCATCTCCGTGCGGCCGCCGAGCTCGGTGACGAAGTCGTGGTCGAGCCACGGCTTGTAGATGCGCAGGTCGGGGTTGGCCAGCAGGCCGTAGCGGTAGAACCGCTCGATGTCGTTGCCCTTGAACGTCGAGCCGTCGCCCCAGATGTCGACGCCGTCCTCGTGCATGGCGCGGACCAGCATGGTGCCGGTGACGGCGCGGCCGAGCGGGGTGGTGTTGAAGTAGGCCCGGCCGCCCGAGCGGATGTGGAAGGCACCGCACGCGAGCGCGGCCAGTCCTTCCTCGACGAGCTGGCTGCGGCAGTCGACGGCGCGCGCGATCTCCGCGCCGTACTGGAGCGCGCGGTCGGGGACGCCGGAGATGTCGGGCTCGTCGTACTGCCCGATGTCGGCGGTGTAGGTGCAGGGCACGGCGCCCTTGTCGCGCATCCAGGCGACGGCGACGGAGGTGTCCAGGCCGCCGGAGAACGCGATGCCGACGCGCTCACCCTTCGGCAGCGTGGTGAGGACCTTGCTCACTTCTCATATCTCCTTGAGGGGGCTGGTGGGGGCGGAGGAGTCCGCGAGGGCGAGGAAGCGCTGCGCGAGCGCGTCCCCTCCGTCCGCGTCGCGTCCGATGACGAGGATCGTGTCGTCCCCGGCGATGGTGCCGAGGACGTCGGGCAGGCCGGCGCCGTCGAAGGCGGAGGCCAGGAACTGGGCGGCGCCCGGCGGGGTGCGCAGGACGACCAGGTTGGCGCTCGCCTCCGCAGAGACGAGCAGCTCGCCGAGGAGCCGGGCGAGGCGGGACGCGGCGGCGACGGTGTCGACCGGCGGGGCCGGGCGGCGGTCGCCGCCCTCGGCGGGCACGGCGTAGACCAGCGCACCGGAGGACGCGCGGACCTTGACCGCGTCGAGCTCGAGGAGGTCGCGCGACAGCGTGGCCTGGGTGACCCGCATGCCGCTCTCGGCGAGCGCGTCGGCCAGCTCGGTCTGCGACCGGATCTCGCGGTGCGTCACCAGCTCCACGATCCGGCGGTGCCGGGCGTTCTTGGTAGCCGGTCGCAGCGCGTGCTCGGTCATCACCGCTCCCCCGCCCCTGCCCTCTCGAGCAACCAGGCGAGCACGGCCTTCTGGGCGTGGCGGCGGTTCTCCGCCTCGTCCCACACCACGCTCTGGATCCCGTCGAGGACCTCCGCGGCGATCTCCTTGCCGCGGTAGGCCGGCAGGCAGTGCATCGCGATCGCGTCCGGCTTCGCGGTCTCGAAGAGCGAGGTGGTGACGGCGTACGGCGCGAACACCTCGGTGCGCGCCGCGGCCTCCTCCTCCTTGCCCATCGAGACCCACGTGTCGGTGACCACGACGTCGGAGCCCTCGGCGGCCTCGCGGGGGTCCTCGACCCAGGTCGCGCTGCCGCCGGTCTCCGCGCCGATCTCGTTGGCGCGGTCGAAGACCTCCTGCGGCGGGGTGTAGCCCGCCGGGGCGCTGATCCGCACGTGCATCCCGGCGGTCGTGCCGGCCAGCAGCCAGGAGTTGCCCATGTTGCAGGCGCCGTCGCCGAAGAAGGTGACGGTCAGCCCGGCGAGCTCGGGCTTGTGCTCGCGCACCGTCATCAGGTCCGCGAGCAGCTGGCAGGGGTGGAAGTCGTCGGTCAGCGCGTTGATGACCGGGACGCCCGAGTGCTCGGCCATCTGCTCGAGGTCGCTCTGGGCGAAGGTGCGCCAGGCGATCGCGGTGGCCTGGCGGCCCAGGATCCGGGCGACGTCGGCGACCGACTCCCGCTCGCCGATGCCGGCGAGTCGGCCGTCGACGACCATCGGGAAGCCGCCCAGCTCGGCGATGCCCGCGCCGAAGGAGGCCTGCGTGCGCAGCGTGGGCTTGTCGAAGACCAGCGCGACGGTCCGCGGGCCCGCGAGCGGGTGGTGGTCGTACGGCGCGGCCTTCATCGCCGCTGCGAGCTCGAGGACCTCGGCCTGCTCGGCCGGGGTCAGGTCGTCGTCGCGGAGCAGGTGGCGCATCAGGAGCCCTCCAGGTCGCTCGCCCCGGCCGCGGCGTAGGCGTCGTCGAGGATGCGGGGCCAGGCGCGCAGCAGCGCGTCGGCGTCGTCGTCGGTGAGGACGAGCGGAGGCACCAGCCGGATCCGGCCGGGCGTGGTGTTGTTGAGCACGAAGCCGTGGCGCAGACCGGCCGCGACGACCTCGGCCGCGGCCTCGGCGGTGAGGTCCAGCCCGATCATCAGGCCCTCGCCGCGCACCTCGGAGACCCGCGGGTCGGCGGTGAGGCCGTCGCGCAGCTTCTGGCCCAGGACGGTGGCCCGCTCGAGCAGGCCCTCGGCCTCGATGGTGCCGATGACGGCCAGCCCCGCGGCGCAGGCCACCGGGTTGCCGCCGAAGGTGGTGCCGTGGTTGCCCGGCTGGAGCAGCGCGCCGGCCTCGCCGAGGCCGATGCAGGCGCCGATCGGGAAGCCGCCGCCGAGGCCCTTGGCGACGGTGACGATGTCGGCGCGGACACCCTCGGAGGCGAACCAGCGGCCGGTGCGGCCCATGCCGGTCTGCACCTCGTCGATCCACAGCAGGGCGCCGTGCTCGTCGGCGACGGCGCGCGCGGCGGCGAGGTAGCCCGCGGGCGGGACGACGACGCCGGCCTCGCCCTGGATCGGCTCGACCAGGATCGCCGCGGTCGCGTCGGTGACCGCCGCGGCGAGCGCGTCGGCGTCGCCGTACGGCACGAAGGTGACCTCGCCGGGCAGCGGCTCGAACGGCGCGCGGTAGGCCTCCTTGGAGGTCAGCGCCAGCGCGCCCATCGTCCGGCCGTGGAAGCCGCCCTCGGTCGCCACGACGTGGGTGCGGCCGGTGCGCCGGGTCAGCTTGAACGCCGCCTCGTTGGCCTCGGCGCCGGAGTTGGTGAAGAAGACCCGGCCGTCGGCGGGCGTGCCGCCGCCCAGCAGCTCGAGGAGCTTCTCGGCCAGCGCCAGCTGGGGCTCGGTGGTGAAGAAGTTCGAGACGTGGCCCAGCGTGGAGAGCTGGGTGGTCACGGCCTCGACCAGCGCCGGGTGGGCGTGGCCGAGCGCGTTGACCGCGATGCCGCCGAGGAAGTCGACGTACTCGTTGCCGTCGGCGTCCCACACGTGGGCGCCGGCGCCGCGCACCAGCTGCAGCTTGGGCGGGCCGAAGGTGTTCATCAGGCTGGCGGCGTACCGCTCCCGGGCCTGCTGCATCGTGTCGCTCGACGTGGCGCTCATTCCGAGTCCCTCACCTTCCGGGTCTTGGTCTCCACACCGGGGAGGACCTGGGTGCCGACGCCCTCCTTGGTGAAGAGCTCCAGGATCACCGCGTGCGGCTCGCGGCCGTCGACGACGGTGGCCCGCGGCACGCCCTCCTGGACCGCCTTGAGGCAGGCGCCCATCTTGGGGACCATGCCGGAGGCGAGGCTCGGCATCATCTCCTCCAGCGCCTCGGGGCTGATCTCGCCGATGACGTCGGTCGGGTCCGGCCAGTCGAGGTAGAGCCCCTCGACGTCGGTGAGGACCAGCAGCTTCTCGGCGCCCAGGGCCACGGCGAGCGCGGCGGCGGCGGTGTCGGCGTTGACGTTGTGCACGGTGCCGTGGGCATCGGGCGCGACGCTGGAGACGACCGGGATCCGGCCGGCCTCGATCAGGTCGAGCACCGACTCCGGGCGCACGCTGGTCACCTCGCCGACCAGGCCGAGGTCGACCTCCTCGCCCTCGACCACGGTGCTGGCCGGGACGGCGGTGAACAGCCCGGCGTCCTCACCGGAGCAGCCGACCGCGAGCGGGCCGTGCTCGTTGATGAGCCCGACGAGCTCGCGCTGGACCTGGCCGACCAGCACCATCCGGACGACGTCCATCGCCTCGGGGGTGGTCACGCGCAGGCCGCCGCGGAACTCCGACTCGATGCCGAGCCGGTCGAGCATCGAGGAGATCTGCGGCCCGCCGCCGTGCACGACGACCGGCTTGAAGCCGGCGAAGCGGAGGAACGCGATGTCCTCGGCGAACGCGCGCTTGAGCGTCTCGTCGGTCATGGCGTTGCCGCCGTACTTCACCACCACGATCTTGCCGTGGTACTTCTTCAGCCACGGCAGGGCGGCCGCGAGGGTGCGGGCCTTGGCCTGGTCGGGCTTGCTGGTGTCGAAGGCGCCCGTGGGGCTGCTGGAGTCGTTCATGAGGAGTACGCGCTGTTCTCGTGGACGTAGCCGTGGGTCAGGTCGTTGGTCCAGACGGTCGCCCGCTCGGTGCCGGACTTCAGGTCGATGGTCACGCTGACCTCGCGGCCGGTCAGGTCGACCTCGGTCGGGTCGGCGTGCGGGGTGGACTGGCGGCAGACCCAGACGCCGTTCATCGCGACGTCGAGGTCGGCGGGGTCGAACCGGGCGGACGTGGTGCCGATGCTGGCCAGCACGCGGCCCCAGTTGGGGTCGTTGCCGAAGACCGCGGCCTTGAACAGGTTGCTGCGCGCCACGCTGCGGCCGACCTCGACCGCCTCGTCCTCGGTCGCGGCGTTGATGGTCGTGATCGCGATCTCGTGGTCGGCGCCCTCGGCGTCCTTGAGCAGCTGCATCGCCAGGTCCGTGCAGGCCTGGGTCAGCGCCTCGGTGAAGTCGTCGAGGCTCGGGGTGATCCCGCTGGCCCCGCTGGCCATCACCGTGACGGTGTCGTTGGTCGACATGCAGCCGTCGGAGTCGAGCCGGTCGAAGGAGACCCGGGTCGCCGCACGGAGGGCGGTGTCGAGGTCGGCGGCCGGGACGACGGCGTCGGTGGTCAGCACGACCAGCATGGTGGCCAGCTGCGGGGCCAGCATGCCGGCGCCCTTGGCCATGCCGCCGATCGTCCAGCCGGCCCCCTCGACCACGACCTGCTTGCTGACCGAGTCGGTCGTCATGATCGCCTCGGCCGCGTCCTGCCCGCCGTCGGGGCCGAGGGCGGCGTACGCCGCGTCGACGCCGGCGAGCAGCTGGGCGCGGTCGTTGGCCAGCCCGATGAGCCCGGTCGAGCAGACGACGACGTCGATCGCGCCGATGCCGAGGTGGTCGGCGACCTGTTCGGCGACCGCGTGGGTGGTCTGGAAGCCGTCGGGGCCGGTGTAGCAGTTGGCGCCGCCGGAGTTCAGCACGACCGCGCGGACCGTGCCGTCCTTGACGACCTCCTGGCTCCACAGGACCGGGTTGGCCTTGCAGCGGTTGGCGGTGAAGACGGTGGCGGAGTCGTGGGTCGGGCCGTCGTTGACGACCAGCGCGACGTCCTTGCCGCCGCTGGTCTTCAGGCCGGCCTCGACGCCGGCGGCGCGGAAGCCCTGGGGGGTGGTGACGCTCATCAGGGTGCGACTCCGATCGTGGTGAGGCCGGTGCCCTCGTCGAGGCCGAGGGCGAGGTTCATGCACTGCACGGCGGCGCCGGCCGTGCCCTTGGCGAGGTTGTCGACGGCGCCCACCGCGACCAGCCGGCCGGCGGCCTCGTCGACCGTGGCCTGCACGTGGACGGCGTTGGAGCCGGTGACCGACTTCGTCTGGGGCCACAGGCCCTCGGGGAGCACGTGGACGAACGGCTCGTCGGCGTAGGCCTTGACGTAGGCCTCGCGCACGTCGTCGGCGGTGACGCCCTCGACGAGGCGGGCCGAGCAGGTCGCGAGGATGCCGCGCGGCATCGGCACCAGCAGCGGGGTGAAGCTGACGGTCACCCGCTGCCCGGTGGCCTGCTCGGGGAGCAGCCCGGTGAGGTTCTGGGTGATCTCGGGGGTGTGGCGGTGGGTGCCGCCGACGCCGTAGGCGCTCGCGTTGCCCATCACCTCGCTGCCGAGCAGGTGCGCCTTGGGGGCCTTGCCCGCGCCGCTGGTGCCCGAGGCGGCCACGACGACGACGTCGGGCTCGACGAGGCCGGCGGCGACCGCGGGCGCGAGGGTCAGGGTGGAGACGGTCGGGTAGCAGCCGGGGACGGCCACGCGGGTCGCGCCGCGCAGCACCTCGCGCTGGCCGGGCAGCTCGGGGAGGCCGTAGGGCCAGGTGCCGGCGTGGTCGCCGCCGTAGAAGCGCTCCCACTCCGCGGCGTCCTGGAGCCGGAAGTCGGCGCCGCAGTCGATGACGACCGTGGTCGGGTCGGCGGCCTGGAGCTCGGCGGCCAGCGCGCCGGACTGCCCGTGCGGGAGGGCGAGGAAGACCACGTCGTGCCCGCCGAGGGTCCCGATGTCGGTGCGCTCGAGCACGCGCTCGGCGAGCGGCACGAGGTGCGGTTGGAGCACGCCGAGGCGCTCCCCCGCGTTCGAGGCGCCCGTGAGGGCGCCGATCTCGACGTCGGGATGGGCGAGGAGGTGCCGCAGCAGCTCCCCTCCGGCGTACCCGCTGGCTCCGGCGACAGCGACGCGCTTCCTGGTCATGTGCATGACCATACCGAAGTCCGAATGCCTATGCGACAGGGGTCTTGCAGACCGGTCGTGGTCCTCGTCACTCGCTCGGGCGACCGGAGCCAGAGGCTAGCGTCAGGACATGCCCGATGCCGCGCTGGGTCTTCCGTACCCGGTCTACCTCGACCACATCCGCGGCGAGTCCCGTCGCTTCCGCGAGGTGCTCGCCACGTGCGACCCCGCCGCGCGGGTCCCCTCGTGCCCGGACTGGACCGCGGCCGACCTGCTCTGGCACCTCGCCGAGGTGCAGGGGTTCTGGGCGCGGATCGTGCGGGAGCGGCCCAGCCCGCCGGACGAGGACTCCCCCGGGCCCGAGCGCCCGGCGACGTACGAGGGGCTGCTGGCGGCCTTCGACGAGCAGTCCGCCGCGCTGGTCGCCGAGCTGGAGGCCGCCGGCCCCGACGCCGCCGCCTGGCACTGGGCGCCGGTGCGGACCGTCGGCACGAGCTACCGCCGCCAGGCCCACGAGGCGTTGATCCACCGGCTCGACGCCGAGCAGGCCGCCGGGGCGGAGACGCCGCTCGACCCCGCGCTCGCCGCGGACGGCGTGCTGGAGCTGGTCGACGTGATGTACGGCGGCGAGGCGCCCGCCTGGGGGCGGTTCGAGCCGTCGGCACACCTGGTGCGCCTCGACCTCCTCGACCGGGGCGCCTCGATCCTCCTCCGGCCCGGGACCTTCACCGGCACCGAGCCGGAGTCGCGCCGGACCTTCGACGGGCCGCACGTGCAGGTGGTCGCGCGTGAGGCGGCCGCGGGCGACGGGAGCTCGGCGTCGGCGGTCGTCGCGGGCACCGCGGAGGACCTGGACGCCTGGCTGTGGCAGCGCCGCGACGACAGCCGGATCACCGTCACCGGCGACCCGGCGGCGTACGACGCCTTCCGCGCGGCGGTCACCCAGCCGTTGGACTGACGTGCCTTCGGGCGGGCCGCGCGGGACCCGCCTCCAGCGCTCGCGGCCCGTCAGGCGGAGTGGTCCCCGAGCGCGGCGGCGCGGGAGGCCAGCACGCTGCCGGGGAAGTCCAGTGGCGCGTCCAGGTCGACGTGGTAGACGGACGGGTCGTCCACCCGGGCCAGGGACAGGGCCCTCGGGGTTCAGCCCACTGGCGTGGACCACGACGCCCACCTCGGCGAGCCCGGTGGTGAACGCGGCCCAGGCGGGGCCGGCGAGGAGGAGCCGCGCCGTCACCGCCTGCCCGTCGATGCGCCACGTGACAGTGGGCCAGGAGCGCCAGCGGTCGGCCTCGGCCTCCATCCGCGGGACGTCACGGGTCCGGTCGAGCAGGAGCCGCGCCGCGTCGAGGGCGAGCGCATGCTCGAACGACTCGCTCTCGTGGCGCAGCGGCCCGTGCGGCTCCGCGGGGAACGAGCCCACGACGGCCCAGGTGCGCCCGGGGACCCGCTCAACCTGGTGGCCGTGCGCGAGCCAGACACCGTCCAGGGGCCGGCCGGCCTGCCCGTGGAGGTGGTCGAGCCACCGCGAACCGGTCCACGAGTCGTCGAGGCCGTACGCCGGCGCGCCGAACGGCGGGTGGGAGTGCGTCACGAGCGACACGATGCCACCGTCCCGGGGCCCGTGGGACCCGCCCCGTGCCGGGGTAGTCACGGACGTCTCGGTCCGTGACTACCCCGGGGACGGACAGAAACGTCCGTGACTATCCCCCAGGGGCTCCCCAGTGGCGCCCCTCAGGTGCGCTGCGTGGCGCCGGTGCGCTCGGCGGCGCGGGCGACGGCGGCCTCGCGGGCGCCGACGATGTCGTCCTCGGTGAGCGTCCGGTCGGGGGCCCGGAACCGCAGGGCGAAGGCGAGCGACCTGCGCCCCTCGCCGACCTGGTCGCCGGTGTAGACGTCGAAGAGCCGCACCGACTCCAGCAGCTCGCCGGCCCCCTCGCGGAGCGCGGCCTCGACCTCGCCGGCCGGGACGTCGGCGTCGACGACGAGGGCGACGTCCTCCTTGGCGACCGGGTAGGTCGAGAAGGCCGGCGCCGGGCGCAGGTGCACCGCGTGCTGGAGCAGGACGTCCAGGTCGACCTCGGCGGCGACCGAGCGGGCCGGGAGCCCGAGGGTCGTGCAGACCCGCGGGTGCAGCTCGCCGGCGTGGCCGACGACCACGTCGCCGAGCAGCAGCTCGGCGCAGCGGCCGGGGTGCCACGGGGCCAGCGCGGCCGGGCGGGTGGTGAGCTCCAGGCCGAGCGCGTCGGCGACGACCCGGACGCCGGCGACGGCGTCGGTCCAGTCCACGGGCCGGCCGGCGCCCCACCAGCCGGCGGGCGCGGCCTCGCCGGTAGCGACCAGGCCGAGGTGGAGCGGCTGGTCCGGGAGCGCGTCGAGGAGCTCGGCGAGCTCGGCGGCGGTGGGCCGGCGGTCCACGGGCAGGATCGGCGCCGGGCCGGTGGCCCGCGGGAGGGTGACCGAGGCGGTCTCGAAGATCGCCACCGAGGTGTTCCCGTGACCGACGTTGCGGGCGGCCGTGCGCAGCAGCGCCGGCAGCAGCGTGGTCGTCATCGCCGGCGCCTCGGCCGACAGGGGGTTGGACAGGCGCAGCAGGGTGCGGCGCGGGTCGTCGGCGGGGATCCCGAGGGCGTCGAGGTCGGCGTCCCCGACGAAGGGGAAGTCCACGACCTCGACCCAGCCGGCGCCGGCCAGGGTGCGACCGACGCGGCGGCGCAGCGCCTGGGCGCGGGTCAGGCCGCGGCCACCGGGCGCCTTCGGCAGCACCGACGGGATCCGGTCGTAGCCGCGCAGGCGCACGACCTCCTCGACCAGGTCGTGGGGGTCGCGGATGTCGGGGCGCCACGGCGGCGGGGTCGCGACGACCTGGTCGCCGTCGCGCTCGACGGCGCAGCCGACGGCCTCGAGGTCGGCGACGACCTGGTCGGCGTCGACGTCGAGCCCGGAGATCCGCGCCGGGAGGGAGACCGCCATGGTGATCGGCGCGGCCGCCGGCGGGGTGCCGACGACGGTGTGGCCGGGGTCCGCCGTCGCGCCGCCGTACGTCGTCAGGAGCTCGACGACGCGGTCGGCCGCGGCCTCGCAGATCGTCGGGTCGACGCCGCGCTCGTTGCGCTTGCCGGCCTCGGAGCTGATCTTGTGGCGCTTGCCGGTGCGGAACATCGACGTGGCGTCCCAGTGCGCGGACTCCACGAGGATCCGGGTGGTGCTCGCCGACATCTCGGTGGTCTCCCCGCCCATCACGCCGCCGAGGCCGATGATCCCGGAGTCGTCGGTGACGACGAGGTCCTCCTCGGAGAGCCGCCGCTGGGTGCCGTCGAGGGTCGTGAGCGTCTCGCCGGCGCGGGCGCGGCGCACCCGGATCGTGCCCTGCACCTTGTCGGCGTCGTAGCCGTGGATCGGGCGGCCGGTCTCGAGCATGACGTAGTTGGTCACGTCGACGGCCAGCGAGATCGGGCGCATGCCGGCGGCCTGGAGGCGCTGGGCGATGAAGTCGGGCGTGGGGGCCTCGGGGTCGAAGCCGGAGACCGTGCGGGCCACGAAGACCGGGCAGCCCTCGGCGTCCTCGACCTCGACCGGCCAGCCGGCGTCGTCGGCCGGCGGGGTCTCCCGCAGGGCCGGGTCGCGGAAGCCGGTGGCGCCGGCGACGGAGACCTCGACGTCGCGGGCGATGCCGCGCAGCGAGAGCCCGTAGGCGCGGTCGGGGTTGACCTCGAGCTCAATGATCTCCTCGTCGAGGCCGAGCAGCGGCCGGACGTCCTGGCCGGGCTCGCCGGCGTCGGCGGGCAGCACGATGATCCCGTCGTGGTCCTCCCCGAGGCCGAGCTCGCGGGCCGAGCAGATCATCCCGGCCGAGACGTGGCCGTAGGTCTTGCGCGCGGAGATCGCGAAGCCCCCGGGCAGCACGCCGCCCGGCAGCACCACGGCGACGAGGTCGCCGGGGGCGAAGTTGTGGGCGCCGCAGACGATGCCCTGCGGCTCGCCGGTGCCGTTGGCCTCGCCGACGTCGACGGTGCACCAGTTGATGGTCTTGCCGTTCTTCTGCGGCTCGGGCTCCATCGTGAGCACCCGGCCGACGACGAGCGGACCGGTGATCTCGGCGCCGGGGCTGTGGATCGCCTCCAGCTTCAGGCCGGTCATCGTGAGCCGCTCGGTGAGCTCGGCGGTGGAGACGTCGGCGGGGACGTCGACGTACTCCTTGATCCAGGACAGGGGGGCCTTCATCGTCTTCCCTTAGATCTCGGTGCCGAATGCGGCGCTGAAGCGGACGTCACCCTCGAAGAGCGGGCGCAGGTCCCCCAGGTCGTGGCGGAACATGAAGCTGCGGTCGATGCCCATGCCGAAGGCGAAGCCGGTGTAGGTCTCCGGGTCCACGCCGCAGGCGATGAGCACCCGCGGGTTGACCACGCCGCAGCCGCCCCACTCGATCCAGCCCTCGCCGCGGCAGGTGCGGCACTCGGCGGAGTCGACGCCGCGGCACACGAAGCACCGCACGTCGACCTCGGCGGAGGGCTCGGTGAAGGGGAAGTACGACGGCCGGAAGCGCGTGTCGATGCCGGCACCGAACAGCTGGCCGGCGAGGTGGTCGAGCGAGCCCTTCAGGTGGGCCATCGTGATGCCCTCGTCGACGACCAGGCCCTCGACCTGGTGGAACATCGGGCTGTGCGTCGCGTCGTACTCGTCGGTGCGGAAGACGCGGCCCGGGCAGGCGACGTAGATCGGCGGCTTGCGGGTCAGCATGGTGCGCGCCTGGACCGGGGAGGTCTGGGTCCGCAGCACGACGTGGTGGTCGACCGGCTCGGTCCAGAACGTGTCCTGCAGCGTCCGCGCGGGGTGGTCGGGCCCGAGGTTGAGCGCGTCGAAGTTGAGCCACTCGGCCTCGACGACCGGGCCCTCGGCGATCTCCCAGCCCATCGCGACGAAGATGTCGGCGATCAGCTCGGACTGCAGCGTGATCGGGTGCCGGCCGCCGGTGCGGACGCGGTCGGTGGGCAGGGTGACGTCGACGGTCTCCTCGACGAGCATCCGCTCCTCGTGCTCGACCTCAAGCACGGCCTGCCGCTCCCCCAGCGCCTTGTTGACCGCGCCGCGGGCCTGGCCGATCCGCTGGCCGGCCTCCTTGCGCGCCTGCGGCGGCAGCGCGCCGATCTCGCGGTTGGCCAGCGCCAGCGGCGAGCGGTCGCCGGCGTGGTCGAGGCGCACCTGCTTGAGCTCGGCGAGGTCGCCGGCGGCGGCGATGGCGGCGAGCGCGGCGTCGCGCGCGGACTCGACCTCCTCGGGCTTCAAGGGTGTGACCTCCACGGGGTCGTAGTCGGTGTTGGGTCCGGACATGGCGCGCGCCTCTCGAAGCTGGTGACCGGGCGGTCGTCGGGCTGACCCGGGTCGACGGGTCAGTCTAGGAACCCAGGTGGCCCGCCCGCGAACCGGACCGGCAGGCGCACGCGGGCCGGGCCGGGCGGGTCGACCCGGCGCGCACTGCCGCACCCGCTGCGGCGCGACCTCAGCCGGCGACGGGCGCGGCGCCGCCTCCGCTCCCGGCCCCGCTCCGGCGCCGACGACGCCGGAGCAGGAGCAGGGTGGCGAGCGCCAGCGCGGTCGCGCCGACCGTGAGGGCGAGGAGCAGCTCGCGCCAGTACCAGGTCCACAGGGCGTCGCGGGTGCCGAGGAAGGACTCGTGCGGACCGGCCGCCAGCGCGTGCACGACCAGGACCAGGCAGAAGGACTGCATCCGGTGGTGCACCGCGACCAGCGACCGCGGGCCGTCGGTGTCGAGCAGGACGCTGTGGGCCGTGTTCGAGCGGGTGGGCACGACCGGGTCCTCGCCGGACCAGGACGGCTCGCAGTGGTCGAAGTCCGCGACCGCGCGGGGGTCCAGCTCGTGGCCGCCCTCGAGGGAGAAGCGACGCACCGTGGCGTCCGGCGTCTCGCCGAGCCCCGCCTCGACCAGCGCGACGGTGGCGCCGTCGGGCGAGACGCCGGCGCGGGGGCGCGGGTCGGCGGCGCCGGCCCACGGCCCTCGGGGGCGCAGGACCCGGCGCTGGACGGCGCCCGTGACGACGTCGGTGGCCGTGGCGGTCCAGGCCTCCCCCGGTCGTCCCGCCCGCGCGACCCGGACGGTGACCGCGCGGCCGGCGGCGTCGAAGCCCGCCGGTGTGCCGTCGGGGACCCGGGTGACCGCGCCCGTGCCGAGGTCGAGGACCGCGGCGTGCTCCTGCCCGAGGCGGGGTCGCTGCGCGACGAGGACCAGCACCGATCGCGCGTCGCCCGACCACCGGGCGGCTCGCGGCACCAGCTGGTAGGCCCCGCGGCGCAGCTCGGCGCGGTCGGTGGACGTGCCGAGGTCGGGGAAGACCTTCCGCGTGCCGGTGACCAGGTCGTGCAGCTCCAGCGGCTCGCCGGGGACCGTGGAGGAGGCGGTCAGGAGCCACCGGCCGTCGGGTGAGAGGGAGGGGACGCCGGGCGGCAGCGCCCACAGCTGGCCGCGCGGGCCGAGGGCCAGGGCGCGGCGGTTGCCGAAGTCGTTGTCGTAGAAGGTGCCGGCCAACGCGCCGGGCCGGTCGGGCAGCGGCGGCGCCGGCCGGGCGAAGCCGATCCGCTGCGGGTAGCCGTCGGCGCTCGTCGCGGTGGACGTCGCGGTGGACGTCGCTGTGGACGGCCCGGCGCCGGTGACGAGCCCGACGGCCTGGAGGACGGTCGCGACCGCCAGGGCCGCGCCCAGGGACCCGACGGCCACTCTCGTCCACCGGCCGCTGCGCACCCGAGCAACGCTAGGGACGCGGCCGGGGCGTGGCGTCACCGAAAGAGGGGATCGACCGATGCGGACCGTTGCGTCCGCGGAGGGGTCCGCCCTACTCGCAGGCCACTCCGTCGCCGTCGCCGTCCAGGTGCGGTCCGTACCCCGGCTCCCCTCGGCGCACGGGGGCGGCGCCGGCCGCGCGGGCAGCGGTGCAGTTGGCGAAGGGCTGCGCGTCCCCACCGGGCGCAGCCGGCGGGCTGCCCGTGAGCGGCGCGCCGGGGTCGCTGAGGTCGTGGTCGACGCGGACGGGAGCTCCCGAGCCCGGCACCCGCGCCTGGCCGGGGCACGAGGCGAGCACCCGCTCGATCGCGTCCCGCTCCGCGGGGGTGACCCACAGGCCGTACTTGCCCTTCACCTCCACCTGGCGCGCGACGTAGGCGCACCGGAAGCGCTTGCTCGGGGGCAGCCAGGTGGCCGCGTCGCCGTCGCCCTTCTGCCGGTTCGCGGACGCCTCGACCGCCAGCAGGTTCAGCGGGTCGTTGGCCAGCGCCGCCCGCTTCCGGATGTCCCAGCGGTGCGCACCGGTGGCCCAGGCGTTCCCCAGCGCCACCACGTGGTCGATGTCCACCAGGGTCCCGTCGCCGCGGACGAAGTCGATGCGGGTCCCGGTGTAGGGGTCCTCGAGCGTCCCCGCGAGCACCACGCAGTCCCGGGTCCCCTGCTGGAACGTCAGGCCCCTCAGGTGCACCGCGAGCACGTCGTTGCGGGTGTCGCAGCCGTTCCGGTCCGCGTCGAGCCAGGCCGGACCGAAGCGGGCGCGGTCGTAGCCGGTCATCGGCGCCCGGCCCTTCACCGGGAGCTCCGCCAGCAGCGCCGCGGCCGTGCCCGCACCGGGGCGGCCCGCTCCGGGCTCCCCAGGCGCTGTCGCGGACGTGCTCGCGGACGGGGTCGCGGACGGGGTCGCCGGTCGGGCCGGGTCCGTGGCGGCGTACGGCGCCTCGGTCGGGTCGAGGCTGCACCCGCCGGCCAGCGCGAGCGCCGCCAGGACGGCGGCGACGGTCCTCACCCACCGCGATGTCGGGCGGGCGCGCCGTGCGGACGTGGCGGGGGCTGGGCTGCGGTGCACGGGACGAAGCATCCCCGAGCACCCCCGCTCGACCTCACGCGGCTCGCGCGGACCGGCCAGCCGAGGGCTGGTCGACGGCGCATCGTCGGCACGCGCCAGGATGTGCGCCATGTCGCGAGCCACGACCCTCCTGCCCGGCGCCGCCTATGCAGCCCTGGCGATCGCCGACACCGTCGCCGCCGGTACCGGTCGCCGCCGACTGCGCCGCGTCCTGAAGCCTGCCCTGATGCCGACCCTGGCGGCGGCCTTCCACGCCGACCTCCGCGATCGCGGTGCGCACCCCGGGACCAGGACGCTGCGCCGCGGGACGGCGGCGGCCCAGGCACTCTCGTGGGGCGGGGACGTCGCCCTCCTCGGCACCGGCGAGCGCGCGCTGCTCACCGGCCTGGGGTCGTTCCTCGGCGCTCACGTCGCCTACATCGCGGCGTTCTCGTCGGTGCGCGGCGACACCCGGCACTACGACACCGCCGGCCTCAAGGTCGCGCTCGGGGCGTGGGCGACCCTCGCTCCCCTGACGAGCGTCGCCGCCGGTCGCCGGGACCCGGCGCTCCGGGGCCCGGTCGCCGCCTACGCGACGATCCTCGCCGCGATGTTCGCGAGCTCCCGGATGCTGGACCCGGCGCTGCCGCCGGAGGCACGCCGCCGCCTGCAGGCCGGTACGGCGCTGTTCCTCCTCTCCGACAGCGTGCTCGCGGCCCAGATGTTCCTCCTCCGCGAGCCCCGCCCCGCCCTCGAGGCGGTCGTCATGGCGACCTACACCGCCAGCCAGGGCCTGATCGCGGCGGGCGTCGCCCGCGCGACCTGACCCACCGCAGCGATAGAGGCCCGCCCGGTCACTCCTGGCGGCGGTCCTCGCTCGGCCAGGTGGTGACCAGCCGGGCGCCGCCGCCCGGGGCGTCGGCGATGGTGACCGTGCCGCCGTGGGCCCGGACGAGGCCGTGGACGAGGTAGAGCCCGAGGCCGGACCCGCCCCGGGCGCCGCCCTTCCAGAACTTGGTGAACACCCGTCGGCGCATCTCCTCCGGGATCCCCTCGCCCTCGTCGTCGACGGTGACCCGGACGCCCGGGGGGTCGGTCTCGTGGCCCGGGGCGACCGCCTCGACCAGCACCCGGACCGAGCCGTCGCCGTGCCGGACGCCGTTCTCGACCAGGTTGGTCACCACCTGGGTGAACTTGTCCGGGTCGACGTGCACCGTGGGCAGCCCGTCCCCGTGGGGGTCGACCACCAGCTCCACCGCCCGGGCGGTGCCGGCCTGCACCGACTCCACGATCCGGGTCACCAGCACCGCGGCGTCCGAGGGACGCGGGTAGAGCTGGAGGCGGCCGGTGTCGATCCGGGCGACGTCGAGCAGCTCGGCGATGAGCCGGCTGAGCCGGTCGGCATCGGCGCTGACCGTGGTGAGCATCAGCTTCTTCTGGTCGTCGTTGAGCTTGTCCCAGCGGTTGAGCAGCGCCTGCACGAAGCCCTTGACCCCGGTCAGCGGCGAGCGCAGCTCGTGGGCCACGGTCGCGACCAGGTCCGAGCGCTCGCGGTCGAGCCGGGCGCGGCCGCGGCCGGACCGGAGCGTCACCGCCACCCGGCGCACCGGCTGGTGGACGCCGTCGCGGTGCAGCCGCGCGGCGACCAGCACCTCGGTCCCGTCGGGGAGCAGCCAGGACTGCTCGGGCACGCCGGTGCGCGTGGCGAGCCCGGCGTACGGCGTGTTGCAGGCCACCCACGCGCGGCCGTCCTGGTCGCGCAGCGCGAGGACCTCCGCGAGCGGGCGGCCCACCGCCTCCTCGGGGGTCACGCCGAGCATCCGGGCGGCCGGGGCGGAGACCAGCTCCACCTGCTGGTCGGCGTCGGCGACGACCACTCCGTCGGGCAGCGAGTCGGCGAGGGCCTGGGCGTCCACGACGACCACCCTAGGCGGGGCCGCGCCCGCGCCCGGTCAGGTCAGCCGGGTCAGGTCACGGTCGCGGGTCGGTCCGGGTCCACCGCTTCTCGTCGCGGCGGTGGCCGGTCCCGGCGAGGCAGCGGTGGCACACCGAGGAGACGCGGTCGGCGTCACGGCCCGTCGCCGGCTGAACGTCGGCCCACTCCACGTGGGAGAAGCGGCCGAGCCCGGCCTTCTTCACCGGGATCCCGCAGACGGTCTGGTTGGTGCCGGGCAGCCAGGCGTGCACCTCCCCCGCGGGGGTGCGGAACCCGTCGGGGTCGGTCCAGGAGTCCGTGGCCGCCACCTTCGCGCGCATGCGCAGCAGGTTCCCCGCCCGGTTGCCGGCCAACCGGGCCCGCGAGCGGGTCCGGCCGGCCCGGCTCAGGCGCGGTGGGCGCGCGCGGAGGCGTAGAGGCAGAGCGCGGCCGCGGTGGAGAGGTTGAGGCTCTCGGCGCGGCCGTGGATCGGGATGCGGACCCGGTGGTCGGCGAGCGCGGCGAGCTCGTCGGGCAGGCCCCACGCCTCGTTGCCGAACAGCCACGCCGTCGGGCGGGCGAGCAGCGGCTCGGCCTCGGGGGCGTGCAGGTCGACCTCCCCGGCGCCGTCCGCGGCGAGCACCAGCAGGCCGGCGTCCTGCGCGGCCCGCACGGCGGACGCCGCATCGGGCTCGACCGCGAGCGGCACGTGGAACAGGCTGCCCACGCTCGCGCGCACGGTCTTGGGGTTGTGGGCGTCGACCGAGCTGCCGGCGAGCACCACGAGGTCGGCCCCGGCGGCGTCGGCGCAGCGCACGACGGTGCCTGCGTTGCCGGGGTCGCGGACGTCGGCGCAGAGCGCCGCGAGGCGGGTCTCCCGGTCCGCGGCGAGCAGGTCGGCCAGCGGGCGGTCGAGGTGGCGGCAGAGCGCGACGACACCGGCGGGGGTCACGCTGTCGCTCAGGGACGCGAGCGCCTTGTCCTCGACCAGCGTCCACGCGACGCCGGCCCGCTCGGCGGCCGCGACCAGCGCGGCGTACGACGCCGTGGCGGCGACGGTGGCGAAGACCTCGACGACCGTGCCGGGCCGACCGAGGGCGCCCTCGACGGCCTTGGGGCCGTCAGCGAGGAACAGCCGCCGCTCGGAACGTACCGAGCGACGGCTGAGCCTGCGTGCGTCCTTGACGCGAGTGTTGCTCGCGGCCAGGGGCGGGATCGTCGTCAGGCCGACGCCTCCGCCTTGGGAGCGTTGACGTCCTCGGGGAGGGCGTTCTTGGCGACCTCGACGAGCGCGTTGAACGCGGCGACGTCGTTGACGGCCAGCTCGGCCAGGATCTTGCGGTCGACCTCGACACCGGCGAGGTTGAGGCCCTGGATGAAGCGGTTGTAGGTCATCCCCTGGGCGCGGGCCGCAGCGTTGATCCGCTGGATCCACAGCTTGCGGAAGTTGCCCTTGTTCTTGCGCCGGTCGTTGTAGCTGTAGACCAGCGAGTGGGTGACCTGCTCCTTGGCCTTGCGGTACAGGCGCGAGCGCTGGCCGCGGTAGCCGCTGGCGCGCTCGAGGGTCGTACGGCGCTTCTTCTGGGCGTTGACTGCCCGCTTGACGCGTGCCATCTGTGTTGCTCCTTGGTGCTCAGGGTCTCGACGGGCTCATCGGCGGGTGCCGACGACCCATCCGTGGAACGGGGTGGGGCGAGGTCAGAGACCCAGCATCTTCTTCGCGCGCTTGACGTCGGCCTTGGCCAGCTCGACCGTGCCGCTCATCCGGCGGGTGACCTTCGAGGGCTTCTTCTCGAGGTTGTGCCGCTTGCCGGCCTTCTCGCGAAGGATCTTGCCGGAGCCGGTCACCTTGAACCGCTTGCCGGCGCCGGAGTGGCTCTTGTTCTTGGGCATCTGTTGTCTCTCTCTCGTCGTCCTGCCGTCGGCACGGTGGCACCGCGGCGGAAGTCTGTGGGCGAGCTCGTCAGGGCTCGGTCCGGTGCCGACTCAGGCGTCGATCTCCGGGTCGAGGTTCTCGGAGCGACCGCGCTCCTTCTTCTGCGCGACCGGGCCGGCGGCGTGCGCGGCGTCGCGCTCGGCACGCTCCTCGGCCACGACGGCGGCACGCTCGGCGCTCTTGGCCTCCTTCGCGACCTGCTGGTCGACCTTGGCGTCGGCCTTCTTCTTGTGCGGGCCGAGGACCATGATCATGTTGCGGCCGTCCTGCTTCGGCGCCGACTCGACGAACCCGAGGTCGGTCACGTCCTCGGCGAGCCGCTGCAGCAGACGGAAGCCCAGCTCGGGACGGTGCTGCTCACGACCACGGAACATGATCGTGATCTTGACCTTGTCCCCGGCCTTGAGGAACCGCACGACGTGACCCTTCTTGGTCTCGTAGTCGTGCGCGTCGATCTTCGGACGAAGCTTCATCTCCTTGATGATCACGTTCGTCTGGTTCCGACGGGCCTCACGGGCCTTCTGGGCGTTCTCGTACTTGAACTTGCCGTAGTCCATGAGCTTGCAGACCGGCGGGCGCGCCATCGGAGCCACCTCGACCAGGTCGAGGTCGGCCTCCTGCGCGAGGCGGAGGGCGTCGGCCGTCGGCACGATGCCGACGGTCTCGCCGTTGGGTCCAACGAGGCGGACCTCGGAAACCCGGATCCGGTCGTTGATACGAAGCTCGGTGCTGATGTGTCCTCCTGGTGGCTACGTGGCCGGAGCCCGCCGTGCTCCCTCGGTCCGGGAACGACGAAAAGGCCTCCGCTGACGCAAGCGGAGGCCTGTCACTACCAGTCACCAGGAACGGGCACGTCGGACGCGCTCGCTCCGGCCGGAGCACTTCAGGACCGGACCCGACGACCTCGCGGTCGATGCGGGTGGGAGACGGATGGTGCTGGTCCCCGCTTGTGGATCGGCTTCCTGCCCCAGGACGCACCTGGGCCAGGTCACTGATCGGTCAACACGGGAGACTAGCCGATCATTCCGCCGTCGGCCGAATCCAGGCCCGGCGGTCCCCCACACGCGCGAGGGTCCACCCGGCGGCGAGCGCCTGGAGGTCCTCGCCCTCGACGACCACGCGGACCGGCCCGGCCACGTCGACCACCAGCGCCGCCGCGCCCTCCTGGACCGCCGACTGGGCCGCGACGCGGGCCGGCACGGGCACGGGCCGCGCGTCGGGGTCCCAGGCCGCCATGGCGGCGGTGCCCGAGAACGCCAGGAGGGCCAGCCGCCCGTCGGCGCCGGTCAGCAGCACGGCGGCCATGTCGGAGGTCTTGTCGTGGGCCAGCCCGTGCTCGTCGACCTCGACCTCGCCGAGCACCGCGACGACCGGCACGAGGAGCCGGGAGCCGGTCAGGGCGGCCAGCACGTCGCCGTACCTCGTGCGGTCGGCGGCGTACGCCGTCGCTGCCGCGACGTAGGCGGGCGGCGCCTCACCGGTGTCGTCGGGGAACCCGGGGCCGAGGATCCGCTTCTGGTCCGGCCGCTCTCCGCCGATCCCCCCGCTGGTCGTGCCGTCGCTTCCCGTGCTCACGCCCGGATGGTCTCAGACGGACCCGGCGGACCGACGACACGCCCAAAGTCGAGCGAGTCACTTGATTTAAGTCGAGAACTTCCGTAGACATGGCCGCCATGGACACGATCTCCCCCGCCGTCGGCGTCGACGTCGGCACGCAGCGCCAGGCGGTGACCGCCCGCAGACGGCGGCGCAGGCCACCGCTGCACCTGCTGCGCCGCTGGGTCTCCCCTGTCGCCCTGGTCGCCCTGTGGCAGCTGGCCTCCTCCACCGGTGTGCTGCACGAGCGCAAGCTCGCCTCCCCGGCCCAGGTCGCCGCGACCGCGGCGGACCTGGTCCAGGCCGGCACGCTCGGCACCCAGACCCTCATCTCCCTCCAGCGCGTGGGGCTCGGCTTCGCGATCGGCGCGAGCATCGGCCTGGCGCTCGCGATCGTCGCGGGGCTCAGCCGGATCGGCGAGGACGCGATCGACCCGCCGATGCAGATGCTGCGCACGCTCCCGCACTTCGGCCTGGTCACCCTCTTCATCATCTGGTTCGGCATCGGCGAGACGCCGAAGGTGGCCCTGATCGCGCTCGGCGCGACCTTCCCGCTCTACCTCAACACCCTCGGCGGCATCCGCGGCATCGAGCGCAAGACGCTCGAGGCGGCCAAGGCCCTGCACCTGACCTGGGCCCAGCGCATCCGGCACGTCGTGATCCCCGGGGCGCTGCCGCAGACGCTCGTCGGGCTGCGGCAGAGCCTGGGCATCGCCTGGCTCTCGCTGATCGTCGCGGAGACCATCGCCTCCCAGTCCGGGCTCGGCTACATGATCAACCACGCCAAGGACTTCCTCCAGACCGACGTCATCGTCGTCGGCCTCGCCGTCTACAGCCTGCTCGGTCTCGCGACCGACGCCATCGTCCGACACCTGGAGAGGAAGGCGCTCGCATGGCGCTCCTGACCCCCGACCCCACCGGTACGACGCCGCGCCCCGGCGGCGAGCACGTCGCCCGCGTCCGCGGCCACCACCGCTCCTTCGGCGACGTCCACGTCCTGCGCGACATCGACCTCGACGTGCGGCACGGCGAGATCGTCGCGCTGCTCGGCCGCAGCGGCTGCGGCAAGTCGACCCTGCTGCGCAGCCTGGCCCACCTCGACCCGGCACCCGCCGGCGAGATCGAGGTCAACGGCCGCACCGGCGTGGCCTTCCAGGAGCCGCGGCTGCTCAACTGGCGCACGGTCCACCAGAACGTCGCGCTCGCCCTGCTCAACGGTCCCGAGCGCAAGCAGCGCTTCGCCCTCGCCGAGCAGACCCTCGCCGAGGTCGGTCTGGCCGAGAAGCTCGACGCCTGGCCGCTCCAGCTCTCCGGCGGGCAGGCCCAGCGCGTCTCGCTGGCCCGCGCCCTGGTCAGCAACCCCTCGCTGCTGCTGCTCGACGAGCCGTTCAGCGCGCTCGACGCGCTGACCCGCATCGAGATGCACCAGCTGGTGATCGAGCTGTGGCGCCGTCACTCGATGGCGATCCTGCTGGTCACCCACGACGTCGACGAGGCGCTGGCCCTGGCCGACCGCCTCGTCGTGATGGACGGCGGCCGGATCGGCCGCACCTGGGAGATCACCCTCCCCCGCTCGGACCGGGTGCCGTCGCAGCCCGACATCGCCCGGACGCGCGCCGAGGTGCTCGTGGCCCTCGGCGTCAAGCCCACCCCGCCCAACCCCCGACGCGACCCGGTCACCGGCGAGCTCGGCCCCAGCAACCACCAGCCCGCGAAGCGAGGAGCAGCATGACCCGCACGACTCCCCCGACGACCCGCCGCCGAGGCCTGCGCACCGCCCTGACGGCCGTCCTGGCCGCCAGCATGCTGGCGCTCGCCGCCTGCGGTGGCTCGGCCACGGGCAACGAGGCCGCGGTCGGCGACGACGGCGAGGTCGACCTGTCCCAGGTCACCTTGATCGTCGGCGACCAGAAGGGCACCAGCGCGAAGGCCCTGCTCACCGCGGCCGGCCTCGACGACACCGAGTACACGATCGAGTGGAAGGAGTTCACCTCCGGCCCGCCGATCCTCGAGGCCCTCAACGCCGACGCGATCCACGTCGGCATGGTCGGCAACACCCCGCCGATCTTCGCGGCGGCCTCGGGCGGCACGTTCAAGATGGTCGCCACGGCCTCCTACACCGGCAAGGGCGACACCATCCTCGTCCCGAAGGGGTCGACGGTGAAGAGCGTCGCGGACCTGAAGGGCAAGAAGGTCGCCGTCGCCCAGGGCAGCTCGGCCAACTACAACCTCCTCGCCCAGCTCGAGGAGGCCGGCCTGGCCTACGACGACATCGAGGTGCAGAACCTCCAGCCGGCCGACGCGCTGGCCGCCTTCGCCAACGGCCACGTCGACGCCTGGGCCGTGTGGGACCCCTACACCTCGCAGGCGGTCGTCGACGAGGGCGCCCGCGTGCTCGTCGACGGCGACGGCCTGGTCAACGGCCTGAACTTCCAGGTCGCCTCCCAGTCCGCGCTCGAGGACGAGGCCACCACCGCGGCGCTCGAGGACTACCTGACCCGGATCACCAAGGCGCAGATCTGGTCGGCGGAGAACCAGGAGGACTGGGCGAAGGTCTGGGCCGAGCAGACCGGCCTCAGCGAGGAGGTCACCCTCGCCGCGGCGAAGAACCGCCCGGTCAGCCCGCAGCCCATCGACCAGGAGGTCATCGACTCCGAGCAGACGATGGCCGACGCCTTCACCGCCAACGGTCTGATCCCCGAGGAGGTCGACGTGTCGGGCTTCTTCAGCGACCAGTTCGCCGAGGCGACCACCGGCGACGCCGTCCGGTGACCGCCCCGCTGACCCTGCACTGGTTCCTGCCGACCTCCGGTGACAGCCGGGGGTTGGTGGGAGCCGGGCAGGGCGTCCCCCAGGAGATCACCACCGGGCTCGCCGACACCCTCGAGGACTCGGTGCGCGACCGGTTCCGCCCGCCGACCATCGACTACCTCGCCGAGGTGGCGCGCACCGCCGAGCGGCTCGGCTTCGACGGGGTCCTCACCCCGACCGGGACGTTCTGCGAGGACGCGTGGCTGACCACCGCCGCGCTGATCCGCGAGACCTCGCGGCTGCGCTTCCTCGTGGCCTTCCGGCCCGGGGTGGTCAACCCGGTGCTCGCCGCGCAGATGGCGGCGACCTACCAGCGGATCTCGCAGGGCCGGCTGATGCTCAACGTCGTGACCGGCGGGGAGCCCACCGAGCAGGCCCGGTTCGGCGACACCGCCCCCAAGGACGAGCGGTACGCCCGGACCGACGAGTTCCTCGAGGTCGTCCGCGGCACCTGGAGCCGGGCGCCCTTCGACTTCGAGGGCACCTACTACCGCGCCGCGGGCGCGCTGGTCAGCGGCGGCATCGACCCGGTGCCGCCCGTGTACTTCGGCGGCTCGTCCGCAGCGGCCGGTCCGGTGGCGGCGCGTCACGCCGACGTCTACCTGACCTGGGGCGAGCCGCCGGAGCAGGTCGCCGAGAAGGTGGCCTGGGTCCGCGGCCTGGCCGCCGAGCAGGGGCGCACCGTCCGCTTCGGCCTGCGGGTCCACACCCTCTCGCGCGACACCACCGAGGAGGCCTGGCGCCACGCCCAGTGGCTGCTCGACGGCGTCGACCCGGCGACGGTGCGGGCCGCCCAGGCCGCGCAGGCCCGCAGCGAGTCGACCGGCCAGCAGCGGATGAACGCGCTGCGTCGCGCCGACGCGGCGTACTCCTCGGCCCGCGACCTGGAGGTCTCCCCCGGTCTGTGGACCGGGGTCGGTCTGGTCCGCGGCGGCGCCGGCACCTCCCTCGTGGGCAGCCACGAGGAGGTCGCCGACCTCATCGAGGCCTACCACCGCGTCGGCATCGACGAGCTCGTGCTCTCGGGCTACCCGCACGTCGAGGAGGCGCACTGGTTCGCCGAGGGCGTCATGCCGCACCTGCGTCGCCGGGGCCTGCTCGACAGCGCGTCCGCAGAGGTCCGGGCCGCGGCCCCGGTGTGAGGACGAGGGGGCGCGTGGCAGGCTGGACCCCGTGGACGACGCGACGTGGGCCGCCCTCGCACTCACCCTCACCGTG
The DNA here is from genome assembly GCF_013177455.1 of Nocardioides marmotae. NCBI lineage: Bacteria > Bacillati > Actinomycetota > Actinomycetes > Propionibacteriales > Nocardioidaceae > Nocardioides > Nocardioides marmotae. The sequence goes on from NZ_CP053660.1 coordinate 2,467,450, forward strand.
CTGGGTGCGGTGTGGACCTGGCACGCCTTCCGGCACCGGGGCGTCGCCTCGGGCCTGCGCGGCGCCGGGCTCACGCTGCTGCCGGCCGCGGCGTACCTCACCGACACGCTGAAGATGTTCACCCGCATCGGCACCGCCGTGGGCGACTGGGTCACCGGCCTGGTCCTCAGCCCCTCGGTGTGGGCCGGCATCGTGGTGGCCGGCGTCGCGGTGACCCTGCTGGTCGTGTCCGGCGTGCTGCGCGACCGCGAGCGGGCCCGGGTCATCGACGGCGGCGCTCCGGCGCCGGCCGCTTCGGGCCGCAGGTCCGACCGCCCTGTCAAGAGCGGCAAGGGCGACCCCGCGATCGGCGGCGCCGGTGGCGACGACGACCTCGCCGACATCGAGGCGCTGCTGCGCAAGCGCGGCATCTCCTGACCGGCCCGGCCGGCGTCTCCTAGAGTCCCTCGGATGACCCACCTCGACGACGTCGGCCGCAACCGCCTCTGGGCCCGCCTCTCGGCCGCGGTCGCCGCCGCCGAGGGCGACCTGCCCACCCCGGTGGCCGTCGTGGACCTCGACGCCTTCGACGCCAACGCCGCCGACCTGGTCCGCCGGGCCGCCGGCAAGCCGATCCGGGTGGCCTCGAAGTCGCTGCGCGTCCCCGACCTGGTGCGCCGAGCGCTGGCCACCGACGGCTTCGCCGGCGTGCTCGGCTACACGCTGCGCGAGGCGCTGTGGCTGGAGGAGCAGGGCATCAGCGAGGACGTCCTCGTGGCCTACCCGACCGTGGACCGGACCGCGCTCGCCCGCCTCGTCGCCTCGCCGGCCGCCGCCGCGCACATCACCGTGATGGTCGACGACGTCGCCCACCTCGACGTCGTCGACTCGGTCCGCTCCTCCCACGCGGTGCCCGTGCGCGTGGCGCTCGAGGTCGACGCGGGCCTGCGGGTCCGCGGGCAGCACGTCGGCCCCAAGCGCAGCCCGCTGCACGAGGCCGACCGGGTGGCGAGCCTGGCCCGGCAGGTCCTCGAGCGGCCCGGCTTCCGGCTCGTCGGCGTGATGACCTACGAGGGCCAGGTCGCCGGCGTCCCCGACGACGTGCCGACCCAGCGCGCCCGGTCCGCGGTGGTGCGCGGGCTGAAGGCCGCCTCGCGGACCCAGCTCTCCCAGCGCCGCCGCGCCGTCGCCGACGCCCTGCGCCCCCTCGTCGACCTCGAGCTGTGGAACGGCGGCGGCTCCGGCTCGGTCGAGACCACCGTCGCCGACCCGGTCGTCACCGAGGTGGCCGCGGGCTCCGGGCTGCTCGTGCCCACCCTGTTCGACCACTACCGCTCCTTCGACCCGCGCCCGGCGGCGTTCTACGGCGTCCCCGTGGTGCGCCGGCCCTCCCCCGACGTCGCGACCGTCCACGGCGGCGGCTTCGTCGCCTCCGGCGCCGCCGGCCGCGACCGGCTGCCCACGCCCTGGGCGCCGGCCGGGCTGCGGCTGACCGGGCTCGAGGGCGCCGGGGAGGTGCAGACCCCCCTCGTCGGCCCGACCGCGGGCCGGCTCGCGATCGGCGACCTGGTCTGGTTCCGGCACGCGAAGTCCGGTGAGCTCTTCGAGCACACCGACCGGGTCCACCTGCTGCGCGGGGAACGGTTCGTCGAGGAGGTCCCGACCTACCGTGGTCACGGCCTCGTCTTCTGAGCCGGCCCGTCCTGAGCCGGCCCACCCTGAACCGGCCCACCCTGAACCGGCCCAGCCTGAACCGGCCCAGGCGGTGCTGGAGCTGGCCCGCTCCCGGCCCGCCACGCTGGGCGGCGGGCGCCTGGTCTGCATCGACGGCCCGGCCGGGTCGGGCAAGACCACCCTGGCCGGCCGGGTCGCGGCCCTGGCCGACGCCGCGGTGGTGCACCTGGACGACCTGTACGACGGCTGGGACGGCCTGCCCCGCGTCGGCGAGCAGCTCGCCACGCTGCTGCTCCCCCTCGCCCGCGGGGAGGCCGGCCGCTACCGGCGCCACGACTGGGACACCGGCGGCTGGGCCGAGACGGTCGTCGTGGCGCCCGCCCCGCTGCTGGTGCTCGAGGGCGTCGGCGCCGGCTCGGCGGCGTACGCCGCGCTGGCGACGGTGCTGGTCTGGGTCGAGGCGCCGCCCGCCCTGCGGCTGGCCCGCGGCCTCGGGCGCGACGGCCACGACGCCGAGCCGCACTGGCGCCGGTGGACGGTCGCGGAGGCTGCGCACTTCGCCGCCGACCGCACCCGCGAGCGCGCCGACCTGCTCGTGGACGGGACCGGCCACCGGGCACCGGTGCGCCTAGGGTGACCCGGTGCTTCCTCCCAGCGGCGAACAGTTCGAGATCGAGGCCGGCGGCTACCGCGCCGTCGTGACCGAGAGCGGCGCCGCCCTGCGCGCGCTGTCCTTCCGGGGGCGCGACCTGGTCGACGGGTTCGCCGAGGAGGAGATGTCGGCCGGCGGCCGGGGCCAGCTGCTCGTGCCGTGGCCCAACCGGGTGCGCGACGGGCAGTTCTCCTTCGAGGGCAGCGACCTCCAGCTGCCGCTGACCGAGCCGGCGCGGAACAACGCCTCCCACGGGCTCGCGCGGTGGGTGGCGTGGAGCGTCGAGGAGCACACCGGGCACTCGGTCTCGCTGCAGTACCGCCTCATGGCGCAGACCGGCTACCCGTGGACGCTGGACCTCCACGTCGCCTACGACCTCTCCGCGGACGGGCTGACGGTCACCCAGACCGCGACCAACGACTCCGGTCGCCCGGCGCCGTACGCCTCGGGGGCCCACCCCTACCTCCGCGTCGGCGAGGGCCCGGTCGACTCCTGGGAGCTGACCCTGCCGGCGGCGACGCGGCTGCTGGTCGACGACGAGCGGCTGCTGCCCGTGGGCCGCGAGCCGGTCGAGGGCACGGCGTACGACTTCCGGGTGGCGCGGCCGCTGCGCGGGGCGGTCCTCAACCACTGCTTCACCGACCTCGAGCGCGACCCGGGCGGCACGACCACCGCGACCCTGCGCGACCCCGCGAGCGGCGACGGGGTGAGCCTGTGGGTCGACGGCCACCACCCCTGGCTGCTGCTCTACACCGCCGACGACGTCCCGGCGACCGCGCGGCGCTCGATGGCGATCGAGCCGATGACCGCTCCCCCCGACGCGCTGCGCAGCGGCGAGGACCTCTTCGTGCTCGCCCCGGAGGAGACGGTCTCGGTCGTGTGGGGCATCCGCGCCCTCGACGACTGAGCCGCTCCCGGGCGGCTACTGAGGCGAGGCCAGGCTCAGGAGAGCTCGTCGGCGAGGCGGCGCAGCTCGCGCACCGCCGCGCGGGCCCGCTCGCCGTCGGAGCCCTGCAGCCCCATCACCGAGACCGTCCGGCCGTCGGAGAGGTCGATCGTCGCCCACGGGGCGCCCGGCGGCAGGTGGACCGCGACGACCTCGGCCCAGGTGAAGGAGCGGGTGCGGAAGCCGTTGACCACGGTCAGCCCCTCGCGGGTCGCGGTGACCCGGGCGCGGGTCAGCGCCCAGAGCACCACGCCGCCGAGGATGATGAAGAAGATGATCGTCCCGAGCTGGAACGGGGTGAACTTCGCGCGGGTCTCGGCGCCGAAGGAGATCCAGGCGGTCAGCAGGATCACCAGCATGCCGCTGCTGAGCACCGTCGCGACGATGCGGGGGCCGAGCGGGCGCCAGGTGCGCGGCAGGCCGTCCCCGGCCGCCCGCGGGCCCGCCTCAGAGCCGGCAGGCATGGATGTCGGTGAGGAGGATGCCGCGGGCGCCGATCGTCCACAGCTCGTCCATCAGGCGCTGGGCGCCGGCGCGGGGCACCATCGCGCGCACCGCGACCCAGCCGTCCTTGTGCAGCGGGGAGACCGTCGGGCTCTCGATGCCCGGGGTCAGCGCGACCGCCGCGGAGACGTGCTGGCTCTCGATGTCGTAGTCCATCATCACGTAGCTGCGGGCCACGAGCACCCCGTCGAGGCGGCGCTTGAAGACCTCGAACCCGGCCGGCGGCTCCGCGCCGCCCCGGGTCACCAGCACGGCCTCGGACTCCAGGATCGTCTCCCCGAAGACCTCCAGGCCGGCCTGCCGCAGCGTGCTGCCGGTCTCGACCACGTCGGCCACGACGTCGGCGACGCCGAGCTGGATGCTGGTCTCCACCGCGCCGTCGAGGCGGACCACCGAGGCCTCGATGCCGCGCTCGGCGAGGAAGGCGCCGACCACGCCGACGTACGACGTCGCGATGCGCAGGCCCGCGAGCTCGGCGAGGTCGGTGTAGCGGCCCGCCGGTCCGGCGAACCGGAAGCGGCTGCGGCCGAAGCCGAGCGAGCGGACCTCGTGGGCCTGCGCGCCGGAGTCGAGGAGCAGGTCGCGGCCGGTGATGCCGACGTCGAGGGTCCCCTCGCCGACGTAGAGCGCGATGTCGCGCGGGCGGAGGTAGAAGAACTCCACGCCGTTCTCGTCGTCGATGAGCGTCAGCTGCTTGCTGTCGTCACGCTGGCGGTAGCCGGACTCCCGCAGGATCTCCGAGGCGGACTGGGACAGCGACCCCTTGTTCGGGACCGCGACACGGAGGAGGGACATGGTCGTCCTGTTCGGGTTCAGAGGTGGGCGTAGACGTCGTCGAGCTCGATGCCGCTCGCGAGCATCAGGCACTGCGCGTGGTAGAGCAGCTGGCTGATCTCCTCGGCCGCGCGCTCCTTGCCCTCGTGCTCGGCGGCCATCCAGGACTCGGCGGCCTCCTCGACCAGCTTCTTGCCGATGGCGTGCACGCCCGCGTCGAGCTGTCGCACGGTGCCCGAACCCGCCGGACGCGTCCGGGCCTTCTCCTGCAGCTCGGCCCACAGCTCGTCGAACGTCTTCACGGGGGCTCAGCCTAGGCGACGCCCCGACCGCCGCGGGTGGCGGGAGCGGTCAGGAGGGACGGGTGTGGCGGCTGGTACGTTGCGCGGCATGGGCACCTCGCTGTCGCTCGGAGCACAGCGGCGTCGCTTCCGGCTGGTCGTACCGATCGCCGTCGCCTTCGTCGTGGTCTTCGCGATCCTCCTCCAGCCGGGGTTCCCGCGGGGCTTCCGCGAGGTCGCCAGCTCGCTCGGCCTGCTCATCAGCGGCATCGCGACCGCGGTCAGCCTCTGGCTGCGCACCCGCCGCTCGACGGGGCGCCGCCGCCGCGCCTGGCAGTGGCTGCTGGCCGCGTCGGTCACCGCGGTCGTCGGCAACGTCTGGATGGCTGTGGTGGGCGCCCAGCCGGTCGACGACCCGAGCCTGGTCAGCGACCTGAGCGTCGCGCTGGCTCTGGCCCTCTCGATCGTCGGCATGCTGACCTTCCCCGCGGCCCGCCGGCGGGGTCGCAACCTCGCGATCATGGTCCTCGACGGGACCGTCGGCGGCGCGGCCGTGCTGATCATGGCCTCGGTCCTGGTCTACGACGAGCTGCTGGCCTCGGTCGACCACGTCCTGGGGTCGGAGTTCTTCAGCGTCCTGATCCCCTTCCTCGACATCGCGCTGGTGACCTTCGGGCTGCTGCTGGTGCTGCGCAGCCGCGGCGAGTCCCGCCCGGCGCTGGCCCTGGTCGCGCTGGGCTTCCTGCTGTACGCCGTCGCGGACCTCTCCTTCGCGGTGCGGGTGGCCCAGGGCACCTTCGCCTGGGGCGACCTGCCCGACCTGGGCTGGATCGCCGGCTACCTCATCATCGGCGTCGCCGCGTGGTACCCGCTGCACCCCGACGCCCCGGACGTCGAGGAGCAGCGCGCCACCGCCGACACCCGCGACACCGTCCTGGTCTACTCCGCCGTGGGCGTCGCGGCCGTGGTCCAGACCATGCTCAACGGCGGCGACGCGATCCAGCGCGCGCAGGTCCTGCTCTGGCTGCTCCTCGGCCTGGCCGCCGGGCTGCGCCAGGTGCTGCTGACCGCCGACAACGCCCAGCTGCGGCGCGGCCTCGAGCGCCAGGTCGCGGAGCAGACCTCCGACCTGCGCCGGATGGCGCGGCGTACCGAGACCCTCATCACCTCGGTGGGCGACGGCATCTACGGCGTCGACGCCGCCGGGCGGATCACCTTCGTCAACCCCTCCGGCGCCGAGGCGCTGCGCCAGAGCCCGGACGCGCTGCTCGGCCAGGACGCCCACGCGCTCTTCCACGCGCCGACCGCCGACGGCGCGGCCTACCCCTACGACGGTTGCTACGTCGCCGAGGCGATCGCCTCCGGGATCGTCACGAACGCCGAGGAGGACGTCTACGTCCGTGCCGACGGCACGAGGTTCCCCGTCGAGATCACCGCGAGCCCGCTCATCGACGACGACGAGGTCACCGGCGCGGTCGTGGTGTTCCGCGACGTGACCCAGCGCCAGGAGGTGGACCGGATGAAGAACGAGTTCCTCTCCGTGGTCAGCCACGAGCTGCGCACGCCGCTGACCTCCATCCGCGGCTCGTTGGGACTCCTCGCCGGCGGCCAGCTCGGCGAGCTGAGCCCGCGGGCCACCTCGATGGCCCGGATCGCGCTGGAGAGCACCGAGCGGCTCACCCGCCTGATCAACGACATCCTCGACCTCGAGCGGATCGAGTCGGGCACCCGGCCGATGGAGCTCGCCCCGACCGACGTCCGGTCGGTGGTCGAGGCCGCCGTCGGCGAGATGGACGCGATGGCCCGCGGCGCCGGCGTCGAGCTGGTCGTGGGCGAGACGGCCGGGCAGGTCCTCGTGGACAGCGACCGCGTCGTCCAGACGCTGACCAACCTGGTCAACAACGCCGTGAAGTTCTCCACCGCCGGCGGACAGGTCGTCGTCGACGCCGTCCCGCAGCCGAGCGGGACGACGGTGCTGTTCCGGGTCCGCGACCAGGGCCGGGGCATCCCGACGGACCAGCTCACCACGATCTTCGACCGCTTCCACCAGGTCGACTCCTCCGACGCCCGGCAGAAGGGCGGCACCGGGCTGGGGCTGGCCATCAGCCGCAGCATCGTGGAGCGCCACGGCGGGAGGATCTGGGCGGAGAGCAGCCCCGGTGAGGGCACCACCGTCCAGTTCACCCTCCCCCTGCACCAGCGCACCCCGGCCACCGGCGCCACCGGCGCCACGGGCGACGCGCCCGCGGTGCTGATCTGCGACGACGAGCCGGCGGTCGTCGGCGCCCTGTCCTCGATGCTCGAGGAGCACGGCTACCGGCCCGTCGGTGTCGGGGACGGCGACGCCGCGATCGCCCGCGCGACCGCCGACCGTCCGGCGGCCGTCCTGGTGGACCTGCGGATGCCGGGCACCAGCGGCGCCGACGTCGTCGCCGAGCTGCGCCGCGGCGAGCGGACCCGCACGATCCCGCTGATCGTCCTGTCCGGGCTCGGCCCCGAGACCGCCCCCGAGCTCGGCCCGCAGACCGACGGCTGGCTGGTCAAGCCGGTCACCGAGGAGCAGCTCGTCGCGGCGGTCGAGATCGCCCTCGCGGGCCGCCTGCGCGAGAGCGCGGTGCTCGTCGTCGAGGACGACGAGGACCTCGCCGAGGTGATCTGCACGCCGCTGCGCGGCCACGGGATCCGCGTCGACCACGCGTCGACCGCCGCGGCGGCGATCGAGGCGGGCCGGCGGCTGCGCCCGCAGGTGGTCGTGCTCGACCTCCACCTGCCCGACGACGACGGCTCCGCGGTGGTCGCGGCCTTCCGGGCCGACCCCGCGCTGCGCGCGACCCCGCTGGTCGTCTACAGCGCCGCCGACGTCGAGGTCGAGCGACGCGCCGACCTCGAGCTCGGCCCCACCGTCTTCCTGACCAAGGGCCGCAGCGGCCCCGACGCGCTCGAGGAGCGCGTCCTGGGCCTGCTGGACGCCGTCGTCGGCCGCGCGGCCGAGCAGGACCCGACCCCGCCGTCCGACCCGGCTCCGGACCCAGCGACAATCCCCCGCACGCCCCCGCGTGCACCCCACCCTGCCCCCGTCCTCCAGGAGGAACGTTGACCACCCGCCTCGACATCACCGTCCGCGCCGCGACCGGCGTCGGACGCACGAAGCTGGCGGCGTACGACCACGCCCTGCTCAACGCCGGTGTCGGCAACTTCAACCTGATCAAGCTCTCCTCCGTGATCCCCCCGCACAGCACGGTGCGGGTCCTCGAGGGCGGCGCCCGCGAGGTGCTCGCCGGGGGGCACGGCGACAAGCTCTACTGCGTGGAGTCCGCGGTCTTCGCCGAGCACAGCGGCGAGACCGTGTGGGCCGGGCTGGGCTGGACGACCGACGCCACGACCGGTGGCCTCTTCGTGGAGCACCACGGCGGCAGCGAGGAGTCGCTGATGGAGCAGATCACGCTGAGCCTGCACGACATGGACACCAACCGCGGCGGCGGCTACGGGCCGATCCAGGCCGCGACCGCCTCGGCCCACTGCACCGACCGCCCCGTGTGCGCACTCGTGGTCGCGGCGTACGCCGTGGAGGACTGGAGCCCGAAGGAGACCCGTGGCTGAGGACAGCACCCTCGACATCAGCGTCGAGCACGCGCTCGAGGACGAGACGATCGCGGCCTACTGGAAGCTCTACCGCGAGACCTTCGCCGAGCTCGAGACGCGAGCCATGGCCCGCCACCTCCTGCACGAGCACGAGTTCGTCGAGGAGATGAAGGACGCCCGGGTGATGAAGTACGTCGCCCGCAACGCCGCCGGCGACGTCGTCGGGCTCTCGACGCTGACCCGCGACCTGATCACCGTCCCGTGGATCAGCCCGGGCTGGTGGGCGCACCACTACCCCGAGCACACCGCTCGCAACGCGGTCTACTACCTCGGCTTCACCCTGGTGCGGCACGACGAGCGGCAGTCCAACGTCATGTGGGCGATGATCTCCACGATCGTGGAGATGCTGGTCGAGGAGCGCGCGGTCTGCGGCTACGACTACTGCAAGTTCAACAACGAGGTCCTCGGGCTCGGCGCGGGCACCGAGGCGCTGCTGCACCGCATCGCCGACGTGGAGGTCGACGCCGCGGACACCCAGACCTACTACCGGGCCCTGTTCGCCGGCCCCCGCGGGGCGGACTGATGCCGCGCGCGCTCGTCGTGGACGACGACGACTCGATCCGGGAGATCACCCAGATCGCGCTGGAGGTCGTCGCCGGTTGGGAGGTCGTGACCGCCGCCAGCGGGGCCAGCGCCATCGAGCTGGCCGCCGAGCACCAGCCCGACGTGGTGGTCCTCGACCTGATGATGCCCGACATGGACGGCCTGGCGACCTTCGGCCACCTGCGGGCGCAGGCCTCCACGGCCCACATCCCCGTGGTGCTGCTGACCGCCAAGGTGCAGGTCGGCGACCGTCAGCTGTGGGACGAGATGGCCGTCGCCGGGGTCATCTCCAAGCCGTTCGACCCGATGACGCTCGCCGACCAGATCACGACGATGCTCGAGCGGGGCTGACCCGGCCGGATGACCGACCGGGTCAGCTGCGGGCTCAGCTGCGGGTGATCCCCCGCAGGGTGTGCGCGGTCTGGATCGCCGCGGCGGTCGCCTCGTAGCCCTTGTCCTCGCTCGAGCCGGGCAGCCCGGCGCGGTCGAGCGCCTGCTCGTCGGTGTCGCAGGTCAGCACGCCGAAGCCGACCGGGGTGCGGTGGTCCAGCGCGACCCGGGTCAGCCCGTCGGTGGCGGCGGAGCAGACGTACTCGAAGTGCGGGGTGCCGCCACGGACGACCACGCCGAGCGCGACCACGGCGTCGTACCCCGCCTCGGCGAGCGCCGCCGCGGCGACGGGCAGCTCGAAGGTGCCGGGCACCCGGACGACGACCGACTCGCCGACCCGGTGGTCGTCCAGCGCGCGCTCGGCGCCGGCGAGGAGGCCGTCCATGACCTCGGTGTGCCAGCTGGCCGCGACGACCGCGACCCGCAGGTCGCTGCCGTCGACGGGCTGGAGGGACGGGGCGCCGTGGCCGCTCATGCGTGCGTCTCCTGGGGCTGGGTCGTCGGGGTCGGGGTGGTGCCGGGGGTCTCGTCGGCGGCGACGCTGCTGGGGGCCGGCTCGACCGAGGTCAGGCCGGGCAGCACGTGGCCCATCCGGTCGCGCTTGGTGCGCAGGTAGGCGAGGTTGTGGTCGTTGGGGTGCGGCGTGAGCGGCACCCGCTCGGCGACGGGCACGCCGAAGTCCTCGAGGCTGCTGACCTTCTCGGGGTTGTTGGTGAGCAGCCGGACGCTGTCGACGCCGAGGTCGCGCAGCACCTGGGTGGCGGCCCCGTAGTGGCGCGCGTCGGCGGGCAGGCCGAGGTCGAGGTTGGCATCGACCGTGTCGCGCCCACCGTCCTGGAGCTGGTAGGCCTGCAGCTTGGCGACCAGGCCGATCCCCCGGCCCTCGTGCCCGCGCAGGTAGACCACGACCCCGCGGCCCTCGGCGACGATCCGCTCGAGCGCCTCGTCGAGCTGCGGGCCGCAGTCGCAGCGCGAGCTGCCGAAGACGTCGCCGGTCAGGCACTCCGAGTGCACCCGGGTCAGCACCGGCTCCTCGCCGGTGATGTCGCCGTGGACGAGCGCGATGTGCTCGGAGCCGTCGACGGTGATCCGGTAGCCGTACGCCGTGAAGTCACCGTGGCGGGTGGGCAGGCGGGTCTCGGCGACCCGCTCGATCAGGTTCTCGTGGCGGCGGCGGTGCTTGACCAGCTGCTCGATCGAGATCATCGCGATGCCGTGCTCGTCGGCGAACTCGCGCAGCTCCGGCGCCCGCTTCATCGTGCCGTCGTCGTTGACGACCTCGACCAGCACGCCGGCCGGAGTGAGGCCGGCCAGCGTGGCGAGGTCGACCGCGGCCTCGGTGTGCCCGCGGCGGACGAGCACGCCGCCCTCGCGGTAGCGCAGCGGGAAGACGTGGCCGGGGCGGGTGAGCTCCCACGGCTCGGTCGCGGAGTCGGCCAGCACGCGCACGGTGTGCGCCCGGTCGGCGGCCGAGATGCCGGTGCTGACGCCGTCGCGGGCGTCGACGGAGATGGTGTACGCCGTGCGCATCTTGTCCCGGTTGTGCGGGGTCATCAGCGGGATCTCGAGCCGGTCGAGCATGGCGGCGGGCATCGGCACGCAGATCACGCCGCTGCTGTGCCGGATCGTCCAGGCCATCAGCTCGGGGGTGGCCTTGCTCGCGGCGAAGATGATGTCGCCCTCGTTCTCGCGGTCCTCGTCGTCGACGACGATCACGGCCTTGCCGGCGGCGATGTCCGCGATCGCCCGCTCGACGCTGTCGAGGCGCACCTTCGCGTGCTGCGGCTCGCCGGTCTGGGGGGTGCCGGAGGTGGCAGGGCTGCCGGGGGTGGTCATGCAGGAACTCCTTCGTCGACCGGCCGCGGCGCGGCCGGCTGGTGGGTGGCGCGCTCCACGCGCCACCAGGTGATCAGGCCCAGGACGCAGAACGCCCCGTAGAACAGGTACATGCCGGCGGTCGGGTAGTAGCCGGCCCGCACGAGGGTGGTCACGCCGACCACGTCGACGGCGATCCAGACCAGCCAGAACTCCACCCAGCCGCGGGCCATGCCGTAGGTCGCGATGAGCGAGCCGGCGAGGATCCAGGCCTCGGTGGCCGGGCCCCACGAGCCGATCCGGACGAGCACGGCGTACGCCGCGGCGTACCCGACCCCGGCCAGGGCGAGCAGCGCCAGCCGCTCGCGGCCGGTCGCCCAGCGCGGCGTGACGGGCGCGGCGTCGGGCTCGCGGCGTGCGCTGCTCCACCGCCACCAGCCGTAGAGGCCGACGACGACGAACATGACCTGTCGCCCGGCCTGGCCCCACAGCGGCTCGGACGTCGCGCCGCTGAGCTCGCCGCTCACGAAGACGGTGAACAGCAGGACGTTGCCGACCAGACCGATCGGCCAGGCCCAGACCAGCCGGCGCATGCCGAGCAGCGCGCTGGCGAGGCCGAAGCCGTTGCCGACGACCTCGCGGACCGCGAGCGAGCCGCCGCCGACCGCGATGGTGCCGTGGAGGAGCCAGTCGAGCATCAGTCCTCCTCCGCCGCGGGGCGGGCCGGGAGGTGGCCGGCCAGCAGCTTCTCCACGTGCTTGGCGATGACGTCGGCCTCGAGGTTCACCCGGTCGCCGGCCTGCCGCACCCCGAGGGTGGTGCGGGCGAGCGTCTCGGGGATGAGGCTCACGGTGAAGGAGCGCTCCCCCGCCTCGACGACGGTGAGGCTGACCCCGTCGACGGTGATCGAGCCCTTGTCGACCAGGTAGCGGGCCAGCTCCGGCGGCAGCGAGACCTCGACGAGCTCCCAGTGCTCGCTCGGCTCGCGGCGCAGCACCTCGCCGACGCCGTCGACGTGGCCCTGGACGATGTGGCCGCCCAGGCGGGTGGCCGCGGTGACGGCCCGCTCGAGGTTGACCCGGTCGCCGGGGCGGACGCCGCGGAGGCTGGTCTTGTCGAGGGTCTCCTGCATGACGTCGGCGGTCCAGGTGTCCTGGTCGCGCTCCGCGACGGTCAGGCAGCAGCCGTTGACGGCGATGGAGTCCCCGAGGCCGGCGTCGGCGAGCACCGCCTCGGCTCGGATGGTGAGCCGGATGGCGTCGCCCTGGTCCTCGACCGCGGCGACGGTCCCGAGCTCCTCGACGATCCCGGTGAACATGTCAGCTCTCCTCGCTGTCGCGGTGCGGGGTCATGGTGAACCGCACGTTCGGCTGCTCGTCCGGACCGTCCGCCTCGAGCACGGTCACGTCGGTGACCCCCGGGCGGAACGCGTCGGCGATGGTGGTGATTCCGAGGTCGGCCACGGCCGGCAGGCCCGCGCCGAGCAGGGTGGGGGCGACGTAGGCGACCACCTCGTCGACGAGCCCGGCCCGGACGAACGCCGCGGCGAGCGTCGGGCCGCCCTCGAGGAAGACGTGCTGGCGGTCGCGGGCGCGCAGCTGCGCGAGCGCCTCGTGGGGGTCGCGGGTGCGCAGCAGCACGGTCTCGGCGCTGCTGTCGAGGACCCGGCGGTCCGGCGGGAGGTCGCGCAGGCCCATGACCGCGCGCAGCGGCTGGTCCGGCAACGGCCGGTCGTGCTCGTCGCGGACGGTGAGGGCCGGGTCGTCGATGGCGACCGTGGCGGTGCCGACCAGCATGGTGTCGGCCGTCGCGCGCAGCCGGTGGGTGTCCAGGCGGGCGGCGCGACTGGAGACCCAGCGGCTGGTGCCGTCGGCGGCCGCGCTGCGCCCGTCGAGGGTGGCGGCGAACTTCCAGGTCACGAAGGGCCGCCCGTGCTCGACGGCGAAGGTCCACGTGCGGTTGAGCGCGCGCGCCTCGTCGGCGAGCAGGCCCTGCTCGACCTCGACGCCGGCCGCGCGGAGCGTCTCGGCCCCGCCCACGGCGACCGGGTTGGTGTCGGCCTGCGCGAAGACCACGCGGCGCACCCCCGCGTCGACCAGCGCGCGGGCGCACGGGCCGGTGCGGCCGGTGTGGTTGCACGGCTCGAGGGTGACGACGGCGGTCGTGCCCCGGGCCCGCTCCCCCGCCCGGGCCAGCGCGTCGGCCTCGGCGTGGGCGGTGCCGGCGCCGCGGTGGAACCCCTCCGCCACGGTGGTGCCGTCGTCGGCCAGCAGCACGCAGCCGACGCGCGGGTTCGGCCCGAGCGGGACGCCGGGGCTCGCGGCGAGCTCGAGCGCACGGCGCATCGCGACCCGCTCGGCCTCGCTGGTGCTCATCGTGTCCCTGCCCGTCATGTCCGGTGCTCACGGCTCCGGGGCTGACGGGAGGTCGGCACGTGCGTGCCGAGCCACCCTGCGTGCACTTCCCATCCGGACTTTGACCGTCGGTCCAGGAGTTCCACCTGGTCAACCGGTCACAGGCTTGTGACCGGGTCGCGGACTTTCACCGCCGGCTCGGAATTTCACCGACCCCAGAGCACGCGAGCGTGTTGCTCGTCTGGGGCGAGTCTGCCACAGGGCGTGCGTCCCCCTACCGCGACCCGGCCCACCTGGTGGGACAACCTTCCGGCCCGCTGCGGCGTCCCACGGTCATGCGCCCCCTCCTCGCCGCCGTCCTCTCCGCCGTCTTCCTGCTCGCCGGCTGCGGGGATGGACCGGCACGGTCCGCCGACCCAGCCGCGGGGCCGTCCGTGGAAACGTCCCCGCGGGTGGACCGGGGTCGTGCGATCGCCATGGCGCCGACGTCGGTGCTGCGCGACGTCCGGGTGCGGCGCACTCCGCGCGGGCTCGACGTGACGGCGTGGTGGGGCTGCCTGGACCCGCAGGCCTGCCCGCTCGCCGACCAGGCCGTCGCCGCCAGCGGGGACGACTTCGCGACGGCGACGTACGACGAGGTCGGCCGCCGGCAGGCGCTCCGGCGGCTCGGCGCCGCGGACCGGATCAACGGCGGCCGGCCCACCGGCGTGCCGGCGACCCGCGGACTGGTGAGCGTCGAGGCCGACTCGCTCGTCGCCGGCGTCCGGGCCGTGGTCGCCGGGGGCGACGGCGCGACGCTGCTGCCGTTCCAGCGGGTCGTCCGCGGGACGGGTGGCCGGTGGGACGTCTTCGACGTGCCGGAGGTCGACGGAGAGCGGGGCTACGTGAGCGGGGCGGTCGTCCTTCCCGACGGGCGGCTGCTCGTGCTGCTCCCGGCCTGGAGCGGCGACCGGGCCGGCCGGCCCAGCACCGTCCACCACGGCCTGTGGGTCTCCGCCGGCGCCGACTGGTCGTCGTACCGGCCCTGGGCCGGTGACCCCGGCGGTGTCCAGGACCTGCGCGCCGACCCGCGCGCCGGCGGGGTCCTCTGGTTGCTGGTCGCCGACGACGTGGCGCCCCTGCTGGTCTCGACCGACGGCGGCCGCACGTTGCGGGCCGTGCGGACCCGGTGACCCCTTCGGAGCTTGATCGAACGTTCGATCAAGGGCGAGCCTGTGGATCCCTCGCCCCTCTCGCGCGGACCGAGGAGCGGGTGCTCGAGGAGGGCTGGGCCGGACACCTGCCCCGCTCACCGGACGACCTCGTGGTCCTCCGCACCTGGCTGGCGTGGTCGGAGCTGGCCCGGCCGAGTCGGCACCTTCGCCCGGCCGAGTCGGCACTTCTCACCGGCCGAGTCGGCACTTCTCACCGGCCGAGTCGGCACTTCCATCCCTCACGACGTCGGAACCGCCCACTCGGCACACCGGAACTGCCGACTCGGCACACCGGAACTGCCGACTCGGCACACCGGAACTGCCGACTCGGCACGCCAGAAGTGCCGACTCGATCAGCTGGTGGGAGCGGCGGCCGCCGCGGTCTCGCGCAGCGCGGCCACCATCGCGTCGGGGTCCTCCGCGGAGTAGACCGCCGAGCCGGCGACGAAGACGTCGGCCCCGGCCTCCGCGCAGCGCCCGATGGTCTCCAGCGAGACGCCGCCGTCGACCTGGAGCCAGGTCTCCACGCCGTGCTTGTCCATCAGGGCGCGGGCCCGGCGGATCTTGGGCAGCACCAGGTCGAGGAACTTCTGGCCGCCAAAGCCGGGCTCGACGGTCATGAGCAGCACCATGTCGAGCTCCGGCAGGAGCTCCTCGTAGGGCTCGATGGGGGTCGCGGGGCGCAGCGCCATCGACGCGCGTGCGCCGTGGGCGCGGATCTCGCGGGCGAGCCGGACCGGGGCCCGGGCCGCCTCGACGTGGAAGGTGACCGAGCCGCAGCCGGCCTCGACGTAGGCGACGGCGTTGGCGTCGGGGTCCTCGATCATCAGGTGCGCGTCGAGGGGGGTGTCGGTGGAGCGGGCCAGCGCCTCGACCATGGTCGGCCCGAAGGTCAGGTTCGGGACGAAGTGGTTGTCCATCACGTCGACGTGGACCCAGTCGGCGCCGGGGATCCTGGCCACCTCCGCCCCGAGGTTCGCGAAGTCGGCGTTGAGGATGCTCGGCGTGATCTGCAGGTGTCGCACGGACGACCAGTCTAGGGAGGCCCCGACCCGTCCGCGACGGCGCCTTGAGCGTGGCGGCCGATGTCGCGCCGCCGCGGACGGGGTGGGTGCGCACGATCCCGAGGCCGGCAGCGTCGTCACCGCGGTCGGCCGCTTTCGGGGCAGCGGCGCCGCGTCGGGAGGTGGTGCTGACGACGGCGGCCTCGCGGACCACTCGTGGTGTGCGCACCTACCAAGGTAGGGAGCCTCGATGAGATGCCGGTGAGAAGGAGATGAGCGTCTGCTGTGAGGCTCGGGCCCGCCGGGGACGCCTCACCCGGCGTCGGGATCGGCCGGCGGCTCGGCGCCCTCGGCCTCGTCGCGCTCGGCCCAGGCCAGCAGCGGCGCGATGTCCCAGGGGTCGGCGTCGATGTCGCCGTGCAGGTCGCCGAGCTCGGCGAAGCGCTGTGGCACCGTGAAGATCGTGAAGTCGCGCGGGTCGACGTCGGCGACCTCCTCCCAGCGGATCGGGGTGGAGACGCGGGCGTCGGGCAGGCCGCGCACGGAGTACGCCGCGGCGATGGTGTGGTCGCGGGCGTTCTGGTTGTAGTCGACGAAGACCGTCGTGGGGTCGCGGTCCTTGCGCCACCAGGTCAGGTCCACCTCGTCGGGGGCGCGCCGCTCGACCTCGCGGGCGAAGGCGAGCGCGGCGCGGCGGACGTCGGTGAACCCGTGGTCGGGCTGGATCCGCACGTAGACGTGGAGGCCCTTGCTGCCGCTGGTCTTGGGGTGGCCGGTGGCCCCCAGCTCGTCGAGGACCTCCTGGACGACGCCGGCCACGCGGCGTACCCGGTCGAAGTCGCAGTCCGGGCCCGGGTCGAGGTCGATGCGCCACTCGTCGGGCTTCTCGGTGTCGGCGCGCCGGCTGTTCCAGGGGTGGAACTCCACCGTCGACATCTGCACCGCCCAGATGACGCTGGCGAGCTCGGTGACGCACAGCTCGTCGGCGGTGCGGTTCCATCGGGGGAAGTGCAGGCGCACGGTCTCCACCCACGGCGGGGCGCCCTGGGGCAGCCGCTTCTGGTGGACCTTCTCCCCCGCCAGGCCCTTCGGGAAGCGGTGCAGCATGCACGGGCGCTCCCACAGGGCGTTGACGATGCCGGGGCCGACGGCCAGGTAGTACTCGACCAGGTCGAGCTTGGTGGCGCCGGACTCCGGGAAGTAGACGCGGTCGGGGTTGCTCACCCGCACGACGCGGTCGTCGACCTCGATCTCGACGGACGGGGACTTCGACGCGGCCACGCGACCACCGTAGTGGGCCGTACGGTGGCCCCCGTGGGACTCGACCAACCGCCCGTCGTCCGCGTGTCCGTGCCGCGGGAGGGCCGGGCGGAGAAGCTTCCGCTGCGGCAGTGGCCGATGACGGTGCCGGCCGTCGAGCACGTCGTACGCCGCGGGCTCGACCTCGCCCCGGGGGTGACGTTCCTCGTCGGCGAGAACGGCTCGGGCAAGTCGACGATCGTCGAGGCGGTCGCCGAGGCCTACGGTCTCTCCCCCGAGGGCGGCACCCGCAACTCCCACCACTCGACCCGGGTGACCGAGTCGCCGCTGGGTGCCGCGCTCACGCTCCAACGGGGCCTCGGCGCGGGCCGCTGGGGGTTCTTCCTGCGCGCCGAGACCATGCACGGGTGGTACACGCACCAGGAGCAGTACGGCGGCCCGTCGCTGCACGAGATGAGCCACGGCGAGTCGTTCCTGGAGGTGCTGCGCACCCGGTTCTCCTCCCCCGGCTTCTACTGCCTCGACGAGCCCGAGGCCGCGCTGTCGTTCTCCTCCACCCTCGGGCTGATCGCGGTGCTCCACGACCTGGCGCGCCGGGGCGGACAGGTGCTGTGCGCGACCCACTCCCCGGTGCTCGCGGCGATGCCCGGCGCGCGGATCCTCGAGGTCGGGCCCTGGGGGCTGCGCCCCACCACGTGGGAGGACCTGGAGCTGGTCGAGCACTGGCGCGCCTACCTCGCCGACCCGGGGCGCTACCTGCGCCACGTGCTCGACTGAGCGGCTCTCCTCAAGACTGGCGGCTCAACCGCGGTTCACCAACCGCGGTTGAGAGCGATCGTCACGCCGGCATGGACCTGAGGCACACCGGCCCCAATCGTGGTTCCGCAGAGGATTGCTCGCCATCCACCCCCGCACGAGTAATCGCTGGCGCCGTCGGGAGCGTGCCGTCGATCGTCGTCGCCAAGTCCAATGCGGAGGGCTCACAGCGCGCGTCCGACGGTTGACAGCACTTTCAATCCGCGAGCGGATTCTTGATTGGATCGGAGGAAGCGTCGCTGGCAGCGCCTATCGCGCCGCCTGCGTCGCGTAACCGCGGGGTCTCTCCGAGGCGCGCCGGCCTGTGCGAGTCATCGTCAGCCGAGACGTCGTACGCCGAGCACGGTGGGGTGGCCCGCACCCACCAAGACGTCGCGACCCAGTGCCAGAGAGCGCCTTCTCCCTCGCCAATACCGTGCTACGGCGCCTCACACGTTGACCCCTGCTGTTAAGGCAATTGACCAGTTCCTTTAGGCGGAGTCCCCGTGACTGAGTTCCTCAGGCACCTTCCAGTGTGGTGTGCGGCCTCGCGTCACGAACACCCCGGCTACAACAACCGCCGCCGCCACTCCGATCGGGATCGACCACTTGAGCGGCGCCGTCCCCGCATAACCCATGGCCAACAAGACGGCCCCCGCGGCCAAGAGGACATCCGCGACGAGTCCCACCCGCGAACCGTCCAGCGTGAGAACGGGCTGCGTGGAGGGGTCCGGTTCGTACGTTTCCAATAGCGCCCGCGAGCGATCAATCAGGCGCTCCCTGACCGGGGAATCGTCCAGCATCTCGATCAGCTCGAGCTCCTCCCGAATCTCTCGACGGAGGCGACGTCGACGCCCACCCTGCTGCACCTGCCACAGGACAACACCGACAACCAGCGCCGAGACTCCCGCGAGCGCGGCCTTCCATACCTCGTCCACGTCGGGACCGTACGACGGGATACGAGCGGCGTCCCGTGATCCGCCGAGAACCTATGAGCCGTCGACTGCCCCCTGCACCCCGGATACGACACGACGGGCCGTGCCTCATCCAGCAAGGGTGCTGAGGGTCGTCCGCCCCGAGAATTGGCGCCGACTACAGGCGGCGGCGAGTGTCTAGACACGGGCGACCTCCGCCGCGCCGTGGCGTCTGCTCCACACTCCGCTTCAGGCGCTCATCGTTCCACGCCATCAGGATTCCGAGCACTCCTCCGCCGATCGCAGACCACCAGGGCGGGGAGTCGATGAGCACGCCAAGGCCGACGACAGCGGCGACACCAAGCCCGAGGGTCAGAGCCATAGCGCCGAGCCGTCGACGTCGATACCGCCAGTGGGAGCCCGGCGTCTTCAAGTACCGCTCGAGCCGGGCGTGCGCCGATGCCTCTAGTCGGACCTTCAACTCCGTCCCGCCGAGGTAATCAGCCACCTCAAGCTCGTGCTTCGCGACTGTGAGCGCTCGCCAACGCCGGCCGCCCTTTGCAATCTGATGCGCCAAGAACGCAAGCACAGCGCCGCCCACGACGCTCGCAATCAATGACTGCCACACGACCACGGACCGTAGGTGCATCCGCCGACAGCCGCGTGCGTTCAAACGAGCGACGCGGCATCCGACCGATTGGGCCGCCCCGTCCGGACCGCTCCCCCAGGACAGCCGCTGGCACGCCCGCCCCCTACCAATTCCCCAGGGTTGTCCTGACAGCGAGCTCGTCGTGCGTCGTACCGCCGCCAGCAAGCACGCCGTGAACGCGGCGTACGAGGATTGGTGTCCGGAGTCCAGTCACGCCTGGGCACTAGCCCCGGTCTCTTACCTCGACCGGAACCAGCAGGCCCTCGAGCACGGCGAAGCCTGAAGTGCTCCCCGGGCCACGTGCTCGACTGACCTCCCCGGGCCTCTCAGCTGCGGCGCAGCAGCGCCAGGAACATCGCGTCGGTGCCGTGGCGGTGCGGCCACAGCTGGAGCGTCCCCTCGAGCGGGCCGGCGGCGTCGGGCACCTGGGGCAGCAGGCCGGAGGCGTCCTCGAGCCGTACGTCGTCCCGCCCGCCGAGCACGTCGCGGACCACGTCCGCGGTCTCGGCCAGCACCGGCGAGCAGGTCGCGTAGAGCACGACCCCGCCGGGGCGCACCAGGTCCAGGGCCGAGCCGAGCAGCGCCCGCTGGAGGTCGGCCAGCTCCGTGACGTCAGCCGGCCGGCGCCGCCACCGCGCCTCGGGCCGGCGACGCAGCGCGCCCAGGCCGGTGCACGGCGCGTCGACGAGCACCCGGTCGAAGGCGCCGGGGCGGAAGGGCGCCCGCGTGCCGTCGGCGGTCACCACGCCCGCGACGCCGTCGGCCCCGCGGAGGGAACGCGCGACCAGGCGGGCCCGGTGGGCCTGCCGCTCGCCGGCGACGAGCCGAGCCCCGCGGGCGGCAGCCAGGGCGGCCAGCAGCGCGGCCTTCCCGCCCGGCCCCGCGCAGAGGTCGAGCCACCGCTCGTCGCGGCCCTCGACGGGCGCCGCCGCGGCGACCTCGGCCACCAGCTGGGAGCCCTCGTCCTGCACGCCGGCCCGACCCTCGGCGACGGCCGGCACCGCCCCCGGGTCGCCGCCCTCGAGCACCACGCCGTAGGGCGACCACGGGGTCGGCTCGCCGGGCAGCTCCGCGCGGGCCGCGCGGCCCGGGCGGGCCACCAGGGTCACCCGCGGCGGCTCGTTGTCGGCGGCCAAGAGCGCGGGGAGCTCGGCCTCGCCGACCGCGCGGGCCAGCTCGGTGACCACCCAGGCCGGGTGGCTGAACGCGACGGCCGCGTGGCCGTGCGGGTCGGTGGCGGGGTCCGGCGCGACGAGGGCGAGCCAGCCGTCGAGGTCGTGGGCGGTCACCTTGCGCAGCACGGCGTTGGCGAACCCGGCCGCCCCGGCACCGACCTTCGCGCGGACCAGGTCGACGGTGGTGCTGATCGCCGCGTGGGCGGGCACCCGCATGGAGAGCAGCTGGTGCGCGCCGAGCCGCAGCGCGTCGAGCACCTTCGCCTCGACCTTGGCCAGCGGCCGGTCGATGCAGGCGGCCAGCACGGCGTCGTACGTCCCTCGGCGCCGGATCGTCCCGGAGACGAGCTCGGTCACGAAGGCGGCGTCCCGCCCGGCCAGACCGTGCTGGGCGAGCACGCTGGGGAGGACGAGGTTGGTGTAGGCGCCGTCGACGCGGACCGCCTTGAGCACCTCGAGGGCGGCGGCGCGGGGCGCGTCGACCCGCGGCCGCGGCGCCGGGCGGCGGCGACGATCAGCCATCGGTGCCCCCCTCGAGGTCGGCCAGGTGCTCGCGGACGAGCCGCTTCGGGGCACGCGCGGCCCAGGCGTCGGTGACCACCGCGCGCAGCTCCTCGACGTCGAGCTCGCCGAGCCGGGACTGCGAGAGGAGCACCGCGCTGGTGCGCCGGAAGTGGTCGATGGTGAAGAACGGCAGGGACGGGTCGGCGACGAGCGCCTCCTTGGCGTCCATGTCGGGGGTGGTGATCACCAGGAGGTCCTCGTAGGGCTGCCCGGTGACCGGGTCCAGCGCGTGGCGGTCGGGGGCGCGGAAGAGCAGGAAGCCGCGCCCCCGCACGAGGTACGTCGGCCGGTCGCCCCAGCTGGTCCCGAGCTCGACCTCGGGCAGCGACCGGCAGATCGCGTCGACGTCCTCGGGGGTCGCGGGGCGGCCCATGTCAGGCCCCGAGCCGGGTGCCCGACTCCAGCCGCACGCCGCGGGCCCAGTCGGCCGCGCCCATCTGCTTCTTGCCGAAGGCCTTGACCTCGCCGAGGCGGACCGCGTCGGTGCTCGTGCCGACGAGCACGGCGTTCTTGCGGACCTCGAGGACGCCGGGCTCCAGGCGGGTGCCCTCCTCGATACTGACCGGGCCGACCTTGAGCCGCTCCCCCGCGTGCGTCGTCCAGGCGCCGGGCCCGGGCGTGCACGCGCGGATGCGCCGGTCGACGGCGACGGCGGGCTCGGTCCAGTCGACCTCGGCGTCCTCGACGAGGATCTTCGGCGCGACGCTGACGCCGTCCTCGGGCTGCTCGCGGGCGACGAGCGAGCCGTCCGCGATGCCGTCGAGGGTGGCGACCAGCAGGCCGGCGCCGCCCTCGGCGAGCCGGGCGAGCAGGTCACCGGCGGTGTCGGTGGGTCGGATCCGCTCGGTCATCACGCCGAAGGTCGGGCCGGCGTCCATGGCCTTGACGATGCGGAACGTCGTCGCGCCGGTGACCTCGTCGCCGGCCCAGATCGCGTGCTGCACCGGCGCCGCGCCACGCCAGGCGGGCAGGCAGGAGAAGTGCAGGTTGACCCAGCCGTGCGGCGGGATGTCGAGCGCGGACTGCGGCAGCAGCGCGCCGTACGCGACGACCGGGCAGCAGTCGGGGCGCAGCGCCCTCAGCTGCTCCTGGAACTCCGGGTCGCGCGGGTGGTCGGGCTTGAGGACCGGCACGCCGAGCTCCTCGGCGCGCTGGGCGACCGGGCTCGCGACGAGCTTGCGACCGCGGCCGGCGGGCGCGTCGGGGCGGGTGACGACGCCGACCAGCTCGTGGTCGGAGGCCGCGATGGCGTCGAGGGAGGGGACGGCGACCTCGGGGGTGCCGGCGAAGACGAGACGCATGAGCTCAGAAACCGAAACCGTTCGTGGGATGGGGGCTGATCTTGACCTGGGGCTTCTCGAGGCCGAACCACTCGGACTCGCGGATCTCCTTCATCGCAGCCTTGCGCGCCGCGGCGTCGAGCCGGTCGATGAAGAGCACGCCGTCGAGGTGGTCGGTCTCGTGCTGGATCGCCCGCGCGAGCAGCTCGGAGCCGTGCACGGTGAGCGGCTCGCCGTGCATGTCGAAGCCGTGGGCGACCACCGAGAGGGCGCGGCGGCACTCGTAGGTGAGCTCGGGGAGCGACAGGCAGCCCTCGAGGCCCTCCTGCTGCTCCTCGGACAGCTCGAGGGTGGGGTTGACCAGGTGGCCGACCTCGCCGTCGACGTACCAGGTGAACACGCGGAGGCCGACGCCGATCTGCGGGGCCGCGAGGCCGGCGCCGGGGGCGTCGAGCATGGTGTCGGTGAGGTCCGAGACGAGCTGGCGCAGCTCCTTGTCGAAGTCCACGACCTCCACCGCGGGCTTGCGCAGCACCGGGTCCCCGAAGAGTCGGATCGGCTGGATGGCCACGGTTCTCCTGAGACGGGGTGGGTACGGCGTGCAGCGCTCAACTCTAGTGGCTCGGGAACCCGGGCGACCCCGCGGGCGTCGGAGCGCCGTGAGGACGTGGATCGCGGTCGTGCTGCTGGTCGGTCCCGCCGTGGTGGGCTGCGGCGAGGACGACGTCTCCTTCGCCGACCGGGCGGCGACGACGTACGACGGGTCGCTCGTGCCGGGCGCCGACGTGCTGCGCCACCCCCGGGCCGGGGTGGCGGGCAACGTCGTCGACTGCGACACCTGGGGCACGGGCTCGGCCTTCGAGGGCGACGTCTACGACGAGGGCGCGACCGCCGGGGACCCCGAGGGCGCGGTGCGCCACGCCTTCAGCGAGGGGCTGTGGCTGACCCTGCCCGACGACCTGGCCGAGGCCGCCCGGGCCGAGGACCGGGTGCTGTACGTCGCGGAGGTGGACGGTCGTGCCAAGGTCGCGGTCGTCGTCCACGACGGCGCGGGGACCGCGGGCGCCGGCGGCGGCGGCTGGTACGTGGAGTCGTGGGCCCGGTGCGACGTCGTCGAGCTGCCGCCGGACTTCGTCGAGGAGCGGGGCTACCAGGTCTGGCACGACGCCGAGGGCCGGGTCGTGCCCACCACCGAGCTCGAGGCCCAGGCCGGCCCGGAGCACTGCGACTGGCAGGACATGACCTTCCTCCACCTCGCCGGGGACGGGCGCGACGCGACCTTCGCGCGCGACCCCCATCGCGACGTCCGGGACTACTTTGCCGAGCCCTACCTCGCCCACACCACCCTGCCGCCGGACGCGGTCGACACCGGCTACCGCCGCGACGACGACCGGATGTGGATCGCGCCCGGGGACGCCCGGGTCTACGTCGGCGAGGGCCCCGATGACGTCGAGCTGTGGCCGCGCATGGTGGAGCCGTTGGGGTGTGAGTGAGCGAGCCGGTCCGCCGCCCGCGACAGCGATCTACGGTGAGAACTGGATCACCGCGGGTCAGTGCACCGCGCAAGCAGGAGGCACCACGCGATACCGGTCGAACAGCAACGCATCGGACGCCGTGGAACGCGCGACGGTGCCGCTCCGCTTCGCGCCCGGATGGTGCCAGATCCGGTCACTCTGGCCGGAGTGCGCTGGCCGGCCCGTCGGGCGTCGCGGATGCGCAGTCGTCCCGCGCGGCGTCGGTGCAGGTCGTCGGTCGGCACCACTGGGCTCGTGGTGATCTGCCTCGGTCGGCCTATGTCCTTCGGTGGAAGGCGACCTTTCCGTCGGGGAGGTGGGTGGTCTCGAAGGCGGGGTCGTGGACCCGGGCGTGGTGGCGCGGGCAGAGGTTGCGGGCGTTGGTCAGGTTCGTCTTCCCGCCGTGCGACCAGGGGTGGTCGTGGTGGGCGTGGCAGAGGTGGGCGGGCCAGTCGCAGCCGTCGGCGGTGCAGGTCGGCTGGGCGAGGTTGAGCCCGCGGCGTTGAGCACCGGAGAACAGTCGGGTCTTCCGGCCGAGGTCGAGCAGCTCGGACCTCGAGCCGAGGACGGCCGGGATCAGATCGGCCTCGCAGGCCAGCCGGCGGGCGGTGGCGGCGGAGATGACGCCGCCGTCGTCGAGCATGCCCGGTGCGAGACCGTCCATCAGCGACTCGACGTCGATGGTGACGACGAGGGTGGCGTTGAGGCCGCCGAGCTTCGGGAGGTGGTCGGCGGGGAGTCGTTCGAGGAGCTCGCAGAACGCATCGCCCATCCGTTCCGGGGAGGGGCGGCGCTCGACCTGCTCCCTCTCGACGTCCGGGTCCTGGGTGGCGGCCTGGTGCTTCGGCGCCGCGTACGCGAGGAGCGTCTTGTGCAGCATCGCGGCGTGCAGCTCGGGGATCGAGAACTTCCCTCGGACCGAGCCCTTCCCGTCGGGGCACATCGTCAGCCACGCGCCCGCGCGAGCCTCGCGTTCCTCGCGCTCCAACGCCCGGGCGTCGCGGGCCTCACCGATCTCGGGTGCCACCACGGTCAGGACGTGCTTGGCCAGCACCGCGAGGGTCTTCGGGTCGAGGTGGGCGGCCTCGGCGAGGAGGTGCTGCTCGGCCCGGGCGGGGATCGCCGGGTCATCGAGGTCCTCGGGCAGCCGGTCGACGCAGGAGGTGATCACGCGGGCGTGGTCGGCACTGATGGCCCCTTCGACGAGCGCGGCCGAGGTGGGCGCGTGCCGGTCCAGGGACTCGGCGAGTCGGGTGCGGCTCTTCGCCACCCGGCGCTCCTGACGCGTGTGGTGGGCCCACCAGGAGGCGGTGTCGGTCGCGCCGGCCCTCTCGCCGGCCTGGCGGCGGTCGGCCTCGGCAACCAGCCGCAGCTCCAGCGCCTCCGCCTGAGCGCGCAGCCGCGACGCCTCGACCAGGGTCGCCTCGACGTCCTCGTCCGACATCGACCACAGCTCCGCCGTGGCCGCCTGATGGGTCTTGCGCCGGGACTTCGCGACAGCACGGCACACGGTGTGTGCGTGGTGTCGCGAGTCCTTGGCCATGGGTCTACTCAAGCACCGACCACCGACAGTCAGACCGCCATTTCCCCAGGTCAGACCGCATGTCGAGACGAGGTTCGACGAGTTTCAGAGCCGGCCCGCAATCCCTGGCAGCCCACCCACCGCAAGCCGGACGACGGCCGCAACCACGCGGCGTACCTCTCCCGTAGCTGCCCTGACGGTGACCACCGACGACCCGGAGGCCGCGGTCCCGCCCGCCTGCTCAAGCCGGTCCGATCGCGCTGGCCGAAGTGCGTGGTCCGGCCGTCGCGGTCGTGTGCCTGAGAACGCGCCGCGGCGCGCCGTCGAGCACACGACCCCGCCCTGGACCCGGTCGTGCGAACGACGCTCTCGGCCCGAAGTGCGCCGAACGCGGCACGGCGGATGTCGAGGAGGCGCTGGCGCAGTCAGCGGCGTGCCGACGATTGCCGTCCCCAGAGCATGAGGGTGACCGCTAGCACGACCCCGACGGAGCCAAGCGCTAGCCCGACAACTGTGACTCGGCGCGGAAGCACCTTGGTGCCCGGCTTGGCCCGACCGACGCCCCAGCGGCAGGCCACAGCGGGTCAGCCATGCTCGACTGGGTTTTCTAGGACGACGTCGCTGTAGGTGGCGACACCGAGCCCGTCACAACGAGCCCGTCACGACGAGCCCGTCACAACGAGTAGGGGTCGACCTGGATCCGGACGGGGTCGAGCTTGCGGGCCGAGCGGACCCGCTGCAGCTCGCCCAGCGCTCGGCCCAGCGCCGCCCCGGAGGCGCGCGGCACCCGGACGACGGCCCGGACCTCGGGGTCGTCCTGCTCCCCGAGCGAGGTGGGGACCGGGCCGAGGACCTCCCCGACCTCGGGCAGGCTCAGCAGGGTGAGCGCGTCGTCGACGGCGCCCGGCTCGCCGGTGATGGTGGCGAGCCGGCTGGCCGGGGGCAGGTGCGCCTCCTGCCGCTCCGCGGTCTCGCGGGCCGCGAAGCCGCCGGGGTCCCACCGCACGAGCGCCTGGATCGCCGGGTGCGCAGGGTCGCCGACGACCAGCGCCCGCCCGCCGGGGCGGACCAGGCCGACCGCGTCGCACCAGCGCCGCAGCGCCTCCTCGTCGGTGCGCAGGTCGGTGCGGCCGAGCAGCAGCCAGGCGTCGAGCAGGACGACCGCCGCGTAGCCGCCGTCCGCGACCGGCTCGGCCCCCGGCGTCGCGACCACGACCGCCGGGCGGGCGTCGACGGTCGCGAGCACGCGGTCCCGCGAGCTGGTCAGCACGCGGGTGCGCGGCAACGCGCGGCCGATCTCCTCGGCGGTACGGGCGTCGCCGACCACGGGGGCGCGCAGGCCGCGGTGGCCGCACTCCCCGCAGGCCCAGCCGGGAGTCTCGGTGCCGCACCAGCGGCAGGCCGGCGGGGTGGTCGGCCCGGTCAGGGCGAGCGGCCCGCGGCAGGCGGTGCAGCGCGCGGGCGTGCGGCACCGCTCGCAGGCCAGCGCGGCGACGTACCCCAGACGCGGGTTCTGCACCAGCACCGGCCCGTCGGCCAGCGCCGAGCGGATCGCCTCGAACGCCTGGCGCGGCACCCGGGCGGCGCGGGCGAGCGGGTCGCGCAGGAGGTCCTGGTCGCTGGCGCCGGCCACCACGGTCCGCACCCGCTCGCGGACCACCGTGCGGGGCGCGGCCAGCTCGCGGGCCCAGCCGGTGCGCAGGAGGTACTCCGCCTCGACGCTGCGGGCGAACCCGGCGACCAGCGCGGCCGTCCCCTCCCGCTCGGCGCGGAGCAGCAAGGTCTCGCGGGCGTGCGGGTACGGCGCCCGGGGCTCGGCGTGCAGGTCGTCACCGTCGTCCCACACCACGACCAGTCCGAGGTCGTGGACCGGCGCGAAGGCTGCCGCGCGGGTCCCGACCACGATCCGGCGGGTGCCGCGGGCGACCGCGAGGAAGTCTCGGTAGCGCCGTGCGGGACCGGCGTCGGCGGTCAGCGTCACGTGGTGCTCGCCGCCCAGCAGGGCGGTGAGGGCCCGGTCGACCCGGTCGACGTCCTTGCCGTCGGGCACGCAGATCAGCACACCGCGGCCCGCTCGTCGCGTGGCCGCGGCCGCCTCGGCCACCCGGGCCGGCCAGTCCTCCCCCGGCGCGGCCGACCAGACCGCGCGGGGCGCGGCACCCTCCTCGAGGTGGGCGAGGTACGCCGCCGCGTGCTCGTAGACCGCCCAGCCGGCGGCCTCGCCCTCCCGCGCCGGGGGCACCGGCGGCTCGGCCGGGGAGGGCTCCTTCTCGGTCGTGGCGTGCCGGGGCGGCACGGCCAGCCGCAGCACGTCGGAGCGGTTGCCGGCGTACCGCTCGGCGACGGCCCCGACCAGGCCGGCCACGGCCGGGCTGAGCACCGGCTCGTCGCTCACCACCCGCCGCAACGGCGCGAGCCGGCCGGGGTGGTCGGAGCTGGCGGCCCGCTCGAGGAGGTAGCCGTCGACGTCCTGGCCGGCGAAGCGGACCTTGACCCGGACCCCGGGCCGCGCCGCCTGGGCCATCGCGGCCGGCACGGCGTAGTCGAAGGGCCGGTCCAGGTGCGCGAGCGCGACGTCGACGAGGACCCGGGCGACCGGGTCGACCTCGGCGATCTCGGCCTCGGCGGCCTTGCGGGCGCGGGTGGCCCGCGCCTTGGCCTGCGACTCCTTGACGCTGGCCCGCACGCTCTGCCACTCATGGGCGGGCAGCAGCTCGGGCTGCTCCTCCGGTCCGCTCACGCCGTGCAGTCTCCCAGCGGGCGCCGACGGTCGGCGTGCCGGGATCCGGTGAGCGTCCCCGGGGCCGCAGGGGCGCTCACCGGGCTTCGACACGCTCGGCGCCGGGGCGCCTCGCTGCTCACCCAGCGAGCCCTGCTCAGATGCCCACGGCCGCCTTGAGGGCGTCGGCGCGGTCGGTGCGCTCCCAGGTGAAGTCGGGCAGCTCGCGACCGAAGTGGCCGTAGGCCGAGGTCTGGGCGTAGATCGGGCGCAGCAGGTCCAGGTCGCGCAGAATCGCGGCCGGACGCAGGTCGAAGACCTCGAGCACGGCCTTCTGGATCTCCTCGTCGGAGACCACGCCGGTGCCGAAGGTCTGCACGAAGACGCCGACCGGCTGGGCCTTGCCGATCGCGTAGGCGACCTGGACCTCGCAGCGGCGGGCCAGGCCCGCGGCGACGACGTTCTTGGCGACCCAGCGCATCGCGTAGGCGGCCGAGCGGTCGACCTTGGACGGGTCCTTGCCGGAGAACGCGCCGCCACCGTGGCGGGCCATGCCGCCGTAGGTGTCGACGATGATCTTGCGGCCGGTCAGGCCGGCGTCGCCCATCGGACCGCCGACCACGAAGCGGCCGGTGGGGTTGACCAGCAGCCGGTAGTCCTCGGAGGGGATCTCGAAGCTCGCGAGGACCGGGTCGATGACGTTCTGCTTGATCTCGATCTCGAGCTTGGCGAGGTCGGTCTCCTCGGAGTGCTGGGTGGACAGCACGACCGTGTCGACGCGGACCGGACGGTCCTCGGCGTCGTACTCGATGGTGACCTGGGTCTTGCCGTCGGGGCGCAGGTTGTCCATGACGCCGGTCTTGCGGACCTCGGTCAGCCGCTCGGCGAGGCGCTGGGCGATGACGATCGGCAGCGGCATGAGCACGGGGGTGTCGTCGCAGGCGTAGCCGAACATCAGGCCCTGGTCGCCGGCACCGCGGCGGTCCAGCTCGTCCTCGGAGGTGCCGACGCGCGACTCGTGGCCGTGGTCGACGCCCTGGGCGATGTCGGCGGACTGGCCGCCGATGGCGACCTGGACGCCGCAGCTGGTGCCGTCGAAGCCCTTCTCGGAGGAGTCGTAGCCGATGTCGAGGATGGCCTGGCGGACCAGCTCGGCGACCGGGGCGTAGGCGTTGGTGCGCACCTCACCGGCCACGACGACCAGACCGGTGGTCAGCAGCGTCTCCACGGCGACGCGGAGGTTCTCCTTGTCGCCGTCGTTGGCCATCAGGTAGTCCAGCACCGTGTCGCTGATGCGGTCGGCGATCTTGTCGGGGTGACCCTCGGTCACGGACTCCGAGGTGAAGAGTCGTCCAGCCACAGCACAGCTCCTGTCGTTCGGGTGGTGCACACGGTAGGGGGCGTCCCAGGTCGTGGGACGTCCGTCTCACACACGTATCCCCACATTGGGGGATCGCAGTCAATCCTGCAGGCGTCGGGCGACCTGGTCCCAAATCGCGTGGGCCAGCGCCGCCTTCGAGCCGCGCGGGACCTCGGTCGCGGTGCCGTCGGCGCCGAGGATGACCGCCTCGTTCTCGGGGCTGCCGAAGACCGCACCCCCGCTGACGTCGTTGACCACCAGCAGGTCGCAGCCCTTGCGGGCCAGCTTGGCGCGGCCCAGCTCCAGGACCGTGCCGGTCGCGTCGCCGGTCTCGGCGGCGAAGCCGACCACCACGGTGTCGGCCCGACCCCGGGAGGTGCTCAGCTCGTGGAGCACGTCGGGGTTCTGCACCAGCTCGATGGCGGGCGCGGAGCCGTCGGCGGCCTTCTTCATCTTCGCCTCGCTGTACGACGCCGGGCGGAAGTCCGCGGGCGCGGCGGCCATCACGACGGCGTCGGCGGAGGCGGCCGCGGGCACGACCACCTCGCGCAGCTCGGCGATGGTCTCGACCCGCACGACCTTGACCCCTGCGGGGTCGGGCAGCGTGCTGTTGGCCGCGACCAGGGTGACCTCGGCGCCCCGGGCGGCCGCGGCGCGGGCCAGCGCGAAGCCCTGCAGCCCCGAGGAGCGGTTGCCGAGGAACCGGACCGGGTCGAGGTACTCACGCGTGCCGCCGGCGGAGACCACGACGCTGCGCCCGGCGAGGTCGCGGGTCGCGCCGCCGGCCGCGGCTCGGGCCAGGACGTGGGTGCAGAGCTCGAAGATCTCCCCCGGCTCGGGCAGCCGGCCCTTGCCGGTGTCCTTGCCGGTCAGCCGGCCCTCGGCCGGCTCGATGACCAGGACGCCGCGCTCGCGCAGGGTGGCGACGTTGGCCTGGGTGGCGGGGTGCTCCCACATCTCGGTGTGCATCGCGGGCGCGAGCACGACCGGGCAGCGGGCGGTGAGCAGGGTGTTGGTGAGCAGGTCGTCGGCCAGGCCGTGCGCGGCGCGGGCCAGCGTGTCGGCGGTCGCGGGCGCGACGACGACGAGGTCGGCGGACTGGCCCAGCCGCACGTGCGGCACCTCGTGGACGTCGGTCCACACGTCGGTGGCCACCGGCTTGCCCGAGAGCGCGGCCCAGGTGGGCGCGCCGACGAACTGCAGGGCCGACTCGGTCGGCACGACGGTGACGTCGTGGCCGGACTCGGTGAGCCGGCGCAGCAGCTCGCACGCCTTGTACGCCGCGATCCCGCCGGTCACCCCGAGGACGACCGTCGGACGAGCAACGGGCCGCGCCCCCGTGGGGGACGCGGCCTCGTGGTCCGAGCCGGTGCTCAGCGGGTCACTCGCCGGGCGCGAAGGAGGCGTCGATGGCGGCGGCCTTGGCGGCGGCCTCCTCGGCGGCCAGCTCGGCCGGGTCGACGTCCTCGCAGGTCAGCAGGTCCTCGTTGATCTCGCGGAGCGCGATCGAGAGGGGCTTCTCCTGGACGTGGGTGTCGACCAGCGGGCCGACGTACTCCAGCAGGCCCTCGCCGAGCTGGGAGTAGTAGGCGTTGATCTGCCGGGCGCGCTTGGCGCTGTAGAGGACCAGCTTGTACTTGCTGTCGGTCTTGGTGAGCAGGTCGTCGATCGAGGGGTTGGTGACACCCTGAGCGTCGATGTTGGGGGCAGACACGCGTGAAGCCTCACAGGATCGTTGGATGGGTGCCCGAGCGGCGGAACCGGAGCGGAGCGGGCAGCGCTCAGTCGAGCGTCATCAAGGCTACCAACTCGTTGGCGGCAGCGTGAACTTCGTGGTTGACGATGGTGGTGTCGAACTCGCTCTCGGCGGCCAGCTCGGCGCGGGCGGTCTCCAGGCGGCGCTCGCGCTCCTCCTCGGTCTCGGTGCCCCGGCCGACGAGGCGACGCACCAGCTCCTCCCACGAGGGCGGCTTGAGGAAGACGAAGAGCGCCTCGGGCATCGTCCGGCGCACCTGGCGCGCGCCCTGGAGGTCGATCTCGAGCATCGCGGGTCGGCCGGAGGCCAGTGCGAGGTCGACGGGCTGGCGCGGGGTGCCGTACCGGGCGGACTTGTGGACGACCGCCCACTCCAGCAGGTCGTCCTCGGCGATCATGTTGTCGAACTCCTCATCGGAGACGAACCAGTAGTGCACGCCGTTGACCTCGCCGGGGCGCGGCGGGCGGGTCGTCGCGGAGACCGAGATCCAGACCTCGGGGTGGTGCTCACGGATGTGCGCGGCGACCGTGCCCTTGCCGACGGCCGTGGGGCCGGCGAGGACGACGAGTCGCGAACGGCGCTCGTGGCCGCTCACGCCGAGCCGCGGGAGCCGAACTCCTTCTCGAGCGCGGCGACCTGCTTGGTCCCGAGCCCGCGGACACGCCTGCTCTCGGCGATGCCGAGGCGCTCCATCACCTGCCGCGCCCGCACCTTGCCCAGGCCGGGCATCGCCTGGAGCAGGTCGACGACCCGCATCTTGCCGACGACCTCGTTCTCCTGGCCCTCGCGGAGCACGTCGACGATGGAGGCGCCGGAGTTCTTGAGCCGGTTCTTGATCTCGGCCCGCTCGCGACGGGAAGCGGCTGCCTTCTCCAGGGCCGCCTGACGTTGTTCCGGCGTGAGGGGCGGGAGCGCCACGGGCGAGTCCTTAGTCTTCGACGGTGCGGAGGGGCGGTGCCCAATCTAGTCAGAACTCTTCACCCCCGGCAACGCAGGCCCCTCAGAGGGTCAGCGGGGTCCCGCACACGTCGCGGGCCTGCTGCTGCACGCCGGCCAGCGCCTCGACGGTCGCGCGGGCGACCAGCTCGCGCGCCGCGGCGTCGATGCGGGCGCGCTCGGCCTCGGTCACGCCCGCGGGCGACTCGGCGCGGTCGTACGTCGCCGGGTCGAGGCCCGCGTCGGCCAACGCGTCGCGCAGCTCGCGCACCCGCCCGGTCACCAGGTCCCACTCGTCGCGCAGGTCGCGGGGGGCGGCGTCCTCGAGGGCCTCGAGGCTCGGCAGCGCCTCGAG
Organism: Nocardioides marmotae; assembly: GCF_013177455.1. Taxonomy (NCBI): domain Bacteria; kingdom Bacillati; phylum Actinomycetota; class Actinomycetes; order Propionibacteriales; family Nocardioidaceae; genus Nocardioides; species Nocardioides marmotae. The sequence continues at coordinate 2,500,000 of NZ_CP053660.1, forward strand.
GAGCGCGGCGGGCGAGCCGTCGGCGACGGTCTCGGAGAGGTCCGGGCGCTGCTCCTCGACGACCTCGCAGTAGGCCTCGTGCGGGTCCTGGGAGCAGGCCGTCAGCGGCGTGAGCAGCAGGAGCGGCGCGAGGAGGCCCCAGCCCGGGCGGATCACCGCAGCGCCGCGAGCTCGTCGTTGGCGGCCCGCACCGCGTCGCGCATCGCGGCGGCGTCCGGGCCGCGGCGCAGGACCTCGCGCGAGGAGCTGGGCAGCACGTTCGCGGCGGCCGCGCCGAAGATCCGGCGCACGTCGGCCGTGGTGCCGCCCTGGGCGCCGTACCCCGGGGCGAGGACCGGACCGTTGAACGCCAGGTCCTCCTCGGTCGCCCCGATCGTCGCGCCGACGACGGCGCCGAAGGAGCCGAGGGGCTCCGCGCCGGCGTTGAGCCGGCGCAGGTGGTCCAGGACGCGGCCGGCGACGGTGGAGCCGTCCTCGAGGCGGGCGTGCTGCACCTCGGGGCCCTCCGGGTTCGAGGTCAGGGCCAGCACGAACAGCCCGCCGCCGTGCCGCTCGGCGGCCTCGACGAACGGGTCGAGCGAGCCGAACCCGAGGAACGGGCTCACCGTCACGGCGTCCGAGCCCAGCGGCGAGGCGGGGTCGAGGTACGCCGCGGCGTAGGCCGCCGAGGTGGACCCGATGTCGCCGCGCTTGGCGTCCATCACCACCAGCGCGCCGGCGGCCTTCGAGGCGGCCACGACCTCCTCGAGGACGGCGACGCCGCGGCTGCCGAACCGCTCGTAGAACGCCGACTGCGGCTTGACCACGCTCGCGTGCGGGGCGACCGCCTCCACGACGGTCAGCGCGAAGCGGCGCAGCCCCTCGGCGTCGTCGGGCAGCCCCCAGCCGGCCAGCAGGCCGGCGTGCGGGTCGATGCCGACGCACAGCGGCCCGCGCGCGTCGACCGCGGCGCGCAGGCGCGCGCCGAACGTGCTCGGGGTGCTCGGGGTGCTGGTCATGCGGCCTCCTCAGGCGAGCGCGGCCGCGAGGCGCGCGGCGGCGGTGGGGTCGTGGAGCAGCGCGGTGCCGACCTGGACCGCGACCGCCCCGGCGTCGAGGAACGCCCGCGCGTCCTCGGCGGTGGTGATGCCACCGCCGCCGACGACGGGTACGCCGGGCAGCGCGGCGCGCACCTCGGTCACGCACCGCAGGGCGAGCGGCCGCACCGCGGGACCGCTGAGCCCGGCGGGCCGGCCGTCGGGCAGGGCCGCGGCCTGCGGGCCGCCGACGACGACCCCGGCCGCTCCGGCGTCGGTGACGACGCGGGCGGACTCCGCGACGCGCAGCACGTCGGCGCGGACCTTCGCCAGCACCGGGAGGTCCTGGGCCTCGCGGACGACGGCGGCGACGACGTTGGCGGCGTGGAACGGCTCGCGCACGTCGAGCAGCCCGTGGGCCCGGGCGTCGGGGACGGCGAGGTTGACCTCGATGCCGCGGACGCCGGGCGCCCGGGCGAGGCGCCGCGCGACCTCGGCGTGCTCGGCGACCGAGGCCCCGGTGATCGAGACGACGACCCGCGGCGGCTGCTGGACCAGCCAGGGCAGCTCGGTGGCCAGGAACATCTCCAGCCCCGGGCCGGGGAGGCCGGTGCTGTGCACGAGGCCCGAGGCGGTCTCCGCGATCCGCGGGGCCGGCCCGCCGGAGCGGGCGTTGAGCGTCAGCGAGCGGGTGGTGAAGGCACCGATGCCCTCCAGCCCGCCCAGGGCGGCGAGCTCGCGACCGGTGCCGCCGCAGCCCGCGGCGACGACGACGGGGTTGCCGAGGTCGATCACGACGGCTCCCCCGCCCCGGCCAGCTCGTCCCAGCGGACCCGGTCGCCGCGCACGACCGGCCCCTCGGTGCACGCGCGTACGACGCGGGCCACGCCGTCCTCGCCGACCACCGGCAGCGGGCAGCCGTGGCACAGGCCGGTCCCGCAGGCGAGCGGCTGCTCGACGGCCGTCTGGCTCCAGGCCCCGGCCTGCTCGGCGGCCGCCGCGACCGCGTGCAGCGTCGGCACCGGCCCGGCGGCGTACACGACCTCCGCGGCGGACTGGGCGAGCACCCCGGCCACGACGTCGGCGACCGACCCGCGGCGCCCGACCGAGCCGTCGGCGGTGACCACGGTGACGGCCCGGGCGACCCGGCGGGCCTCCAGCGCGGAGAGCAGCCGGCGCTCGTCGGGGGCCGCGACCAGCAGGCTCACCGCGCAGCCGCGCTCGCGGAGCCGCTCGGCGAGGGGGTAGAGCGGCGCGGCGGCGTACCCCTCCCCCACGAGCAGCGTCGCGACCGGCTCCTTGGGCAGGGCGAAGGCGCGGCCCAGCGGGCCGGTCAGCTCCAGGCGGGTGCCGACCGGCCGCTCCGCGAGCCACCGCGTGCCCGGACCGACCGGCTCGACCACCAGCTGCAGCGCCGGCCCGTAGCCGCCCACCGGCTTGACGCCGTGCACCCACAGCGCCCGGCGGGCCAGCCTGGTGCCGTCGACCGAGACCGCGACGAAGGTGCCCGGGCGGAACCGCTCGGCGACGCCGGGGGCGACGACGGTCAGGTGCTGGAAGGCACCGACCCGCTTGCTGGCCAGCACCTCGCCGGTGGTGTGGAGCGGGGACTTCACCCCCTGCCCACCCCTGAACCCACCTCTGGGCCGACCCCGGCCAGGACGCGCCGGGGCCAGAGCGGGCCCTCGTAGACGAACGCGGAGTAGCCCTGGAGCAGGTCGGCGCCGGCCGCGAGCCGGGCGCGGGCGTCCTCGGCGGTGGTGATGCCGCCGACCCCGATGATCGTCGGGCCCTCGCCGAGCCGGTCGCGCAGGATCCGGGTCACCTCGAGCGCGCGCTCGCGCACCGGGGCGCCCGAGAGCCCGCCGTTGCCGATCGCCTCGACCTCGGCGGCCGAGCTGGCCAGCCCCTCGCGGGAGATCGTGGTGTTGGTGGCCACGATGCCGTCCAGGCCGATCGCCAGCGCCATGTCGGCCACCGCCACCACGTCCTCGTCGGCGAGGTCGGGCGCGATCTTGACCAGCAGCGGCACCCGCGCCGAGGTCACCGTGTCGGCGGTCCGGCGGACGTGCTCGAGCAGCGGCTGGAGCTTCTCGACGGCCTGGAGGTTCCGCAGGCCCGGGGTGTTCGGGGAGCTCACGTTGACCACGAGGTAGTCGGCGAACGGCGCGAGCAGGCGGGTGCTCTTGGCGTAGTCGGCCTCCACCGCCGCCTGGTCGTCGTCCGGCACGACCTTGGTCTTGCCGATGTTGATCCCGAGGACCGGACCGCCGGCCGCCTCGTCCCGCGAGAGCCGGGCGCGACGCTCGGCCAGGCGACGGGCGACCACCTCGGCGCCGTCGTTGTTGAAGCCCATCCGGTTGACCACCGCGCGGTCGGCGGGCAGGCGGAAGAGCCGCGGCGTGGGGTTGCCCGGCTGCCCCTCCCCCGTGACCGTGCCGACCTCGACGTGCCCGAAGCCGAGCGCGGCGAGGGCGTCGATGCCGACGGCGTTCTTGTCGAAGCCGGCGGCCACGCCCAGCACGTTCGGGAAGCTCAGCCCGAGCGCCTCCACGGGCTTCCCCGGCGTGCGCAGCAGCCGGGTCAGCGGCGCGCCGGCGCGCACCGCGCGGAAGCCCAGGTGGTGCGCCCGCTCGGCGTCGATGCGGGTCGCGACGTGGTCGAAGAGCAGCCCGTACGCCGTCACCGCGCCGCCCACTCCTGGAGCGAGCGGACGCCGATGTCGCCGCGGCGGGCGGCCTCGATGCCCTGCACGGCGGCCGCGAGCCCCGAGACGGTGGTGATGCACGGGACGTTGGCGCGGACCGCCGCGGTGCGGATCTCGTAGCCGTCGAGGCGCGCGCGGCCCTCGCCGGCGCCGTACGGCGTGTTGACGACCATCTGCACCTCCCCGTCGAGGATCAGCTGGACGGTGGTCTTCTCCCCGTCCGGCCCGGTGCCCTCGAAGTGCTTGCGCACGACCGTGGCGGCGACGCCGTTGCGGCGCAGCACCTCCGCGGTGCCCTCGGTCGCGAGGATCTCGAAGCCGAGGTCGGCGAGCACCTTGACCGGGAAGACCATCGAACGCTTGTCGCGGTTGGCCATCGAGACGAAGATCCGGCCCTCGGTCGGCAGCGGGCCGAACGCGGCGGCCTGGGACTTGGCGAAGGCGGTGCCGAAGTCGCGGTCGAAGCCCATGACCTCGCCGGTGGACTTCATCTCCGGGCCGAGCACGGTGTCGACCTGGGCGCCGTCGGGGGTGCGGAACCGGTTGAACGGCATCACCGCCTCCTTGACCGCGATCGGCTGGTCGGCCGGCAGCGTGCCGCCGTCTCCGGTCGCCGGCAGCAGCCCGGCGGCCCGCAGCTCCCCGACGGTCTCACCGAGCATGATCCGCGCCGCGGCCTTGGCCAGCGGGGTGGCGGTCGCCTTGGACACGAACGGCACCGTCCGCGACGCGCGCGGGTTGGCCTCGAGCACGTAGAGGATGTCGGCGCTGAGCGCGAACTGGATGTTGAGCAGGCCGCGGACGCCGACGCCGCGGGCGATCGCCTCGGTGGCCTCGCGGATCCGGGCGATCTCGTAGGCGCCGAGGGTGATCGGCGGCAGCGCGCAGGAGGAGTCGCCGGAGTGGATGCCGGCCTCCTCGATGTGCTCCATCACGCCGCCGAGGAAGAGGTCCTCGCCGTCGAAGAGCGCGTCGACGTCGATCTCGACCGCGTCGTCGAGGAACCGGTCGACCAGGACCGGGGCCTCCCGCGAGATCAGCCCGGCGGCGACGTACTTCTCCAGGTAGGCCTCGAGGGCGTCCTCGCCGTAGACGATCTCCATGCCGCGGCCGCCCAGGACGTAGGAGGGCCGCACGAGCACCGGGTAACCGATCTCGCGGGCGATCTCCCGCGCCTCGGGGAACGAGATGGCGGTGCCGTGCTTGGGCGCCACCAGCCCGGCCTCGGCGAGCACCCGGCCGAACGCGCCGCGCTCCTCGGCGAGGTCGATGGCGTCCGGGGAGGTGCCGACCAGCGGGACGCCGGCGCGGGCCAGGCCCTGGGCGAGCCCGAGCGGCGTCTGGCCGCCGAGCTGGCAGATGACGCCCGCGACCGGGCCGGCCGCCTGCTCGGCGTGGACGACCTCGAGGACGTCCTCGAGGGTGAGCGGCTCGAAGTAGAGCCGGTCGGAGGTGTCGTAGTCGGTCGAGACCGTCTCGGGGTTGCAGTTGACCATGACCGTCTCGTAGCCGGCCCCGCCCTCGCCCTTCCCGAGCGCCAGCGAGGCGTGCACGCAGGAGTAGTCGAACTCGATGCCCTGGCCGATCCGGTTCGGGCCCGAGCCGAGGATGATGACCGCCGGGGTCTCCCGCGGCGCGACCTCGGTCTCCTCGTCGTAGGAGGAGTAGTGGTACGGCGTGGCCGCCGCGAACTCCGCCGCGCAGGTGTCGACGGTCTTGTAGACCGGGCGGATGCCCAGCGCGTGCCGCACGCCGCGGACCACGTCGGCGCTCATCCCGCGGATCTTGCCGATCTGGACGTCGGAGAAGCCGTGCCGCTTGGCCTTGCGCAGCAGCCCCGGGGTCAGCTCGGGGGCGGCGGTGACCTCCGCGGCGATCTCGTTGATCAGCGCGAGCTGGTCGAGGAACCACGGGTCGATGCGGGTGGCCTCGAAGATCTCCTCCGGCGTCGCGCCGGCGCGGATCGCGTCCATCACCTTGCGCAGCCGGCCGTCGTGGGGGGTGCGGATGTCGGCGAGGATCGCGTCCTTGTCGAGCTCGACCCACTCCTGGTGCCAGTCGAAGACGGCGTTCGGGCTCTCCAGCGAGCGCAGCGCCTTCTGCAGCGCCTCGGTGAAGTTGCGGCCGATCGCCATCGCCTCGCCCACCGACTTCATGTGCGTGGTCAGCGTCGGGTCGGCGCCGGGGAACTTCTCGAAGGCGAACCGCGGGACCTTGACCACGACGTAGTCCAGGGTCGGCTCGAAGCTGGCCGGCGTGGAGTGCCCGTCGGGGCGGGTGGTGATGTCGTTGGGGATCTCGTCGAGGGTGTAGCCGATCGCGACCTTGGCCGCGATCTTGGCGATCGGGAACCCGGTCGCCTTGGAGGCCAGGGCGCTCGAGCGGGAGACCCGCGGGTTCATCTCGATGACGATCAGGCGGCCGTCGGCCGGGTTCACGGCGTACTGGATGTTGCAGCCGCCGGTGTCGACGCCGACCGAGCGGATGATGCCGATCGCGAGGTCGCGCATCTTCTGGTACTCGCGGTCGGTCAGCGTCATCGCCGGGGCGACCGTGATCGAGTCGCCGGTGTGGACGCCCATCGGGTCGAGGTTCTCGATCGAGCAGATGATCACCACGTTGTCCGCGGTGTCGCGCATGACCTCGAGCTCGTACTCCTTCCACCCGAGGATCGACTCCTCCAGGAGCACCTCGGTGGTGGGGCTCGCGTCGAGGCCGGCGCCGGCGATGCGGTGCAGGTCGGCCTCGTCGTAGGCCATGCCCGAGCCGGTGCCGCCCATGGTGAACGACGGGCGCACCACCACCGGGTAGCCGAGCTCCTCGACCGCGGCCAGGCAGTCCTCCATCGAGTGGCAGATCGCCGACTTCGCCGACTCCCCGCCGAGCTCCTCGACGATCTTCTTGAAGACCTGGCGGTTCTCGCCGCGGTCGATGGCCTCGATGTTGGCGCCGATCAGCTCGACGCCGTACTTCTCCAGGACGCCGTCGCGGTCCAGCGCCATCGCGGCGTTGAGCGCGGTCTGGCCGCCCAGGGTCGCCAGCAGCGCGTCGGGGCGCTCCTTGGCGATGACCTTCTCGACGAACTCCGGGGTGATCGGCTCGACGTAGGTGGCGTCGGCGAACTCCGGGTCGGTCATGATCGTGGCCGGGTTGGAGTTGACCAGGATGACCCGCAGGCCCTCCTCGCGCAGCACCCGGCACGCCTGGGTGCCGGAGTAGTCGAACTCGGCCGCCTGGCCGATGATGATCGGCCCGGAGCCGATCACGAGGACCGACGAGATGTCCGTGCGCTTGGGCATGTCAGGCGTCCTTCTTCTCGGTCGGGTTCTCGGTCTGGTCCTCGGTGGACCGGTCGGCCATGAGGTCGACGAACCGGTCGAAGAGGTACGCCGCGTCGTGCGGGCCGGCGGCGGCCTCGGGGTGGTACTGGACCGAGAAGCTCCGCAGCCGTCCCTGGTCGTCGCGCAGCTCGAGACCCTCGACGACGTCGTCGTTGAGGCAGACGTGGCTCACGCTCGCCTCGCCGTACGGCGTGGTGGTGCTTCCCTCGAGCGGGGCGTCCACGGCGAAGCCGTGGTTGTGGGCGGTCACCTCGACCTTGCCGGTGGTGCGGTCGATCACCGGCTGGTTGATGCCGCGGTGGCCGTACTTGAGCTTGTAGGTGCCGAAGCCGAGGGCCCGGCCGAAGAGCTGGTTGCCGAAGCAGATCCCGAAGTACGGCACCTGCTGCTCCAGTGCTCCCTGGAGGACCTCGACCTGCTGGGTCGTCGCGGCCGGGTCGCCGGGGCCGTTGGAGTAGAAGAGCCCGTCGGGCTGCACCGCGAGGACGTCCTCGAGGGTCGAGGTGGCGGGCAGGACGTGCACCTCGATGCCGCGCTCGGCCATCCGCTGCGGCGTCATCGACTTGATCCCGAGGTCGAGGGCGGCGACGGTGAACCGCTTCTCCCCCTGCGCCGGGACGACGTACGCCTCGGTGGTGGACACCTCGTCGGCGAGCTCGAGCCCGCTCATCTCCGAGGACGCGCGCACCCGCTCCAGCAGGGCGGCGGGGTCGGTCTCGGTGGTGGAGATGCCCACGCGCATCGCCCCGCGCTCGCGCAGGTGACGGGTCAGCGCGCGGGTGTCCACGCCGCTGATCCCGACGACGCCCTGCTCGCGCAGCTGATCGTCGAGGGTGCGGCGGCTGCGCCAGCTCGACGGCACCCGGGCGGGGTCGCGCACGACGTACCCGGCGACCCAGATCCGGCGGGACTCGGGGTCCTCGTCGTTGATGCCGGTGTTGCCGACGTGCGGGGCCGTCATGACGACGACCTGACGGTGGTAGGACGGGTCGGTGAGCGTCTCCTGGTAACCGGTCATGCCGGTGTTGAAGACCGCTTCGCCGAAGGTCTCGCCGGGGGCTCCGAAGGCCTCGCCGGTGAAGCTGCGACCGTCCTCGAGGACCAGGATCGCGGGGGCATGCGACGGCACGCCGCACCTCCTTCTCCGCCTCACGGGACGGATCGTTAAAGGATGTTCGAACGACGCGAACCCTATCAGCGGCGCGCCGGCCCGCCCGACCTGCTCGGGCCGAACGGCCCTCGCCGGCGCGGCAACCCCGGGACCATCGGCCCTCACCTGCTCCCTGCGTGGCTGTGACGCTCCTGGCGGAGGGACAACGAGGCTTGGCACCGGGTCCGCCCTCCGTTACGGGAGGTGGACGTCGTGAGCTCGATCCTGAGGACCCGGCCAGCGAGGGCGCTGAGCGTCGCCGTCGCGCTGGCCCTGACCAGCGTGCTCCTGGTGGTGGGAGGCCCGGCGCAGGCGGAGCCGATCCTCGGCGGCGAGCCCACGCGGGCGCCGCGCGGGACCTTCACCGAGCTGCAGGTCCTGCCCATCACCGGGGAGCGGGGCCGGACGGGCGTCAACGCCTTCGATGCCCCGGCCGGTTTCAACCCGCTCGACGGATATCCCGACGCGGTGCCCGCCGGGTCGACGCCCAACCAGATCTCCTACATGGGGCTCATCCCGGCGCGCGACGACGAGGGGAACACGGCCCTGACCTACTGCATCGACCTGTTGACCTCCACCGAGACAGGCGTCACCTACGAGCGTGGCGACTGGACCGAGGCCAACGTGCCCAACCTCCCCTACGTCGGCTACATCCTGGAGAACTACCACCCGACCCAGCCGCAGCCCGCGGACGTCCCCGACAACGTCAAGGCCGCTGCGGTGCAGGCCGCGATCTGGTTCTTCAGCGACAACCTGGTGCTCGACCCGACGCAGGAGCCGCAGCTCTACCAGCTCACCTCGGCCATCGTCGCCGACGCCCTCGAGAACGGGCCGGCCCGTGAGCCCGCACCGCCGGCGCTGAGCGTCTCACCGACGTCCGCGTCGGTCCCGACGACCGGCGAGCTGGTCGGTCCGTTCACGGTCACCGCCGACGGCCCCTCGACGCTGCGCATCCAAGGGGAGGTGGAGGTCTTCAGCGACGCCGCGGGCACCCAGCAGCTGGCGGCAGGAGACACGGTCCCCGCCGGCGCCAGGCTGTGGGTGCGCACGACCAGCTCGGAGACTCCCCAGGGCTTCGCCCTGCAACGTGAGCTGTCGGTCCCGGAGAGCACGGTCTACCTCT